>JBJXDX010000079.1:0-118579 GCA_046154585.1 Hyphomicrobiaceae bacterium | reverse complement strand
CTGATTCGCGTTCGTGACACGGCGAGAGCATGGCCGATCAGCGGCGAACATGTGCAGCTGCCAACCGATGGCCGCATTGAATACTCAGCGCCTTAGGCAGTGTTGGTGCGCTTGCTCCATAATGCCGAGTGCCTGAACGAGACGCTGTTCGTATCGCTGGCCCAGGCCCGCGAAGTTCTCGACGCCTGGCGTGCCGACTACAACGGAGTGCGGCCGCATTCGGCGCTCGCCAACAAGACACCGGAGGAGTTCCGAGCCCACCACTTGACCGTTGCCGCGAGCGCCGGAAGCGGTCAAAACTTTAGCCCAGGACTCTCCTCATGATTGGAAGGAAGTCGGGGCTCAGGTCAGGCACAGCCCGACAGGCTTTCCCTGAAGGAGTGTCACAAAAAGGTGGGGACGTGCTTTCGCGATTCACGGAATACTGCGGGAAGATTCCGCTTCCCCACTTTCGGCCAAGTCGTTGAAATAACGACAGTTGCATAGCCCCCCTACGGAATCGAATCACTGACCTCACCGGACAGCGTACGACTACGAGCGGGGCGGAATGCGATAGACGACAATCCGCCGCGAGTTGCGCGAGGCAAATCGATGCTTGGGATCGTCTATCAGACGCCTAAAGGCCTTCGCTACGGGAATCCAGGGGACGGGTTCCCAAAAATACTCGGCACACATATCGGCATGCGCTTTCATCAGTTCACGAGCAGGGACTTCGCCCTGTCGCCCGCCGGGCCCTTGCATCCATTGCAGAAGGGCGACCGCGTGGTCGTCGGCGGAATGCCAAGCCGGGCACGGTGCCGCGAAGAAGTTTGAATCGGTTCGCACCGGTTCGCTACCAGTTGATTGGTGATCACTTTGTGTAGCCGCGCCTCTAGTCGCCATCTTCCGAATCGCTTCTAGCGGTGGCATCGGCTGTTTGTGCTCACGTCGCTTGAAGAAGCTTCTCATGAGCGATATCGGCTCCACTCTTTGACCGCTGTGCCGTCATCAACTGCCGACGTTGGCGTCTCGTAGGGCTCTCATGACGCGCTCGATGGTGGCTTGATCGAAAGCGTGCGGCTCCCTCTTCTCACCCAGGCGCCGGATAAGCTGGGCCTGACGCTCGGCTTGGACGGTGCCATAGCTCGAGAAGGTCGTTAGCACCTGCTCGTGACCAAGGTTCTGGCTCCAAGCCTTGAATTCCTCGGGCGTCTGGCAGAGGCGTTCGCCAAGTTGCGCCAGGGTTTTGCGGATGGAATGGGGGTTGGCATAGGGCAGGCCGGCCGTTGTGAATGCTTGCCGGAAGATCGCGCGTATGGGCGTGGCGTTGGACCAGTGCACACGTGAAAGCCCATCGGCGGTGTATTGGTGATCGGAACCAAGCACCACCCTGGTCGCGGGAAATAGCGGATCTTCTGGTCCCCACAATTTCACTGTCGTTAGGAATGCAACCCAGTCATCCACGATTTCCCGGACGTCGTCGCCGACGGGGAAAAACCAGGTCGTGAATGTCTTCGCAAATTTGGTCCTTACTTCGCGGGCGTCCTGCACCACCTTGCCTTCAATGATATCCACGTGTTTCAGCCGCAGCGACGCGGCTGCGCCATCGCGCACGCCGGTTAGTAGTGTGAAGGCGATGACGGCGCGGTTGCGCAGCTGCATTTCCGTTTCGGTCGGCATGTGCCGTAAGACATGCAGGATCTGATCAATGCTCGGCACAGGTCTTTGCAATGTAACTCGCGCAGATCGCGCCTCTCGTTCCGACAGCGTAAAGTACTCGGCATCTGCATGACTGATTCGCGACTTGTAGCCCGACTGCAGCGACAGCCACTGAAAGAAGGCACGCAGGGCGTTCAGTGTGGAAAGAATGGTCGCTCCACTGAGTGGCTCTCCCGTCCGGCCGCTGACTTCCTCTGACAATCGACGTTTGAACCCGATGGCCTGTTGGATATGAAATCTCTTGAAGTCACGAGATCCGGTGTAAGCTTCAAACTTGCTGAGGGCGGCGGCCGCGGCATCGGTCGAATGCTCGCTCAGGCGCTTGGCTTCGCGCAGGTAGTGCAGGTATCTGTGCTTGATGCGCTCATTGTCGGGGTTATGCGTCGGCATCGGAGTCCGCTTTTGCCTCCAAGTCACAATTTGGGGAGGGGACGTGGCAATCCGTTATGCGTTGCTGCCCTTGCGGAACAAGGACCTCTATTGCGCCCTTAACACTGGGTAGTCGCCCTAACGAGACCCGTCGATAGATGTGCGTCCCGCAGTCCGGACAAGTCCCCTTCAGGTTGCCGGAAGAAGCAGTGACCGGCTGATACGAAGCAATTTGTCCAGCCGGCTCCTTAGGCTTGCGGCAGCGAACGCAATAGAGTTGCCCGGACGCGCATCTGCACTTTCCCTGGAGTCGCTTCGTGACCACAAATCCTCTCAAATCCACCCCGCGAATCAGTTGAGGTCGCTGCCCGTCCACAGTCTGGAGACCCTGTTTTAGCCAATTGCGAATTGTGTTCTTGTGACTTCGGATGACTTTCGCGGCCTCGTCCACGGCATAGCTCCGGTGGATCTTGACGCGGCCCGCGCTGAATTTCTTCACTCGCCTTCGCCGAGTGGACTTGACGCTGTTCGAGGCCCGCGCAATGGCGGGCTCGACTGCTGCGCCACGCAATTCTTGCCCAAATCCGTCGAATGCTGGCTGAGCCATTCTTTTAGTGAATCGATCAGGATCAATCGACGCTTCCCGATCTTCAAGCTGCTCAGCTCACCCGAACCCAGAGCTTCGTAGAGCTTCGTTCTACCAATTCCCGCGATGCGGGCGGCCTCGATCGGCGACACTGCCAATCGATCCGGGCAAAGAGATCTCATTCGTGCAGTCATGTATCGTCACCCATCCACGCATTGGAAGAGCAACGTCACAGTGGCGTCGGGTCGAAAAAAGTGCAGAGTTTCCGACCAATTATCGATCGAAAACGATCGCGCGCATCAAGTGGGACCGAATGTGGGGACACGCTTGCGTTCAGCTTAATAAACGCAATCAAGTCAGAGGTTTGTACGCCTGGCTGGCGGAAGGGGTGGGATTCGAACCCACGAGACGGTTGCCCGCCTACACGCGTTCCAGGCGTGCGCCTTCAACCGCTCGGCCACCCTTCCGCAAGGTTGCGGACTATAGCGATCGCGCCCGCGGGTGCAACACTGCAGCCGATCGGACACACGGGGCTTTTTGCGGTCGCAATTTCGCGGCATATGCGCCAATGAGGGCAGCAAGTGCGCTGTCTCGCCTGCCAAAAGCCGGTGCCAACGTGCCGCCGCACTTCAATAAATCGAGATAGGTCATGTCGACGGCGGCAGCGCTGGGCCGACTGGATGCAAAGTCGTGATCCACGCTGCCGGGACAGCGCACAGTTTCGGCTTTGGGGCTTGGATATTGGCTCTTGCGGAGCTGGCACTCGCTATTGTTGCGATGGTGGCGCTGACAACTTTCTGGCTCAAATCTCGCTGGCACTGGTTGATAGGGCTTCTTGCAGTTACCTCACTGCTGATCATCGATGTCCTTCTCCATTGGCCGGCAATCTGGCATGTAGCTGAACGGCTTCAAACCGGTCATCCCTCTACTCCTGGCTGATGTTCTCGTTCAGCAGGACGGGCGCACAACACCAGAGTTATAGTCCGTAAGGCGGGTGCATCAGGCACAGGGGTGGGCACGGATGCTCGAGACGATTTCCAACACGTTTGCCGGAGTCTGGCCTGTCGCCGTGCTGCTGGTGGCGGTGTCAGCCGTCGTCCTGTCGCCCGGCGCGCGCGCGATGGTGCGCGTGGGGCTGCGTGTGCTCGCCTATCCGCTGCTGCTGCTCGCCGCCGTGGCGCTGATCTATGACGTGACGCGCTCGGCCTCGGGCGATGCGGGCCTCGTGGTGACCTCGCTGGCCGAGCACTGGCGGTCGATCGCGCCGGCGACGTTCGAGGCAGCGCGGACGGCGGTGACGCGGCGGGCGGCAGGCTGGTTGTGGGACCCCATGATCCTGGGCCTGCTGCGGGTGCCCGGATGGCTGGCGCTCGGCGGGCTCGGCCTCGTGCTGGGCTACATTGGCCGCCGGCGCCGCACGGTCAACGTGTTCGCGAATTAGAGCGGGTGCCGGATCCTCGCCGATCGATGCAGGCACGCGCAGAATTTTTTTCCTTGGGCGGATGATGCGGGCGTGCCGCGAGCGCAACACCGATCCCGCCAAGTGACAAAAGCTTGCGGAGAGGCCGCAATCGTGCCGCGCCAAGGCCGCAATCGGCCATATCATCCGCCTGCTGTAGAACTCCACTGATGTCGTCGCGTTCGCGGGGTCTAGATATGAAGTCGTATAGAGCGCCACTCATGATTGCGCACGAAGGCCGGTGCTTCTACTGCAAGCGAGCCGTATGCTACCGAGAAGCCACAACCGACCATTTCATTCCGCGCTCCAAGGGCGGGGCGAACTCTACGGCCAACCGCGTGCTGGCCTGCACCGACTGCAACACGGCCAAGCGCGACCTCGACCCGCGCACGCTGGGACTTGAAAGCCCGGACGAATCCACCGACCACGCGCGCGAGCTGATGCAGCGGCTGCGCCAACAGATCATCCTGCGGCAGCTGTCGAACCTCAATGGACACACTCATGCGCCGCCGCGACGGGTGCTGAAATTGCTGCGCGCTTCGGCAAGTGGCGGGACGGAGGAGGAGCCTGCGGACGAGGGCAAGGCGGATGCAGAAGACGCGGCACCCGAACCGGTGTTCAAGGTGTGGCAAATCGAGGAGGGGACGGGACATCGCAAGCCCTTCTGGCGCGAGGTCGGGGCGGCGTTTCCGGCCAAGAACGGAAAAGGCTACGACCTGAAGCTGCGCGCCATCCCGATCTCCGGGCGGCTCTACCTCGGCCCGCCGGCGGAGGCCGCCAACGACGAGGCGCCCGAGGGAAAATAGGGCGAGCCGATTCGGGTTGGTGCACGTGGCCCGCACTGCGCCTCGGGTGCGCCTCTTGCTCGGTTCTTGTATTCAAAGGGCGATTCACGCAGCGGCTGCCCTGGAGCCGTGGTTGCCCGTTGCATCGGACAAATTTTTGACGGGTCCTTGTCGGAGAGGGGCCCACCCCGCTCGTCCTAGTATCAGGAGCCGCAGGACCGAGACCTGCGGCCAACCGTTATTCTGTCGTGGCAACCAGCGAGGCAAGCATGACCGGAGTGCGAGTTTTGGTAGGCACGCGCAAAGGCGCGTTCATCCTAGAATCGGACGGTGCCCGTAAGACGTGGGACGTGAGCGGGCCGCATTTTGGCGGGTGGGAACTGTACCACCTCAAGGGCTCGCCCGCGGACCCCAATCGGATTTACGCCTCGCAGTCGAGCAGTTGGTTTGGCCAGCAGATTCAGCGCTCCAACGACGGCGGCAAGACGTGGGAGGCGGTCGACAACACCTTTGCCTATGATGGAGTTCCGGGAACCCACCAATGGTACGACGGCACGCCGCATCCCTGGGAGTTCAAGCGCGTCTGGCATCTCGAGCCGTCGCTGACAGATCCTGACACCGTGTATGCGGGTGTCGAAGACGCCGCATTGTTCCGCTCTACCGACGGCGGCAAGGCGTGGAAAGAGCTTTCCGGCCTGCGCGGCCACGGCTCAGGCCCGCACTGGCAACCCGGCGTCGGCGGCATGTGCCTGCATACCATCTTGCTCGATCCGATCGATCCGAAGCGCATCTTCATCGCCATCTCGGCCGCGGGCGCTTTCCGCACCGACGACGGCGGCGAGACGTGGAAGCCGATCAACAAGGGCCTCCACTCCCAGTACATCCCGGACCCGACGGCCGAAGTCGGCCATTGCGTTCACCGCCTGGCCATGCACCCCACGCGCCCGAACGTTCTGTTCATGCAGAAGCACTGGGATGTCATGCGCAGCAACGATGCGGGTGCGTCGTGGCATGAGGTGAGCGGCAATCTGCCGACCGATTTCGGGTTCGTGATCGATGTCCACGCGCACGACCCGGAGACCATCTACGTCGTCCCGATCAAAAGCGATTCCGAGCATTTCCCGCCTGACGGTCAGCTGCGCGTTTGGCGGAGCCGCTCGGGCGGGAACGAGTGGGAACCGCTGACCAACGGCCTGCCGCAGTCGAACTGCTACGTCAACGTGCTGCGTGACGCGATGGCGGTGGATACGCTGGACTCGTGCGGCGTGTATTTCGGCACCACGGGCGGCCAGATCTATGCCTCGGCCGATGCCGGCGACACGTGGACTGCGATCGTCCGCGATCTGCCGCCGGTGCTGTCAGTCGAGGTTCAGACGCTCAAATGATCCGCGTCGTCCTCCCCGCACATCTCAGGATGCACGCCAGCGTCAACGGCGAGGTGCATCTTGACATCGAGGGCGCGGTCACACAGCGATCCGTCCTCGATGCGCTCGAAGACAGTTATCCGATGCTGCGGGGAGCTATCCGCGATCATGCCACCAAGAAGCGGCGACCGTTCCTGCGGTTCTTCGCCTGCCAGGAGGATCTCTCGCACGATGCTCCGGACACTCCGCTTCCCGACGCGGTCGCGACCGGAGCGCAGCCATTTCTCATTGTCGGTGCGATTGCCGGCGGGTGAGGGACGGATGGCCTAGTCAAGCGGGGTGAAAAGACCAAGATCCTGCCCGATCGGCAACGGTACCGTTCGATGATGCTGAGGCGCGCCTGACGCGCGTTCGTAGGAGCGACACCGGAGTGCGCCGTCGCGCGAGACGGGCGGGTGAGACGGTCGACTGAACCATGCCGCCTTCAGCGATCCAGCGGCACGCCCCTGCGTACGCCCGATCGATCAGTTCTGGCGTGCGCGAAAAATCGAGCGGCGACATGCCCGGAGGGCACGCGCCAGGCAAAACGTAGCACTCGCTTTGTCCCCCCAGATGCTCACATTCCACGGCAAGCTGGCGTTGCGTCAGAAGGCCTATGGCTCGGACCACGTTGGCAAGGACGCCCGCCGGAGGCAGCGGTAAGCTGGTGGCCGATCCGGTCGGCAGCACGAACAGCCTGCGCCCACCGTGGCGGGCGGCCGCATGTACCGGCGTGTTGCTCGCCACAGCCCCATCGCACAGCAGACGGCCGTCGATCTCGACCGGTGCGAAAGCGCCGGGGATCGCACTGCTGGCCATCACCGCCGGCGCGGCCGGACCACGTGACAAGACCACGGGCTGCCCCGACAAAATGTCAGTTGCGACGACGTGGATCGGAATCGATGCTTGCTCGAGATTTCGATACGGCAGATGCGCCTCGAGGAGACGTCTCAATCCATCGGACGACACCAAGTGATTGCCGCGCTTAAGAAGACCGAAAACGCCGCGCCAATTGAGGGGTAGCACGTCCGTACGCCTCAGGTTGCGCCAAATGCGCTCCAACCCTTCGAGGCCCGCGAGCGTCGGGCTACCGGCGAAGTAGGCAGCATTGATGGCGCCGACACTCGATCCAACCACGAGATCCGGCTCGATCCCATGCTCGATCAGCGCGCGCAGCATGCCAATCTGAACTGCACCAAAACTGCCTCCGCCCGCCAGGACGAAAGCCGTTCTCGGTCGATACCTGTGTGCTCTTGCGTGCATGACATCAACCGGCGGCTTGCCATCCTAGATCCGGACGCGGGCCGTGATCGGACGGGCACCCAGGAAATGCCGTTCGATGCGCCAGGCGCCGTCCTCGAAGCGGTATCGGGTCATGTAGCGGCCGCCGAGCAGCATGCGGGTCCCTTTCCGCTTGCCGGTGACCCGGTAGACGATCTCGCCGCTTTCTGTGGCGACGTTGCAGCCCGTCTCAACGGTCCGAGACGTGACCGACGCCTGCGGATGAAGCTGACGCAGGCTCTCGTAGTAGGCCAGGATCGCTCCCCGGCCACGATGCGGGTCGCCCTCGCCGTCGGCGACAAGCTCCGCATGGTCGCTGTAGAGGCCGGCCAGTTGCATCACGTCATTCTCGGCGAGCGCCGTAGTCCAGCGATCGAAGAGAGCGGCAGCTTCGGTGTGCGTGAGGGGCGCGCACTGTGGAGCGCTGGCCGCATGCGCCGGCTGCGCTGCCAAAGCGGCGGCACCAAACAAGCCGATTGCGGCCCACCCAGCGATTTTGATCCCATCCGGCCGCCCCATGCGTGCAGCAAATTTCATGACCTTCATCTCCGACTGAATACGCACAGCCTGGAGCAGGACGCTGCAACACTGAAATGCCGTTGCGCTAGGGATTCGATGTGGCTGGGCTATGGTGCTCGAACGTGACGCATCGAGTGTCGCAAGACATTTGGGGGCTTCCATCATTCCTTTTGAGACTTTGCTGGCGTTTGCGCTCACCTGCCTGGTGATCGAGCTGACGCCGGGACCGAACATGGCCTATCTAGCCGTGCTCAGTGCCGGCACCGGACGGCGGGCGGGGTTCGCGGCCACCTTTGGCGTAGCGCTCGGGCTGGCCATCGTCGGTTTGGGAGCGGCGCTTGGCCTGACGGCGTTGGTCGCTGGCTCGCGCGTCATCTGGGAAACGCTGCGGTGGGGCGGCGCCCTCTATCTGCTGTGGCTCGCGTGGGAGGGCTGGCGCGGCGAGGCGGAAAATTCGCCCGGCAAGGCCGGGGCGGACGACGATCACGGCAAGTATTTCATGCGCGGGCTGGTGACCAACCTGCTCAATCCCAAGGCGGGCATTTTCTACGTGGCGATCCTGCCGACGTTCATCGACGAGACGCGCCCGCTGGCGGGGCAGGCCGTAGTGCTCTCCCTGATCTACGCGGCCGTGGCCACCGCCGTGCATTCCACCATCGTGCTGCTGGCCGACGCTGCCCGCCCGTGGCTGGAGGACGAGCGGCGGAGCACTATGGTGCGGCGGGCGCTGTCGCTGCTGCTGATGGGGATCGCCGTCTGGCTGTTTGCCGCCACCAAGTATGTACACGGCGGATAAACCGGCATCGCACATGGCGGATTGGCGCCTGTGACACTATATTGGGGAGCGAACCCGAGTTTCATCGAGGGGACCCACCCATGCTATTCTTCAAGAAGAAGACGGATCTGCCGACCCGCGAGGCGGCCCTCAAAGGGCGCGGCGAGGCGATCCCCACCGCCAAGACGCATTTCGTCAACGGCAATGCGCTGAAGGAGCCGTACCCGGCCGGCATGGCCAAGGCCATGTTCGGGTTCGGCTGCTTCTGGGGTGCCGAGCGCAAGTTCTGGGAACTGGGCGAGGGCGTGCATGTCACCGCCGTCGGCTACGCGGCGGGCGTGACGCCGAACCCAACCTACGAGGAAGTGTGCTCCGGGCTCACCGGCCACAACGAGGTGGTGCTGGTGGTGTTCGATCCGAAAGTGATTTCCTACGAGACGCTGCTGAAGACGTTCTGGGAGGGCCATGACCCGACACAGGGCATGCGCCAGGGCAACGACGTCGGCACGCAGTATCGCTCGGGCATCTACACGTTCGATGCAGCCCAGCGCGCGGCGGCTGAGGCGAGCAAGGAGGCTTATGGCGCGGCGCTGAAGGCCAAGGGCTTCCGTCCGATCACGACGGAAATCGTGGACGCGCCGGAGTTCTATTTCGCCGAGGACTATCACCAGCAGTATCTGGCGAAGGTGCCGCACGGCTACTGCGGGCTCGGCGGCACGGGCGTGTCGTGCCCGATCGGCACGGGAGTGGGGGCGAAGGTTTAGGGCCGGTTGCGCCGGGGAAGATCCCGGATGGCCGCGTGCCCCGCCATGGGCGCGAGCGCGCCACCTTCGGGCATGCAAGCGCAGGGAAGAGCCGCGGAGAGCCGTACTCCGCACCAGCCTCTGGGTTCCGGGTCGCGCACAGGAACGATGTCCGAGACCTTCGTAGATGCGTCGGCCTGCGCTTGCCCCGGATGACAGTAACGGACCGTGGGCGTGCATAGCCCTACTGCTTCGCGGTCGCCGGTGACTTGGCGGCGGTGGCGGGTTTGGACTTGCCCATCTCGAGGACGGTGCGGCATTCGCCGGGGAGCTGGGCCAGCGTCAGCGGCGGCTTGGGTTTGGCGGGCTTCGCGTCGGGCTTGACCGGCGCTGGGGGACGGCTCAGCAGCGTGATCCAGTCGTCGATCTCCTTGCCACAGCCGTCGTCGGTGGGCGTCGGCCCCTGCGCCTCGCAGTTGTCACTGCCCTTCGGGCAGGCGATGCGAATGTGCATGTGATAGTGGTGGCCCCAGTAGGGGCGGATCTTGTGCAGCACGGCGCGCTCGCTGCCGGTGCTTTGCTGGCACAGCGCCTTCTTGATAGCGGGATGCACGAGCACGCGCTCGACGTCCGGGTAGGACGCGGCTCGGCGGACGAGCTTGGCGTGCGCGGGCGTCCAGACCTTCGGATCGACGCTGATCTTGTCGTCGGCGAGCATGGAGGTGGCGGCAAGCTCCTCGCGCTCGCGCTCCGTGAGGCGGTGATCGGGCATCTGGGTCAGCCAGATGTCGGCATCGAGGCCGATCTGGTGGCTGGCGTGGCCGGTCAGCATGGGGCCACCGCGCGGCTGGGACATGTCGCCGACCAGCAGACCGGGCCAGCCGTCATTGGCCTTCGCATCGGTGGCGAGCTTCTCGACCATGCGCACGAGCTGGGGATGACCCCAGTTGCGATTGCGCGACAGGCGCATGGCCTGCCAGGACGGGCCGTCGATGGCGAGCGGCTTGGCGCCGGCGATGCAGCCGCGCGCGTAGAAGCCGATAGCGCGCGCAGCGAGCGGCGCCGGTTCCTTGACCGCGCCGAACAGCTCTCTGGCCGGAACCGCCGGCTCCTTCCTCACCAGCGGCTTCTTGGGCTTTGCCTTAGCAGGCGCAGCCGCAGGCTTGACCTTGTCGGCCACCTGCGCGGCGAGCGGCGTCATCGCCAGCACGGCCAGCAATGCAAGAGCCCAGCGCATCCCGCATCCTCCTGTCTGAGCAGCACAAATCAAGTCCCAGGCAGTCCACGCGGGAATGCGCCATCAAGGCGCGCTCCTGTCAAGTTAAGACGGGCGGCAGCGTCATTTCGCTAGGAACGCGGCGATGGGGCCGGCGGCCTGGGTGATGGCCAGGACTCCGTCGAGATGGCCGCGGCCGCCCTTGATCTTCACCTGTTCGACGGTGGTTCCATCGGCGCGGATGAGATCGGCGGTCTGCTTGATGCCGTCAGGGTGGAACACGAGGTCGTCGTCGGATGTGATGAGCAGCACCGGCGCGTCGATCTTCTTCAGGCCTTCGGCCGCCGAGCCGCCGCCGGCGGCGAAGATCTGGTTGGCCTTCACGAGATAGAGAAAGTGGTTGGCGTCGGACGTGGCGGTACGGCCCTTGCCGGCGGCATCGAGCGTCGCCTCGATAGCATACTTGCAGTCGGAGAGGCAGGAGGCCGGGTCCTTGCCCTCGACGGCCCACTTGCGGCCGAACGCGGCGCCGTTGGTCCAGGCCCAGTGCTGCGCGTGCAGCGTCACCATCTTGAGTGCGGTGGCAAGGCCGGCGGTGGGCTCCGCCTTGCCGTAGTAGTCGCCGTTGTTCCAGTTGGGATCGAGGCGGATGGGCGCCGCCCACAGATCGAGCCAGGCGATGAGATAGCCGTCGGTCTCGCCGCCGCCGATGACGGGAATGGCGCGCGACACCATCTTCGGGTAGCTCGCGGCCCACTCGTACACCTGCAGCGCGCCCATGGAGGCGCCCATCACGGCGTGCAGCTTGGCGATGCCGAGGCTGTCGAGCAGCGCCTTTTGCACGTTGACGAAGTCGCGGATGGTGACGATGGGGAACGTGAGGCCGTAGGGCTTGCCGGTGTCGGGATCGATGGAGGCCGGGCCCGTGGTGATGGTGTTGGGGTCCTTGGCGTTGAGGTTCACCAGCGTATCGGAGGAGAGGATGTCATATTTGTCCGTGTCGAGCGGCTTGCCGGGGCCGATGATGGCGTCCCAGTAGCCCGCGGCCTTGTCGTCGGCCTTGTACTTACCGGCGGCGTGGCTGTTGGCCGAGAAGAAATGCGTGATGAGGATGGCGTTGGACTTGTCGGCGTTGAGCGTGCCGTAGGCCTCCCAGCCGACCTTGACGTTCTTGATGGCCTTGCCGCCGGTGGTGGTGAAGCTTGGGATGGCGAAGGTTTTCTTCTCGACCACGGCATCGAGCGCGAGCGCGGGGCCAAACCCCGCGAGCAATGCAGCCAAAGCAAGTCCGCAACCTGCAACAGACATGAGCCGTCCTCCAACGGGGTTTTATGGAGGCGCATCCTGCGCTGGCGCGCGGGACGTTGCCAAGGGGGGGTGTTGTGGGGCGCCGCGTCAGGTGAATGATTCTTGCGGCTGTGTAGCGCGAGGCGATGCGGCACATAGAAGTGTCATCCTCGGACTTTGTTCCGAGGACCTATCGCTCCGCACAGCGTGACGCCTGTTGGGTTCAGGCGCTGCCAACGCCGCCCATCACCGTCCGGACTCGCCGAACCATGGGTCCTCGCGACGAGCGCGAGGATGACATCGAGGGTGGAACGAGACGGTCGTCAATCGACCCCCGCCTCAGAGGCTCTTGTCGATCATGGAGCAGAGGGTGGCGGCGCTGGACTTGTCGACGACCGGGTTCTCCTCGACGTTGAGGGCCTTCACGACGCCGTCCTCGACGGCCATAGAGTAGCGGCGCGAGCGCACGCCGAGGCCGCGCGCGGAGAGATCGACCTCGAGGCCGAGTTTCTTGGCAAAATCGGCGGAGCCATCGGCCAGCATCTGGATCTTGCCGTCGGCCTGGGAATCCTTGCTCCAGTTGCTGAGCACGAACACGTCGTTGACGGCGGTGCAGGCGATGGCGTCGAAGCCCTTTTTCTTCAATTCCTCGGCGCGCTCCACGAAGCCCGGCATGTGCTGCTTGTGGCAGGTCGGCGTGTAGGCGCCGGGCACGGCGAACAGGGCCACCTTCCTGCCGCCGAACACCTCGGCCGTGGTCATGGGCTTGGGGCCGTCGGCCGACATGGTCATGAACGTCGCGTCGGGCAGTTTGTCGCCAACCTTGATCGCCATCGAGCTCTCCTCCGCGCGCGTGTGCGCTGCTACTGAAACGAGTGGCCGTTGCGGCCCTGCAATGCGCGGAACTTAGCCATTTATCTGGGGACGGCCAAGCGGGAAGGCGGCACCGTCCTGCGGAGCTGTCACGGAAGCTGGACGCTGGTCTCGGATTGGCCGGCGTCGCTGACGAGCGTGACGGCGAGCGCCTTGCCTTTCAGCGCGGCGATATCCGCGCCGTCCGTGAGATCGATCTCGAAGCGGATGGTTCCGGCCGTCTCGCCGGCCTTGCGCGCGAGCGGCACCCACAAGCCTTCCGGCGCCTCGACGAAAAGATCGGCGCCGGGGGCACCGCCGGGGAAGGAGACGTCGAAGGCGAGCGCGGGCTTGTCACCCGCGAGCGTGGCCCTAAACGACTTGAGGACGGGATCTGTCGGCTTCGCTTTGGCGCCGCTGCGCGGGACATGGGACAATGCGGCGATCGTGCGCGAGTCCGGCGCGAAGGCTGCCGCGTCGGCTGGCACGGCGAGCGAGAGTGCGACCTCGACGGGAATGCAGATGTCCTTGCAGACGCCGAACTCGAGCGCGAGTTTGAGATCGATGGGGCGGGTTGCATCGGCCGCTGTCAGCTCCAGCGGCAGCACGACATAGTTCTTGTAGCCGATGGTGTCGCCGTCGCGATCGGCGAAGCGGGAGGGCGCGGGGAAAACCAGGCGCGCGCTCGCGAGATTGCCCGATTGCGACCAGTCGATGCGCGGCGGCACGCCCGACGATCCGGGATTGCGCCAGTAGGTCTTCCAGCCGTCGGCCATCTCGATCTCGATGCCGGCGACGAGCTTGTTGGCGTCGCCCGTGCGGCCGGCCACGAGGCGCACGCGCGAGGTCTCGATCGTGGTCCAGCGCGTGGCGACGGGCTCGGCGGCGAAGGCCGGGACGTGTAGGCCGCTGATGGCGGCGATGACGGAGGCCAGCGCAGTAAGGCCGAAGCGTATTGCCAAGTTCCCAGCTCCCTTTGCGGCGCGCGAGGCAGATGGCCTTATGTAAGCCTGTCTGCCGGGCGCGCCAACCGGGCGGGCGGTCAACTGCGCGTGTGGTGGGGGGTGGAACAGAGGAAGAAAATGGCCGAGCATTCGACCTACCGCCAATTGTCCAATCGGGCTCAATCACTCCGCTATGCCTACAGTCTATGTTTGCAAACCCGACCTTGACGGTTGGGCGATCCGCAACAAGCCAGATATCCGCGCGGCTCACGCCACCGGAGTGCCGGGGGTCGATTGCCCGATAGAAGGACCATGGACGACCATCGGCCCGTCCTACCCAACCGTAGACGTTGGCGAAGTGAAGGCGCGGATAGGCAATTTCAAGCGGGGGCCGGTTTCGCCCGCCGCTTTCGAAAGTCTTCGCGAGAAGCTTAGACCGTTGCTTCCCGCAAATACGTGGCTCGCGCCCGGAACCGATTTCGGCCCATTAGTCGGCTCGGCATCGGGAACGATCGGAGACTTCGGGTGGCCAAGCTGGTGGGACGTGGTCGTTCGCGAAAGCGTTCTTGAGGCCATGCGGCAGGATGGTTTCACCCTGCGAACACGCGTAGCCGAACTCGAATTCAGGAAGAAGCAACACGAGACGTTACACGAGTTCGAGATATGGCCGACCGCTCAAGCGGTCGGGTACGCAAAGAGCCTGCCGTGCGAGCTGTGCGGCCGGGTCGGAGGTTCAGTTCCAGATAGATTTGCCGTCGACGGCAGGTCGCTGAAGCCCGACGAGCCGTTTCAAAGGTTAGTCCAGTTTCCCACGTGCATCATCGCGAATGAGGACATGGCCTCATTCATAAGGTCACGCAAGCTCACGGACATGGTGCTCCAGCCGATCACGGTCGTCTGATTTGAAGGGTGCCTCCCATCCCTGGGCGAAGGCCGGGATCCAGACATGGCCCCCGCACTCGGGACGGGTGGATGAATACTACTGGTAATCGTGGTCGGACTACTGACGCAGCGCGAACGGTGAAGCGTCTGGGCCCCGGCCTTCGCCGGGGTGACGCCGGAGGAGAGAAGTTGTGCCGCGTGCGAATGGCCGAAAGGTCGCTTCAAGGCGGTTATCGAACGTACGGCGGTGTCCGCTTAAGAGCGGGAAGAAGGGGGAAAAGGAACGTAATGTCGCTGAATGCGTCTTGCTGAACCGCCCGTTAGCGTTGGACCGTGTTTTGCCAAGAGAGTTCCCCGTTTGCCTTGGCGTGGACACGGTTTTTCCGCGATGCGCGCGCGTTGCTCGTGCATCCTGCTCGAAAACCGGTTTCCAGGTATCCGGAAGCCCTTTAGTGTTGGCCCAATGAAGACGCCTCGCGCAGCGAAGAAGGACAGCGGATATCTCGACGGCCAGCTCCTGCTGGCCATGCCGAGCATGTCCGATAAGCGCTTCCGGCGCTCGGTCATCTATCTGTGCACGCATTCCGCCGACGGGGCGATGGGCTTGATCGTCAATCAGCGCGCACCCGATCTGACCTTTACGGGGCTCTTGAAGCAGCTCGGGATCGTGGGCGACGACGCCGACGAAACGGTGCCGCCCGACCTGCTGCGCATGGGCGTGTATGTGGGCGGTCCGGTGTCGACCGAGCGCGGCTTCGTGCTGCACAGCGGGGACTACTTCGCGCAGGATTCCACGCTGGAGATCGACAAGGGCGTGTGCCTGACGGCGACCATCGACATCCTGAAGGCGATGGCGGGTGGCAAGGGCCCGGAGCAGTCGATCCTGGCGCTGGGCTATGCGGGCTGGGCGCCGGGGCAGCTCGAGACGGAGATCCAGGCCAACGGATGGCTGCACTGCCCGGCCGATAAGGACCTGCTCTTCAGCCCGGACTCGGAGCTGAAGTACGATCGGGCGCTGTTCAAGATCGGGATTGATCCGTCGCACCTGGTGAGCGAGGCGGGGCACGCTTAGTGCAGGGCTCTTGACCAAGCCAGGGGACCAGCGAGTTCGCCGGATTAGAACGGTAAAAGCCCGCTACCAAATTCTGCAACGAAGCGCTGAACATCAGCTCGCTGAGAATGGCTTTCCAGACCAGGAAAACCGGCCCACTTGAATGCCAATCTCAGATAGTCGACGAATGGCAGCTTGTGCCTTTCATCCGCGAATATCGGGTCTGCGCCGAGGAATGGAACTACGATCGCGTATGGCATTCCACCGCTAATGTTTGCTTTGTGCAGGTAGTCGGGCGAGAGGTCGATACGAAATTCCCCTTCAACAGTCCCCTCTGAGCGCTCATCCTCCCATTCTTCGAACAGATAGGTCATGGCTCCTGGCGCATCGACGTAAAGCGGGTCCATCTCGTCCATCGGCAAATCGATACCGATGTTCGGAGCTACGCCGCTCGCTCGGTAGTCCCAAACGAAATTGATGCCGCCGACGATCTTCCAAAACACCAAGAGGGAAGGCGGTAGAGGCTTGCCGCTGATCTCGACGATACGGGCGAGGATGGGCTCATCTTTGGACGATGGTTTGGTCCGCAGGTCGTGGTCTTCCGCAAAGAGCGCCCTCCAACCTCGCGCGCGCAACCGATGCGCAAGCATGTCGGCGTTGGTTGCGACGCGGCGCATCGTAGCCTCCGCGACTTCGATTACCTCATCCCTCAGAAGCCCATCGACATTCGGATGTGACCGGATTTCCCGCCACACGGCCTCGAATTCGCCGGCCTCATATCGAGCCAGCAATGTGCCAGCTGCCATTATCCGATCTCCAGATATTCAACGCCCGTAGCTATACGGAGCCGAAAACTACGTCCGCTTGCGGGTGCGGGGGTCGGGGGATTTGGGGGGTGGGGCACTGCCGCCGGAGGGGGGCGTGGTGCGGTCGAGGCGGCCGGCGAGCTTCTCTAGGCTGGCTTTGATCTCGGGCGGCAGGATGTCGAGGTTGACGGGCTGCGTACGGGCCGGCCGCGGCGGGCGCTGCGCCTGGTCGGTTGCCTGGGCTGGCGGGCGGCGGACGGCCGACGCCATCTCGTGCGGCAGCGGCGGCGGGCGGCCGTTGGCGCCGTGCTGACCGTTGGGGCCGCCTGTCTGCGTCTGCGCAGTAACAGGCTCGGTGCGGGCGGTGCGAGGCTGGGACTGGCCGTTCGCCGGCGCACCATCGCGGCGCAGGGGCGTCGGCGGCATGGCCTTGAGGATCGCCGTATCCTCGCTCGTTGCGGGCTCGAGCACGGTGGCGCCAGTGAGGCCGGCGATGCGCGCGCGGGCGCTGGCTGCGGCGGAGCGGAGGCGGCCCGTGCGGGTCTGCGTGGCGGCCGCCGCGGTGCGCGTCACAGGCTGGGTCGGAGCGCCGGTGCGGACCGCGGGCCGGTGCACGGGCGCCGTGCGCTGCGCCAACACGGCAGGCATGGGCAGCTCGTGGCCATTGGCATTGACCGGGCGCGGCGGCGGGCCCGTGGGACGGCCCGTTCTGAGCTCGGGTCTGACTTCGGCTCTGGGATCAGGCCTGAAGTCGGGCGGCGCGCCGCCGTTGGCGCCCTGGGCCGCGGCGTGGACGGCCGCATCCTCGGCTTGCTTCCTGCGGGCCGCGCCGCGCACCATGCCGCGGCGGCGCATGCGCCGGTCGGCCTTGCGGATGAGGCGCAGGAGGTGCAGCACGTCGCGCTCAGGCATCGGCTCGCCGTAGTAGTAGCCTTGCGCCATCTCGCAGCCGATGGAACGCAGGAAATTCGCATCCTCCGCCGATTCGATGCCCTCGGCGACGACCCGTTTGCCGAGCTCGTGCGCGAGTGCGACGACGGAGCGGACAATGGGCGAGCCGGCGCCCTCGCCGGAGGAGGAGGACTGCACGAGGGAGCGGTCGATCTTGATGACGTCGAAGGGGAAGCGGTCGATATATGAGAGGGACGAATAGCCGGTGCCGAAGTCGTCAAGGGCAAGGCCGGCGCCCGCGTCCTTGAGCTGGGCGAGGATCTGGGTCGCCTGCTCGGGGTTCTCCATGACGAGGCTTTCGGTGATCTCGAGGCGCAGCGAGCCGCGCGCCAGGACGTTGCGGCCGACGACGTGGCGCACCTCCTGGATGAGATCGGGCGTCATGAGCTGGCGGCTCGAGATGTTGACGCTCATGAACAGCGGATCGTCGGGGCGCGGCAGCTCCTTCTGCCAGCGGGCGATGTCGGCAACGGCGCGGCCCAGCACGTAGGAGCCGAGGCGGACGATGAGGTCGGTCTCCTCGGCGATGGGGATGAACTCGGCGGGCGCGAGCGTGCCGAGACGCGGATGCTCCCAGCGCACCAGGGCCTCGAAGCCGACCAGCTCCTCGGTCGAGAGCGCGATGATGGGCTGATAGGCGATGGCGAGCTGGCGCTGCTCAATGGCGCGGCGCAGCTCGCTCTCGATGGCGACGCGCTGATCCCGATCGGCGCGCATCTCGGGCTTGAAGATCTCGACGCGATCCGAGCCGCTGCGCTTGGCGCGGTTCATGGCAGTCTCGGCCTCGCGCAGAAGATCCTGCGCAGTCTCCTCGGTGCCGTCGTAGACGGCGACGCCGATGGAGCTGGTCAGGACGATCTCCTGCCCGGCGATGCGGATCGGCGCGCGCAGCGAGTGGCGCACGTGCTCGGCGAAGCGGGCGATCTCGCGCGGGTCCTGGGCGGTGGGTATGAGGAGGCCGAACTGGTCGCCGCCGATGCGGGCGAGCGTGTCCTGCGGTTGCAGCGCGCGGGCGAGACGGCGCGAAACGGTGAGCAGCAGGCTGTCGCCGACGATGAGGCCGAAGGAGCTGTTGACGCTCTTGAACTTGTCGAGGTCGCAGTAGATCAGCGTCGGGCGCACCGACGGCTCGTCCTTGGCGCGCATCAGGGCGACGCCGAGGCGGTCGAGGAACAGCTCGCGGTTGGGCAGGCCCGTCAGGCTGTCGTGCACGGCGTCGTGCATGAGACGCTCCTGAGCGCGCTTCTCATCGGTGATGTCACGCAGAAGACCGACGCAGCGCAGCGAGCGGCGGTCGGAGGTGCGCACGGTGGCTCCTTCGAGCTCGAACCAGCGATAGGAGCTGTCCTCGTGGCGCATGCGGAAATGCAGTTTCAGGTTGCCGCCGTCACTCTCCTTGACGGACAGCAGCATGAATTCGAAGCGGTCCTTGTCGCCCGGATGCACGTAGGTGAGAAAGTCATCGAGCTTGGAGGACAGCACGCCGCCCTTGAGGCCAAGTGTGGCCTCGACGACGGGATCGACGCGGATCTCGTTGCGCCGCGCGGTCCATTCCCACACGGCGACGCCGGTGCTCTCGACGGCCGCCGAGCGGAGCTGCTGCTCGGTGGGGCTCGCGCCATAGGCGGGCTCGGCCGAGCGGAAAGCAAACTGCGTGACGGTGAAACCGATCAGCAGCACGATGAAGACAAGACCGGCGAGCAGGCCGGCGACGGGGATCTCGCCCGACAGGCGGCCGGTCAGCGTCAGGCCGGCGCCAAACAGCCAGACGGCGAACAGAATCCAGGTGGGCGCGAGCGCCAGGGCGCGGTCGAGCCCGCGCAGCGACAGGAACAGCGTGATGCCGCCGCCGATGACGCCGATACCAACCATGGACATGCGCGCGACCGTGGAGGCCAGCCGCGGATCGAGAATGGCGGTGGCGATGAGCGCAAGCTGCGCCACGATCCAGACCAGAAACAGCATGCGCGCGAAGCCGTGCCAAAGCGTCACGCGCAGGAACGTGAAGAGGAATATCACCAGGCTGGCGGCGACCGCCGCCTCCGCGGCGGCACGGTACTGCGCGTTGTCCTCGGGGCGCATCTGGAACAGCTTGTGCCAGAAGCCGAAGTCGACGCAGAGCAAGGCCAGCGCGCACCACGTCACGAGCGCGGCGGCGGGGAAGATGACCTTGTGGTTGGCGGCGAACACGGCGGTCAGGAACACCGCCAGGAGGCCGGTGATGCCGAGCAGGATGCCGTTGAAGAGCTGGCGGTCGCGCGACTTCTGCTCGTACTCGAGCGCCTTCCACAGATAGATGCGCGAGAAGCGGTCGGAGGCGAGCTCGACGACGTAGGTGATGGTCTGGCCGGGCTCGATGGTGAGGCGGAAGATGTCGGCGCGGTCGCTCTTGACGCGGTCGGGCAGGAAGCCGACGGACGGCGTCACGCCCTCGATGCGGCGCGCATCCAGATCGGGCCAGATGACGCCGGAGCCGACGGCATTGTAACGCTCGGCCGTGAGCCAGCGCTCCATGGGCTTGTCCGTGGAATTGCGCAGCGCGAAGACGATCCAGTTCGGGTTGGTTCCGGCCGTTGCCGCGCGCACGGATACGCGGCCGGTGGCGCCGTCGACGCCCGGCGCGGTCTCCACCTGCAGGTTGTCGCGGCGGCCCTCGTAGGCTTCGCCGACGGTCGTGATGTCGATGCGGTCCTGATCGGGCGTGATCTCGATCGGCGTCAGCGCCGAAGCAGTGCCGAGCGAGGCCAGCAGCAGGCCTACCACAAGCAGTGCCAGCGCCGCGGCGCGGGTGCGCAGCAGCATGACGAGCGGGCCTGTGATACGCAGGGCTCTCACCGCGCCCGATCCTCCTCCGACAGCGCATACAGCAGATGGTCCTGCCACGTGCCGTTGATCTTGAGATAGTTGCGCGCCAGACCCTCGTGCCGGAAGCCGGCCCCTTCGAGCGTGCGGATCGAGGCCTCGTTGTGGGGCAGGCAGGCCGCCTCGATGCGATGCAGCCTGAGACCGCCGAAGGCGAACGGCACCAGCGCGGACAGCGCGGCCCGCATATGGCCTTTGCGGGCATGGCGTAGGCCGGTCCAGTAGCCCAGCGCAGCCGCTTGCGTGACGCCGCGACGGACGTTCGACAACGTCAGGCCGCCAAGCAGCTCGCCATCGGTCTCGCGGAAGATGAAGAAGGCATAGCCAACGTCGTCGCGCACATCGCGCTGGTAGCGGCGGAGGCGCTGGCGATAGGCCGTGCGGGTCAATTCATCGTGCGCCCATTGCGGCTCGTAGGGAACGAGGTGCGCGCGACTCGCCGCCCGCAAGGTGGCCCAGGCGACATAGTCGGAGCCGGCGGGTGGACGCAGGACCAAACCATCGCTGCGCACAAACGGCGCCGGATCTTGGACGAGGGTCGGTCTCAGGAATGCCATCTGCTGCCTGCCTCAGCGCTCTCGAACGGCTATGCGCTGGCCCGCCGCTCGGCCAGTTGTGCATACGACGATCCCTTGTCGCCCGCTCCCACAAGAGCGAAGGACATCGGCGAACCTGTGACGAGAGCCGCGGCGATGTCGCGCACGGCCTGCGGCGTAACGGCCTCCACACGCTCGATCAATTCGTCGGCCGTGAGGTGCCGGTCGAACGCCAGGATCTGGCGGGCAAGCTGCTCGGCCCTGGCGGCCGAGCTTTCGAGACTCATGAGCAGGCCGGCCTTGAGCTGGGCCTTGGCGCGATCCACCTCGCGCTGGCTCGGCAGCTCGCCGGCCGCGCGCGCAAACTCGTCGCGCACCACTTCGACGAGCTCGCCCATCGTGTCCGAACCCGTCGCTGCGTGCACGGAGAATATCCCCGTGTCGGCAAGCCCCCAGGTCGATGAATAGATCGAGTAGCAGAGACCCCTCCGCTCGCGCGCTTCCTGGAACAGGCGGGAGGACATGCCGCCGCCAAACAGCCCGGAAAATACCTGGGCCGGATAGAACTCGGGACGGCGCCACGAAACTCCCTCGAACCCCATGATAACATGAGCCTGCTCGAAAGGCTTCGCCGAGAGGCGCATTCCACCCACGTATTTGGCGGGCACCGCCTCGGTCGCCTCGCCCGGAGGAAGCGCGCCGAATAGGGCCTCAGCGTGGCGCACGAGCGCGGCGTGATCGACGTGGCCGGCGGCCGACAGAACCATGCGGCCGGCGCGGTAGCGCGAGGTCAGGAACTGGCGCAGCTGGGCGCTGGTGAAGCTCGTCACGCTCGCGGGCGTGCCGAGCACGGTGCGGCCGAGCGGCTGGCCGGTGAAGGCCGCGTCCTGCAGGAGGTCGTAGGCGATATCGTCCGGGCTGTCGCGGGTGGCGGCGATCTCCTGGAGAATCACCTCGCGCTCGCGCTCCAGTTCGTCATCGGAATAGAGCGGGTTCTGCAGAATGTCGGACAGGATATCGAGCGCGACCTCGATGTCGTCCTTGAGGACGCGGGCATAATAGAAGGTGGTATCGAGGCTGGTGGCGGCGTTGAGCTCGCCGCCGACCTGCTCGATCTCCTCGGCGATGGATTGCGCCGTGCGCCGGGCGGTGCCCTTGAAGGCCATGTGCTCGAGGAGATGCGAAATGCCGTGCTCGTGCTCCTGCTCGTGGCGCGCACCGGATGCGACCCAGATGCCGAGCGACACGGTCGCCAGATGCGGCATGTGCTGGGACACGACTCTGAGCCCGTTGGCCAGGCGCGTAATCTCGACGGTCATGATGAACTCCTGGCGCGCGCCCGGTCGGCGACGAAGTCGGCAACGGCGGCAAGCGAATTGGGCAGACGGGTGAAGCGTTCCTCGCGGCGGCGCTGCTCGGCGAGCATCGCGGGCTCGGGCGGCGGGGCGCCGGTGGCGCGGGCGACGGCATCGGGGAACTTCGCCGGATGGGCGGTGGCGAGCGTGACCATCGGCACAGACGGATCGCGCGTCACCTTGGCGGCGGCAGCGAGGCCGACGGCAGTGTGCGGATCGGTGAGATAGCCGCAGGCGGCCTGCAGGTCGCGAATGGCGGCGAGGGTTTCGTCCTCGTCGACGCGGGCGGTCTGGAAGGCCTGGCGCAGCGAGGCGTGTTCGCCCTGATTGAGGACGAAGGCGTGCGCGGTGTCGAGCGCGGACATGAGCTCGACCACGCGGCGCGCGTCGCGGCCGGCGATCTCGAACAGCAGGCGCTCGAAATTGGAGGAGATCTGGATGTCCATGCTGGGGCTGAACGTGGCCGTGACGGTGCGGGGCTCGTAGCGGCCGGTTTCGATGGTGCGGGCGAGGATGTCGTTGACGTTGGTGGCGACGACGAGCGAGGCGACGGGAAGGCCCATGCGGCGCGCGACGTGGCCGGCGAAGACGTCGCCGAAGTTGCCGGTCGGCACACTGAAGGCGACGCGGCGATGCGGGGCACCGAGCGCTGCGCCGGCGGTGAAGTAGTAGACGACCTGAGAGACGAGGCGCGCCCAGTTGATGGAGTTGACGCCCGCCAGCGAGAGGCGGTCGCGGAGCGCCAGATCGTTGAACAGGGCCTTCAACAGATTCTGGCAATCGTCGAAGGTGCCGTCGATGGCGATGGCGTGGACGTTGGATTCGGTCGCCGTGGTCATCTGCCGACGCTGCACGTCGCTGACGCGGCCGTGCGGGTAGAGGATGAAGACGTCGATGGCGCTGCGGCCGCGGAAGGCCTCGATGGCGGCACCGCCGGTGTCGCCCGAGGTGGCGCCGACAACGGTGACCGAGCGGCCGCGGCGCGCCAGTGCGCGGTCCATCAGGCGGGCCAGCACCTGCATGGCGACGTCCTTGAAGGCGAGCGTGGGGCCGTGGAAGAGTTCGAGGATCCAGTCGTTGGGGCCGGTCTGCACCAGCGGCGCGACGGCGGGGTGGCGGAAGGTGGCGTAGGCCTCGGTGAGGATGGCGTGGAGGTCGGCGTCGGGGATGTCGCTGCCGACGAAGGGAGAGATCACGCGGTGGGCAACGTCGACGTAGGGCCGGCCGGCGAAGGCGGCGATCTCGGCGGGCGACAGCGAGGGCCACTGGGCGGGGACGTAGAGGCCGCCGTCGCGAGCGAGCCCGGCCAGCAGCACGTCTTCGAATCCAAGCTCGGGCGCGGCGCCCCGCGTGCTGACGTATCTCACTGGAGGCAAGGCCTTGGCGGTGTGGGTCTCGAGAGATGAACAGGGCGCACCGTAGAACGGGGCGGGGCCCGGAACAAGGTAACTGAACGCGCGGCAGCGCACCGTCCCCGATCACGTTTGCGGGCGGCTCGGGTCGCCGGTCGAGCGGCGCAGTCGGCCGCGCGCGAAGGCCAGATAAACGGCGATCAGGGCGCCGGCCAGGCCATACCAGGTGAGGGCGTATTCGAGGTGCCGGTTGGGTAAGTCCAGGCGGGTGACGCCGGGCCGCGGCCAGGTGGCGGGCGATGGGGCCGGGTCGCGGGGCTGCGCGTCGAGGAAGAATGGCAGGGCTTTGCCAGCATCGCGGCCGAGCGCCGAGGCAGCCATGCCGTCGAGGTCGCGCCAGAACCAGAGGTTGCGGACGGGCTCGTTGGCCGGCGTGAACCAGCCCTGGTCGGCCGGGCGGCGCAGCAGGCCCGTGATCTCGACCTCGCCCGGGTGCTGGCCGGCGACGCGGGAGGCCGGGTCTGCCAGGCGCTCGGGGACGAAGCCGCGATTGACGAAGAGATAGCGACCGACGGAGGTCTCGAGCGGCGTGAAGACATGGAAGCCTGGGCCGTCCTTACCGGGTGCGTAGAACAGGCGCTCCTTGTCGTGGCGGAAGCGGCCGCGGGCGGTGACGCGCAGGTATTCGAGATCCTCGTCGCCGCTCCAGCGGCGGGCGGCGGTGTCGAGCGGCACGGGTTCGGCCGTGACGCGCTGGGCGATGGCGTCGATCAGCCCCTCCTTCCAGACCTTGCGCTGCATCTGCCAGGTGCCCAGCGACAGCAGGATGGCGAGGGCGGCAAGCGTGGCGACGGTCGGCCAGACGAGCCGTGCCCGACCGAGATCCTGGGCGGTGATGGACATCACTCGCGGTCCAACCGCCCTTCGCCGGCGGCGTTCCGGAACTGGAGCGCGATAAGCGTGGCCTTCAGCAGGCGCAGCAGGAGGAAGGCGAGCGCGAAGGTGACCGGCCCCCACAGCAGGACGTGGACCCAGACCGGCGGTCCGAGCTTGAACTCGACGAGGAGCGCGCCGCCGAGCACGAGGAAGCCGAGGATCAGGATGCCGAACACGGCGGGGCCGTCACCGGAATCCATGAAGGCATAGTCGAGATCGCAGTGCGTGCAGCGTGGTCCGAGTGTGAGCGTGAGCGGGCCGGTGAACAGCGGGCCTTGTCCGCAGCGCGGGCAGGCGCAGGTGAGCGCAGAACGCAGCGCGATGCTGTCACGTTCGGTCATGGCCGTACTCCGGAGGCGCCATGCGGGCGCCTCCATGGATGACAGATCCGCTGCTAGAGGCGCGGATCTCAGTGGGGAGCGGGCGTGCCCGCAGCCCAGACGTAGATGCAGGCGAACAGGAACAGCCAGACGACGTCGACGAAGTGCCAGTACCAGGCGGCGGCCTCGAAGCCGAAGTGCGCCTTGGGTGTGAAGGCGCCGTTCATGGCGCGATACAGGCAGACGGCCAGAAAGATGGTGCCGATGATGACGTGCGCACCATGGAAGCCGGTCGCCATGAAGAACGTGGCGCCGTAGATGTGGCCCGAGTAGTTGAAGGCGGCATGGCCGTACTCGTAGGCTTGGCACGCCGTGAAGAGGACGCCGAGGATGACAGTCAGCGCGAGGCCGCGCACGAGGTTCTTGCGGTCACCCTCCAGCAGCGCGTGGTGGGCCCAAGTGACGGTGGTGCCCGACAGCAGCAGGATGAGCGTGTTGACCATCGGCAAGCCCCAGGGATCGAACGTGCCGCGGAACTGCGGCGCGGGCTTGGGCGGCCACACGCCGCCGGTCAGCGTGTTACGCTCGACCATGCCGATCACCTGTGACGAATTCGGCAGGCTGTCGACGGCGGCCGGGAACAGCGCGGCATCGAAGAAGGCCCAGAACCAGGCGACGAAGAACATCACCTCCGAGGCGATGAATAGGATCATGCCGTAGCGCAGGTGGAGTTGCACGATGGGCGTGTGGTCGCCGGCGTTGGCTTCCTTGATGACGTCGCGCCACCACATGAACATGGTGTAGAGGACGCCGACGGTGCCGATGGAAAAGACGATGGGCCCGCGCAGGCCGAAAAGGCCCGGACCGCCGCCCATCGATTTCATCCAGATGATGAGACCGACAGCCATGATGAAGCCGGAGACCGCGCCAACGATCGGCCAGGGACTCGGATTCACAAGATGGTAATCGTGGTGCTTCGCGTGCGTATCGGCCATGGCCTGCTCCAGTCCCCGTCATCGTCTTCGAACCGCGCTAGTGTCCCGATTCCGAAGTTCGCCCGATCTCGATACTAGGCTCGGGAGCGAACTTCGGAATCCAAAAGGACACTAGCATCATAGACTTGCTAGTCTGATTCAGATCGAGAAATTCGCTCCAGGATGTGCGGCAGATGCAAGCGAATATCTCGATCATCACACTAGCGCGCGGCTCACTTATCTCACGATCCCTTGCGTCGCCGTCCCCGCCGCCGGCGCGTCGGCGCGCGCCTTCGGATGGTCCACCGGATAGAAAGTGTAGGACAGCGTTATATTGCGAATCCAGCTTCCGTCCTTGTCCTTTACGATCGCCGGATCGATGAAGAAGCTCACCGGCATGTCGAGGCTTTGGCCAGGCTCGAGGCGCTGCTCGGTGAAGCAGAAGCATTCCATCTTGTTGAAGAAGGCGCCGGCCTGGTCAGGCGTGACGTTGAAGGTTGCGGAGCCGACCACGGCCTTCGAGGACCGGTTCGTGACCTTGTAGAAGGCAAGCGTGTTCTCGCCGACCCGCACATCCTGGGTGGTCCGCTCGGGCACGAAATCCCAGCTCAGGCCCGGACCGACGTTGGCGTCGAAGCGCACCGTGATGACACGGTCGCCGACGGCATTGGACGCATGATCGACGCGCTGGGGCGTGCCGGCGAAGCCCGTAACCTGGCAGAACAGGCGATAGAGCGGCACGGAGGCATAGGCGAGTCCGACCATGCCGACCACAAAGACGGCACAGGCCATCGCCACGCGGCGGTGCCGCCGGGCCATGTCGGGATTCTGCGCGACGGTGCTCATGCGCCAGCCCCGGTCACAGCGGACGGTTCATGACGTTGCCGCCGAGCCGCACGATGGTCGCGACGTAGAACAGAATCGCGAGGGCAGCCAACGCCAGCCCGATCGCCAAGGAGCGCATGCGCTGGCGCCGCCGCCGTTCCGCCTCGTCTTCCGGTTCGCTCAACGCGGGGCCTCACGTGTCAACTCATCGCGACTGCTGCCACGCGCTCGACCAGCAGCGCGGCAAAGAGCAGAAAGAGATAGAGAATAGAGAAACGGAACAGGTGGCGCGCCGTCTGATCGACTTGGGCGTCGTCCTCCGCGCTCCAGATGCCGAGGGCGAGCGCCATGAAAACGGCGCCGAGAATGATGGCGGTGGCGCCGTAGAAGGCGCCGGCAAAACCTATCAGCGCGGGCAGCACGGCGAGCGGCACCAAGAGAGCGCTGTAAATGACGATCTGGCGGCGGGTCTCGAGCCGGCCGGCGACGACGGGCAGCATCGGCACGCCGACCCGCTCGTAGTCGCGGCAGCGGTAGAGCGCCAGCGCCCAGAAGTGCGGCGGCGTCCACATGAAGATGATGAGGAAGAGCAGGATGCTCTCGAACGACACGGTGCCGGTGACGGCGGCCCAGCCGATCATGGGCGGAAAGGCGCCGGCGGCACCGCCGATGACGATGTTCTGTGGCGTCCGGCGTTTCAGCCACATGGTGTAGACGAAGATGTAGAAGGCGATCGTCAGGGCCAGCAGGGCGCCCGCCACCCAGTTGACGATCAAGCCGAGTGTGAAGACAGAGAAGCCGGAGAGAACGACACCGAAGGTCAGCGCCTCCTCGGCCGTGACGCGGCCGCGCGGAATGGGACGCGCCGCCGTGCGCTGCATCTGACCGTCGATGTCGGCGTCGTACCACATGTTCAATGCGCCTGACGCACCGGCCCCGACGGCGATGCAGAGGAGCGCGATGACCGCCAGTGCCGGATGCAAGGTGCCCGGCGCCAGCACCAGGCCGGTGAGCGCGGTGAAGATCACCAGCGACATGACGCGCGGCTTCATCAGCGTGATGAAGTCGCCGACGCTGCCGCCGGCGGTTGGGCTTAGAGCCCGCCCCTCGATGCCAACGCCCGTGTGCGCGATATCCGCCATCTGATCCTTCAGTCAGGCCGCAGCACGGGCCAGGCTAGTGATGATCCGTGGCCGCGATCTTCGGCAGCGTCTCGAACGAGTGGAACGCAGGCGGCGACGGCAGTGTCCATTCGAGCGTGGTGGCGCCCTCGCCCCACGGGTTGTCTGCGGCCTTCTCCTTGCGCCTGAACGCCATGATGACGCCGTACAGGAAGACGAAGACGCCGAAGGCCGTCATGTACGACCCGAACGAGGAGATCTTGTTCCAGCCGGCGAAAGCATCAGGATAGTCGGCATAGCGGCGCGGCATGCCGGCAAGGCCCAGGAAGTGCTGCGGGAAGAACAACACGTTGGCGCCCACGAACGTGATCCAGAAGTGCGCCTTGCCGATCGCCTCGGAATACATGTAGCCCGACATCTTCGGGAACCAGTAGTACCAGCCCGCGAAGATGGCGAAGACGGCCCCGAGCGAGAGCACGTAGTGGAAGTGGGCGACGACGTAATAGGTGTCGTGCAGGTAGCGGTCGATGCCGGCGTTGGCGAGCACGACACCCGTGACGCCGCCGACCGTGAACAGGAAGATGAAGCCCAGCGCCCACAGCATCGGCGTGGTGAAGCGGATGGAGCCGCCCCACATGGTGGCGATCCAGGAGAAGATCTTTACGCCCGTGGGCACGGCGATGACCATGGTGGCGAAGATGAAGTAGGCCTGCGCGTCCACGCCCATGCCCGACGTGTACATGTGGTGCGCCCACACGACGAAGCCGACGAGGCCGATGGCGACCATGGCGTAGGCCATGCCGAGATAGCCGAATATCGGCTTTCTCGAGAACGTCGAAATGACATGGCTGACCATGCCGAAGCCCGGCAGGATCAGGATGTAGACCTCGGGATGACCGAAGAACCAGAACAGATGCTGGTACAGCAGCGGGTCACCGCCGCCGCTGGCCGTGAAGAACGTGGTGCCGAAGTTGCGGTCCGTCAGCAGCATGGTGATGGCGCCGGCCAGAACGGGCAGCGACAGCAGCAGCAGGAAGGCCGTCACCAGCACCGACCAGGCGAACAGCGGCATCTTGTGCATCGTCATGCCGGGTGCGCGCATGTTGAAGATGGTGGTGATGAAGTTGATGGCGCCCAGGATTGAGGACGCGCCGGCGAGATGCAGCGACAGGATGGCGAAGTCCATGGCCGGGCCGGGGTGGCCCGTCGTCGAAAGCGGCGCATACACCGTCCAGCCGCCGCCGACACCGCAACCCGAGATGTCGCGCGGTCCGACTGCGTCCGAGATCTGCTTGCAGGTGCCGGCGCCTTCCACGAACATCGAGATCAACAGCAGGCCGAAGGACGCGGGCAGCAGCCAGAACGAGATGTTGTTCATGCGCGGGAAGGCCATGTCCGGCGCACCGATGTGCAGCGGCACGAACCAGTTGCCGAAGCCGCCAATCATGGCCGGCATGACCATGAAGAACACCATGATGAGGCCGTGGCCGGTGACGAACACGTTGAAGGTGTGCGGATTGGCGAAGTACTGCATGCCCGGCTCTTGCAGCTCGAGCCGCATCATCACCGAGAGGAAACCGCCGATGACCCCCGCCACGATGGCGAAGAGGAGGTACATCGTGCCGATGTCCTTGTGGTTGGTGGAGTACAGCCAGCGGCCATAACCGTAGGGCGTGTGCTCGTGATCGTGTTCCGCGTGCGCCGTGCTAGCCATGTCCGATCACCTTAATTCGTGTGCTTTTCGAAGTGCCTTGCGAACTCGCGCAAAAGAGCCTGCCGCCGGTTGGCCGGGCGGCACCACCTTGCCACGTTGTGGCCTCAGCGCGCACCAGCGGCCTGCGCCTGCACGATCGTTGCCGGTGTGCCCTCGCGCTCGGCCGCGATCTTGGCGTGCTCGAGGGCAACGCGGTCGATGATCTCGCGAGCGCGGCGCCGGTCGCGGGCCTTCATGGCCTCGACCCACTCGTTGAAGACCGCCTCTTTTACCACGCGGACGCCGATCGGCATAAAGGCGTGATCCTTGCCGCACAGCTCCGAGCACTGGCCGTAGAAGATGCCTTCCTGCTTGACGTGGAACCAGGTGGCGGTGACACGGCCGGGGACGGCATCGACCTTGGAGCCGAACGAGGGGATGGTCCAGTTGTGGATCACGTCGGAGGCCGTCACGAGGACGTGCACGTACTTATCGACGGGGACCAGAACCTCGTTGTCGACCGCCAGCAGGCGGGGTGCCGGGATGCCCTTATCGATGCGCGCCTGGCGCTCCGCATCATTGAGCATGACGGAGGTGAAGCTGAAGTTGCCGTGGTCGGGATAGGCGTGGGTCCAGTTCCACTGGTTGCCCGTGGCTTTGATGGTGAGGTCGGGCGCCGGGTAAGAATATTGATAGTAGAGCAGCTTGAAGGACGGGATGGCGATCACGACGAGGATCAGCACCGGGACGACCGTCCACAGCACCTCGACCAGCGTGTTGTGCGTCGTGCGCGAAGGCGTGGGATTGGACCGCTCGTTGAACCGCCACATGACATAGATCATGAGCACGAGCACGAATAGCGCGATCAGGATGATGACGATGTTGACGGCGCTGTGGAACCACTCGGTCTGCAACGCCACGTCGCTGACCGGGGTCTGCATCGTGTACTGCCAAGGGGAGGGCTGGCCGGTGCCGGCCAGAGCCAGAGGCACTCCGATCAGCGCCGCAGCGAACAGGCCCATGACGGTGCCGAGACTGAAGCCCCGCAACCCTTTGATCATTCGTCAGCTCCCCAGCCGTTCCGCGACCGCTCAGCGGCCGCTGGTGACAAACTAGTGTCCCGATTCCGAAATTCGCCTGATCTCGATGCCAGGTCCCTGAGCGAACTTCGGAATCAAAAGGGACACTAGAATCATAAACTTGCTAGTGTGATTCAGATCGAGAAATTCGCTCTGAGAGCTCCCGAAAGTGCCGGCGAATTTCTCGATCATCACACTAGCCACCAGCCGCACTTGCCTCAAGCCTGCACCTCTCGCCAACGAGACAGGTCGCACACGAACACGCGCGCCCCACTCTCCGAGCTTCCTGCCGCCGGCCCCGATCGCCGTGCCAGTAGTCGATGACGGAAGTTGCAAGGATGCCGGTTGAAGCGCCAAAGCAACCGCACCCATGGGGCGCACATGAGCATGATGCCAGAACGCAACTCAAGCCTCGCCCGCTGCGGCATATCGCGGCATATTTGAGGCAGTGCGATTCGCCCCTCCGGTGGCAGTCCCACTTTGGCCCAATTGCTTGGCCACAGCAGCATTTCTGCCATAAACACAAACCCTGGCCGGCCGTCGCGCGGAACGGCCACGCCACGAGCGCTCGCGGGGAGCGCGACTGTCTCAATGGAGCCTCACGTGGCCCGATCCTGCCTCACTGCGCTGCGTTATCTGCGGCTGCCGCTGGCGCTGATCCTGACACTCCTCGCGCCGGCCTTGGCCGCAGCGCAAGATGGCACGGTGAAGGCCCAGCACGGCGACTGGCAGGTGGTGTGCAAGCAGCCGCCGCCTGGCTCCAAGAACGAGGTGTGCGCGCTGGTGCAGAGCGTGACGGCGGAGGACCGCAACAACGTCGGCCTGACGGTGTACTTCCAGAAGTTCTCCAACGGCACGCGCGTGCTGCGGATTTTCGCGCCGCTGGGCGTGCTGCTCCCGCCGGGCCTCGGCCTCAAGATCGACGACAAGGACGTGGGCAACGTGCCGTTCCTGCGCTGCCACAACTTCGCGTGCTACGCCCAGGTGGTGGCTGAGGAGCCACTGATCGAGCGGCTCAAGACCGGCAAGACGGCGGTCTTCATCCTGTTCCAGACCGAGGAAGCCGGCATCGGCATCCCGATCTCGCTCGCCGGCTTCGCCCAGGCGCTGGGCGCGATCAATTGAGGATATCGAGCCTTCGGCACTTCTTGCGCTGGGTCCCCGCGCGTCGTGCTGGAAGCATGTCTGCGACATGACACGCCTGCGGCGTGCTCGCGCGAGGATGACGGGTTACGGAAACACCTGCACCCAGCCGGTGCCGGCGCGGTCGGAGACAGAGCCGAAGTGCTTGTCGTATTCGGCCTTGAGCTCCTTCAGGTGGCCCGACTCCTGGAATTTCTTGAAGACGTCCTCGCTGGCGAACTCATAGAGCGCCATGTACTCGTACTTGTCCTCGCCCAGGATGCGCCGGTAACGGCGGCCGCTGACGGCGCCGTTGTACTGCAGCACCTGGGGCACATGCTCCTCATTGTACCATTTGTTGAACGCGGCCTCCTTGTCCTTGGTGATGGTGGCGCGGACCATGAAGAGCGTGACGGCCATGGACTTCCTCCTGCTGCAGCTTGAGATGGGAAGCAAACCTTAACGGCGCGCGCGGCGAGCGTCGACAGGTTGCATGCGCAGCGCGGCTGAAGGCTTGCATCCACCATGCGGGTGATACCGCATTCTCCGAACGCGCGCGGTGGAGTATGACACACAGAGCCTACGCAGGGAGATTGCGATGCTCTGGCTTTACGACATTCCTACGATGGCTCTGGCTGGTCTCTTCGCCGTCGTGTTCGTGGGTGTGACCTGGGCCGGCGTCATCTTTATCCGGCCGATCTTTCGCCTGCTGCTGAGACGCCAGCCCGGACTCAACGATCTCGTCGGCGTCATCCTCTCCAGCCACTGCGCCTTCTTCGGGCTGCTGCTCGGCCTGCTCGCGGTCGCGGCGTACCAGAACCTGTCGGATGTCGAGAGAACGGTGAACCGGGAGGCGGGCTATCTGCGGGCCATCTTCCGCTCCATCACCGACTATCCGGAGCCCACGCGCTCCGAGACGCTGCCGCTCATCCGCGAGTACACGCGCTACGTCATCGAGGAAGCATGGCCGCTGCAGCAGCGCGGGATCGTGTCCGCTGACGGGGTTTCACGCATGAATGCCATCCAGGCCAAGCTGTTCGCGTATGAGCCGCAGACCAAGGCGCAGGAGATCATTCACGGGCAAACCATCGCCCAGTTCGCCACCATGGCGGAGGTGCGCCGCGCACGCATCCAGGGGGTGGAAACCGGCATTCCGGCCCTGATGTGGTATGTCGTGCTGGTCGGCTCCCTGATCACCATCATGCTTCTGTGGATGCTCGACATGAAGCTCGTCCCCCAGCTCCTTCTCAGCGGGATGCTGACGCTGTTCCTCAGCACCGTGATCTGCCTGATTTTTGTGACCGACCGGCCCTTCCGTGGAGCGATCAGCGTCGGGCCGGACGCCTACGAGGCGGTCTACAAGCGCATGACCATTCCTTGAGGACGCGAGTGTGATGATCGAGAAATTCGCCGGCGTTTGCCGCACATCCTGGAGCGAATTGCTCGATCGGAATCACACGAGCAACTTTATGATTCTAGAGTCCCTTTTGATTCCGAAATTCGCTCAGGGACCTAGAGCGCGATCGTTTCGCATGGAAACACTTCCGGCTTCCATGCGAAGCGTGAATCGCACTCTAAGCATATGGAATAGAGCAGGATTCACGCTTCGGCCGAGGCGCCTCGGTTCAGGCAAAGTGATCAATCCGAAGCGATCCTGCTCTAGCATCGAGATCAGGCGAACTGCGGAATCGGGACACTAGTGCCATGGCAAAGTTCGAGATCGAAACGCTGGAAGGCATGCAGTACGTCAAAGCCACGCTCGACAATGAGGCCATACAGGCCGAGGCGGGCGCGCTGTCCAGCATGACCGGTGCCATCGACATGACGGTCAATGTGCCGTCGGTCGGGCGCGTCGTGAAATCTTATCTGTCGGAGGAAGGCTTCTTCCGGCCGACGTACAAGGGCACGGGCATCATCTTCCTCGAGGCGTCCTTCGGTGGATTTTATGTGCTGGACGTGAAGGGCGAAACCTGGGTGCTGGAGAGCGGCAGCTACTGGGCATCGGAAGGCGCGCTCAACCTGAGTGCATATCGCGAGAAGATGTGGACCTCCTTCTGGGCAGGCGAAGGGCTGATCGACTGGCAGACGAAAGTGAGCGGGCACGGAAAGGTGGTGGTGGCTTCGGCCGGACCGCTCGAGGAGCTGACGCTGGAGAAGGGGAAGCCGCTCGTTGCCAACGGCAAATACGTCGTCGCGCGTACCGCGGACGTGTCCTATTCCATCCGCCGGCCGACCAAGTCCTACCTTGCCTCGTACGTATCCGGCGAGGGTCATTGCCGCTACTATGATGGCCCCGGTCGCGTGCTCGTGTGCTACAGCCCCTATTGGCGGCATCGCGTGTTCGGCCAAAACAACGGGCAGGCGGCAGCGGCCCTGGCTGGTTGATAGGAGAAGGCGCCGGACGGATGCAGGCATCGGCCGTTCTCGATGTGCTCGACCTGCGCTGGCACAGGCTAATGGGCCGGCTCGGCATCCCTGCGAATGCTGGCGATCCTGTGCTGGCCGAGCTCGTCGGCGCGTACGCGGCACCGGGACGGCATTATCACACGCTCGACCACATCGCCGCGCTGCTGCAGCAGCTCGATGCGCACGGGCACGACGTCGCCGACAGCGATGCGGTGGAGCTTGTCATCTATTTCCACGACGCGGTGTACGATCCGCTGCGCTCTGATAACGAGGCGGCAAGCGCCGCGCTGGCGGGCAGGAGGTTGACGACTCTGAAGCTGCCGGCAGGGCTCGTCGCCAAGGTCGAGCGGTACATTCTGGCGACGCGACACGATGCCGGCGGATGGCTGCCGGACGATGCGGATCTGGCGCTGCTGCTTGATCTCGACCTCTCCATTCTCGCGGCGGAGCGATCGGTCTACGCCAACTATGCCGAAGCGATCCGGAGCGAATACGGGATGTATCCGGATGACGTCTATCGTGCGGGGCGAAGGAAGGTGCTGTCAGCGTTTCTGGCACGGCCGCAGATTTACGGCACGCCGGCGCTGAAAACGCTGTGGGAGGCATCGGCGCGGGACAATCTCGCGCGGGAAATCGGCGAGCTTGAATAGCCCGCTCGGCGTCGACGCTTGTTCAGATCTTCAGCTCGATCTCGACGAAAGCGAACTCGTGAGGATTGGCGTTGATGACGTTGTGATGCACGCCGGTCTTGCGGAAATACGAGACGCCGTGCTTGAGGTCGGCGAAGCTTTCCTCGCCCTGCGGACTGACGAGCTTCAGACGGCCGTCGCGCGACGGCACGACGACGTAGTCCATCTGATGGGTGTGAAAGCCGGTCTCGGCGCCAGGCGCAAAGCGCCACTCGGTGACGCGCACGCGGTCGTTGTCGACCTGAATGGTGGGCACGGCTTGGGGCAGCTTCGTCACCGCAAAATCCTCCGAACTTTGTATCGACCGCAAGGATGACAGATGCGGGGCCGGGGGCAAGTCGTGATGTCGGACGTGGCGCGGCTTCCGGGAACGCAGGTGGAGGAGTGGTGACGCGACGTGGCCACGTCGCATTCGCATTTCCCGGCCTCTTTCTCGCCGCTCATGTTGGCTGCCGCATCCGGCCCTAGGGCCCGGGTCGCAGGCAGGAGCAGCGCTTCAACTCCCCTCCGCTTGCCCGGGACGAACATCTGTCGGTGGCGAGAGGGTGCCGCATGCGCCCGCGTGCTTTCCAAATTTGCTGCCCACACCGCAGACCTTCATGACGCAAGCGGAGAGAGGAAGCGACACGACCCAAAGTCGAGCGATTGGCGAGTGGGAAGGGAGAATTAAGCGCGGGAGTAAATGAGCCTGCCGCCTGGTGAATCGCTCTGGCTGCATTTGGCATGCCAGATGCCAGCCATGCGGACACTTCCGGACAGCGCCGGGGTGATCGGGGGTGATCGGGGGTGATCGGCGGCCGATCGGCAGGGTGATCGGACGTGATCGACAGGGTGATCGGAGATGATGGCGGCGCGCGCCGATCACCCGATCGCTCCGGGGATAACTCGGGTTTCCGATTCACCTGCGGCGAAATTCCTTGCCGACGTCATGTCGCTTTCGCGTTGAAAAACGAGGAAGGCCCTGCGATGTGTTTCAGCGTGCTGCCGCGTCGAAACCATCAAAGAAGACACGCGAGCAGCACATCATCGGGGTCGGACACCCAATCAAAGAGGTCGGAGGAGACAGGTGGATTTGCAGGCATTGGCTGTCGCAGCGGCAGTTTCCGATCAATTCTTCGACGCGCTCACTTCGATGTTCGGAAGCTACGGCCCGATGGCCGTGTCGATCGCGAAGATCATCGGCATCAACATCATTCTTTCCGGCGACAACGCCGTCGTCATCGCGCTCGCGTGCCGCGGGCTGCCGCCCAAGCAGCGGATGTATGGCATCCTGCTCGGCGCCGGCGCGGCCATCGTGCTCCGCATTATTTTCACGGTCATCGTCAACCAGCTGCTCGGCATCCCGTATCTCAAGCTCATCGGCGGCCTGCTGCTGTTCTGGATCGCGGTGAAGCTCGTCATCCACGAGGAAGCCAGCGAGGACAGCGTCGGCAGCGGCAGCAACCTTTGGGAAGCCGTCAAGATCGTGGCCATCGCCGATATCGTCATGAGCCTCGACAACGTTCTGGCGATTGCGGCGGCCGCCGGCGGCGACATGAGCCTCATCATCTTCGGCCTCATCATCAGCATTCCGCTGGTGGTGGGCGGCGCGACCCTCATTACCAACCTGCTGACGCGCTATCCCATCCTGGTGTGGGCGGGCGCTGCGCTGCTCGGATGGGTCGCCGGCGAGCTGCTTGCGACGGAACCTGCCCTTGCACCGGCGGTGGAAGGGATGGCGCAGATGCTCGGCGTCACAACCAAGACCATCGCACGCCTCTTTGAGGTCGTCGGAGCACTGATCGTCATTGGATTGGGCAAGATCCTGATGCGATCGCAGAAGGCGACGGAGCACGCATAAGGTTCAAGCGCGGCGCATTGTCGGTGCGCCGCGTTTCCAGTTCGACGGGGGGGACGGACGGATTGGCGGGGCTACCGCATGGGACTCTGGGTCCCGGGTCGCGCGCGGGACCTGCCGCTTCCCATGCCAATCATCGCTTCGGCCCTCGCTTGCCCGGGATGACACAGGGCGCGCGCTATTTCCGGCAGCCAGGGTGTATCGTCAGGCGCATTCGCCACGCGCATCAGGCATGACGGCACGAATGCGCGTGTTCCACCTGCGGCCGCGATGCCGGCTCAGTATCCGAGCCAAAGCTCGAAGGGGCCTTTGGGCAGGGGCACGAGGAACCAGACCTCGAACATCAGGAACAGGACGAGCGGGACAGCAACGCCGACACACAGCGCACGCAGGAGCGTCTCGCGCCCGATCAGCATCATGAAGGCAAATATGAAAATCGCCGACGCCACGTAGATGCCGAGATACTGCACCATGCCGACGTAGGCGACGGATGGAACGAGCACCGCCAGCACGCGGCCGAGCGCGGCCTTGCCGACGAATGTCGCATCGCCGCCCGGCGCACGGCGGAGAACGGCGCTGACGAGATTGCCGATGCTGGCGATGGCCATCATTACGGCGATGTAGAACGGGAAGTAGCCCGAGGCCGGACCTTCGTTGTCGATCCAGCGGAAGCCGAGACGCGTGCTGTCGGCGATGAAGACGGCGCTGGTTGCCAGGAACAGCAACGCGACGATGATATCCATGGTCCGGTTGGACACGAGGCGCGGATCGCCGGGTGAGCTATCGGGTTGCATGTCGACGTTGGTCTTTCCAGTTGTCCCAATGCCCGTCTGGACTCGAGAGAATGGCCGGCGCTGCTGCACCGGCCATTATCGATCTATCGTCCGGCAGCGAGGAAGTTTGCTTCCTTCATCAAGTCGTAGTGGGTCTTCTCGGCGGCCTCGACCCATTTGCGGTAGTCATCACCGGTCATGTAGGTCTGGTTGAACGCCCCGTCCTCCATGAACTTTTTCCACTCAGCGGTTTCCCGCACCTTGTTGAACAGATCGACGTAGAACTTCACCTGGTCGGCCGTGGCACCACCGGCCATGAAGATACCGCGAAGCATCTGATACTCGACCGGCAGTCCCGACTCTTTGCAGGTGGGAATGTCACTCCAGGCCATATCCGCCGTGACTTTGGCGGTGTAGACGCTGCGCTTGGCGTCGAAGATGCACAATGGCCTCAACGCACCGGCCTTCCATTGCTGCGCGGCCTCGATCGGATTGTTGACCGAAGAATCGACATGCTTGCCGACGAGTTGCACGGCAACGGCGCCGCCACCCTGATAGGGGATGTAGGTGAACTTCTTGTTGCCGGTCTGCCGCTCCAGCGCGACGGTGATGATCTGGTCCTCCTGCTTGGAGCCGGTGCCGCCCATCTTGAACTTCTTGTCGTCACCGGCCTTCACCGCCTCGACGTAGTCCTTGGCCGTCTTGTAGGGCGCGTCCGATGGCACCCATAGTACGAACTGGTCGAGAGCCAGCATGGCGACAGGTGTCAGATCCTTCCAGCTGAACGGCGTGCCCGTGCCCATGGGCGTGGTGAACAGGTTCGACAAAGTGATGATGAGCTTGTGCGGGTCGTTCGGGCTGTTTTTTATCTCGAGGAACCCTTCGGCGCCTGCACCGCCGGCCTTGTTGATCACGATCATTGGCTGTTTCATCAGGTTGTGCTTGGTCACGATGCCCTGAACGAAACGCGCCATCTGGTCGGCTCCACCGCCGGTGCCCGCCGGAATGACGAAAGTCACGGCCTTGGTCGGCTCCCAGGCAGCGGATGCGTGCGTGCTTGTGGCGAGCGCGAGCAGTGCGGCCAACGTCGCGTGTCGTAACATTGGATTGGGCATCTCTTTCTTTCCTCCGCTTCTCTTTTTTGCAGCCTCAGTGAACTCCTAAAGTCCGCGCATCACGCCTGCTGGGGCACGGGCCTGGCCAAGGTCGTCAGCCACGTGATCAAAGGCAGAAACAGCAGAAACAGCCCCAGCGCCATGATACCGCCGACAAGCCAGTTGGAGAAAAAGACAGTGAGGCTGCCCTGGCTGATGAGCATGGCCTGGCGGAAGGAGCCTTCAGCCATGTCGCCGAGCACGAGGGCCAGCACCAGCGGCGGCAACGGGTAGCCGAGCTTGTTGAAGCAATAGCCGATGGCGCCGAAAGCCAGCATCATCCAGACGTCGAACATGGCGTTGTTGACGGTGTAGGCGCCGACCGCGCAGATGACGAGGATGACCGGCGCGATGATCGAGAACGGGATGCGCAGGATGGCGGCAAACAGCGGCACGCAGGTCAGCACGATGATGAGGCCAACGAGGTTGCCGAGATACATTGAGGCGATGAGACCCCAGACGAAATCCTTCTGCTCCACGAACAGCATGGGGCCAGGCTGCAGGCCCCAAATGAGAAGACCGCCGAGCAGGACGGCCGCCGTCGGCGATCCGGGAATACCGAGCGTCAGCATGGGCAGCAGGGCGGCGGTGCCGGCGGCATGAGCGGCAGTCTCGGGCGCGACCACGCCTTCGATCTCGCCTTTGCCGAAGTTGTTGCCGCGCTTGGAGAAGCGCTTGGCCAAGCCATAGCTCATGAAGGAGGCGGGCGTGGCGCCGCCGGGCGTGATGCCCATCCAGCAGCCGACGATGCAGCTGCGCACGAACGTGATCCACAGGCGCGGCATCTGCTTCCAGGTCTCGAGCACGGCACGCAAGCTGATCTTGGCGCGGGCGCCCGAGAAATTGAGACCGCTCTCCATCGAGGCCAGGATCTCGCCGATGCCGAAGAGGCCGATGACGGCGACGAGGAATTTGAAGCCGTTCAGCAGGAATTCCTGGTCGAAGGTCATGCGCAGCTGGCCGGTGACGTTGTCGAGGCCGACGGAGGCCAGCGCAAAGCCCAGGCACATGGAGGCAAGCGTCTTGAAGGGCGAGCCGCGGCCCATGCCGATGAAGCTGGCGAAGGTGAGGAACTGGACGGCGAAGAACTCAGGGGGGCCAAATCGGAGCGCGAACTTGGCCACCAGCGGCGCCAGGAAGGTGATGACGATGACGGCGACGATGGCGCCGACGAACGAGGACGTAAAGGCGGCTGTCAGGGCGGCGTCGGCCTTGCCCTGTTGCGCCATCGGGTGGCCGTCGAAGGTGGTGGCGACCGACCACGGCTCGCCCGGGATATTGAACAGGATCGAGGTAATTGCGCCGCCAAACAGTGCTCCCCAGTAAATGCAGGACAGCATGATGATGGCCGAGGACGGCGGCATGCTGAAGGTCAGCGGCAGCAGGATCGCAACGCCGTTGGCGCCACCCAGACCGGGCAGAACACCAATGATGACCCCGAGCAAAATCCCTATCAGCATCAAGCCGATGTTGTAGGGCGTGAGGACGACAGAGAAGCCCTGCAGCAGCGCCGCAACCTCTTCCACATTTCCTCCTGCGGCGACGTTTCCGCGCAAATTTATTTACCGCTGCCGGTCTTCAGTTGTCTGATATCAACTCGGCAGCCTGGCATACCATATACCCAGTGCGCGGCTCGCACAACGCCGTTAAGCGGTGGTAGCTGATATTCCGCTCTCGGAATGTACCCCTCGCGCCAGCGTTGCACGATTTGTCATTGTCAGAGCCGTGGCGTCTGGTGTATGGCATACCAAGATCGCAGACGACTGAGGCGCACGACAAGCGCGGGTAAGTAAGAAGCTGTGAGGGACCGGGCGTATGCCTAATACCGTTCTGAGAATACAGCCGATTTCGGAGAGTTTGAGCCTCAAGGCGCGCGCTTATGAAGCGCTGAAGTCCGCCATCACCAACATGAACATCTATGCGCCGGACGCCGAATTGCGTTTGGACGAGCGCGATCTGTCTCAGCGCTTCGGCGTAAGCCGAACTCCCCTGCGCGAGGCCTTGGCGCAACTCGATTCTGAGGGATTGGTCCGGATCGTCGCGCGGCGCGGTATCTTCATCGTGCGCAAGACGAAAGCCGAAATCCTGGAAATGATTACGGTGTGGGCGGCGCTTGAAAGCATGGCCGCGCGGCTTGCGACGAAGGAGGCGACCGACGAGGAAATCGCGCGACTGCACGACCTCGTCGATTCATTCTCCAGCGACGAGATTGCCCGCAACATGGGCGAGTATTCGGACGCCAACATCAAGTTTCATCAAGCGATCATCAGTCTCGGAAAGTGCGCCCTCATAGCGCGCATGACGGACGATCTGTTCTACCACGTACGAGCTATCCGCCAGCGGACAATTGCAGAGGCCGATCGCGCGAAGCGTTCCATTGTTGACCACAAGGAAATCGTGGCGGCGCTCGAAGCGCGTAACACGGAACGAGCCGAGCGGCTTGTGCGCGATCACACATTGAAGCTTCGTGATCACGTCGAGCGTTTTGTCAATCTCGACTAAAAAACATTGGGAGGAGAATCGTCGATGGCCGAAGCCGGAAGGGCAACCACGACCACCGAAGATGCGCCGGAGCTGACGGACGGCTTCCACCTCATCATCGACGCGCTCAAGCTCAATGGCCTGACCACCATCTACGGTGTGCCTGGCATCCCGATCACGGACTTCGGCCGCATGGCGCAGGCGGCCGGCATCCGCACCCTTTCCTTCCGCCACGAACAGAACGCCGGCTACGCGGCCTCCATCGCGGGTTTTTTGACGAAGAAGCCTGGCGTCTGCCTCACCGTCTCGGCACCCGGCTTCCTCAACGGACTGACCGCGCTCGCTCACGCCACCACCAACTGCTTTCCGATGATCCTGATCTCGGGCTCGTCCGAGCGTGAGATCGTCGACCTGCAGCAGGGCGACTACGAGGAAATGGATCAGCTCGCGATCGCCAAGCCGCTCTGCAAGGCGGCGTTTCGCGTGCTGCATGCCGCAGACATCGGCATCGGCGTGGCACGTGCGATCCGCTCTGCCGTCTCGGGCCGTCCGGGCGGCGTCTATCTCGACTTGCCGGCCAAGCTGTTCGGTCAGGTCATGAACGCCGAGGCCGGCAGGAAATCGCTGGTGAAGGTCGTCGATGTGGCGCCGGCGCAGATCCCGGCGCCAGATGCCGTCAAGCGCGCGCTCGATGTGCTGAAAGGCGCCAAGCGCCCGCTGATCATTCTCGGCAAGGGTGCCGCCTACGCGCAGGCCGACGACGCCATCCGCAGCTTCGTGGAAAAGAGCGGCGCACCGTTTCTCCCGATGAGCATGGGCAAGGGCCTTCTGCCCGATACGCATCCGCAATGCGCGGGCGCAGCGCGCTCCACGGTGTTGAAGGACTCCGACGTTGTGATGCTGATTGGCGCGCGCCTCAATTGGCTGCTCTCGCACGGCAAGGGCAAGACCTGGGGCGATGTGCCCAAGAAATTCATCCAGATCGACATCGAGCCGAAGGAGATGGATTCGAATGTCGAGATCGTGGCGCCGGTTGTGGGAGACATCGGATCGTGCGTCTCGGCTTTGATCGAGGGCATGGGCGCCAAGTGGCCAGCGCCGCCCGCTGAATGGACCACGGCCGTCAGCAAGAAGCGTGACGAGAACGTCTCCAAGATGGCGCCGCGGCTGATGAACAACAACTCGCCGATGGACTACCACGGCGCTCTCGGCGTGCTGCGCACGGTCATCAAGGAGCGCCCGGATGCCATTCTCGTCAACGAGGGAGCCAACACCCTTGATCTGGCGCGCGGTATCATCGACATGTATCAGCCGCGCAAGCGTATCGATGTCGGCACCTGGGGCATCATGGGGATCGGCATGGGCTATGCCATTGCGGCTGCCGTCGAGACCGGCAAGCCAGTGCTCGCGGTCGAGGGCGACTCGGCCTTCGGCTTCTCGGGCATGGAGGTGGAGACCATCTGCCGCTACCAGCTCCCGGTATGCGTCGTCATCTTCAACAACAACGGCATCTATCGTGGCACCGACGTCAACACCGTCGGCTCCGATCCGGCGACGACCGTATTCGTCAAGAACGCGCGCTACGACAAAATGATGGAGGCTTTCGGCGGCGTCGGCGTGAATGCGACGAGCCCTGACGAGCTGAGGCGTGCCGTCAACGCCGCGATGGATTCCGGCAAGCCCACTCTCATCAATGCTGTCATTGATCCGGCAGCAGGCAGCGAGAGTGGCCGCATCGGCAATCTCAACCCGCAAAGCGCACTCAAGAAAAAATAGGGAGGCCCCGCATGAGCAAGGCACTCGAAGGCGTCCGCATCCTGGACTTCACGCACGTCCAGTCCGGCCCGACGTGCACGCAGCTTCTCGCCTGGTTCGGCGCTGATGTGATCAAGGTCGAGCGGCCCGGCGTCGGCGACATCACGCGCGGCCAGCTGCAGGACGTGCCCAAGGTGGACAGCCTCTATTTCACGATGTTGAACCACAACAAGCGCTCCATCACCATCGACAGCAAGAACAAGAAGGGCCTCGAGATTCTCGAGCGCCTTGTGAAGACATGCGATGTGCTGGTGGAAAATTTCGCCCCCGGCGCGTTGGATCGCATGGGGCTGACGTGGGAGCGCATACAGGAGCTGAACCCGCGCATGATTTATGCGTCGGTCAAGGGCTTCGGTCCGGGTCCCTACGAAGACTGCAAGGTGTATGAGAACGTGGCGCAGTGCACCGGCGGATCGGCCTCAACGACGGGCTTTCGCGACGGCCCGCCGCTCGTCACTGGTGCTCAAATCGGCGACTCCGGTACCGGCCTGCATCTCGCGCTCGGTATCGTTACGGCGCTTTTTCACCGGACCCAGAGCGGCAAAGGCCAGCGTGTTTCCTGCGCCATGCAGGACGGCGTGCTGAACTTGGCACGCGTCAAGATGCGCGACCAGCAGCGCCTCGCCCACGGGCCGCTGACCGAATACAGCCAGTACGGCGAGGGCATCCCGTTCGGCGAAGCCGTGCCGCGTGCAGGCAACGATTCCGGCGGCGGTCAGCCGGGTCGCATTGTGAAATGCAAAGGCTGGGAGAATGACCCCAACGCGTACATCTATTTCATCACGCAGGCGCCCGTGTGGGAGGCGATCTGCGACGTGATCGGCGAACCAGGTTGGAAGACGCATCCCGACTACGCCAAACCGCCGGCACGGCTGCCGCGCCTCAACGAGATTTTTGCGCGCATCGAGCAGTGGACCATGACCAAGACGAAATTCGAGGCCATGGAAATCCTCAACAAGTACGACATTCCGTGCGGCCCCATTCTGTCGATGAAAGAGCTGGCGGAAGATGCCTCGCTCCGGGCCACGGGCACCATCGTCGAAGTCGACCACCCCACGCGCGGCAAGTACCTCTCCATAGGCAATCCCATCAAGCTTTCGGCGTCTCCGGCGGACGTGCGGCGCTCGCCGCTGCTCGGAGAACATACCGACGAGGTGCTTGGCGAGCTCGGATACTCCTCCGACGAGATCGTTGCCCTGGGGCAAGCCGGCGCAACCGCAAGTGTGAAGAAGGTTGCGGCCGAGTAGGATGCGTATTGGGCTCCCGCCCCGACTATGAAGCGTCACAATTGGAGCAGTTGAATGCGGATCGTTGTCCATGGTCAGGATGCCTTCGGCAAGGCCGTCCTGGAGAAATTGCTCGAACGGAACGAAAATGTGGTGGCTGTTTGCTGCGCGCCGGACAAGGCGGGCCGCCCGGAAGATCCTCTCAAGCTCCTCGCGCTCGAGAAAGGCCTGCCCGTACATCAACCCAAGAGCTGGAAGACGCCCGAAGCACTCGAACTCATGAAGTCCTTCAATGCCGACGTGTGCATGATGGCGTACGTGCTGCTGTTCGTGCCGCAGCCGGTGTTGAATGCGCCGAAACTCGGGACGTTCCAATATCACCCGTCGCTGCTCCCGGCACATCGCGGACCGTCCTCGATCAATTGGCCGATCGCGATGGGCAAAACCAGGACAGGGCTGACAATCTTCTGGCCGAACGAAGGACTTGATGAAGGCCCCATCCTGATCCAGAAATCGGTCGAGATCGGTCCGGACGAAACGCTGGGCGACGTGTACTTCAAGAAGCTTTTCCCGATGGGCGTCGATGCCATGATCGAGGGATTGGAGCTGGTGCGCGCCGGAGCGAAGCTGAGGCACACGCAGACCCTGGCCGACGGCTCCTACGAAAGCTGGTTCAAGAAGGACGTGGCCGAAATCGATTGGTCGAAGCCTGTTGCCGACGTCTACAACATGATCCGCGCGGCCAATCCCGCGCCTGGCGCCTGGAGCACGATCAAGGGCCAGAAAGCCGACATCTTCGATAGTGCCAAGACCTCCGGCGCAGGCAAGCCGGGTGAGATCCTTGCTATCAGCGAACAGGGTTTGACCATCGCCGCGCGCGGCGGCGCGATCCTCGCAAAACGCCTACGAGGGAGCGACGGCAAGAAGATCCCTGCAGCCGACTTTGCCAAATCGGCCGGCCTCAAAGCCGGCGACACATTCGACCCCCCCGCCCCGAAACCAGCCGCCTGATTGCACCTGCACCCGCGTCGTTTCCAGGAGACTCCCCAATGGCCGTCAAGTCCGACATTGAGATCGCGCGCGAAGCCAAGATGAAGCCGATCGCGGAGGTCGGGCAGAAGATCGGCATTCCGAGCGACGCACTGCTCAACTACGGGCCCACAAAGGCAAAGGTCTCCTTCGATTTCATCAACTCGGTGCAGAAGAAAAAGAACGGCAAGCTGATCCTGGTAACCGCTATCAGCCCGACGCCTGCGGGCGAAGGCAAGACGACGACAACCGTCGGCCTCGGCGACGGATTGAACCGCATCGGCAAGAAGGCCATGAGCTGCCTGCGCGAGCCATCGCTCGGGCCGTGCTTCGGCGTGAAAGGTGGCGCGGCCGGCGGCGGTTACGCCCAGGTCGTGCCGATGGAGGACATCAATCTCCATTTCACCGGCGACTTTCACGCCATTACAAGTGCGCACAACCTCCTGTCGGCGGTGCTCGACAACCAGATCTACTGGGGCAATTCGCTCGGGCTCGACGCACGCCGCATCGCCTGGCGCCGTGTCATGGATATGAACGATCGCGCCCTGCGCTCGATCGTCAACTCGCTGGGCGGCACGGCCAACGGCTTCCCGCGCGAGGACGGCTTCGACATCACGGTCGCTTCGGAGATCATGGCAATCTTCTGCCTGGCCACGGACCTGAAGGATCTGGAGCGGCGCATCGGCTCGATCGTGGTCGGCTACACGCGCGACCGCAAGCCGGTCAAAGCGAGCGCCTTGAAGGCTGATGGCGCCATGACGGTCCTCCTGAAGGACGCGCTGATGCCGAACCTCGTGCAGACGCTGGAGAACAACCCCGTGTTCATCCACGGCGGTCCGTTTGCCAACATCGCGCATGGCTGCAACTCAGTGCTGGCCACGCAAACGGCGCTCAAGTTGTGCGATTACGTCGTGACGGAAGCGGGCTTTGGCGCGGACCTGGGGGCAGAGAAGTTCTTCGATATCAAGTGCCGCAAGGCGGGTCTTACGCCTTCCGCCGCCGTCGTGGTCGCGACCGTGCGTGCGCTCAAAATGCATGGCGGCGTGGCGAAGGACGACTTGAAGAACGAGAACGTTGCCGCCGTCACCAAGGGTTGCGCCAACCTGCTGCGGCATCTCGAGAACGTGCGCAAGTTCGGCGTGCCGCCGGTGGTCGCGATCAACCGCTTCATCACAGACACCGATGCGGAATTGCAGGAGGTCATGAAGGCCGCCGAGGGCGCGGGCAGCAAGGCCTTTGTCTGCACGCACTGGGCCGACGGCGGCAAGGGAACCGAGGCGCTCGCGCGGCATGTGGTCGAGGTGTGCGACGCCGGCAAGGCTGAGTTCAAGCCGCTGTACCCCGACAGCATGCCGCTGCGCGACAAGGTCAAGACCATCGCCACCGAGATTTATCGTGCCGCCGACATTTCCTGCGATGCGTCGATCGAGGCGCGCTTCAAAGAGCTGCAGGACGGCGGCTACGGGCACCTGCCCGTCTGCATGGCCAAGACGCAGTATTCTTTCTCGACCAACCCCAACCTGCGTGGCGCGCCGACAGGGCATGTGGTTCCGGTGCGCGAGCTGAGGCTGTCCGCCGGCGCGGAATTCATCGTGGTCATCACCGGCGAGATCATGACTATGCCGGGTCTGCCGCGTGTCCCGAGTGCGGAGAACATCCGCCTCAACGAGACGGGGCAGATCGAGGGGCTGTTCTAGTCTCGTCTCGCCATTTCGAGTTTCGCAGGATCGCATGAGCAGCCATTCGTGGCTGCCCGCTCGTTTCTATGGTCGTGACAACGCGCGCGACCCACGGCTAAGCTCTCCCAATGGCAACGATCGGCCGGCCACGCTCCTGCCGACAAAAATGGAGAGACGCCCATGCGCTTCAAGGACAAGGGATGCATCGTCACCGGCGGCGGCAGCGGCATCGGCCGGGAAGTGGCCCTGGGCTTTGCCGCGGAAGGTGCCCATGTCGCCGTGGCCGACGTCGACCCGCGCAGCGCGGAACGCACCGTCGAGGAGGCGCGCAAAGCCGGCGGCTCCGCCCATGCCTTCGCACTGGACGTGATCGACCCCAAGGCCGTCACGGATTTCGTGGATGCGGCAGCGCGCCGGCTCGGGCGCCTCGACGTGCTCGTCAACAGTGCCGGCGTACGCGAGATCAGCCCTGTGCTCGAGCTTCCGCTCGAGGAATGGAACCGCGTCATGGGCATCAATGTCACCGGCCTCTTCCTCTGCTCGCAGGCCTTCGGCCGTCACATCGTCGAGGCGGGAAAGGCGGGCGCCATCGTCAACCTCGCCTCCACGCTCGGCGTCGTCGCTGCTCCCAATCGCGCCGCATATACAGCCTCCAAGCACGCCGTTGTCGGCCTGACCAAGGAGATGGGCCTGGAGCTTGGCGACAAGGGCATCCGCGTGAATGCCGTCGGTCCAGGCGTCACACGCACGGCGCTGACCGAGCGCTATTTCCAGGATGAGACCTACGCGCAAACGGTGCGCAGCTTGCACGCGCTCGGCCGCTGGGCCGAAGCGTCGGAGATCGCCAAGGCGATCCTGTTCCTTGCCTCCGACGACGCGAGCTTCATCACCGGCACGACGCTGGTCGTGGACGGCGGCTGGACGGCCGGGAAAAAGATGTGAGATAGGGCGAAGGCGGTCAGGCCTGCGCGGTTCGACGAGCCGCATCGACGACGGCGATCGCTGACATGTTGAGCAGTCCGCGCACCGTGGTGGAGGGCGTCACGATGTGCACGGGCTTGGCCGCACCGAGCAGGATCGGGCTGATGGCCACGCTGTTCGACACCACCTTCAACATGTTGAACGCGATATTAGCGGCGTCCAATGACGGCATGATCATGAGATTGGCGGCCCCGGTCAGACGCGAATTCGGGAAGATTTCCTCGCGGATGAAGGGCGAGAGGGCCGCGTCCGCATGCATCTCGCCCTCAACCTCCAAGTTGGGGGACTTCTGGTTCAGGATCGCCAGAACACTCCGCATCTTTCGCGCCGACGGCGTATCCTCCGAGCCGAAGTTCGAGTGCGAGATAAGAGCGACCTTCGGCTCGAGCCCGAAGCGGCGCACCTCCTCGGCCGCGAGCAACGTGATCTCGGCCAGCCGCTCAGGAATCGGATCGTAGGAGACGTAGGTATCGGCGATGAAGAGGGGGCCGTTGGGCAGAACAAGGGCCGACACGGTCGCGAAGGCACTGACGCCGTCCAGCTTGCCGATCACCTGCGATATGTGGCGCAGATGCGTGTGATAGCGCCCGACGGCGCCGCAGATCATGGCATCGGCATCGCCGCGTCGCAGCAGCAGTCCCGCCAGCACCGTCGACCCATTGCGGGCCACGCGGCGTGCGTGCGAGGGCGACACGCCCTCACGCTCGACCAGCCGGTAATATTCTTCCGCAAGGACCGGCAGGCGCGCGTCGGTTTCCGGATCGACGATGTCAAAGTCCTTTTCCGGGCGCATCCTGAGGCCCAGATGCGGCATCATGCGTGTGATCGTGTCACGACGCCCAATAAGCATGGGACGCGCCATGTGCTCGGACACGAGCTGCTGGGCCGCCTGCAAAACGTAGGGATGATCGCCTTCGGCAAAGACGAGGCGCTTTGGCGTCTCACTCGATGCGCGCCGCGCGCCTTCGAAGTAGGGCCGCATGACGAAGCCGGAACGGAAAACAAAACTTGTGAGCTTCTCGCGATAGGCATCGAAATCGATGATGGGACGCGTGGCGACGCCAGAGTCCATGGCCGCCTTGGCGACAGCCGGAGCGATCTCCAGGATGAGGCGGGGGTCGAATGGCTTGGGCAGGATATACTCGGGGCCGAAGACGAACGTATCGGCATGATAGGCTGTAAGCACGATGTCGGACGCTTCGCTCTCCGCCAGGCGCGCAAGCGCGGTCACCGCTGCCTTCTTCATCTCCTCGTTGATAGTCGTGGCGCCGACATCGAGGGCCCCGCGAAAAATGAACGGGTAGCACAGGACGTTGTTGATCTGGTTGGGATAGTCGGTCCGGCCTGACGCAATGATTGCATCGGGGCGAACGGCGCGCACGTCTTCGGGCAGAATCTCGGGCGTCGGATTGGCAAGGGCAAAGACCAGCGGCCGGTCAGCCATGCTGGCGACCATCTCCTTCGACACGATGCGGGCCGCCGAAAGGCCGAGAAAGATATCCGCACCCGGCATGATCTCGGCCAGTGTGCGCTTGGACGTTGCCTGCGCGTAGGTCTCCTTGAGCGGGTCCATCAGCTCGGTGCGGCCCTTGTAGACCACACCCTTGATGTCGGCGATCCAGATGTTCTCACGCTTCAGGCCGAGAGCGCAGAGCAGGTTGAGGCAAGCCAGTGCCGCAGCACCCGCTCCCGAGCACACGAGGCGGGTCTGCTCGATCGCCTTGCCGACGATCTTGAGCCCGTTGAGGATGCCGGCCGCCACCACGATCGCGGTCCCGTGCTGGTCGTCGTGAAAGACGGGAATGCGCATACGCTCCTTGAGGCGCTTCTCGATCTCGAAGCACTCGGGTGCCTTGATGTCCTCCAGATTGATGCCGCCGAAGGTCGGCTCGAGCCGCGCGACCGCCTCGACGAAAGCGTCCACCTCGGTCTCGGCGACTTCGATGTCGTAGACGTCGATTCCGGCAAACTTCTTGAAGAGGACGGCCTTGCCTTCCATGACCGGTTTGGAGGCCAGCGGGCCGATGTTGCCGAGACCGAGGACGGCGGTGCCGTTCGTGATGACGCCGACGAGATTGCCGCGGGCGGTCAGGCGCGAGACGGCCTCTGGATCGCGAGCAATCTCCTCGCACGCATGCGCGACGCCCGGCGAGTAGGCGAGCGCCAGGTCGGCCTGATTGGCAAGCGGCTTGGTCGCCGCAATGGCGATCTTTCCCGGCGGATCGGCCTCGTGATAGTCGAGGGCCATCCGTCTCACGTCGGTATCGGGCATTTCCCTCGGCGTCCCCTGTTGAGCGAGCCAATCGCGATCCGTCAAACGCGGATGACGATTTTCCCGAAGTGCCCTGCGGCTTGCATCGTATGAAACGCGTCCCTGGCTTTTTCGAACGCGAAGGTCTGGTCGATCACCGGCTTCAGGCCGCTGAACGCAATGGCGCGGTTCATGTCCAGGAACATGCGGCGGGACCCCACGTAGATGCCCTGCATCTTGATCGACTTGCGCATGAACTGCGCTGGATCGATCTGCCCGCCGGCCAGAACGCCGATGAGGGAGATCGTGCCGGCAACACGTGTCGCGACGATGCTCTTGGGCAATGTGCCGGCGCCGCCAACCTCGACGGTTGCATCGACGCCGACACCGTTCGTCAGGTCGAGCACGGCCCGGTCCCAGTCAGGCGTAGTGCGGTAGTTGATGGTGTGTGCGGCACCCAGCGCCTTCGCACGCTCGAGCTTGGCGTCACTGGATGAAATGATGATGGCGCGCGCGCCGAGCAGCCGGGCGAACTGCAGCGCGAAAATCGAGACGCCACCGGTCCCCAGCAACAGTACCGTGTCGCCAGCCTTGACGCGTGCGGCCTCCACCAGCGCATTCCAGGCGGTCAGGGCTGCGCATGGTAGCGTGGCCGCCTCCTCGAACGACAGATGATCCGGGATGGGCACCACGCCGTCGGCGCTCAGGACGACTTCCTCCGCCAGGACGCCATCAACAGCGCCACCCAGGGCGCTCGCCATAGCGTCGGCAGAACATTGGCCATCGGCCCAGCGCTGGAAAAAGGTGGAGGCAACGCGTGCACCTTGGGTCAACCCGACGACACCCGGCCCCACAGCCACAATCTCGCCAGCCCCGTCGGAATTGGGGATGCGGGGGTAGGGAAGCTTGCGGGACACGGGATCCCGGACGGTGCCGAGATCCCGGTAGTTGATGGAGGACGCGCGAATCCGCATCTTCACTTCGCGCGGACCCGGCTGCAGCGACGGGCGCTCCGACAGTTCAAGGGCGTCAATACCAGGGGATACGATCTGCCAGGCGCGCATGCGGCCTCCCTAAGGATTTTGTCACCGATCAGCCGGCATGATAGCCTGCGGCCATGGGGTAACGAAACTAAAGCTCCTGTTGTCCTGTGCCACGGCGCTTATCGTCGTGGCGACGCTTCCTATTTGCCTGCGCACGGCGCGAGCCGATCCGCCCGCCTCTCAGCAGGGGCAGGCTGCGCCCTCGGAGAATTGGCGGACATCGCCGTGGCATGGAATGATCGACGGCTACGGTCAGGTCATCCCCTGCCGGTGCCGCTATCGCGGGCAGGAATACAGGCTCGGCGAAGTCGTGTGCATGCAGACCCATATGGGTACGATGATGACGCGCTGCGACCTGTTCATGAACAACACGTCGTGGATTCCCACCACTGACGCTTGCACCATCAGCCACACACCCGACGGCTTGTCTGTCGCCGCGCGCTGAGGTGGCAGAGCTTAGAACGCAGGCCCAAACTTGTTCGAGCGCGGGAAGCCCTTCGGCGCCAGGCGGCCCGATTGCGAGCGCTGGCCGATCCATTCACTCAGCTCCGACCAGGGCAGCGTGAACGTCCGGCCGGCGGCATCAAGCCAGGTCAGGCCCTCCTTCTTTTCGAACACGCGGGCATCGGACAACCCGCCGTCCTTGAAGCGCTGCAGAATGATGCCCTTGCCGCGGGTCATCTCGTTGACTTCGTCCAGGGCGAACACCAGCATTTTGCGGTTCTCGCCGATGCAGGCGACGTGGCTGCCTTCGGCGGGCACGCAGACGCACGCCTCCTCGCCGTTGATGTTCATGATCTGCTTGCCCTTGCGGGTCGAGGCAATGACTTCATCTTCGGGCACGACGAAACCATGACCGGAGCTGGCGCCCAGCAGAAGCTTACGTCCGGGCTCATGCACGAACAGCTCGACCACATCGTAGCTCTCTTCCAGATCGACCATCAGGCGGATCGGCTCACCATGCCCGCGTCCGCCGGGCAGCTGGCTCGCTTCGAGCGTGAAGAACTTGCCGTTGGTGGCAAACACCAGCAGCTTGTCGGTGGTCGAAGCTTTGATGGCCCGCTTCAACGCATCGCCCTGCTTGAATTCCAGCTTTGACAGATCGTCTTGGTGACCTTTGAGGGACCGGACCCAGCCCTTCTGAGACAGAATGACGGTCACCGGCTCCTTCTCGATCAGCGCTTGCTCGAGATCGAACTCGATGGCGGGTGCGTCGGCAAATGATGTGCGGCGACGGCCATTCTCGGTCTTCTTCGAGTAGCGCTCACGGGTTTCCTTGATCTCGCTGGCGATGCGCTCCCATTGGAGGTCGTCGGACTTCAGCAGTTGCTTGAGCTCGCGCCGCTCCTTGGTGAGCTTGTCGTGCTCCGCCCGGATCTCCTGCTCCTCGAGCTTGGACAAGGCCTTGAGGCGGAGATTGAGGATGGCATCCGCCTGCACCTCGGTCAGCCGGAAACGGGCCATAAGCCGCGCCTTGGGATCGTCCTCAAAGCGGACGATGCGGATCACCTCATCGATATTGAGATAGGCGATCAGGTAGCCGTCGAGGACTTCGAGACGATGCTCGATCTTCTTCAGGCGGAACTGGGTGCGCCTGACGAGGACGACCTGGCGGTGTGCGAGCCATTGCTGGAGAACGTCCCGCAGACTGAGCACGCCCGGAATCTGACCCGCCGACAGCACGTTCATGTTCAGGCCGAAGCGGACTTCGAGCTCGGTGAGGCGGAAGAGGCTTTCCATCAGCACCATCGGATCGACGGCGCGAGATTTCGGTTCGAGCACCAGACGGACGGTCTCGGCCGACTCGTCGCGGACGTCGCCCAGAAGCGTCAGCTTCTTGTCCTGGATCAGCTCCGCAAGGCGCTCCACCAGTCGAGACTTCTGAACCTGGTAGGGCATCTCGGTGACGACGATCTGGTAGCCGCCGCGACCGGTGTCCTCCTTCTCCCAGCGAGCCCGCAGCCGGAAACCGCCCCGTCCCGTCTTGTAGGCTTCGAGCATGGCGTCGCGCGGCTCGACGAGGACACCGCCGGTCGGGAAATCCGGGCCGGGCACGAACTCGACCAGCTTCTCGATCGTGGCGTTGGGGTGCTTGATGAGATGCAAGAGCGCGCCGCACAGCTCATCGACGTTGTGCGGCGGGATGTTGGTCGCCATGCCGACGGCGATGCCGGAAGAGCCGTTGGCCAGAAGATTGGGGAAGGCGGCAGGAAGGACAATGGGCTCTTGATTGGTGCCGTCGTAGGTCGGCCGGAAGTCCACCGTGTCTTCATCGATGCCGTCGAGCAGAGCTTCTGCCGTCAGCGTCATGCGGCTCTCGGTGTAGCGCATGGCCGCCGGATTATCGCCGTCGATGTTTCCGAAATTGCCCTGGCCATCAACCAGCGGATACCGGACGGCAAAATCCTGAGCCAGACGCACGAGAGCGTCGTAGATGGCCTGGTCGCCGTGGGGATGGACATTACCCATCACCTCGCCGACGATCTTGGCGCACTTCTTATATCCGCCCGCAGGATCTAGCCGCAGCTCGCGCATGGCGTAGAGGATACGCCGGTGCACGGGCTTGAGACCGTCGCGCACGTCCGGCAAGGCGCGGTGCATGATGGTCGAGAGCGCGTAGGCGAGATAGCGTTCTTCCAGTGCCTCGCGCAGAGGCACGGACTCTATGGGACCGGGGCCAGGCAGAATCGGTTTTGTCGTCATGAGCGTGGGTTAGCGCCTCGGAAGGCAGGGCTCAAGTCTCGCAGGGCGATAAAGTTGCATAAACAGACGATTGGCGGGTAGAACCGGCGCCCGGCCCAGATCCAGTGGGTCGAATTGCGCGCCACCGTTGCGAAAGAGCAATGCCTGATCTTCCCGACCTGCCGCAGACCGAGATCGCCATCGTGGCTCTCACGAACGCGTTCCGGCAGGAGAATAAGCTTGGCGCCGTCACCCCGAACAAGGAGCTGGCGGCAGCCGCCCAATGGTTTGCCGAGTATCTCGCGCGCACGGACAAATTTGCGCACGAGGCGGATGGCCGCGAGCCCCAGCAACGGGCATCGGCCCACGGCTACAAGTACTGCATGGTGGCCGAGAATCTGGCCCGGAACCTCGACAGCCGCGGCTATACCGCACAACGCCTCGCGGCCGAGGTGGTGGAGGGCTGGAAGAACTCGCCGCCGCATCGCCAGAACCTCGTGGAAACCGATGCCACCGAGATCGGCGTATCGGTCGTGCGCGCGCCTGACAAGCATCCGAAGTTCGTGTCAGTGCAGATGTTCGGCCGGCCCGAAACGCTGAAGGTGACGTTTAGCGTCACTAACACGGCGCAGCTTCCAGTGTCCTACACGCTTGGCCGCGAGGCCCATGTTGTCGAACCCAAGACCATCGTCACGCACGAGTACTGCGCATCGGGTAGGATCAGTTTCGATCGCGCGGGCAACTGGCTGTCGGGAAGCAGCATCGGCGTGACCTTCGAGCCGCAGAACGGCGTCTCGTTCACGCTGCGGCAGGCAACCGGCAGTCGTGTGGTTGTAGAGGCGGGCGCGGCCAGGACAAAATGAGGCCGCCTCAATTCCTGGAGCACACCAGCGCTACCATACGCTGCCGCGCGTCGGGCATTGCCAATTCTCTAGGCTCCAGGACCCGAGTCTTGAGAAAGTGCCCTGTCAGCGCGAAGCCCGCCACAACGTCGGCCCGCGTCACCGGGCCATTTGCCTTGCCGCTGAGAAACGCCGGCAGAGCAAGCAAGCGATCCTTATAGGGCTCGCCGGCCTCCGCCGAGACGGCCCGGCCCGACCGCGGCGAGACGTAGATCAGATCCTCCGAGCTGCCGGTCACGGCACACTTCGCAAGATCGAGACCAAACCCAAGCTCGTCCAGCAAGGCCAGCTCCCAGCGCACCATAAGCGCAGGCCAGACTTCCGCCTCTTCAAGAAAGCCCAGGACAAAAAGCGATATCTCATACAGGCCCGGATGCGGGTCACGCTCGGGCAGCAGATGCGCCAGAACGGAGAATGACGTTAACGCCGCGAGGTCGGCAGCGCGTGTCATGGCTTCCGCAGCGAAACCGCGCCGCAGCTCGATGGTCATGCTGCCGAGATCTTCAGGCAGCCGACCTTTCCAGCCCACCTCGACGTGATTCCCGATCTGCAGGACGGGCCTGAGTTTCCGCGAACGGCCTCCGTGGACCAGTCCGAGGTGACGACCGCGGGAGCGCGTAAACATCTCCGCGACCGCCGCAGTCTCCCCGTGCGGCCGCACGCCCAGCACGATTCCCTCATCAACCCATTCCATGGCCTAGTGTCCCGACTCCGAAGTTCGCCTGATCTCGATGCTAGGTCTGAGCGCGAACTTCGGAATCCAAAGGGACACTAGCATCATAGATTTTCTAGTGTGGTTCAGACCGAGAAATTTGCTCCAGGATGTGCGGCAAATGCCGGCGAATTTCTCGATCATCACACTAGCGCATAGCGGAGTCGGGCACCACGCGCAGGTATGCGACTGCGAGAGGTCCTGTGGCACACGTTGACGCAGAGGTCGCCAACCATGCTATTGGATGGCCACGCCAACAGCCGGCCACCCCAGGCCAGAGCGGAGACCGTGTTCGAACTTGCCATTATTGCCTTTCTGATATTGCTCAACGGCGTATTCGCACTATCGGAGCTGGCCGTTGTCTCTTCTCGCCGAGCCCGGCTGAGGGTGCTGGCCGCATCAGGGCGCAAGGGTGCGCGCAGGGCCCTCGAGTTGTCGAGCGATCCCGGGCGCTTTCTCTCGACGGTGCAGATCGGCATTACCCTGGTCGGCATCCTGGCCGGTGCATACTCGGGCGCCACGTTCGGCAGCGACCTGGCGTTCTGGCTCGAATCTCGCGGTGTGCCCGATCGGTTCGCCGAGCCTCTCGGGTTCGGATTTATCGTCGCGTGCCTGACCTATCTGTCGCTGATCATCGGGGAGCTTGTTCCCAAGCATCTTGCTCTGCGCAATGCCGAGGCGATCGCCTGCGCCGTCGCGCCCGCCATGACCGTAATGTCGCGTGTGGCCGCCCCTCTGGTTTGGCTGCTCAACATCTCTACGCGGCTGGTTCTACGCATCCTGGGGCGCACGGCCGAAGCCGAAGAAACGGTGACGGAAGAAGAAATCAAGAGCCTCATAGCGGAGGCGGAGAGCGCGGGCGTCCTCGAGGCTGACGAGCAGCGGCTTCTGGTCGGCGTGATGCGGCTGGGCGATCGCTCCGTGAAAGGCGTTATGACACCCCGCACGGAGGTGAGCTGGCTGGATCTGAATGCGAGCGACGAGGAGACCAAACGCGTGCTGATCGAAACGCCGCACTCGCTGCTTCCGGTCGGCGAGGGATCTGCCGATGCAATGATGGGCGTCGTCCAGGCGCGCGATCTTCTGGCCTCGGTTCTGCAAAACCAACCGCTCGACATCAGGAAGCGCATGCGGCCGGCTGCAGTCGTGCCCGATACCATGGATGCGCTCGACGTGATGGCGCAGCTGCGCGCGGCGGAAGTGAAGATGGCCCTCGTGCTGGACGAGTATGGCCATTTCGAGGGGCTCGTTACGCCCGCCGATCTGCTGGAGGCCATTTCCGGTCCGACGTCGGGAGACGCTGTGGGCGAGACCCAGGTTGTCCAGCGCGATGACGGCTCATGGCTGATCTCGGGCTGGATGGCCGTCGATGAGATGGCGGATCTGCTCGGGATCGTGCTGCCCGCGAGCCGCGACTATCAAACGGCAGCAGGGTTCCTGCTCTCACACCTGCAGCGATTGCCCAAGGTGGGGGAGACCGTGGTGGCGATGGGATGGGAGTTCGAGGTCGTCGATCTCGATGGGCGGCGCATCGACAGGGTTATTGCAAAACGGCTGCCGTCGCGCGTACGCGCCAGTTATTGACTGAGCTACGGCAACCACGCATCAGGTCTTCGGGAAATCCAGACCGATCTCGCGGTAGCGTTCTGGATCGTTCTGCCAGCTGTCGCGGACCTTGACGAACAGGAAGAGATGGACGGGCTTGTCGATGATCTCGCCGAACTGCCGGCGCGACTCCATCGAGATCTGCTTGATGGAACGTCCCCCCTCGCCCAGGACGATCCGACGCTGGCTCTCGCGCTCTACGAAAATGGTCTGCTCGATGCGCACTGAGCCGTCACGCAGATCCTTCCAGGATGTCGTCTCAACGGTGGCTGAATAGGGCAGCTCGTCGTGGAGCCGCTCGTAGAGGCGCTCCCGCGTGATCTCCGCGGCAAGCAGGCGCAGCGGCGCGTCGGAAATGTCATCCTCGGGATAGTGCCAGGGACCGGGCTGGACCAGCGCGGCCAGGTGTTTCCTGAGATCCTCGATGCCGCTGCCCTTCAAGGCCGAAATCATGAATGTTGCCGCGAAGGGCAGCTTGGCATTGAGCGCTGCGGCAACACCCAGCAAGCTCTCCTTCTTCACGCGATCGACCTTGTTGAGCAGCAGCAGGCGCTGCGCGCGGACGTCGCCGAGCTTGGCCAGGATGCGCGCGGTATCCTCGTCCTCGGCGCCCTTCGCGGCATCGACGACGAGCGCAATCACATCGGCATCCGTGGCGCGAGCCCAGGCGGCCTCGACCATCGCGCGATCGAGCCTCCGGCGGGGCGCAAAAATGCCCGGCGTATCGATGAAGATGAGCTGGCTGGCACCTTCGATGGTAATGCCGCGAATGGGCACACGCGTCGTCTGGGCCTTGCGCGACACGATCGTCACCTTGGCGCCGACGAGCGCGTTCACCAGCGTGGACTTGCCGGCATTGGGGGCGCCGACGACGGCGATGAAACCGCAGCGCTGATCTTCGACGGGCACTTGTGGGGAAGACGCGCCGATACCGGGCTCTTCAGACATGGGATCCAGGTCTCCAGACGCCTTCGCGTGAGAGCAGCTCCGTTGCGGCCGCCTGCTCGGCGGCGCGCTTGTTGGCGCCCTCCCCGCGCGCCGGTTTGCGACCGGCTATGCGCACCTCGGATGTAAAGCGCGGCGCGTGATCGGGGCCATGCCGCTCCACTTCGACATATTCGGGCAGCGCCAGACCCTGGCCCTGAGCCCATTCCTGCAGAGCAGACTTGGCATCGGTCGCCACGGCCGGCAGCTTATCGACCATCGGAGACCACAACCGGCGAACGACCTCGCGGGCGACCGGAAATCCTGCCTCCAGGAAGACTGCCGCCAGCAAAGCCTCGCACGCATCAGCCAGGATCGTATCCTTCTCCCGCCCACCGCTGTCGGCTTCCGAAACCGACAGCACGAGGGCGGAGCCCAGGCCAAGATCGCGACCGACCCGCGCGCAGGACTCCCTGCGGACAAGCCGATTGAAGCGGCGCGCCAGCTCGCCTTCGTTGGCGAGCGGATCGAGCTCGATCAGCAGCTCCGCGATCGCCAGCGCCAGCACGCGGTCCCCTAGGAACTCCAGGCGTTCATTGTCAAGGACCTTGCCCTTCTCGGTGCGCTTGCTGGCGTGCGTCAGCGCACGCTGAAGCATGGTACGGCTCTTGAACTTGTAGCCCAGAGCAGCTTCGAGGCCTTTGAGATTGCGCCCTCGAGCCACGCAATCCTCATCAACGAACGATGTTGAAAATTCGCCACCAGCGGATGTCGAATGGCCACGTCCAGGGACTGGTCAGACGAAATGCATCCGGCTCATCGACGGCGGCTGAAAAGAAGATAATGTCGGCGCGACCCACGAGGTTTTCGTAGGGAACATAGCCCACACCGTAACGCGGTGACTGTTCGCGGCTGTCCGTCGAGTTGTCGCGATTGTCACCCATCATGAAGTAGTGACCGGCGGGCACCTTATAGGGGCCGACATCGTCGAACTCGCCGTTCTGCTTGGCGTCGAGAACGCTGTACTTCACGCCGTTCGGCAGCGTCTCCTCGTAGCGCGCCGTGCGGGCTTCACGGCCGTCCTGTTCGATCTGCACGAAGTCGCTCACACGGCGCCGCGGAACCTCACGGCCGTTGATGAAGAGGATGCCGCGACGGACGCTGATCTCGTCGCCGGGAAGGCCGATCACGCGCTTGATGTAGTCCGTCGAATTGTCACGCGGCAGCTTGAAAACGACGACATCGCCCCGCTTGGGCTCGGCACCAAGAACACGACCTGAGAACAGGTTCAGACCGAACGGGAACGAGTAGCGGCTGTACCCGTAGGACAGCTTCGATACGAACAAGTAGTCACCAATCAACAGGGTCGACTGCATCGAACCGGAGGGAATATTGAACGGCTGATAAAGGAATACGCGCACAACGAATGCGATGATGAGTGCGTGCACGAAAATCGTGACGATATCGCGCCAGCCCCCCTCGCTGGCCTTTTTGGTCTCGCTGTCCAGGGCCATTCTCCGATCCTTCCGCCGCCGCTGCGGCAACGAGGCCCTCCCCTCGCTGCCCCTCAATAGCTGTTCCGATAAGTGGGTGCAATTGTGCGCGCTGACGCGGAGAGGCGTGCTGTTCCTACAGGGCTTCGCTCTTCAAGGGAATGCCAGAAATGATAACAATTGCTTGGGCTTGAGGAAAATCGTCAGTCAGCGTGACATCGATTCGCGCTGCATAACCTGTAGGGGTGATGCGGTCGAGTTGCATAGCCGCACCACCGGTCAGAATAATGGTGGGCCGACCGGAGGCAAGGTTCTCCACTCCCATGTCGCGCCAAAAGACGCCTCGGCGCAGTCCGGTTCCGAGCGCTTTCGAGCAGGCTTCCTTGGCGGCAAAGCGCTTGGCGTAGGAGGCCGCGCGCTGCTGCCGCCGATCGGATTTTTGCCGCTCGGTCGGGGTGAAGACGCGGTTCAGAAACCGGTCGCCGAAGCGCGAGATCGTGCTTTCGATGCGGCGGATATCGATGATGTCGCTGCCAAGGCCGATGATCACGACGCGGTCCCGCTAGGTCGTCAGCGTCTGCCGTTCGACGGCACGCGCCTGATCCATGAGGGCTCGCATGTGCATGATGGCAGGTTGCAAGCCGCCGAATATTGCCTCGCCGATCAGAAAATGGCCGATGTTGAGCTCCACGACTTCCGGGATGCGGGCCACGGCGCCCACGGTGTTGAACGTCAAGCCGTGTCCGGCATGAACTTCCAGACCAGCCGCCGCGGCCGCGCGTGCTGAAGTCTCCAGCCGTCTGAGCTGGGCAGCCAAGCTCGGTGCGTCGTTTTCCAGAGCCTTCTCGCAATAAAGGCCCGTGTGAAGCTCCACGATGTCCGCACCGAGCTTCGCCGAGGCCTCGATGGCCGCCGGCTCTGGTTCGATGAACAGCGACACGCGAATGCCGGCGCCCTGAAGCCGCTGTACAAAAGGAGCGAGATGATTGTGCCCGCCTACCACGTCCAAACCACCCTCGGTCGTGCGCTCCTCGCGCTTCTCGGGCACCAGGCAGCAGGCATGCGGCACATGCCGCAGCGCGATCCCCAGCATTTCCCGGGTGGCGGCCATCTCGAAGTTGAGCGGCCGCGTCAGCTCGCCCTTGAGGCGGGCGATATCCTCGTCGGAAATATGCCGGCGATCCTCCCGCAGATGCGCCGTGATCCCGTCGGCGCCGGCTGCGATCGACAAGTGCGCCGCACGCAACGGGTCAGGATGCCGGCCGCCGCGAGCGTTCCGGATCGTGGCGACGTGATCGATATTCACGCCAAGACGAAGATGGCGGACATCCTTTCGTTGAGCCATGAACAAATACCACTCTCGTCTAGGCCTGACCCGATCCCGGCATCCGGGCGTTGAACGGCACAACATATCGTAACGCGGCAAGACCTACTCGAACAGGCGTTCCACCTTGCTCAAAACCGGCCTCGACCGAAGCCCTTGAATGATACGGTTGAGGTGCTCCAAATCCCAGACTTCCACCTCGACCTGCATGTCGGTGAAGTCGCTGCTGCGCCGCACCATCTGCACATTGTCGATGTTGCCGTCCTCCTCGCCGATGACTTGAGCGACTTGGGCCAGCGTTCCCGGCTCATTCAGCGCTGTAACGAGAATGCGCGCCGGAAACCGTTCCGGACTGTCAGGATCGACATCCCACGTAACGTCGATCCAGTGCTCATGCTCGAAATCCTTCAGACGGGGAGAGTGGATCTGGAAGATGCGAATGCCCTCCCCTGGCGTGAGCACGCCCACGATGCGGTCCCCCGGTACGGCGCCAGCATCCTCGAACCGGACGGGCACATCGTTCTTCATGCCGCGGATCGGCACTCCCTGGCCAACCTTGGGCTCGCTGTCGGTCCCCGCTTCGCTTCCCGGCCACCGAAACTTGAGCCCAATCACTTTCGACAGATTGAACCAGCCCTCTTCAGTTGCCGGACGCTCGTGCCGGTTGCGCGGACGCGGCCCTTTCTGAGGCGGCGCCAGCACTGCATCGGGGGCGACGGCGCGCACGACATCAGAGACCGCAAGCTCGCTTCGACCAACCGAAGCGTGGACTTCATCGACGGTCTTCTGGGACAGGCGGAACAGCGACTTCCTGAGCTTGTCGTCGGTGTAGTCCTGGCCGATTTTGGCGAAGGCAGAGACGAGCAGGCGGCGCCCGAGCTCGGCATACTGGCGGCGAAGGGCATCCCGCGCCGCGCGGCGGATGGCCGATCTGGCCTTACCGGTGACCGCGATCCGCTCCCAAGCGGCCGGCGGCGTCTGGCTCGTGGAGGTGAGGATCTGCACCTCGTCCCCGTTGCGAAGCTCGGTGGTGAGCGGCATGTGCCGCCCGTTGATGTTGGCCCCGACGCACCCATTGCCGACGTCGGTGTGCACGGCATATGCGAAATCTATGGGCGTGGCGCCCCGTGGCAGGGCAATGAGCCGGCCTTTTGGCGTGAAGCAAAAAACTTGATCCTGGAACAGCTCGAGCTTGGTGTGCTCGAGGAACTCTTCCGGGTTGTCGCCATCGAGGAGAGACGCCACCAGATGCCGCAACCAAACGTAAGGCCCGTCCTTGGCGAGGTCCACAGACCCGTTTTTTGAGGCGCCGTTACCCAAGGCCGCCACCGGAACATTATCCTTGTAAAGAGCGTGCGCAGCGACGCCGTATTCGGCGACGCGGTTCATATCCGATGTGCGGATCTGCAGCTCGACCCGCTGATGGCGGGGACCGACAATGGTGGTGTGGAGCGATTGGTACCCGTTCTGCTTCGGGGTCGAGATGTAGTCCTTGAAACGGCCAGGGACCGCGCGCCAGTGCGTATGGATGATGCCCAGGACGCGGTAGCAGTCGGTGGCGTTGTCGACGATGACGCGGAAGCCGTAAATATCGGACAGCTGCTCGAGCGAAATCTGGCGGTTCTCCATCTTTCTCCAGATGGAGTGAGGTTTCTTCTCACGGCCTGACACTTCGGCCTGGACGCTGGACTCGCTGAGCTTTTCCTTGAGTCCGCGCCTGATCTCGTCGACGAGTCCCTGGTTGCGCTCGCGCAGCTGGGCGAGCCGGTCAACGACCGTCTTGTGAACTTCGGGATGCAGCCCCCGGAACGCGAGCTCCTCGAGCTCCTCGCGCAGCGCTTGCATCCCCATGCGTCCGGCGAGCGGCGCATAGATCTCGAACGTCTCTTCGCTCGCACGCCGCCGGGCTTCCGGCTTTACGTGCTCGAGGGTCCGCATGTTGTGCAGGCGATCGGCCAGCTTGACGAGCAAGACACGGATATCGCTGGAAATGGCGATCAGGAGTTTTCTGAAGTTCTCGGCCTGCTCGGCCTTCTTGGACACCAGATCCAGGCGCCGGATTTTGGTCAGGCCGTCGACCAGAGACCCGATTTCGGGCCCAAACAGCTGGTCTATTTCAGCGCGCGTGGAGGCCGTATCCTCGATGACGTCGTGCAGAAGCGCCGTGGCGATGGTCGCGTCATCGAGCTTCAGGTCGGTCAGAATTGCCGCAACTTCGAGGGGGTGGGAGAAGTAGGGATCGCCCGACGCGCGTTTTTGGTTGCCATGTGCCTTCATGGCATAGACATACGCGCGGTTGAGCAGAGCCTCGTCCGCCTTGGGATCGTAGTTTAAGACGCGCTCGACGAGTTCATACTGCCTCATCATGGCGCGTCATCCCACGCAGCGCGGAGGCTTAAAGCCCGCAGCAGGTCGCGCAGAAGCGGCGTCCGGTCGAAAAGACGAGCTATCGGCTGCGACCGCCATTGCCACCGCCGTTCGAGGACGGCTCCGTCGGTGTGAGGCTCTCCATGCCACGCAGCAGTTGCTCCTCCGACATGGTGATCTGGTCGACCATACCATCCGCATTCTGATCGTCGCGTCCAAGCGTCACATGCCGCCGATCAGGTGCAAGCAGCGGTGCGGCCCCGGCTTCGGGCTCGTCAACCTCGACGTTTTTCTGGATCGAGTGAATGAGCGCCTCGCGGAGGTCGTCGGGCGGAAGCATTTTGTCGGCGATCTCGCGCAGGGCGATCACCGGGTTCTTGTCGTTCTCCGTGTCGATGGTGATGTGCGCGCCATTCGTGATGGCGCGGGCCCGATGGGCTGCAAGCAGAACGAGCTCGAACCGGTTCGGAACCTTGTCGACGCAATCTTCTACGGTGACGCGTGCCATCGCAGCGTATCCTTAATTGTTGTTCAGATATGCGAAATCCGTTTGCCGCAGGGGCGTTTCCCGCGCTTGCGACAGGAAGGTCACTGATGCCACGAAATGCCTCAATAATCAAGGGCAGCGGGACCGCGGTCGCCCGGGACAGACCATGCTCTGGCTGCCCAGCGCCCATGCACGGGCATTTGATCTGGCGACCTCCCCGATACCTGAACGAGGCTAACGAGGCTTAGGCCCTTAGCAAATCATCAAACACAACGTTCGACGTCCCGCGCCAGGTGTGGAGCGCGGGCGAGCATTTCCCTTGCGCCCACACCTATAAGAGGATGGCGCCAGCCGGCCGCCACCTCAGCGAGAGGAACCAGGGCAAATCCCCGCCGGAGGAGTTCCGGATGTGGCAAGAGGAGTAGCCCTTCGGAACGCTTGCGCCCCGGACGGCCTACGACCCGCCCGCCAAAATCCAGGATGTCGAGGTCGAGCGGCCTTGGTTGCCAGTGTCCGCGCTTGCGCCGCCCAGCTTCCCGTTCAAGTCGTTTCAACAATTGCAAGAGTTGCGCCGGACCAATGGATTTTCGCATACCAATAACCATGTTCAAATAAGCCGGCTGACGACCAATACCTAGCGCTCGGGTGCGATAAAGCGGCGAGTGTGCGAAAATGTGGAAACCTGCATTTCCGAGTTCGATCATCGCGCGGTGCAAAGAAACGGCAGGCTCACCCCACGTACCCGGAATATTTGCCCCAAGACCAATCCAGATATTCTTGGTGCCTACTCGCAAAGATGCTACCGCGAACAATGCTTCCAATTCCTGCGAGTCAGCTTATACTTGAACAGCCTCTTCCGCGCTGATATTTGCAGCCCTCAACGATATTGTTATACGACCGCGGATGGCGACGTTAGAGCAAAGATAAGGTGTCTGATGTTCTTTTACCCCACGGAGAGAACGGCATTATTCATTGACGGTGCCAATCTCTACGCAACGGCGAAATCGCTCGGTTTCGACATTGACTACAAACGGCTTCTTGGATTGTTCCGCGAGAAGGGCCAGCTCGTTCGTGCGCTATATTATACGGCGCTCGCGGAAGATCAGGAGTATTCCTCGATCCGCCCCTTGATCGATTGGCTCGACTACAACGGCTACACCATGGTCACCAAGCCGACCAAGGAGTACACCGACGCGTCCGGCCGGCGCAAAATCAAAGGCAATATGGATATCGAGCTGACGGTCGATGCGATGGAACTCGCAGAGCATCTCGACCACGTCGTGCTTTTTTCAGGCGACGGCGATTTTCGCTCGCTCGTCGCGGCCCTGCAGCAGAAGGGCCTTCGTGTAAGCGTCATCTCCACGTTGCAGACGCAGCCGCCCATGGTGGCCGACGAACTGCGCCGGCAAGCCGACCAGTTCATCGACATTGCCGATCTCGAGAAGGACATCTGCAGGGATCCGACGGCGAGAGTTCCGCGCGAAACGCGCGAGGCCCGCGCGCACCAGTACCGCAGCCAGCGCGAGCGCGAATTCCAAAGCAGCGACGATCCGCTCGACGTCTGACGCCGCATGGGCGCAATGGCGCACCTGAGCGGGAACCCAGAACCGCCCTGTGATTGCCCGGCGTGTCCGCGACTGGCGGCATTCCGCACGAGCAACAGGAGCGCGCAGCCGGCGTGGCACAATGCGCCGGTGCCGTCATTCGGGAAAGCCGACGCGCGATTGCTGATCGTCGGCCTTGCGCCCGGATTGAAAGGAGCCAACCGCACAGGGCGACCCTTCACCGGCGACTATGCCGGGGATCTCCTCTATTCGACCCTGCTCGCGTATGGATTTGCGAAGGGGGGCTATCGTGCCGATCCTGCCGATGGCCTGGAGCTGACTAACTGCCGCATTACGAATGCGGTGCGATGCGTTCCGCCTCAGAACAAGCCCACGCCTCTTGAAATCAATACCTGCCGGCCTTTTCTCGCGGCCACGATCGCCGAAATGCCTCGCCTTGCGGCAATCCTGGCGCTGGGCCGCATTGCGCACGAAGGCACGCTGGTGGCGCTCGGTCACAAGCGATCGAGCGCGTCGTTTGCCCACGGCGCGCGATCCAAGTTGACGGAAAGCGTTACGCTGTTCTCAAGCTACCACTGCTCCCGCTACAACACCCAAACGGGGCGCCTGACGACGGCGATGTTTCATGCCGTGTTTACGGATATCCGCGTGCACTTGGGCGAGAGCGCTAAGCCAACCCGCTAGACATCGATCCGTGCGCTCATCGCCTCTGTTGAGCTTTCAGCCACGCCAAGACGTCGGCGGCATTCCGATCGGGCGGGAAGACCGGATAGAAAACCTTGATGATGCGGCCGTCGTCGATGACGAGCGCCATGCGCTTCAAGAGTATGAGCCCGGCCACCTCCATGGTCGGCAGACGCAGCGCCTTGGTGAGGGCCAGCTTCTCGTCCGACAAAATTGCGAACGGCAGATGCAGCCGCGCGACTGCCTCCTGCTGGTAGGCTGTATCCTGGGTCGATAGTCCGAAGACATGAGCTGCGCCGGCGACGAGAAGCTCGCCATGATGATCGCGAAAGGCGCACGATTGCGGGGTGCAGCCCCGTGCACCAGGAATCAGGTCCCAGTCATCGACCACCGCGAGCTGATCCGGACGGCCGGTGCGGGGATAGGCATACACGACCGAGCGACCGCTCAGCTTGGCGAGCGACACCGTCGACCCATCCGTAGCCGGCAGCGGCAGATCAGGCACCTGCAAACCTTCAAGATGACGCGCGCCGCCATCATCCGGCGGCGCCGGTATCTTCGACCAGTCTACAGTGTGCAGGTTCGCATTGGCGGCGGTCGGCATAGCTCACCTCATCAGAACACGCGTGTGATAGTAGCCGGCGAGATCGAAGCCACAGGCCCTGTATAGCGCCCGCGCTCCATCATTGTCGGCGCCGGTCTGAAGATAGAGTGTAGTGCAGCCCTGCGCCGCCGCCCACGCCTCGATGGCGGCAAGAACAGCGCGTGCACCGCCCTGGCGTTGCGCCTCCTGAGCCGTTGCCATGCATTGCACCGAGGCAAACTGGCCATCTGCAATCGAAAGCCCACTGGTCGCAATACGGCCTTGCCGCAGGCAGGCGAAATACATCCGATGCGATGGCAACCCCGCCAGAATGCGCGGCGCAACCCCGCGACGATCCTCGGTGAGGCCTGACAGATAAACAGTCATCCACTCAGGTGTCCGCTCGGCGCCGAGCGCGACTGTATCGGGAGGCACGGCACAGGCCGACACGGATTTCGCCATGGTGACGTGGTCGTCGCCGCGCTGATAGCCGCGCGCCGCGAGGCGCTGATCCAGATCGGACGGCGCGCTAACTTCGCTGACCGCGAAACGCGACGGTACACCCGCAGCCCGGTACAAGCGCTCGACGTCGTCGATGGCGGCTTCTACGTCGGCTCCCGAGAAGGCGAGCGTCGCAACCGTGTTGGCTCGCACCGACCCGCCGGATGTGCAGCGCCAGAGCCAGCCGTCGATCGGCATCCTCTGGAGGGCCGGCCAACTGCGAACCGCGGCTTCCTCGATCGCCAAAAGCCGTGCGCGACTGACGCCCATGGGCGCTATCCCTTTTCGCGCATCAGCCGCGCCTTCTGGCGGTCCCATTCGCGTTTTTTGGTGGCCTCGCGGCGGTCATGCATCTTCTTGCCCTGCGCCAGGGCCAGCCTGAGCTTGGCGAGGCCGCGCTGATTGAAATAGAGCTCGAGCGGCACCACGGTCATGCCCTGGCGCTCGACGGCAATGCGCAGCTTGTGAATTTCCCGTTTTTTGAGAAGAAGGCGCCGGTGACGCCGCGGCTCGTGCTGGAAGAACTCGCCGGCCTGCTGATACTCGGGAATATAGGCATTGATCAGATACAGGCCGTCGCCCTCGGCCGAGGCATAGCTTTCCGCTATGTTGGCCTGGCCCTGACGCAGCGACTTCACCTCCGTACCGGCAAGCTGAATGCCGGCCTCGTAGGTTTCGCCGATCATGTACTCGTAGCGCGCCTTGCGATTCTCCGCGACCACGCGGCGGCCATCATCCTTCTTGGCCGCCATTGCGGATACCTCGACTTTACCGCGCGCTACTCGGCAGCCTTGGCCAGATTGGACAGGCCGGCCGACACGAGCGCCGCGTCGACTTTTTTCTTCGACTCCTCGGCGATCGGCACCAGCGGCAGGCGGGTCTCGGCCGAGCAGATGCCAAGGCGCGACGCCGCGTACTTCACGGGACCGGGAGACGTCTCGCAGAACAACGCATCGTGCAACGGCATCAGGCGCTCCTGGATCTCGCGCGCCGTCTTCCAGTCCCCCTTCATGCAGGCCGACTGGAACTCGGAGCATAACCGCGGCGCCACGTTCGACGTGACCGAGATGCAGCCTACCCCGCCGTGGACGTTGAAGCCGAGCGCCGTCGCATCCTCGCCGGAGAGCTGGACGAAATCGTTGCCGCAGGCCAGCCGCTGCAGGGTCACGCGGGATACATTGGCGGTTGCGTCCTTGATACCGACGACGTTCTGCAGTTTCGCGCAGCGCCCGATCGTCGCCACCGAGATATCGACGATGGTGCGGGGCGGCACATTGTAGAGGAAGATTGGAATGTCGACAGCATCGTTGATCGCCTTGAAGTGCTGGTAGAGACCCTCCTGCGTGGGCTTGTTGTAGTAGCCCGTGACGTGCAGGACAGCATCGGCGCCGGCCTTCTTGGCGTGCCGCGTGAAGTCGATCGCCTCGGCTGTCGAATTGGAACCCGCGCCCGCGATGACCGGCACCCGCTTGCGCGCCGCCTTGATGCAGAGCTCGACGACATGCTTGTGCTCATCGTGGCTCAATGTGGGGCATTCCCCCGTGGTGCCAACGGGGACAAGGCCGTGCGTCCCTTCGTCGATCTGCCATTCGACGAGGCGCGTGAACGCCTGATCATCGACCTTGCCGTTCTTGAAGGGCGTGATCAGTGCCGTAAATGAGCCCTTGAACATGAGCCTGCCTCCCGAATTGGAGGCCAGCGTTCGAGCCGGCGCTCCTTGAATGCCATCGTTTCGCTTGGTACGTTGCCCAGCCAAAAATGAGGACGCCGACGGCCTGCGCCACAAAATCGCGCTCACCATATGCCTTCGTGTTTCATGCCGCAAGATTGGCCGCGGCCCATATGCACCGATACACGGCCAAAAGCCTGCCAAAGAGAGGTCGCTGTTGCCGGCGCATCGCGGATTTCCATCCAGGCTGCTGATTCGGGCCGTCGTGTTGCTGGTGGCCGGCGGGACGTTTCGGGCGGAGTTGAAGGCTGCGCCCGGAGCCAGGGTCAAACCGTCGGCCGCCGCAGCCCGGGTTCAGCCGCCTCCGCCGGCGCGCAATCCGCAACGCCAGGCCGTTTCGTCCACAGTCATCGCCCAGAATGATTCAGCTCCCGGGGTCGAAGCTGCGCCAGAGCTGACGCCGGAAGCTGAATACAAGAAGGCCCTGACGGCGTTGATCGCCCCGGTGCGCACCTATGCGGTCAACGCAGAAGATGCGCAACGCGTGCGCGAGGCCATCAAGGCGGTGGGGGCAGGCGACATCGCGCGCGCGCGCGCGCTCCGCGGACAACTGGCGGATCCTGCGGCGCGGCGGCTCGTGGATTGGTTTGCGTTGCGCAACGGGTTTGGAACGCCGGCCGAATTTTATTCCTTCAGCGAGGCCAACCCCGCGTGGCCTGATCGCCAGCTCTTGCGGCGGCGCGCGGAAGAGCAGGCGTTCGTGCAGGGCGGCAGCTCGCAGAAGATCCGCAGCATGTTCCGCGACGAGGGTCCGCAGACAGGGGCCGGCTTTGCCGCGCTCGCCTCCGCACATTTGGCGGAAAAGGATCAGGATCGCGCGCGCACGACGGCCGCCAAGGTTTGGCGGGAGTACGAGCTTGCAGCAACGCTCGAAACCGGCTTCCTGGAGCGGTTCAAGACGTTGCTGAGCGCCGACGATCACAAGCGGCGGCTCGATCGCATTCTCGTCGACAGCGTGCGCTTCTCCTCGGAGCGTGACGAGCGGGGGGCGATCGCCCGGCGGGTCATCCCGCTGTTGCCTGAGGCGGAGCAGAAGAAGGCCGAGGCACGGCTGGCCGTGTTCCTGAAAGCGAAGACGGCAGACAAACTGCTGGCGGCGCTGCCTGCCGAGGCCGAAGGCACAGTCGACTGGGGCCTGGCCTACCAGCGCGTCCAGCATTTGCGCTCACTCGGCAGGATGGACGAGGTGTGGAAGATCCTCACCGTGCTGCCGAACGACCCGGATAAGCTGGTCAGTCCCGACGACTGGTGGATGGAGCGCCGCGCTGCCGCTTATGCGGCGCTGCGCGCGGACAAACCGGACATCGCCTACGCCGTTGTGCGTGATCCCGGGCCGTTGAGCGTCAACCCGCTCAAGGATGCGACCTTCATGGCCGGCTGGCTGGCGTTGCGATATCTCGACAACGCCAAGGCGGCGCTGACGCATCTCGAAGCGTCGCGAGCCGCAGCGGACGGACCGCTGACGCAATCGCGGGCAGACTACTGGCTCGGGCGCACACTGGAGGCCTTGGGGCGCCAGGACGAGGCTCATAAGCGCTATGCCGAGGCAGCCAAGCTGTTCGATACCTTCCATGGCCAGCTCGCACGGCACAAGATCGAGCCAGGCCCCGGGCTCGGTGCCAATCTGCCCGCAATGCCAACGGCCGAAGAGGCAAACCGGTTCAACGAGCTCGATGCGGTGAAAGCGGTGGGCATCGCGGTCAACGCGAATCTGGACCGCAGCATCGTGCGGATGCTGGCCGGCCATCTGCGCTACCACCTCAAGACCGAGGGCGAAGTGGCGCTGCTGGCGCAGCTCGCGGAGACGCTCGGCGATACACAGATGGTCGTGCGGATCGGCAAGACGGCGATCGCACGCGGCATGAACCTCGTCATCTATGCCTATCCGGTGCACACGTTCCCGACCTATAAGCCGTTGCGTACGCCTCCGGAGACGGCGATGCTGCTGGGCATCGCGCGGCAGGAAAGCGAGTTCAACTCAGCCATCATTTCAACAGCTGGAGCGCGAGGTCTGCTGCAGGTCATGCCGATCACGGCGCGGCACATCTGCCGCGATCACAAGGTCAAATGCGACGTGCCGCGGCTCCTCACCGACAACAGCTACAATGCCATGATCGCATCCGCCTACATTGGCGATCGCATGGCGGAGTTCGGCGGCAACTACGTGCTGACACTGGCCGGCTACAACGCCGGCCCCGGTCGGGCGAGAGAATGGATGCGTGCGTTCGGCGATCCGCGCACGTCCAAGGTGGACCCGATCGATTGGATCGAAAGCATCCCGATCGAGGAGACCCGCGAGTACGTCAAGAAAGTGCTCGCCAACATTCAGGTGTATCGCGCACGCCTGGGAGAGGCGCAGGCGTTACGTCTCAGCCAGGATCTGAAACTGCGCACAGCGGCCGAGTAAGGGGACATGCACGATGAGCGCAGCGGGGGCGCGCGGCGGGGAGAAGGCCAAACCGGACTTGCAGAACTGGCGCGATGTTTTCTACACGTCGCGCGACGGCCTGCGCCTTTTTGCCCGTCACTATTCTGCACCGGCCGCTTCGCGCCGTCCTGTGGTCTGCATTCCGGGGCTGACGCGCAACAGCCGCGATTTTCACGCACTCGCTATGTCCTTGAGCGATCCGGCAAACCCGCAGGCGCGCGACGTCTATGCCGTGGACTTGCGCGGACGAGGACGATCGGCGCGCGATCCAAACTGGCAAAACTACAACGTCCGCATGGAAATGCTGGATGTCCTGGACCTCATGACGGTGACGGGCGTGCACGAACCGGCGATCGTCGGCACGTCGCGGGGCGGCCTGATCGCCATGCTCATGGCCACGGCGCGACCGACCAGCGTCGGCGCCGTCGTGTTGAATGACATCGGCCCGGTGATCGAGCGTGACGGTCTGACACGTATCGTCGCCTACACCGGCCGGGTGCCGCTTCCGGCTTCATGGCGCGAGGCAGCATCGCTAGTGGAGGGCATGAACACGCGCACCTTTCCAGCCGTCCGGGCGGACGACTGGGCCCATCTGGCGCGCGACTGGTTCGACGACGTCAACGGACAGCCGGCGCACAGCTATGACCAGAATCTCGCCAAGACGATGAGCCTGTTCGATGGTCCTGCGGCGACGTTCTGGCCGCAGTTCGAGGCGCTGTCGTACCTGCCGACGCTAGCCATCCGCGGCGAACTTTCCGATGTGCTGAGCGACCGCACCCTGCAGGAGATGCGTTTGCGCCACCCCCGCCTGGAGGCGCTGGTCGTACCAGGGCAAGGTCACACGCCGCTTCTGCGCGAACCTCGAACGCTCAGCACTATCGACGACTTCCTGGCTGCTGCAGACAGGTAAGCGCCACCATTCGTCTGCCGCACCCGATCGCGCGACGGGCGGCGGCCCGTCCTCAGATGTGGCTGCCGCTGCGATCGAACCGCCGCGAGAATTCCGTCTGACCGCCAGCAGCGAGGATGCGCGCTTGCTCGACCCAGTTTTCCCGCTCGATGCGGCCCTTGAAATCGAGAGTCTGGCTGATGCGATCGATGTCCGAGGCGGTCCAATGGGCGATGTGCTCGTAGGACGTGACCCCAAGTGCGTGGAGCCTCTTTTCGATCAGCACCCCGATGCCCCGGATACGCTTGAGGTCGCCCGCAAGACCGATGCGGCGTGAGCTGCCGATCTCGTTTGTCGGCGGCTTGTCCGCCGCGCGAAGCGCCTCCGAACGGACGGATCGCAAACCGGAGAGGTCCGTCGTACGCGTGGGCGTGATCCCGCTCTCGCCGGACCCTGCGTCGCGACGCTCCAGATCAAGCGAGTAAGCCGTATCCCCGCCCTTGGCCAGGATTTGGGCCTGTTCGATCCAATTCTCTCGTGCAATCCGTCCATCCTGCCCCAGCAGGCGATCGAAACGCTCGACATCGGCCTTGGCCCAACTCGCAATCTGCGCGTACCGGGTCACGCCTTGCAGGCCAACGAGTTCCTCGATCTCGGCGTTGATGCCCCGAATGCGCTGCAAGTTGTCGCGCGCCATACCGACCGGCAGCGACCGGACGGGTGCGCCCGCATCACCCGGCACAACCGATGCGGGCCAGTCTTCCTTTTGCGGCGCCTGTTCGGCAACCTTCGCAAACGCGGATCGGCTGGAGACGTCCGGATGGCTGTCGGAGACAGGGCTCTTCTCCGGGGTGATAGCGACGGCAGAAGGCTTGCCTTCATCCTCGACGACTTGGGCCGCGACGGTTTCGCCCCGCGCCAACCGGCGCGCATAGTGTGTCTCGCCGCCCTTGGCCAGAACTTGCGCCTGTTCGATCCAATTCTCGTTCTGAACGCGTCCCTTGAAGCCAAGCTCATTGCTGACGCGCGCAACATCCGCCGCCGTCCATTGCGCGATCTCCGCGAACCCGCGCACGCCAATCGCGTTGAGCTGCGACTCGACCACGGCATCGATCAGGTAAATGCGCTTGAGATCATCGGGTCCGACGACGGCCGCTTTTTCTTCAACGCGCGGAGCGGGCGTTGCCGCGGGCGCAGGCTGCCGGTCGACAGGGCGGGCGTCGACAACGCGCTCGACACGCGGTTCTTCCTTTTTGCCGGGAGCAGCGACCGCCTCCGTCTGCCGCTCGGCGGCCACGGCCGCCTCGATCGGCCGCACGCGGTGGACCGGCTCTTGCGCCACGGGATGGGGCCGCGTCTGGACCGTCGATCGCGACAGCGCTGCCGCAGCACCAGCCCCTTGGGACGCGGTGGCCACGGCCGACTGCGTAACGGCCTCAGGCACGACCACACGTGGCGGCCAGAAAATCCGCCGCAGAATGCACCCGAGGCAGCAGCCCGTAAAATAGGCGACTGTCAGGAGCAGGAGCGTCTGCCAGGTCAATGCGGTCATCTATCGTGGCTCCCGAGGCTCACAGGCTGCCGGCTCTCACGTACGCTTGCCGCGAGGACTGCACGAACACCAACCAATAAGGAGGCCAAAGCCGAACGCTGCCAGCAGGTACCAGGCGAGTTGAAGAGCCAGATAGTCCATCCCGTTTCCCATAGTCGCGCTCTACTCCTCAATCGGTTTTGACGACGAACTAGTCGGTTTTGACGACGAACTCGATGCGCCGGTTCTTGGCCTTGTTTTCAACTGTCGTATTCGGCACCAGCGGGCGTGTCATGCCATAACCGACCGCGCTCATGCGCGCCGCCGGAACACCGGATTTGGCGAGGTATTCAAGCACGGCCTGTGCGCGGCGCTCCGACAGACGCTGATTGTTCTCCGGTTTGCCGTCTCCATCCGCATGCCCCGCAACCTCAAATCGCACGTTGGGACATTGGCCCGCGACCGCCGCCAGCCGCGCCAAAGTTGAATAGCTTGCGGTATCGAGATCGGCATCGGCCCGCTCGAACTCGATGATCCCGGTCCTGGCCACAGTTTGCAAAGCATCCTGGCATGCATTCGCTTCGGCCTTGCGCTGGACGACCTCCGGAGCAGGCTTGGCCTCGACGGAGGCCGTAGATTGGCCTGAGCCTCGCTGAGCTTGAGCGGTCTCGGTTTGAGTTTGGGCCGGAGCGGGTGACGGGTCGCGGCGCACCACGACGGAATGGCGGCCGCCGTATCCTTTGGGCAGCCCGCGCGTGAGCGCGTCACCGATGGCTTGCAATACATCGTCATCGCGGGCGTCGCCGGAAATGCTGAGCTCTTGATCGACGACCTCGGCCTTTCCGCGCTTCAGCCGAGCGAGCGTCATGAGCGCCTCGCGGGCCGTGGACGTCCACGCCTCGGACGGCTCGCCAACCGGCACCATCCGATCAATCACGCGCGCGCCCGAAAATTGCGCTCCGGCAACACGAAGCAACTCGGTTTTTGCGGCTTCGCCGGCGACCTGACCGCCCAGCTCCAGCACGTCCTGATCATAGGTCGCAGACCAGCGCAACTTCGGCTCCGGAGGCGGATCGAAGGCAACGTTCACATCCGCGTCGCAATCCGTCCCGGCAGATGCGCGGACAGTGTCGGGAAGTGCCTTGGCAAGGGTGCTCGATTGTGTGCGGCCCGCGACCTCAAGCCGGCGATCCGTCAGGCTGACACGCCCACCGCCGAGTTGCGCCAGTGCATCCAGACCCGCCTCGATGCAACTGCGCCATGACGCAGACTGTCCAGGTGCGATGAGAAGCGTGACTTCGACCGGGGCGCCCGCGAGCCGCCGCCTCGCTGAATCGGCAATAGCATCGCGCTCGTCAACCGACGGCGCATGCCCCGCCAGCACTAGCTTCCCGCCGCTCAGTGTGGCCGTTGTGATGTACGGGCTCACGGGCGCCGGCTCGCGTGTGGTGATTTGCAGCGCAACTCTATGTGGGGCCGCCACAGCCTGCAGCTCCTTGCGCGCTTGATCGGCCTTGGTTTCCGTCTCCGCAACGCCGGAGAAGGCCCACTGGGTGTCGCGCGCTTCTACCGTACCTTCTTCAAGAACTGTCAGCGCGCGCACGACAGCGAGCACCGCACCTGCCCAATCGCCGGGCGCACCCTCCGCCGGCTCAGCTTCATCTACGACTCTCACTGCTGGCGCAGCATGGCGACGCGCTGCCGCCAAAATCTCCTCGCGCACTTGGTCGCTAGGCACGAAACCCGAGAACACGAGCTGATCACGGGTGAGGCGGGCGGACCAGTGGAACGGCTTCACCGCAGGCGCGGTGATGCGCGCTCCCCTCAGGCTGATGCCTGGAGGCAATGCCGAGCTCAGGGCCGCCCTGACGCTGCGATATGCCTGCAGATTTATCGCTTCGCCCGAGATGGTCAGCGCCGTCACATCGAGATGAACCTGTCCGCTCTTGAGCTGTGCGAGTTGCTTGATGCCGAAGCCAACTCCACCTACCCACGTATCAATCGGAGGTGCGCCACGGGCCAGTTTCAACCGGTCATCAACGTCCAAGTTCGGAAAACTGGCCGTCACGATCCCGACGATGTCGCGGCGCGTCGCTTCGCTCGGAACCGACCCGGTCAGCCGGATACGATCCTCGCGTCGCAGCGCCAGCCATTCGTATCTGTCAACCACATCGATCAGAGTGGACAAATCGGTCGCGACGCGCACGCCCCAGGTGTCATTAACGGCCTTGGCAGCACGGGCAGCATCGCTTCTGTCGGCGGCCTGGCCTGAAAGCGCGGCATCGCGACCCGATACCGACACCTCCGCCCAGTCGAACCCGGCGCGAGCCAGCGCCTGCTTGGCGCGTGTGCCGAGATCCCGCTCAACTCGTGCGTGCTCAACCTGAACGCAAGCCCATGCCAAGACGACGACCGGAACGAGGCCCCAAAGCCAGCGCCACGGGTTGCACTTCATCTGGTTCCTGCTCCCCCTACCATCCCAATCGAGCGGGAATTGAACGCTTGTCCGGCCGTTTCGCCCCCAGTCAGGTCAGGCACATTCTACAGTCGTCGCAAGCCAGAGCCTGCCCGATGAAGCGGCATCAGCGTCAGCGCGGCGCCGGAATTGGCGCCGCACTATAACCAACCCTCTTCAAGCTTCCAAGCCGCCCACGTTTGCCGAGCATTCGACCAAGGCCAGCATCCGCAACCAGCCGCGCTTTGTCGTGGCCGCAGGCTTCGTGCCACCCTATCCTCAAGAAAAAGCACGTCGAACCACTGGAGCGCGACAACAAAAAACGGGACGGACCCAGCCCATGGCCGAAGCACTGCCCGAATATGAAATCTACGCCATCCGCTACGCGACGCGCGACGCGCAAAGGCGCGACCACTTCGTCGGCGGCGACCCGCACGACGGCCCGATGCCGATGGACTATTTCATCTGGGTCGCCATCGGACCCTCGGGCGCTTATGTGCTCGATACCGGCTTTACCGCCGAAATGGCCAAGGAGCGTAAGCGCACGCACCTGCGCTGCCCCATCGCCAGCCTCAAGCTCGTCGGCGTTGACGCCGGAGACGTGCGCGACGTCATCTTGAGCCACATGCACTACGACCACGTCGGCAACTTCCACCAGTTCGCCAACGCCCGCTTTCACCTGCAGGCCGACGAGATGTCGTACGCGACGGGCAAGTACATGCGCTATCCGAAGCTCGGGCACAGCTACCACGTCGAGGACGTTGTCGGCATGGTGCGGCTGAACTTCAAGGGCCGCGTGGAGATGCATGAGGGTCAGGTCGAGATTGCGCCCGGTATCACGCTGCATCCCGCGCCAGGGCATGCGCATGGATTGCAGGTCGCCCGCGTCCACACGCGCCGCGGCTGGGTGGTGCTGGCGTCCGACGCCACGCACTATTACGAGAACATGGCGACCAATCGCCCCTATTCCACAGCGTTCCATATCGGCCAGATGCTCGATGCCTATCGCATCTTGGAGAAGCTGGCGCCGAGCCCGCGGCACATCATCCCGGGGCACGATCCATACGTGATGAAGGAATATCAGCCGCCCAAGCCGGAACTCGACGGCATCGTCATCCGCCTGGACGTAGCTCCGGTCGGGCCAGCACCGACGTTTCCCAAGATGGAAACTCGCTAAGGCGAGCGGCAAAACGCGGATGGCCCCGCAGCCTTTGGGCTCGAGGTGATGCATCGGTGAGGGGTGCAGGGCGGCGCGCGCCCGGTGGACCACTCAATCAGGTATTCGGGGCGATTCCATCGCCGCCCTGCGCAGGCCTGCCGTCTGTCCAGGATGACAGCGCGGTCCGTTTCGCTCGTTTTGTCCGGTCTCGGTGATCGCTATGCGTCACCTCTTCCGACAGCCTGCCTCCGCCCGGCACGTAACGAGACACGGTCTAGGAAACGTGCCCCCTCGATCGAGCGGATGCAGAAAGTATGAGCGCGCCCATCAGCGTGGGGGATAAGTCACTTCGCGAATTTCTCCGCTTGATGAATATCCCCACGTTGCGCCGTTCAACGCCTCAGCTCCCCGGCTTGTCGTGGATCTCAGGAAAGAACAGGTCCTTCCACGAGGCCGGGCGCACCTTCAGCGTACCAACGTCGGCCATGAAGTTCGCATACGTTATGACGTTCTCGGGCGTTGTCGTGAACTTGTTGTCGGGGTCGTTCAGAACGTCCACGATCTCCTCGGCCGTCCACCCGCGACGCCCGACGGAGTCGAGAAACACTTCCGCCGCCGCCTTCTTGTCGGCATTGATCATGGCGTTGGCTTCTTCCAGGCCCGCGAGGATCGCCTTCGTGGACTTCGGATTCTTCTCCCTGAACTCCGCCATCATGTAAAGCATGGTGAAGGTCTGGGAACTGCCCATCACCTCGTTGGTGGTCAGGATAGTGCGGATCTTGGGATCACGCCGCTCGCGCTGATGGAAAGGCGGCGATGTGAAGTGCAGGTTGATCTCGGTGCCTTCGCCCGCGAGCAGCGCCGCCAGCGCATCAGGATGCGTCATGCCGACGGTCATGGGATCGAAGTGCGTCGTCCTGTCGGCGCCGAACTCCTTCTTCGCATACATCTGCATAATGATGGCGGGAATCGAGACCTTGATCGCCGTGATGGCGATCTTGTCCTTCGCACCGACGTCCTTGATGCTCTTGATCTCGGGCGAGCGGGTGTTGAGGTACATCGGCATGGACGTCATGGCTGCGAGGCCCGTAACCTTCATGCTGTCGCGTGTGCGCGCCCAGATGGTCAGAAAGGCCGGCGGACCGGCAGGAACCACGTGCGCATTCCCCGAGAGAAGGGCGTCGTTCACCTGCGCGGGGCCACCGACATTGACGTAAGACACCATGGTCCTATCGAGGCCGAGCGCCTTCGCGTGCTTCTCAACGAGCCCGTGCTTCTCCATCATCAGCAAGCCGAGAAAGCCGACTCCGCCGGCGCCCTTCGGGATCTTGATCTCTTCAACCTCGGCGTGGGCCGGTGCTGCCGCAACAAGGCCTGCGAGTGCCATCGCTGCGACCAGGAATTTCTTCATTGCTCAATGATCCCCATTTGTTGCCCCCTAGAGGGCTTCTCGACACATCAGCTTCCCGGAAGATCGTGGATTTCAGGGAAGAATAGCTCTTTCCAGTCAGTCGGCTTGTCCTTGATCGTGCCGACCGAATGCATGAACTCGGCAAATTTCATAGTGCTCTGCGGTGTCATGGTCCACTTGACCTGTGGGCCCGACGCGATTTCCGCCACCTTCTCGACCGGCAGCTTCGACTTCACGTCATCGGCCCAGTATTGCGCGGCACTTTTCAAATCCTTGTTCAGCATGTCGGTCGCCTCGGCAAAGGCCTTCACCAGCGCCTTGCAGAGCTGAGGGTTCTTGTCGCGGAATTGTGACGAGGTCCAGGCGACCGTCATCGTGTGCGGCCCGCCGAACACATCAAAGGAATTCAGGACCGTGTGAACGGCCTTGTCCTCGAGCTGCTGAAATTGGAACGGAGGCACGCTGAAAACGCTGCCCACGCCCGCCGATCCGCTGAGCAGCGCAATGGTGGCGTCGGGCGGCGTCATCGACACGGTCAACGGATCGAGCTTGGCATAGTTGCTGGCCCCCCACTCCTTGGCTGCCGCCATTTGCAGCAGCATGGCCTGAAGCGACACCTTCACGGCCGGGACGGCGATCTTGTCCTGGTCCGTGAAATCCGTGATCGACTTGATCCGCGGCTCACGCGTGTTGAGCAGAATGGGCTGGGACGAAAATGCCGTGATGCCCTTGACCGCCAGCGGCGTGCCCTTGGTCCGGGACCACAGCGTGAGAAGCCCCGGCACACCGCCCGATACAATGTCGACCGATCCCGACAGCAGCGCATCGTTCATGGCGTTGGGGCCGTTGAACGTCGCCCATGTCACTTTCAGATCGGCAACGCCGGCTTCTTTTGCATGCTTCTCGAGCAGCTTGTGCTGCTGCATCATGTTGAACTGCAGGTAGCCCATGGAGAACTGGCGAGCGAAGCGGATTTCCGGCGCTTGCGCGAGGGCCGGCATCACGCAGGCGCTCAGAATCGCTGCCGCTCCAGCTGCGGCAGCACGATAGCTCGTCATGTTCATGGAACTCCTTAGTCCGCGTTTTTGATTGTTGTTTCGAGGGTGCCGATGCGGTCGATCTCCAATTTGACCCGGTCCCCGCCTTTCAGAAATACCGGCGGCTTGCGGAACGCACCGACGCCGGCCGGCGTACCCGTTGCGATCACGTCGCCGGGCTCGAGCGTCATGAAGCGGCTGATGTAGGACACCAGGGCTGCCACCGAGAAGATCAGGTCTGATGTCGTCCCATCCTGCATCTTGGCATCGCTGACGAAGGTCCTGACGCCCAGGCCGGAACCGTCACCAAGCTCATCAGAGGTAACGATCCAAGGACCCATCGGGCAAAAGCCGTCCATGCTCTTGGCGAGGGTGGTCTGCGGCGGCGCGATGTCGAACTGGAATTCGCGCGCCGACAGATCATTGAGAATGGTGTAGCCCGCAACGAAGCCGATCGCTTCCGACTCCTTGACCCGGCTTGCGCGCTTGCCGATGACGACGGCCAACTCCACCTCGAAGTCGAGCTTCTCGATGCCCGGCGGGATCGCGACGGTGCTGTCCGGCCCCGTGACGGACGACGACACCTTGACGAACAGGCGGGGGCGATCCTGCTTCGGCCGGCCAACTTCTGCTGCGTGATCGTTGTAGTTCAAGCCGACGCCGATGATCTTGCCGGGGCGCAGGATCGGCGCCAGCAGCTTTACCGCGCTGAGGGCCTGGACGGCACCGGCAGGGCGATCCCTCAATGCGCGCTCGACGATCGGGCGCGCCGCATCCTGACCGTGCACACCAAGCGCGAGGAATTCGATCATTGTGGCGGGCAAGCCCGTCGTCTCACCGCCCGTCCCGCTCAGATCAACAACCTCTTCGCCTGAGACGACGCCGAGACATGGTCCGCGCGAGCTTACAAAGGTGGCCAGTCTCATCGAAATCGCCTCATCAAGCTGCGAGCCTCGCGTAGTCCTTGGTCGCCATCACCTGAATGCGCCGCATGTAGCGCGGCTCATCGGGACCGTAGTCGGGAATCGCGTTGTGCACCGTGCCGATGTTGTCCCACATCAGCACGTCGCCTTCCGTCCACTTGTGCGCGTAGAAGAACTTCGGCTGCTCCTGATGCTTGAACAGGTAGTCGAGCAGCTCGTCGCTTTCAGCCTTGTCCATGCCGTCGATGAACATGGCGTAGCCGGGGTTGCAATACAGGATCTTCCGGCCGGTGATCGGATGCGTCTGGACGATCGGTTGCGACACAGGGGGCTTCTGGCGGCGCTGCTCCGGCGTCAGCGGCCCGCGCGTGGAACCGGGCTTGGCCCGCATCATGTCCCAGAATTTGATGAAATCGTGCGTCGCGCTCCGACCTTCGACACGCTTCCTGATGTCGCCGGGCAGATCGTCATACGCCGCGTGCATGTTGCGGAACTGCGTATCGCCGAGCGGACGGCCATCGCGCATCGGCACCTTCATGGCATAGAGCACGTTCGCCAGCGCGATGTCCTTGCTGTAGCTCATATCCGTGTGCCAGCCCTGGCCAGCATCGCCGAGGCCGATCGGCTTGCCGTCCTTCTGCATGTTGGACAGGATCATCACCTCGGGATGATCCGGCTCGTGATAGAGGTTGGCGACGTTGACCTCGAGATCGCCGAACATCTTGCCGAAACGCACGAGATCCTCGGTCTCCATCGTCTGGCGCGGAAAGACGATGACGCCATGCTCGCCCAGCGCCCGCAGGATCGTCTTGAAATCACCATCGGAGACGGGCTTCGACAGATCGACACCAAAAATGCGCGCGCCCAGCGCTTCGCCTGTCGGCTTGATATCCATGGCAACTCCTCGCGGTTCCTCTGCGTCGAGCGCTCCGACGCTTTCGCGAACGGCCGCGCTATATTCCGAGGAAGCTTACCAGGGCGAGGCCACGCTGCAAGACTAAGGGGCCCGACCTCAACCGAGTAGCTGGCCGCCATCGACCATCAGCGTCTGGCCGGTGATCCAGCTTGCCTTGTCACTGGCGAGAAACAGGGCAACGCTGGCGATCTCTTCCGGCGCGCCGTAGCGGCCCCAAGGAATGCTACGCAGCGTGCCCTGATAGAGCTTGGGATCGGATGTCTTGCGCTGTTCCCAGACGCCGCCAGGGAACTCGATGGAACCTGGCGCTATGGCATTCACGCGGATGCGCTTGGGCGCCAGCGCCAGCCCCTGGCTCATGGTGTAGTTGTTCACTGCGGCCTTCACCGCGGCGTAGGGCACCGAGCGCGTGCTGGCCGCGAAGCCCGAGATCGACGAGATGTTGACGATGGCGCCGCCGCCGGCCTTCTCCATGAAGGGGACGGCCGCCTGTGTCGCACGCACCGTCGCCATGATGTCGACGTTGATGCTGCTGGCCCAGCCCTGCTCGTCATCCTTCATACCGAAGCCAGACGCATTGTTGACGAGAATATCGATCCCGCCGAGCGCCGCGCCAGCCTCATTGACAAAGCGCGTGACGGCGGCGCCATCGGCCAGATCGCAAGCCGCGCCGTAGACCTTGCCGCCGTGCGTTCTCAGCTCAGCCTCGGCCGCCTTCACGCCCTCGGCGCCGCGCGCGCAGATAGCCACGTCGGCCCCGTCAACGGCGAAAGCCCGCGAGATGGACCGTCCGATCCCGCGACTGCCGCCCGCCACAACCACCTTCTTGCCCTTGAACGAAATCTGCATCACGCGCTCCCTGTAGCGTCACGGCACACGATAATAAGTGCGCCCTGTCGAAAGATCATCGCGAAGCATAACGATATTGCGGGCGAACAAAAGCGTCTCGCCGCGGCGGGATCAACGGCCTAGTCATCTTGCTTCGCGCCGTAGCCTTCAAAGCTCTGCAAGACCCGCTCCATCTCGTCGTCGGGAAGAAGGATGGCGTCGCCGAGCGAGAGCACTTTGCAGTATTGCTCCGCCAGGTTTTCGATTTCGGCAGCGAGATCGAGCGCATTGCGGCAGGTATCTCCGACCGCAATCTGGCCGTGGTTGGCCATGAGACAGGCATCACGCTTCCTCAAGCCTTTCGCAACGTTGCGCGCCAGCTCCTTGGTGCCGAAGGTTGCGTAAGGAACGATGGGGATGTCATTGCCACCTGCGACCGCCACCATGTAGTGGAACGCTGGGATGGCCTTTCCCGCGCATGCGAGGGCCGTAGCGTAAGGCGAGTGCGTATGGACGACGCTGCCGACGTCGGCACGTGCCCGATACGTCATGAGATGAAACCGCCATTCCGTCGAAGGCTTCTTTTGCCCCGGACCGACGCTTCCATCATCGGCGACAAACACGATGTCGGCCGGCAAAATGGATGCGTAGGTCTGGCCCGAGGGCGTAATCAGCATGCCGTCTCGAAATCGGCGCGACACATTGCCCGATTTTCCCGGCGACAGCCCCTTACGGCTCATGGCCAACGCTGTATCCAACACCTCCCGACGCGCGCGATCTTCGGCCTCGCGCTCAGCCCGCCCCGGATCCGGATCGTTCATGTTTCTTCTCCCCTTCTTGCACGGGAGAGGATACCGTCCGAGCAGCATCTGACAACGTAGTCATGCATACAAGGTTGATCATGGCGGCAGCAGTTCCATTGACGGTCCTCACGGGGTTCCTGGGCTCGGGCAAAACAACCCTCCTCAAGCGCCTTCTCGATGACCCCGGCATGGCCGGAACAGCCGTGCTCATCAACGAGTTCGGCGAAGTGGGCATCGACGATGCGCTGATCGAGAAGGTCGACAATGACGCCGTGCTGCTGCCGTCGGGTTGTGTATGCTGCGCAGTGCGCGGAGATCTGGTCGAGGCGCTGGAGAAGCTGCACACCAAATCGCTGTGGGGCGACATCCCGCCCATGCGGCGGGTGGTGCTCGAGACAACGGGCCTCGCCGATCCGACGCCGATCGTTCACACGCTCATGACGGAGGAGCGCGTTTATCGCATCTATCAGCTCGATGGCGTCGTCACGACGGTGGATGCCCAGCTCGGGCTGGAGCAAATCGACGAGCACTTCGAGCCCGCCAAACAAATCGCGATTGCCGACAGACTGGTGATTACGAAGGCCGATCTGGCGGCCCCCGAGGCCATCGCGCGCCTGCGGGCTCGCATCATGTCCCTGAACCGTGCAGCCCCCGTCCGGGAAGCGGTGAAGGGCGACGTGGCGGTGTCAGAATTGATCGGGCTCGGCGCGCACGAGCCGGCCATCACCAACGCGGACCCCGAGCGCTGGCTCTCGGCCGACAAGTATGCCGGGCCCCCCGCTGCAAACGCACACGAACATCATCATCACGATCATGACCACGATTGCCACGATGCCAACTGCGAGCATCCCGAACATCACGAGCACCTGCACGGCATCCAATCGTTTTGCCTCACGTTCGACGATCCGCTGGACGCTGCAGAGCTTTCCAACGCCTTACAGCTCCTGGCGCAGCTTTACGGCGGCAAACTGCTGCGGGTGAAGGGCATCGTCAACGTCAAGGACCAGCCCAACCCGTTCGTCATCCATGGCGTGCAGCACATTTTCTATCCCCCCGACTCGCTGCAGCAGTGGCCGAGCGAGAGCCGCACGTCACGGCTGGTGTTCATTACGAAGGATCTGCCGGAGAGCACCTTGCGCCGCCACTTCAAGCCGTTTCTCGGCGAGGCCATCGGCGCGGCTGCGTGATTTCAGAAATAGGCAATCAAACGTCCGCACGCTGCGACGGACAGCCAGATCATCAGCGACATCGCCGCGGCCGCACGCAGGCGCAGAGGAAAAGCGACGGGTGGCGGCATCTCGTCGAACGTGCGCCGGAGCAAGGGGCCGATCAGCGCGGCGTTGAGAAGACCGGCAGCGATCAGCGCGAGCTTGATCTGAAATACGGGGTTCATGGCCACATGGCTGGCCTCGGCGGCGAATAGAATCGATCCCGTCGCCAGCATGAGAAGGAGCGCTGCAATCACCGCGCGCCGTGCGCCGCGCACGACGGCCACCGGATTGGCGGCACTCAGCACGCCCAGCAAGGCCAGATCCATCACGCACGCGGCGCCGGCGAACAGGAACAACGCCAGGATGTGACCGACGTTCGCCGCCGGATATGCCCAGACGGACTGCCGAATCGCGAGGGCGAAGGATGACTGCTCGATGGCGACGAGGAACGCGGGGGCCTCCGCGAGCATCAGCGCATCTCGATCGTCTTGCCGTTGACCGTAATGCGCTCGGCGCGCATCTCGTCCTTCTCGACCGTCGAGGGATAACCAAACGCGGTGATGTCGTTGCCGACCTTCACCATCTCGGCGAGTGCGCCGCGATTGACCATGCGCGACGTCGGCGCCAGCGTCACCGTCCAGACCTTGTCGGCCGCCTGGACCGTAAGGGCGACGTGCGGGTTCTCATATTTGGACGTCAGGACCTTGCCGGCGACCGTCACCGGCTTGGAAGCGTCATAGCTGCCCCAGCCATGGTGGGCCCAGGCAACGGGTGCGGCCAAACCGGCCAGGGCCAACAGTACGACCGCCAGCGCTTTCGCCATAAGATGTGTCTCCTTTTCGAACTCACAACGCCACTATGCATCATAACCGAGGCGCATGCGTGTGACACCGGCAGCCTGCATGTCGTTCCAGGCCCGCTCGAGGCTGCCGCCCGTATCGATGCCACGGCAGGCATCCTCGATGACAGTCGCTTCAAAACCCAGGTGGCGCGCGTCAAGGGCGGTCCAGGCAACGCAGAAATCAGTCGCGAGCCCGACGATGAAGCAGTGTTGCAGGCCGCGGTCGCGCAGATAGCCGGCTAGTCCGGTCGCGGTTTTGCGATCCGCCTCGAGGAAGCCCGAGTAGCTGTCGACACCGGTCCGGTATCCCTTGCGGATGACCATCTGCGCATGCGGGACGTCGAGGGCCGCGTGCAGGGCGGCGCCATTGGTGCCTTGGACGCAGTGATCCGGCCACAACACCTGCGGGCCATACTCGAGATCGATGGTCTCGAACGGCACGCGGCCGGCATGGCTGGAGGCAAACGAGATGTGGCCAGCGGGATGCCAGTCCTGGGTGAGTACGACGTTGTCGAAGCGCCGCGACAGCCGATTGACCGAGGGGATGATGTTATGGCCATCGGGGACAGCGAGTGCACCGCCCGGAATAAAATCATTCTGGACATCGACGATGACGAGAACGGAGTGGGCGTGAATCATAGCCTGACCTCCTTCGCGGCAGAGGGTCGCCCTTATTTAAACCGCACGGATGCCGTTTGGTTCAAGTCATTCCAGTTGTCTGGCGCTCCGGATAAAGCGATAGCAGTCCGCTGCCACATGCTGGGGTGATGCCGCGCTCGGTGATCAAGCCGGTGATCAGCCGGGACGGCGTGATATCAAAGGCCGGATTGGCGGCCGGAGAACCGCTCGGTGCGATTTGAACAGCAATGATCTCGCCGCCCGCAGTGCGGCCCGTCATGCTCAGAACTTCTTCAGGGGAGCGCTCCTCGATCGGGATATTCTCTCCGCTCTCGATCGACCAGTCGATGGTGGAGTACGGCATGGCAACGTAGAACGGCACGTTCGTGTCACGGGCCGCCAGCGCTTTCAGATAGGTGCCAATCTTGTTGGCCGCGTCACCGTTGGCAGTGACGCGATCGGCGCCGACGATCACGATATCGACCTCGCCTCGCTGCATTAGATGGCCGCCGGCATTGTCGGCAATGATGGTGTGTGGAACGCCGTGCGCACCGAGCTCGAAGGCCGTAAGCGCGGTGCCCTGGTTACGGGGCCGTGTCTCGTCGACCCAAACGTGGAGCGGCAGCCCCTTGTCGTGCGCACAGTATATCGGCGCCGTGGCAGTGCCCCAATCGACCGTGGCGAGCCAGCCGGCATTGCAGTGCGTAAGGACGTTGAGGCGCGCACTCGACTTCTTCCGTGCGTACAGGTCCTCTAGCAGGCGCGAGCCGTGCTCGCCGATCGAGCGATTGGCAACCGTGTCCTCTTGCGCCATTCGGGCCGCGCGCGCATAGGCTGCAGCAACACGCGAAACGCGAGGCAGATTCAGCACTGCGCGGCGCATCTCTTCGAGCGCCCAGCGCAGATTCACGGCCGTTGGCCGCTGACTCGCGAGACATGCGATGGCTTGATCCAGGCCCCCGTCTGAAGCGTCGCTGCGTAAGGCGAGGCAGAGACCGTAGGCGGCTGTCACGCCAATCAAAGGCGCGCCGCGCACCTGCATGGTTCGTATGGCGCGGGCGGCGTCCGGCAGCGTCGACAGGCGCGCTGTTGTGAAGACGTGGGGCAGCCGCGTCTGATCAATGACCTCGACGGACCAGCCGTCGTCAGCCAGCCAGATCGCCTGATAGTGCCGACCGTTGACTTTCATGCGATGCCTAGTGGCCTGCGAACTCCATCAGGGCGTGGCAGTTGACGCCCATCGCTTCGATCCTCTTGCGGCCGTCAAGATCGGGCAGATCGATAATGAACGCGGCACCGATGACCTGTCCGCCCAAGCGGCGGGCGAGTTTCACAGCCGCTTCCGCCGTGCCGCCCGTGGCGATCAGATCGTCGACGATGAGAATCCGTTCGCCCGGGTCGATGGCATCCTCGTGAATCTCGATGGCATCGACGCCGTACTCAAGCACGTACTCCTGGCCGATGGTCTTCCAGGGCAACCGGCCCTTTTTGCGCATGGGGATGAAGGCGCATCCGAGCCGGTCGGCGATGGCACCGCCGAGGATGAAGCCGCGCGCCTCGATCCCGGCCACGGCATCGACGGGTTCGACCCGGTAGGGCTCGGCCATGCGGGCGATAGCGGCCTTGAAGCCCTGCGCATCGCCGAGCAGCGTGGTGACATCCCGGAACATGATGCCGGGCTTGGGGTAGTCGGGAATGGTGCGGATCAGCTTCTTCAGATCGTGCATCGGACGTCCCAGCCGCCGGTCAACAACACGTATGACAGTGATTGAAAGCGCCATCACATGCAACGCCTTGAAAATGTTGCGCGTGAAACCTCTATCCCCGACCTGACCTTTCTTAAGCCGGACCGGCCGAAGTGGCGTTCCCAATCCGGCCAAATTGCTGCGGCAGACTGGCTGCCTGTGTGGGATCACGACACCGAGATGCTGGGGGAAGTGGTTGGACTGCGACCACGCCCGTTGGCCGCCAGGGCCGAGGGCGGACCGCTTTCAGGAGGAGTGCGGCCAAGATGCCTGAACCCCAGTTTGCGACGATCGACGACGATCTGCCGCGCACCTTTCGCCGGGAGCGCGAGGCGCGTGAACGCGAGGCCCGTGAGCGGGAGGCGCGCGAGCGCGAGGTGGATCAGCGCGAAGCCATGATCATCGAGCCCGCCTTTTTGCGCCGTGACCCGCCCAACCGGCTCATCAACCAGCCAATTGCGGACGACCGGCTGCAGATGAGCTTTCTGCGGCTGATGACGTTCTGCATCAAGGTCGTGTTCGCAGCGATTCCGGCGATCCTGATTCTCGCCGTCCTGCTCTGGCTGGGCGGGCAGGCGCTGGCGACCTTCTTTCCGCAACTCCCAAGGATGCAGATCTTCATCCACTTTCCGAAGTAGCCAGCGCGCCCGATCAAGTGCCGGCCGAGAGCACGCGGCCGGCCACGGCACTGAGCTTCCTGACCAGCGCGGGGTCGCGCGCATCCGGCGCGGTGATCAGCGCCACGTCGAGCGCACGGTCCGATCCGATCGGGCAGGCGGGATGATCGCGCGGGAAGTCCGCGGCCAGGCGGGCGATGAGACGCTGCGCCTTGGCGACGTTCTCGTGCAGCACGCGGATGACCGAAGCGACATCGACGTGCGCGTGCTCGTCGTGCCAGCAGTCGTAGTCCGTCACCATGGCAACGGTGGCGTAGCAGATCTCCGCCTCGCGGGCCAGCTTGGCTTCCGGCATGTTCGTCATGCCGATGACGTCGCAGCCCCACGACCGGTAGAGGTTGGACTCCGCGCGCGTGGAGAACTGGGGGCCCTCCATGACGAGGTAGGTCCCGCCGCGAGACATCGGCAGCCCTTCCTGGCGCGCGGCCGCTTCGATGGCATCGACGAGAAGCGGACTCACCGGATCGGCGAGGGAGACGTGCGCAACGCAGCCCGTGCCGAAGAAGCTTTTCTCGCGCGCGAACGTGCGGTCGATGAACTGATCAACAAGCACGAAATGGCCGGGGGGATATTTCTCGCGCAACGATCCGCACGCCGAGACGGACACGAGATCGGTGACGCCAGCGCGTTTCAGCACGTCGATGTTGGCGCGGTAGTTGATGGTGGACGGCGAATAGCGGTGGCCGCGCCCGTGCCGCGGCAGAAAGCGGACCGGCAACCCTTCGACGTCGGCAAACAGCACGGCGTCCGACGCTTCACCCCAGGGACTGGCGATCCGCTCCCAGCGCGGGTTCTCGAACGCGGGCAGATCGTACAGGCCGCTCCCGCCCAGGATTCCCAAGACCGACCGCGTCATCCTGGCCTCCAACACATGAAGCATCACCCATAAACGAAAAGGGCCTCACCAGGGAGGCCCTCACGGTCGGCGCGTTCATTAGTCTCGACGATCAGTGCACCTTGGCCCAGAGCCGGCGCTTGGCGGCGTAGACCAGCACGGCAGTGACCAGCAGGTACAGCAACACGAGGACGCCCATGCGCTTCCTCTCCTCGAGCTTGGGATCGCCCGCCCAGGCGAGAAATGCCGTCACGTCCTTGGCGTACTGCTCGACCGTTGCCTGCGTACCGTCCTCGTACTTGACCTGTCCCGGCTGCAGCGGCGGCACCATCGCAATCTGGTGGCCGGGGAAAGCCCGGTTGTAGGTCATGCCCTGAGCAAGCGTCATATCGGCCGGCGGGTTGGCGTAGCCGGTGAGCAGGGCATAGACATAGTCCGCGCCGCCCTCCTGATAGCCGCTGGGGATATCGCGCAGCATCGACCCGACCGTCGCGAACACCGACGTGTTCTCGCCCGCCGAACGCGCCTTGATGATAAGCGACAGGTCGGGCGGATACGCGCCATTCTGGACCGCCCGCGCTTCCTGCTCGTTCTTATAGGGACTCGGAATGGCGTCTGACGGACGTCCCGGCCGCTGAAACATCTTGCCCTGGTCGTTCGGACCGTCCTCGACACGATAACTTTCTGCCAAGCCCTTCACGCCCTCGGCCGAAAATTCAGGCCCGCCAGGCTCGGCCAAGTTGCGGAAGCTGATCCGCTTCAAGCCGTGGCAGGTCGCGCAGACTTCCTTGTAGACCTGGAAGCCGCGCTGCAGCTGCGCCTCGTCGAAGTGCCCACGCACCCCCGCGAAGCTCCAGGATTGACGATCGATGTGGATCGTTTCTCCGGCCGCGAAGGCCATGCTTGCGCCCAAGGCAAACACGAGTGCACCACCGATCAGGCCTTTGGCACGGGGGCCGGCGAATTTTTCGATCATCACACTAGCGCCTCTCTGGTGCTGCCGCGGCGCCGTGGGGTGTCCCCCCGGAGCCCTTGCCGAGAACCGCCTCGGAGATGGAGCGCGGCATGGCGCGCGGGGTCTCCAAGACGCCGACGATCGGCATCACGACGAGGAAGTGAAGGAAGTAGTAGGCCGTGAAGAACCTTGCCCAGTAGACATAGGCGCCCTCGGGAGGCTTCGCGCCGAGGTAGCCGAGCGCCACGGTCGAGAAGATGAAGAACCAGAAGAAGTACTTGTAGATCGGGCGGTACTTCGTTGACTTGACCCGGGAGGTATCGAGCCACGGAACGAAGGCCAGGATCAGGATCGCCGAAAACATGGCGACCACGCCGCCAAGCTTGCTCGGGATCGCGCGCAGGATCGCGTAGAACGGCAGATAGTACCACTCAGGCACGATATGGGGCGGCGTCGAAAGCGGATTGGCTTCAATATAGTTGTCGGCGTGTCCCAGATAGTCGGGCGCAAAGAACACGAACCAGGAGAAGAAGAGGACGAACACGCTCAGGCCGACGAAGTCCTTCATCGTGGCATAAGGCGTCATCGGCACGGTGTCGGACTTGGTCTTGACCTCGATGCCGGTCGGATTGTTCTGGCCGACCACATGCAGCGCCCAGATGTGCAGGACAACAACGCCTGCGATCACGAACGGCAACAGGTAGTGCAGCGAGAAGAAGCGATTCAGTGTCGGCCCCGACACGGCATAGCCGCCCCACAGCCACTTCACGATGGCCTCACCGACAAAGGGAATGGCCGAGAACAGGTTGGTGATGACCGTGGCGCCCCAGAAGCTCATCTGGCCCCAGGGCAGGGTGTAGCCCATGAAGCCCGTGGCCATCATGAGCAGATAGATGATCACGCCGAGGATCCAGAGGACCTCGCGCGGCGCCTTGTAGGAGCCGTAGTAGAGGCCGCGCGCGATGTGGATGTAGACGGCGATAAAGAACATCGACGCGCCGACCGCGTGCACGTTCCGGATCAGCCAGCCGAAGTTGACGTTGCGGCGAATGTGCTCGACGGAATCGAACGCCAGCTTGTCGCTCGGCACATAGTGCATGGCGAGGACGATGCCGGTGACGATCTGCACCGCGAGACAGAACGACAGGATGCCACCGAAGGTCCACAAGTAGTTGAGATTGCGGGGCGTCGGATAGTCGACAAATGACGAGTGCATCAGGCGCGCGGCCGGCAGGCGCTCGTCCAGCCACTGGCCCACCCGCGTCGTCGGCCGATACGTCGATTCGTGCTGAGTCATGTCGTTTGAGCCTTAGCCGATCTTGATCGTCGTGTCGGACACGAACTCATAGGGCGGCACATCCAGATTGCGGGGCGCCGGGCCTTTGCGGATACGGCCGGCCGTATCGTAGTGCGATCCGTGGCAGGGGCAGAACCAGCCGCCGTAGTCTCCCTTGGAGTCGGCGATCGACTGGCCCTTGGGAATGCAACCCAGATGGGTGCAGATTCCGACCATGACGAGCCAGTTCTCCTTGCCCTTCTTGGTCCGATTCAGATCGGTCGCGGTCGCCTTCTCGGGCAACGCCTCGTTGCGGGCACTGACGTCGACCAAGTCTGCAAGCGGGGTATCCACCGCCTTCTTGATCTCGTCGGGAGTGCGGTTGCGGATGAAGACCGGCTTGCCGCGCCACATCACGGTGATCGCCTGGCCCTGCTGAATGGGCTTCAGGTCCACCTCGGTCGAAGCCAATGCCTGAGTCGAAGCGTCAGGGTTCATCTGCTGAATGAGCGGCCACAGCGCCGCTGCAGCACCTACGGCAGCAAACGAGCCGGCACTGATCATCAAAAAATCCCGGCGCGTCGGATCGTCCGTGTGAGCCGCCAAGATAGCCTCCCTCTCATCAGCCGCAAGTCACGGTCACCGTCCGCGCAACCGCACGCACACGACTGCATACCCTTTTCGGTGAGGAGCGCCCGACAGGCAGACACCAAAGCCTCGCGGCCCAGGAACCGTTTCAGAAAATACTAAAATAGCCCCGCGCTCCCCAGTGACAGGGCGTATTGACGCGGAATCTTTTGGCATCCTTTCGCCTGACGCACAAGGCGAGCCTCGCGGCCGCAAGAGGGGCAATTTACCGCATGGTTTGGCAGGCGTCGCCGCGCTGCGCAATTGATGGCATCGGACGATCGGATACAGTTCTTCCGCGCAGATGTCCGAGCTGCCGGCGGGCGCTGGATCGAACCCAGGAGAGCGGATGGCCGCGGAAGCACATGGAAGCGACCTCTTCCGAATCGTGGCCTTGCTGGCCGCGGGCGTCGTCGCCGTGCCGCTGTTCAAACGGCTCGGGCTCGGGTCTGTCCTGGGGTATCTCGCCGCCGGCGTGATTGTCGGCCCGTTCGGGGTGCGCCTGTTCTCGGATCCGCAAGCCATTCTCCACGTCGCCGAACTGGGCGTGGTGATGTTTTTGTTCATCATCGGGCTGGAAATGCAGCCCTCGCGGCTCTGGGGCCTGCGACGGGATATTTTCGGCCTGGGCATGTCCCAGGTGGCGCTCTGCGGGCTCCTGCTGACCCTCGTCGGCATGGCCTTTGGGCTGACGCCTGTCCGTGCCTTCGTCGCGGGGATGGGGTTCACGCTAACGTCGACCGCGGTGGTGATGCAGATCCTGAACGAGCGCGGCGACACCAACACGCCCGAGGGGCAGCGCTTCGTTTCCATCCTGCTCCTGGAAGATCTGGCCATCGTCCCCCTGCTTGCCCTTGTCGCGTTTCTTGCGCCCGGAAGCGAAGCCGATGCCGTCACGCGCTGGCGTGATACCGGGATCGCCGTCGGCGCGGTCGCCGCGCTGGTGGCCGCCGGACGATGGCTCCTCAATCCGATGTTCCGCATCCTAGCCGACGCGCAAGCCCGGGAGGTGATGACGGCCGCCGCCCTGCTCGTCGTGCTCGGCGCGGCGCTTGCCATGCAGGTCACCGGCTTGTCGATGGCCATGGGGGCTTTTCTCGCCGGCGTGCTGCTGTCGGAGTCGACATTCCGGCATCAGCTCGAAGCCGACATCGAACCATTCCGCGGCATCCTGCTCGGGCTTTTCTTCCTGAGCGTCGGCATGTCGCTCGACCTGGCGCTGATCGCGCGCGCCTGGCCGCTGATCGTGTCCGGCGTGCTCGCCTACATGGCCGCAAAGGCGCTCGGCATCTACATCGTGGCGCGCCTGTTTCGCGCCACACATCGCGATGGGCTCGATCGGGCGACGCTGTTCGCGCAGGGCGGCGAGTTTGCCTTCGTGTTGTACGCGGCGGCAACGAGCGGTGGGATTTTCGATGCCAGCACCAATGCGATGCTGACCGCCGCCGTCATTCTCTCGATGGCCCTGACCCCGCTCGCCATATTTGCGTTGCGCTGGCTTCTGCCGCCCGCCGAACAGTCGCTGGATGGGGTGGAAGTCCCCGATGGCCTCAAGGCAAATGTCCTCATCATCGGTTTCGGCCGCTTCGGGCAAGTGGCGAGCCAGTCTCTGCTGGCGCGCGGCATTGACGTGTCGATCATCGACCGGGACACCGAGATGATCCGCAGCGCGGCCGACTTCGGCTTCAAGATCTACTATGGCGACGGAACGCGCCTGGACTTGCTGCATGCCGCAGGTGCCGGCAGAGCCGTGGCCGTCGCCGTGTGCATCGAGGACCGAAAGGCGACCGACCAAATCGTCGAACTGGTGAAGTCCGAATTTCCGCTGGTGAAGCTTCTGGTGCGGTCTTTCGACCGCGAGCACGCGCTCAAGCTGGCGGCGATGGACGTCGACTACCAGATCCGCGAGACGTTCGAATCGGCGATGGCGTTCGGCGAGGCTGCCTTGCTCCAGCTTGGCGTGCCTGAGGATGAGGCCGCCGAAATTTCCCAGGAGATCCGCCGCCGGGATGCCGAGCGGTACGCCCTGGAGCTGGCCGGCGGCCTGATGGCGGGCGCCGATCTCATGCATGGGAACGCGCCGAAGCCTACGCCTTTCACGAAGCCGAAGCGAACACCGGCGTCCGCGCCGCCGGCGAAAGCGGCGGTGGCCGCAAACGAGGACGGTTGATCTATCGGCTCGAAGGGAGAGAGCACATGCACACGCTCAGGATGACGATTTTGGGACTTGTCGTTCTTGCCGTCTTTTTCCTTGGCGCGCGGCTGCTCAATCGCCGCGAGGGCAAACCGGTTGACGGAGCCTGGATCTTCATTTGGGTCTGGCTGGTCGCGGCAGTCATCAACCTGCTCGTCGGCGTATACGCCGCGGGCATCCCACTCTTGGTCGAAATTCCGGTGCTGGCGGTGGTCTTCGGGCTGCCGGCCCTCGTGGCCTGGTATCTGTCCCGCAACTACGGACCGCGAACCACGAGCTGAGCGCAAATCACAAAAAGGACCAATCGCTCCACGGGGCTGCACGGCCCATGAAACGATTGGTCGCCCGGCCGAGGGAGGGGCAATCTCAATCCGCCGGGTTTTCGGATGTCAGGCGTGTCGGATCAGGCTGCGCTCTGGGGCTCGCCTGCGAGCCACTCCTGGGCGGCTTTGATTTCTTCAACAAGCTTGACGTCTGCCGTCGAGTATGACGGCTGCGCCATACCTTCGGAGGCAGAGGCGAGGCGACGTTCCACGTCGAAAAGCCACCGTTTCAGGGCTTCAAGCTTCTGGCCTCGGGTCAAGCCCTTCGATTCCACGATTTCTTGCGGATTGTTGAACTCCGAGGCAGGGTCGTTGCGCGCCTGACTCGGATTGACGTAGCTGATTTCAGCCATGCTCAAGCTCCCCGGTTAAAACCAAGCTTGCCCAATAACGCGCGAGGGGCGAAAGGCGTTCCCTGAAGAAACGTGGGAGTCTCGCCTGCGTCTACGGCCGGCCAAACGCCGGCGAGCCAAGTCGAAGGAGGTCGAAAATGGCCCGACGCATCATCGACATTTCCGTCGCGCTGCAGAACGATATCGCTTCGGACCCGCCCGGGCAGGAGCCACGCATCAGATACACCGCCCACAACGAGGGCGCGGCGCTTATCTGCCGGCACTTTCCGGGGCTCACACCGCAGGAGCTTCCCGATGGGGAAGGCTGGGCCGTGGAGCGGCTCGATATCTCCACCCACAACGGCACACATCTCGATGCGCCATGGCATTTCGCGTCGACCATGGACGGCGGCCGGCGCGCTATCACCATCGATGACGTGCCGCTCGAATGGTGCTTCCAGCCCGGCGTGAAGCTCGACTTCCGGCATTTACCCGATGGTCACGTGGCAACGGCGGCGGAAGTCAAGGCTGAGCTCGACCGCATCGGCCATACGCTGCGGCCATTGGAAATCGTGGTCGTCAACACTGCAGCGGGCAAACGCTATGGAGAGACGGACTACGTGCCGACGGGCTGCGGCATGGGACGGGAGGCAACGCTGTATCTGACCTCGCGCGGGGTCCGCGTCACCGGCACGGACGCGTGGTCATGGGACGCGCCCTTCGTGCATACGGCGAAGCGATACACCGCAACCAAGCAGGCGAGCCTGATCTGGGAAGGGCACAAAGCCGGACGCGAAATCGGCTATTGCCATATCGAGAAGCTGCACAATCTCGAGGTGCTGCCCTCCACCGGGTTCATGATCGCGTGCTTCCCGGTGAAGATCAAAGCGGCGTCGGCGGGCTGGACGCGCGCCGTCGCCATTCTCGATGACTGAGCGGACTTACTCCGCCGCCTCCTTGGCCAGGAAACCGCCCGATTGCCGCGCCCAGAGCTCGGCGTAGAGACCGCCGCGGGTCAGCAGCTCGTTGTGACGGCCCTGCTCGACGATGCGGCCCTGATCCATGATGACCAGGCGATCCATGGCCGCGATCGTCGACAGCCGATGCGCGATGGCGATGACGGTCTTGCCTTCCATCAGGTTGTAGAGCTGCTCCTGAATGGCCGCCTCGACCTCGGAGTCGAGCGCACTGGTGGCCTCGTCGAGGATCAGGATCGGCGCGTTCTTCAACAGCACCCGAGCAATGGCAATGCGCTGGCGCTGACCGCCAGACAGCTTGACACCGCGCTCGCCGACATGAGCCCGGTAGCCTTCCCGGCCCTTCATGTCCTCCAGGCGCTGAATGAAGTCGTGCGCCTGCGCCTTGCGGGCCGCGGCAATGGCGGCGGACTCGCCTGCATCCGGACGCCCGTACAGGACGTTGTCCAGCACCGAGCGATGCATGAGCGAGGTGTCCTGCGTGACCATGCCGATCTGGGCCCGCAGGCTGCTCTGCGTAACGTGGGCAATATCCTGGCCGTCGATCAGGATGCGACCGCTCTCCAGGTCGTAGAAGCGCAGCAGCAGGTTGACGAGCGTCGACTTGCCCGCACCCGAGCGGCCGACGAGACCCACTTTTTCGCCAGCGCTCACGTGCAGCGAAAGATCGTGGATGACGCCACCTTGGCGACCCGAGGCCGTCGACACGTCGCGGCCGTAGTGGAAGCTGACGTTCTCCAGCCTGATGTCGCCGCGGCGCACGTCCAGCGCCTCGCTGCCGGGAGCATCAACCACCTCGTTGGTCCGGCTGATGGTCTCCATGCCCTCCTGGACGACGCCCATGTTCTCGAATATCCCGGCCACGACCCAGAGGATCCAGCCCGACATGGCGACGATGCGCATGACGAGGCCGGTCACCACGGCGATCGCGCCGATGCTGACGAGGTCGTAGCTCCACAGCCAGATGGCGAGGCCGCTGGCGCTGGCGATCAGCAGGCCGTTGAGCGTGTAGAGAACGAGCTCCATGGCCGTCTGCACGCGCAGCGACGCCTGCCATTTGCCCATCTGCTCTTCGAACGCGGCGCGCGCGTAAGCGTCCTCGCGGTCGGCATGGGCGAACAGCTTGACGGTGAGGATGTTGGTGTAGCTGTCGACGATGCGGCCAATCAGCATGGAGCGGGCTTCGGCAGCCTCCGTCGAGCGCGCCTTGATGAGAGGCACGAAAATGAATAGCGTGACCATATAGGCGCCGAGCCAAACCAGCAGCGGTATCAGCAGGCGCCAATCGGCCGACGCAAAGATCACCGCAGCGCCGATCCACTGGACGCTGGCGTACCAGATGGAATCGATGATCTGCACGACGGACTCGCGCAGTGCCGGCGCGGACTGCATCACCTTGTTGGCAACGCGGCCGGCAAAGTCGTTCTGGAAGAAGCCGAGGCTCTGGCGCAGCACGTAGCGATGCGTCATCCAGCGCACGCGGTTCGTCACCGGCGCGGAGATGAGCTGGTTCTTGATGAGGTCGTGCACCGCCGAAACGAATGGGCGCGCCACAACCGCGACAAAGCCCATCCACACGAGAGTGTGGCCATGGTCGCTGATGAACGTGGCGGGGCTCGACGACTGCCGCATCAGGTCGACGAGGCTGCCGATGAACGTCATCAGCGCCACTTCGATGACGGAGCCGAGGAATCCTGCGACGAGCAACACTGCAAACGCCGGCCACACGGGCTTGACGAAATACAGATAGAAGGCAAGCAAAGTCTCCGGCGGCCGCTGGGGCGGATCGTCGGGGAAAGCGGACAGGCGGGTCTCGAACCAGCGGAACATCTTCAAAAATCCTCAAACCAGGCGCCGCAACGGCCGCGTCTCCGGTGTATCGGGACGGGAGGAGCGCAGGTCTCTCGGGAGACGCCGGCAGCGGGAATAGTCAGTGTCAGGGGCGCCCCGTGGGCCGAACAACGGCCGGCGGCGGCGCAGCAGAGCGCGGGTGACCGTCAGAGGTCAGCGATGGCAATGATCTCGATCATGGCGGCAACCCCGCGAGATATTGTAGCGTCGAGCCTCTTAGCACAAACGTGCCCGCGTGCGCTAGACAGAGCCCAGGCGAAATCTCCGTGACGCGGCAACGAGACAATTTGATGACGCATGCCAGTCCCGAGCGCGATCTCGATGAGCGCAAGCAGCAGGCCCAGGCCTGGTTTCAACGCCTCCGCGACGACCTGTGCGCTGCATTCGAACGCGTAGAGGACGAGCTGCCCGCGACCGCGCGCCAATCGGGCCAGGCGCCTGGACGCTTTGTCCGCACGCCGTGGTCGCGCAAGGACCACACCGGCGCCGATGGCGGCGGCGGCGTCATGAGTATGATGGCCGGGTGTGTGTTCGAGAAGGTGGGTGTCCATACCTCGACGGTGCACGGGGAATTCGCGCCCGAGTTTCGCAAACAGGTTCCGGGTGCCGAAGATGACCCGCGCTTCTGGGCGTCGGGCGTGTCGCTCATCGCCCACCCGCAGAACCCGCATGTGCCGGCCGCGCATATGAACACCCGTTTCGTCGTGACGTCGAAGTGGTGGTTCGGCGGCGGCGGGGATCTCACCCCTGTCCTGGCAGCCCGGCGCTCGCAGGAGGATGCGGATACGCAGGACTTCCACGCCGCGATGCAAACAGCCTGCGCACCACACCCGGTGGCCGACTATGTGCGCTACAAGGCCTGGTGCGAGGACTACTTCTATCTCCCGCACCGCAAGGAGATGCGTGGCATCGGCGGCATCTTCTTCGACTATCTGACGCCCGACGCGGACCAGGGTGGATGGGAAGCAGGCTTCGCGTTCACGCAGGATGTCGGCCGTGCATTCCTTCAGATCTATCCGGAACTGGTGCGGCGCAACTTCGCCGCCCCCTGGGACGACGCGGCACGCGAGGAGCAGCTTGTGCGGCGCGGCCGCTACGCCGAATTCAACCTGCTCTACGACCGCGGCACGGTCTTCGGGCTCAAGACCGGGGGAAATGTCGATTCCATTCTGTCGTCGCTGCCGCCGGTCGTGAAATGGCCCTAACGTTGCAGCGGGCAGCCCCATAGATAACCGCCTCCGCAACGGTTTTTTTATCGTTAAGCGATATTGTAGCCGGTGCGGGTTGTAGGGCTACCCCATCAGGGAGGCGCGCGTGTGGAAGATGCATCGGTTCTACGCCGCGCCAGCGAAGAGCGGGGCGAACTTCAGCGGCGAAAGCGCGGCCGGCCGGCGCCGAGACGCGCGAAAGCCGCTGTACGCGGTCGACGCACTCGTGTTCGCCAAGGGCCTGGCGGCACCGCTCCGCACCATGGTGCGTGATATTTCCAAGTCCGGCGCACGGCTCGAACTCAGCCGCGGCATGAAGGTCTCGGCCTCGCCGACCTTCATTCCCGAGCGCATGACCGTGTACTTTTGCCCGGACAAGACCGAGGTCGAATGCCGCCTGGCCTGGCGCGATGGCCGCCACTTCGGGGTCAGGTTTTTCGGCGAGATTGCACGCTCGAAACGGAAGCTCGCCTGACGAGGCCACCGCTGAGGTGGACGGCCGTAGATCGGTGCCGAGCGGACGTGAGGCCCGACAGACAAAATGCGTAGGATTTACTCGGGCGGGCTTCGCGCCAGTCCCGCTGCGGCGGCGGTCAGGGGGAGGCCGGCGGCGACCCAGCCTTCGACACCGTCGATCACGTCAGTCGCCCGGTGCAGTCCGAGGTCCAGAAGCCGGCCCACGGCGAGTGAGGAGGAATACCCCTGTCGGCACACGAGGATGACTCGCAGGTCGTGGTCGGTGGCCTCGGCGATCCGCGACGGACACTGCGGGTCCAGCCGCCACTCCAGGACGTCCAGGCCGATCGTGATCGCGCCCGGGATCTCGCCGTGCTCGCGCCGGTATTCGACGGGTCGCGTGTCCACGAGTAGCGCCCCGCCGTCGCGCTCAAGTGCGGCCGTCACCGCGTCGACCCGCTCGTACCGAGCGCGTACCTCCTCCAGCAGTTCATCGATCGACCGGGACATCGGCGAAGACCTCCAGACATTGGGCCTAGAGTATCTGCTGCCACGCCTGCGGGTGAAAGGCGTAGCCGTTTCCATGCCGCGACAGATGCCCGAAACCCGGGAAATGCAGGTGCATGCCCGTGACCAGCAGCCGCTCACTGGCCGCCATGTCGAAGATGCGCTTGCGGGAGGCCGCAGCCGATTGTGGATCGGTGTCGAAATCGATCGTCACTTCGGGTCGTGGAATCTGGACCTCCGGGATGTGCACCATGTCCCCCCAGACCAGGAGTTGGTGCCCGCCCGACGACACGAGAAAACCAGAATGGCCGGGGGTGTGGCCGTGGCATGGGATGGCGGTGACGCCTGGCGCCACCTCCCCCTGACGAAACGTCCGCATGCGATCCCGATAGGGGGCCATCTGATCTCGCGCCTGCTGGAAGAACAGGAGCTTCTGACGCTCCGTGCCGCGTGCCATGGCGGCGTCGTCGTCCCAGTGCCGCGGCTCGTTCTCGTGCACGACAAGCTCGGCGTTCGGGAAGTGGGCCTTGCCCGTCGTCATGTCCGTCAGGCCGGCCGAGTGATCGGGATGCATGTGTGTCAGCAGGACCGTGTCGACGGCGGTCGGGTCTATGCCGGCTGCGGCCATATTGGAGAGCAGGTGCCCCGCGGAGGCGCCGAGATACTTGCCCGATCCGGTCTCGATCAGGATGGTCCGCCCGTTGCTGCGCAGCACAAAGGCATTCACGGAGATCACCACGCCCGGCCGAAAGGCGTCGGCAAGAAGCTTCTGGGCCTCGTCAACCGTGACCGATCGCAAGAGGTCGAGCGAGCGCTCGAGCGTTCCATCGCTGAGGGCCGTCACTTGGATGTCGCCGACGCGATGATGATAAACAGGCGGAATCTGGACAGGCGACACGGTTGGCATGGGGCTCGCTCCCTATTCTTCCGGCCGACCTTAAGTCAGATGCGGCAGTTTCGCGAGGGCCGCATTCGGCTCAGACCGAGGGTTTCCCCCATGCCGATATCGATCCGTCCCTGCTCATGAAGCTGGCAGTTGTTCAACTCTCAAGCAGGGGGCTGGTCATGGGCGAGGAGCGCACCCAAATAATCTAAAGCTTCGACGGGACGGCCCCGCCGGGCCGTCGTGGCTCCAATCGTCACCCCGATTCAGGAGTTGAGCCTCATGAAAGAGCTATACGCGCAGGGGGATTTGCTGATCGAGCGTGTCAACGACGCGTGCGCCAGGGGGGCGCCGCCAGCAGCAGAATGTTCCGTCGTCCTGGCTGAGGGCGAGCTTACAGGCCACCATCATACGGCATTCGGGAGAATAGCATTCTTCCGCGACGACGGGCTGGCGCGCGATATTCCGGGCGGCCTTTACATCGGCCACATGAAGATCGATGCCCCCTCTGCCAGGGTGGTGCACCAGGAGCATGCGGCCATCGACCTCCCGACCGGGACTTACAGGGTTCGCCGTCAACGCGAGCTCGACCCTGAGGACGCTCGCATTGTCGCAGATTGAGCTGGTCCGGCTGTCCGCCGGTCAAGCTGAGCTTCTCGCGGAATACCATCGCCGTTGGGAAGGTGTCCGCATGAGCACGGCTCGTGCGGACCGCAGTGCGGCGGAGAACGGAATATCTAGAGCTTATCAGGGTGCCGCCCTGGCTCCCCCAGAGCGGGTCGTCTGGTGCAACGGCCCGCTCGACGTCGCGCGCTCGGCGAAGGATGCTTCGCTGCAGTCGGCCGGCGAAAACGTGAAGGCCCTGGTCATCGATCGCACGATCCGCGAGGCCACGCATGCAGCCGACCGGTCTGTCAGCAACGACGTTCGCAGCCAGATCGGCCGCGTGTTCCGCCGCCAGCCGATCGATCCTGTCAGTGCCGCCGTCACGGCCGCGGTGACTTTGGACAATCCCCTCGTGCGCGAGCGGCCGATGTTGCTCGTGCGCAACATGCTGCGGCGGCTGAGATGGGGGCTCGGCCCCCTCTGGATGGAGCAAAGCCTCCGTCACAGCAGCTTCAGCCAGCATGACGCGCCCTCACTTGGCGCGCTCGACTTTCTATACAGTGCCGGCGGGCTCAAGCCCCGGACCGAGACCATCACGGGATTGATGCAGGCTGCGGCCAACGTCGGCTGGATCATCCCCCACAGTCGCGTGTGCTGGCTCGTCGACCGGCCGACCATCCTGCGCACGGACGACCGCCGGCGCTTGCACAACGCCTCCGGGCCGGCGATTGCCTTTTCAGACGGCTGGTCGTTCCATGCGTGGAAGGGCGTGCGGGTTGCATCGTGGATGATCGAAAGGCCGCAGGAGATTTCGGCGAAGGCCATCGATCGCGAGCACGACCCGACCATTCGCCGATGCATGATCGACATCATGACGCCGGAGCGCTTTATCCGCGAGGGTGACGCCGTCAACGTGGCGGAAGATGAGACCGGCGTGCTGTGGAACAAAACCTGGACGGCCTGGGACGCCTGGGCAGCGGTGCAGGTGCAGAACGGCACGCCCGAGCCGGACGGGACCTACAAACAGTACTTTTTGCAGGTCCCCCCGACGGTCCGGTCGGCGCGGCAGGCCGTGGCCTGGACATACGGCCTGAGCGAGTTCGAATATGCGGCCCTCAAGCAGCGGACCTGATCGGCGATACTCCTGACAGCGATGGGGTGACATCCATGCGCCGTGCGGTTACGGATGTCACTGCCCGTCAACGTCAGGTGCAGTGCATGGCCAAGCAGGGACAAATCCGGGCCGGAATCGGCGGCTGGACGTTCGAGCCGTGGCGCGGCGTGTTTTATCCGGACGGCCTCCCGCAGGCGCGCGAGCTTGAATATGCCGGCCAGCATCTGCCCACCATCGAGATCAACGGCACGTACTACAGCACGCAGAAGCCCGCGACCTTCGCCAAGTGGGCGAAGGAGACGCCGGACGGCTTCATCTTCTCGGTCAAAGGCATTCGCTACGCCACCAATCGCCGGGTGCTGGCGGAGGCGGGGGATTCGGTCATGCGCTTTCTCGAGTCGGGAGTGATCGAGCTTGGCGACCGGCTCGGGCCGCTGCTGTGGCAGTTCGCGCCGACCAAGAAATTCGATGATGCCGATTTCGGTAAGTTCCTGGAGCTTCTGCCGAAGACCCTCGGCGGACGAATGCTCCAGCATGTCGTGGAAGTCCGCAACTCGAGCTTCTGCGTGCCGGAATTCATCGCGCTGCTGCGGTCGTTCTCGATCCCGGTGGTGTTTGCCGAGCACGCAATCTATCCGGCCATCGCCGATGTCACGGGCGATTTCGTCTATGCGCGGCTGCAGAAGGGCAGCGATGATGTCGAGACTTGTTATCCGCCCAAAGCCCTGACGGGCTGGGCTGCCCGCGCCAAGACCTGGGCCGCCGGCGGGGTGCCGGACGATCTTCCCATCGTCGATGCGGAGCATGGCGCGAAGAAAAAAGTCCGCGACGTGTTCGTGTACTTCATCACGGAAGGCAAGGTGCGCGCGCCGGCGGGAGCTATGGCATTCATGGAGAAGCTGGAAAAGTAAGGCGCTTTACCTCGCCACCCGGCTCTCGCGCATCACCTCGTCGAAAATGGTGATGAACTCGACGGCGCCCGGCTTCTGGATATTCACGGCCATGCGCTCGTCAATGGCGGCCAGCAACTCGGCTGATGTGCGTTCGCGTACGATGGTGTTGCGATAGTAGCCGGTACGACTGAAGAAGTTGGAGGTCGGGACGTCGCGCCCGGCCTTTTCCATCATGTCGAGCCCCGTGCGCGGACCGGCAAGATTCATCAGCTCCAGCTCCGCGGGCGTCAACTCCGGGCGTCCGGCATTCACGGCGGTTTGGAGCACATCTTTCAGTTTCTGAACCTGCAGCCACGGGCCGACATCGGCGTCGAGATTGAGCGTGTGGATGCCCTGTCCCTTCGGCGCGGCGCCGAGCTTGACGTGATTGTTCCAGTGATTGGGCACCGAGCGCGCAGCCCGCAGCATCCGGGCGACGGCCTGCGCCTTGTTGCGCAGCGACGCGGCTCGCGATCCGCTGACGCCGCGCTCTGCCGCCATGGCATTGAGCCGCTCGATGAACCGAGGTCCGTGCTTGAGCAGCTCGTTGACGGAGTTGCCGCTGAGCAGCTGCGCATAGCCCAATGCCGATGAGATCGGCTTGCCCTGCCTGGTGTCGGGGTCGATGCCGGCCTGCATGTCGTAGGTGCCGCGTCCGCCGGTTTCGAGCGCATAGACGCGCACGACCTGCATCTTGGTCAGGCCGGCGGCCAGCGCCTCCTCGGCATAGCGGCGTTTGAATATCCGCTCTGTCGTGGGCGTGGGGACGAAGCTGAAATGCGTCTTCGCGTTGGCGAGAAAGTCGGCCACGCCGGGCCGTGGCTCGGCCTCGGGCTCCGGCTCTTTCAGGCTGGCGATGATGCGCGCCACGTCCGGCGGAACGGGCGGACCAGTGTACTTGGGCGGCTGTTCCAGAATGTAGTCGCTGCGGGCAAAGGCCTGCCCATTCGAACGCTTGCGCCGGCGCGCCTCGCGCTTGTCCTCGACATCGTCCCAGTAGTCGTCGAGCTGGCGGTCGAACGCCGAACGTACCTGCAGGTATGCTTGATACTGACGAAGCTGGCTCTCCGACAGGCGGGACTGGAGCTCAGGCGAGATCCGGTTGGCGAGGCCAGGGGTGGTGGCGGGACTTGCCAGCATCAGGATCGCGAACAGGCACGCGCAGAGCGAGCGACAGGCCGTTGCCCACAAACCGCTGCGTTGCCCCATCGCCCCCACCAACAACTACACCCGCCGCTTCTCGACGAGAACGCCCGCAGCCGTCAGCTTCTCGATGGCCGCTTCGTCGAAGCCGTGCTCCTTCAGCACCTGCTGCGTATGCTCGGAAAAGCGCGGTGGCGGCGACTTCACGCTGCCGGGCGTGCGCGAGAACTTGATCGGCGTTCCGATGCCCTTGTACCAGTCCTTCTCGACCAGTAGGCCTCGCGCCGCGGCATGCGGATGCTCCAGCACCTGCTTCGTGTCGAGCACAGGACCGCACGGCAGTCCGGCCTTCAGGAGCTTGAGCGCAAACTCCATGCCGTCGACCGCGGCGAGCTTGTCGGAGATGACGGCGTTCAATGCTTCGCGATTGGCCAGGCGATCGCCGTTGTTCTTGAAGCGCGGATCGTCTGCGAGTGTGGGAAGGCCCAGCTCTTCACACACGCGGCGGAAGGCCCGATTGTTGCCGGCGCCGATCATGACGCGGCACGTGCGCGTCTGGAACATGCCATAGGGCGCAAGGTTGCCGTGCGTATTGCCGGTGAGGCCCGGCACCTTCCCCGACAGGAAGTAGTTGGCGAAGTGCGGATGCATCAGGCTCATGGCGCTGTCGTAGAGGGCCATGTCGATGAACTGGCCCTGGCCTGAGCGGCCGCGCTCGTGCAGCGCCATCAAGATGGCGATGACGGAATAAAGTCCCGTCGAAATGTCGACCACCGGCAGGCCGATGCGCATCGGCCCGGAGTCGGGCGACCCGTTGACGCTGTAGTGGCCGGCCATGGCACCGACGATGGCATCATAGCCCGGGAAGCCGCCGAGCGGTCCTTCGGCGCCGAAGCCCGAGATCTTGCAGTAGATGAGCTTGGGGAATTTCTGCTTGAGCACATCGTAGCCGATGCCCCAGCCCTCCATGGCGCCGGGCTTGAAGTTCTCTATGAGAACGTCGGCGCCATCGAGCAGCGCCACAAGCACCTCGCGGCCTTGCGGTTTCGCCAGATCAAGCCCCACGGACCGCTTGTTGCGGTTAATGCCGATGAAATAGGACGCGTCGTCGCCGTTGAAGGGAGGGCCCCAGTCGCGCACCTCGTCCCCCTGCGGCGGTTCGAGCTTGATGACGTCGGCGCCATGATCGGCGAGAAGCTGCGTGGCAAACGGCCCACCGAGCACGCGGCTCAGATCGATCACCTTGAGGCCGGCCAGGGTGCCAGCACCCGATGCGCCAGCCTGTTCCGCCCGTGTACCGTTTGCGGCTTTCGCCATTCGTCCCGCTCCCATAACCGCGTATCCTGCATCGTTGCCACAGGAGCGGCCGGGAACGCAACTCTTGGGGTGGGCGGTCCTGACGGGAACGATGGCGCCATTGCCGGGTTTTGGCCTCAATATGCCGACGTGCAAGGAGGCCTAGATGATACGACTAAAGCTCTGGACGTGGCCCGCTATCATTGCGATGGCGCTCACAGCAGGCGCAAGCGCGGCGTCTGCGCAGGTGGTTATTCAGTACGGCGATCCCTACTACGACGACGACCGCGGTCCACCTGTGGTTTATCAGGATTATTACGGAGATCCCGATCCGGATTATCGGCTGCGCGTCTACGAGTACAACGCGCGCCCGTCCGGGCCGAACGGCTGCGGCACATATTACTTCTGGAACGGCGCGCGGTGCGTCGATGCCCGCTATAGATATCGATAAGAGCAACGAATGATGGGGCGCTCTATACGCCCCACTGCTTCTTTGCGAAACCTGGATAGGTTTCGGCGACTTCGCGGGCGACCGTCCTGCGCAGCAACTCAAGACCGGCCGCATCGAGCGCAGGTGTTTGTGGAACTTCCGCAGGTGCGTCGTAGTCGAAGCCGGTTGCCGCGCGCACATCGGCTGCCGTCACGCCGGGATGCACGCTCTTCAGTGCGAAGCGGGCCCGCTGGCGGTCGAAGCTGAAGACGCACAAACTCGTCACCAGCGCATAAGGTCCGCCCGGACGATACACGTCAGGCGGCGACGTGCCCGGTGCGCTGATGAAATCGACCTTCTCGACCAGCGTGCGCGGCGTGTGCTCCTCGCGGAACAGAATCACGCGCGGCACGACGAAGTAGAGATACGACGAGCCGAACGAGCCCGGGAAGCGCGCTTGCGCGCGCGGGTAGTCGGCGACATCGCCAACGCCGACGAGATTGATGTTGGCACCGCCATCGATCTGGCCGCCCGAGAGGAAGAAGGCGTCGATGCGGCCTTGCCCTGCGCAGTCGAAGAGCTCGCGTCCGCCGTCAGTGAAGGGATTGTTCTCACGGCTTCCGAGTACGGAGACGCGCGTGCGGCCCTTGGACCGTGCGCGCGTCAGCAACGCTGCCGAACCCGGGATGGGCGAGGATGCGCCGACGGCGATATGCGTGAGCCCCGACAGCATCTGCGCAATCGCGCCGATCATGATCTCGGTAGTGGAAACATCAAACGGTGCGACCGTAGCCACGGAACAAGAGCCTCGCGAATCTAAGTGCCCTCCCCCTCGCGGGGAGGGGTTGGGGGGGACGCCACAGGAGCAACGCTAATCCATCATTCCCAGTGAGTCACAACTCCCAATGCTGCCAGAACATCTAGCATGCACGCATCGACGTTATCCATCATGTCGGAGTTCGTGAATCTGAGGATGGAAAATCCGAGCCAGCGCAAATGTGCATCACGTTGCGAATCAGCCTGTCGCCTCTTTTGGCTGTCATGCTGGGCGCCATCGACCTCAATGACGAGCCGCTGTGACAGGCATGCGAAGTCCACAATGTAGCCTTCGAGTGGAGCTTGTCGCCGAAAATGGTAGCCGTGTTTTCTCAGCTCGGAGAGATGCGACCAAAGCTTTCGTTCGGCGACGGTCTGATTCTTTCTCAGGTGGCGCGCAAGTTGGCTAGTCATGCGCTTAGACCTTCTCCCCACCCCTACCCCTCCCCGCTGGGGAGGGGGATCGCTAGGCGGTGATGTGCCTAGCCGTCACGCTAGCACCTTGTCGTGCACGACCTCGGCGGCCCAGTGTGCGAAACCATCGGCGGTGCGGGCGGCCTTTACATAGTCGGCTTGAGCCGTGCGATCGGCGGGGTAGGCGCCGGACAGTTCGATGGGCCAGGCGCCGTTTTTCGCTTCGGCGATGGCCGAGATGTAGAGGCCCGGGATCGTGCCGGCCGCGAGGACGGGGTCTTCGAGGAAATTGCCGTCCTCGATGCGCTCGACGGTGACGAACGCCTGCCGTGATGCATGCGCCATGAGCATCAGCTCGCGGCGCACGCCGATCCAGACGTTGCCGTGGCGGTCGGCCTTGAGCGCGTGGAACAGCGTCGCGTCCGGCGTGATGGCCGGCAGGATGACGATCGGGTCTTTGCGGCCATCCTCGGCGAGCGGGTTGTCGATGACCTTCCAGTCGGGGCGCACGCGCAGAAGGTCGGAGCCGATGATGCCGCGCAGCGGCATGAACGGAATGCCCTTCTCCGCGGCCTGCAAACCCGCCTGAATCGCCGGGCAGGTTGCGTCCCACATTTCGATCTCGCCGCTTTTCAGCGCGGCCGTGAAACGGGGTGCCAGACCGTTCTCGCCCATGGTGACGGCCGCAGCCTCGATGCGCGCAACGCAGCCCGCGCCAATCAGCATGTCCACCTGCATGCCGCCGGCCGGCACCGCGACGATATGCAGATCACGTACCGGACGCCGCATGAGCGCGCGCACAGCCGCCATGGCGCAGCCCGAATAATCCGGCGGCAACGCGACGCGTGCGCCATCCGGGATGCGGGACGCAAGCGTTTCGAGATCGATAATTTCGGTGGATTGAGCGGGCATCGGATGCTCCGTTCTCGTCTAGAGATGGGTTGCAGCGATCATGCCACCAAAAGCGCGGCCGCGCGATCAAAAGAGACCGGATCAGGGCTCAAAAGGAGGTCCGTGGCGCCCCTCTCCCAGGCATCGTCACGAGGTACAAGCGGATCGGCCGTTTCCAGGCGATGCTCGACCACGAAGCGGCTGACGATGGCGCGGCGGGCATCAATGCCGGGCTGCGTGGCCTCCCAGGCCAGGACCACGGCACTCGCCGTGTTGTAGAGGGCTGTCGCCGCGAGGCGGGCGTGAGCTTCGGCGGCCGGATTGCGCGCAACGCTCCGCGCAAAGCCGATGCTCCGATCGACAAACGCCGACAAGCGCCCACGATAAGCCTTGGGCAGCTTCTCCGCCTCATTGATCCGGCCATGCAGAAACGCTGCGAGCGCCTCGTCCGACGCGGCTTTGCCGACGGCACGCTGCACAACATCAAGGGCGTTGATATTGCTGGTGCCCTCCCACAGCACGCCAATGTGCGCATCTCGGACCAGGCGCGCGTTGACCCATTCCTCGATGTAGCCGTTGCCGCCGCGCACTTCCATGGCGCCGGTGGCGACGCGGATGTTGTCGCGGCAAGCCCGCAGCTTGAGCATCGGTGTGAGGATGCGCAGCAGGGCGCGCGCCGCATTGTCGCCGGCCGTCTCCTTGTCCATCGTGTGCGCGGCCAGCATGGCCATGGACAGCGCCTGTTCGGCCGGCACCAGGATCTTCATGAGCTGACGCCGCATTAGCGGCCGCTCGATAACCGCCGACCCGAAGGCGCGACGCGAGCGCGCGGCAGCCAGCGCCTCGTTCAGGCAGCGCCGCATCATGGCGGCTGCGCGCACGCCGTGCGACAAACGCGACAGGTTGACCTGATCCATCATCTGCTTGAAGCCGCGATCAACGGCGCCCACCAGATAGGCAACGGCACCTTCGAGACGGATCTCGCCGCTCGCCATGGAGCGCGTGCCGAGCTTGTCCTTCAAGCGCACGATGCGATAGGTGTTGCGCCTGCCGTCTTCCAGATAGCGCGGCAGGGCGAACAGCGCGAGGCCACGTGTGCCTTCGGGCGCACCCTCCGGCCTTGCGAGCATGAGCGCGACTTCGGCGTCCGTGTGCGAGCAGAACCATTTCTCGCCGGTGAGGTGCCAGCGGCCGCCCTCCTGACGCGCGACAGTCTCGATGGCGCCGACGTCCGAGCCGCCGGCCTTCTCCGTCATGAACTGCGTGCCCTTCCACAGCGTGGCAAGGTCATCTGACAGCATGCGCGGCAGCAGATAGGCTTTCAGCTCGTTGCTCGCGTAGCGGCGGATGAGATGGATCGACGTATCCGTTACGCTGATCGGGCACATGATGCCGAACTCGCCCTGCACGAACAGGTATTGGAAACCATACTTGGCAACGGCCGGCATCGGCGCATCGAGGCCGAGCACGCCGCCGCGATGGCTCATGGCGTGAAACTGGAAATCGCCGAACGCGATCTGTTCCATCTCGCGATAGGCCGGATGATAGCGAATGCTGTCCTCGTCCCGCCCATAGCGGTCGCGGGGTTCCAGCACGGGCGGATTCTGATCGGCGATGCGCGCCAGCGCGTCGAGACGGCCGCCCGCCAAGCCACCAAGCCGCGCGAAATGCGGTTCGAGCCGTGCCCGCATGTCAGGCGCGAGATAAAGCCGCATCAGGTCGCGGAAGGCACTGTCGATCTCGTAAAAATTGCTGCCGGCGCTTTCCTGCGCAAGCGGACTGGATGCCAGTGCGGACGGACCGGGCTGCAGCCTGGGAGCTTCGACGTTCATGGGACAACCTCGTCAGCGCAGACCATATGCGGTCGCTGATATTAGCGAGATTGCTGGACGCCGACGAGTCTGCACAAGAGAGTGAGCACCGGCCCCGAGAGTGTGGAGCTGCCGATCGTGTGAACCGGCAGCTCCGCCCCGCTATCCGACGAATGGTCCTCTTGCGAGGTCCCCCAAATGCCATCCGCCGGCCCTCGAACTTCCAGTCCTCTACGACTTGCGCCGTCTAGCCCCGCAGCTTGAGGCCCGGAAGAATCTCGTCGAGCATTCCAACTCAAATGCTCGCGCCGTTCATAGCCGCAACATACGAACGCGCCGGTCGATGACAAGACGACGAATCTGCGACGCCATCATTTTTCTCCGGTTGACGGCGGCGACGATTTCCATTCCGGGAGATCGCCGCCGCGAGCACGACAGGCGATATCGATCCGTCAACGCACCAACTCTTTTTCAACCAGCGCCAACAACTCCCCGTTTTATCCGGAGATTTTTGTCGATCGCAACCGATGCGGATCATGTTCTGATAGCTGAATGTCGCAACAAGAACGATCGTCAATTTTCACGCACGCCAATCGGTTACAGGGTCGCGGAAGGACAACGTTGCTCACGCGCCACAGAAGAAATCGCACCTGTCTGTGGATGCGTGTGGACAACTCAGAAAGCACTTGCGTCAGCCTGAAATTTCCTCCTGCAGCAGACGGCGCAGATTGTCGGGCACCGGTACCGAGACGCGGCGTTCAAGATCAATGAAAACGTTGACAGCTTCACCCGTCGCAAAGCAGCGCTCGCCCAGGAATGCGCCATAGCCGCTCAGGATCGAGCGATTGCCGACCTTCAGGAAACGGCCTCCGACCTCCACAGTGCCTGGATAGTGCAGCTCGCTCTTGAAATCGATGGCGACGCGCGCCAGCACATAGTCGAGACCCGGTTCGATCCGGGCGCGCGCCACCGCACCGTCGATCAGCTCGCAGCGCGATGCCTCGAAGAAGGAAGCGATCGATACGTTGTTGATGTGTCCGAGCTTGTCGGTATCGCAGAAGCGGAGCGTGACCGGCGTAAAGAGCTTGAAGGTCGATCTTTGCGTCAGGTCGAGACCCGGCTGGTCAGTCATCATATCTCCCGCTTATCCTGGCTGTCGTTGATACTGGGCCGCATCGTTGATGGCCCACTCCGATTAATCAATAGGGGTGGCAGGAGGAAGCACCGCATGTCCGACGCCAAACCACTGCAGGAATTCGTTGTCCTCGACGTGAGCCAGGGCATCGCCGGCCCGTCGTGCGGCGGATACTTCGCAGAGTACGGCGCGCGCGTCCTCAAGATCGAGCCGCCCGAAGGCGACTGGATTCGCAGGCTCGGCACGCCCATCGCCGGCATGTCGTCGCAAACCATCGCCTACAATCGCGGCAAGGAAAGCCTGGCACTTGATCTCAAAAGGTCGGAAGGACGCGCTGTCGCGCTGAAGCTCGCAGCACAAGCGCATGTCTTCATCGAGAACGCACGGCCGGGTGTGATGGATCGGCTGGGGCTGGGGTTTGAAGCGGTGAAGGCGGTGCGCCCGGACATCGTCTACGTGTCAGTCTCAGGCTGGGGGCAACGAGGACCTAACCGCAAGCTGCCGATGGTCGATACGGTCGGGCAGGCGATGTCAGGCCTCATGAGCGTCATGCGCGGCCGTGACGGTTCGCCGGTGAAGATGAATGCCACCCTGGTCGACGGCATGACGGGCCTCTACGCGTTTCAGGCGGCGACGATGGCGCTGTGGGGCCGCAAGCCAGGCGATGGCGCGCGCCACATCGACATCAGTCTGCTGCAGTCTTCCGCGCACATGCAGGGCCCCAACATTCTCGAATACGGGTATGCCGGGCGACCGCCGGGACTTTACAATCCGCCGGCCGGAAACTATCGCACGAGCGACGGATGGCTCGCGGTCACGCTGGTCAACGAGGCGCAGTTCGCGGGCATCTGCACTGCGATCGAACGGCCCGAGCTGGCGCGCGATCCGCGCTTCGACAGCTTCCAGAGCCGCAAGGCCAATATCGCTGAGCTGACGCAGATTCTCGACGCCGCGATGGCGACGCGCAGCACGGCGGACTGGGTGGAGCGCTTCGCCAAAGCCGGCGGGCTGGCGAGCCGGATCAATACCTATGGCGACTGGCTCGAAGATGCGCATGTGTCTGCCGTGTCGGCGGCTCCACCTTATCAACTCGACACCGGCGAGACGGTGCAGCTGCCACATCTGCCCGGAGCGCCGCCGTTCGACGCGGCTGTTCCCCGCGTCGGCCAGCACACGCGGGGCATTCTCGCGCTGGCGGGACTGGCGCCGAACGATATCGAGCGACTCGTGCGCGACGGTGTCGCCTTGGAGGCGCCCGGCCGGAGCTCGCTAGAATGACGGACAAGATCGATCCCGCAGCCATTCGCTTCGGCCCGCAACGCTTCTTCGAGGATTTCGAGATCGGAGAGGGGTTCTACATTCCCTCGCGCACGGTGACGGAGGCGCACTTCCTCGCCTTTCAGGCGGCATCCGGCGACAATCATCCGATCCACTACGATCGCGAGTTCTGCAAGCGGCATGGCCACCGCGATCTGCTGGCGCACGGCTATCAGGTGGCGATACAGACGGCCGCCGGAGCCGGCGTCTTTCCGTTCCTGGTCGAAGACAGCCTGATGGGCTTCATCGAGCAATCGTCACGCTTCCTGAAACCAGTCTATGCCGGCGACACGCTCTATCCGCGGCTGGTCGTGGCCGAGTTGAAACCGCAACGCACGACCGGCGTACTGACTTTGAAGTCCACGGTTCACAACCAGGACGGCGCGCTGGTGCTGGAGGGGTCTCAGCGCTACCTGCTCAGAAAAAGGCCAGCGGCAGCATAGTCATCAGCCGCCCTGGCGCAGGCGAGCCAGAAGCTTCAGGCCTGCATACCCGTCGGCCGGCTGCAGCCCGACTTTGCGCTGGTAACCGCGGATCGCGAGCATGGTATCGCGCCCCACCCGGCCATCGGTGCCGCCGGTTTCAAAGCCCTGCGCGGTCAGGCGGCGCTGCATCTCCTGAATCTCGGCGACGGTCGGGATGCGCTCACCGCCTGGAAACGGTTGCACGAACGGGCCGTCGCCGCGGATACGATCGCCGAGATGCACGATAGCGAGCGCATAGGTGTTCGCCGGGTTGTATGACTTCACGGCGTCGAAGTTGCGCGTGATCAGCAGGACCGGCCCGCCGGGGGCCGGCTGCCACAAGCGGGCCGGCATCTGCGACGCCGGCAGAGGGCGGCCGTCAGCCCGCATCACGCCGAGCGCACTCCAGCCAGCGACCGCGCGCGAGCCGCCCGTTTGTGCGCTCACCCGGACCGGCAGCCGGACCTCGCACCCCCAGATCTCGCCGCGGCGATATTGACCGCGGCGCTGAAGATAGCGGGCTGTCCCGGCGAGCGCATCATCGGGCGCGCCGAATGGCGAGATGCGTCCGTCGCCATTGAAATCCACGCCCATGTTCAGCCAGACCTCGGGCATCCACTGCGTGTGTCCCATGGCACCGGCCCAGGAACCGATCATGCCGGCCGGCGCTGCCCAGCCGCGCTCAACAATGACAAGCGCATTGAGCAGTTCCTTCTCCCAGTAGGATCGCCGGCGCGGGTCGCCCCATGCCAAAGCCGCCAGCGCCGGGAGAACGGGCCGCATGTGCTTGGGATTTTCGACGACGTCGCCGAAGGCCGACTCCATGCCCCACAATCCGAGCATCACGTAGCGATCAACGCCATACTCGCGCTCGATGCGCTCGAGCAAGCCTGCGTGCTCGCGGGCGCGCACCTTGCCCGTCGTGATGCGCCAGTCGGAGACGCGGCGGTTGAGATACTGCCAGACGACCTCCTGGAATTCAGGCTGCGCGCGATCCAGCGCGTAAACAGAGGTATCGGGCACGACCGCATTCATCACGCGGGAATAGGTGGCCGCCGATATGCCCCGCGCAATGGCGCGGGCGCGAAAGCCGTCGACCCACTGCGCGAAAGTCATTCGCGAAGACTGGGCCGCGACCAAGTTTGTGAATGGAAATAGGCACAGCCCGCCCAAACCGGCGGCTAGGAGTGTGCGGCGTGACATCGGATCGCGCATGGCGCCTTTTATACACGTGGCAAACATCAGGGTAGTGCTGCCGGTCGACGGCTACGACCGAGCCGGCAGAGGTGTTTTTCGACGCGCCATCGGGCGAAATACCAACCGGTCCAGAAGACAACTCTGCCTCCTACACAGTTGCACGCAGGCATTTTTTTGACATTGCTCCGAACGCGTGCCAACGTGTGCCTCGGGTCGGAGAGCTTCCGTCAAGCCGTTTGAGCAGCGGCTAAAAAAATCAAAGCCACGCCCCTTTGTGCAGTCACGCATGCCGCACCGGATGCAGCTGGTATCTCTACCGGCGTCGTAACGGTCGCAGCTGCCATGGGAGGTAAACTATGTCAATCAACCCGCTAAAGTGGGGGCTCGTGGCAGTGTCTGCCGTGGGTCTCGCTTTCGTTTCCACTGACGCCAGCGCGCAAACCAAGGTGCGCTGGAAGATGCAAAGTGCGTTCGGCGCCCAGTTGCCGCACATCGGCACCTCGGCCGTGCGCTTCTCCAAGAACATCGACCGGTTGTCGGGCGGCACGCTCGAGATCAAGTTCTACGAGCCCGGCGCGCTCATTCCGCCGCTCGAGTGTTTCGACGCAGTATCCAAAGGTTCGATCGAGTCGTGCTGGACGACGCCCGGCTATCATACCGGCAAGTATCCCGCGCTGGCCTTCTTCACAACAGTGCCGTTCGGCCCGACGATTGGCGAGTTCCTGGGTTGGAAATGGTTCGGTGGTGGCAACAAGCTGCGCGACGAGATCTACGACAAGCACGGCCTCTACGCGCTCGACTGCTTCGCGATCGCACCGGAGACCTCTGGCTGGTTCCGCAACGAGGTCAAATCGGTGGCTGAGCTGAAGGGCATGAAGATGCGCTTCTTTGGCCTCGGCGCCCAGGTGATGCAGAAGCTCGGCGTCCAGACCCAGCTTTTGGCAGCCGCCGACATCTATCAGGCGCTGGAGCGCGGCGTCATCGACGCAACCGAGTTCTCCATGCCGACCATGGACACGCGCTTGGGCTTCCACCAGATCGCCAAGTACAATTACTTCCCCGGCTGGCATCAGCAGTCTTCGGTCAGCGAGCTGTTGATGAACAAGAAGGCCTGGGAGGCACTGTCGGATCAGCACAAGGCGATCATCGAGGTCGCGCTCAACGACGCGGTGATCCACACCTACGTCGAAAGCGACCACGCGCAATTTGCTGCCATGGCCGAGTATCAGACGAAGCACGGTGTCAAGGTGAAGCGCTGGAGCGACGAGGATCTGGCGGCCATAGAGAAGGCATGGCAGGAAGTCTTGACCGAAGAGTCGGCGAAGGACGCGCTCTTCAAAAAGGTTGCCGACCACTACACCGATTATCGCAAGAAGTTCTCGGTATGGGGTGTCTCGCAGCAGATGAAAGCGACCTACCTGAAAGAATGAGGCGGATACTTCCGGCCCAGCGCCAAGGCTGGGCCGACCGCTTCACCGCCGAGGAACGTCCTTGGCGACTTGAGCAGGATCGTTTCGGATTGAATCACCTCGCCCTACATGTGGTCCCTCGGCCGAAACGTGAATCCTGCTCTACCTCTATGTTGAGAGAGCGATTCACGCTTCACATGGAAGCCTTAGTGCTTCCATGTGAAATGATCGCGCGCTCTAGGTCCACGGACCGAACTGCTCGTTTGGCTCTGCCATCCACGCACCACAAACTCGATGTGGTGCGCGGACGTGTGGAGTTCTTGTCTACCGTCGCGGCAGGATTGAGTGGAATGGATGCCTGGTCGAAGGGGAAGGGAGGACCAATGTCGGACAAAATTTTGTGGGCGAAGCGTCGCCGCCAGACACGCTGCGGAGGGGCTATCCCGCAATGAGGGCACTTCTAAAGCTCTCAGAGGTCTTTCGCCGCATCCTCGAAGTGATCGCCTTAGCATCCGGCTGGCTGCTCCTCATCATGGCCCTGGTGACCACGTTCGATGTCGTCGCACGGAAGTTCGGTGTGCCATTGCCATCCACCAAGTTGCAGGAGCTGGAGTGGCATTTCCATGCCGCGATCTTCTCGCTGTGGATGGGCTACTGCTACACCATCAACGCGCATCCGCGGGTCGACTCCTTCACCGAACAGATGTCGTATCGCGGCAGAGCGTGGATCGAGCTCTTTGGTTGCCTGCTGCTGGCACTGCCATACGTTGCGCTGGTCGCGTACTACAGCCTCGATTTCGTGACGCAGTCCTTTCTGCTGGGCGAGCAGTCCGACAGCACGGTCGGCCTCACCCATCGCTGGATCATCAAAGGCATCTACGCTGCCGGCCTCTGGATGGTGGTGATGGGCATCTTGAGCGTGTTGCTGCGTGTCATCGTCTTTCTGTTTGGTGGCATATCGAACGAAGAAGTCAATCTGCAGATTGGCCATGTGGAGTCGGACGTATAGTCCGAACCGGGAGAATCCATAGTGCTCGACACGCTGGCTGACAATCTCGCGCTGATCATGTTCGTCAGCATGTTCTTCTTCATTTTCATCGGGTATCCCGTGGCCTTCATCATGGGAGGCCTGTCGCTGGTCTTCGCAATCATCGGATCTTGGCTCGGCGTATTCAAGATCATCGGCATCTCGGACGTCGTGCTGCGCATGTGGGCAGGCGTCGCGGCGGACCCGGTGCTCGCGTCGATCCCCATGTTCATCTTCATGGGTGCGATCCTGGAGCGATCCGGCTCGGCCAAAGATATGCTGAGCGCGACCGAGATCCTGTTCAAGTGGTGTCCCGGTGCACTGGCCGTCGCTGTCATGATCATGGGAACCATCTTGGCCGCTCCGATCGGTGTGGTCGGCGCAGCCGTCATCACGCTGTCGGTGATCGCGTTGCCGCAGATGCTGGCGTCCGGATACAACAAGGAGCTCGCCATCGGCACCATTGCCTCGGCTGGAACGCTCGGCATCCTGATCCCACCGGCCATCATGCTGGTGGTGATGGCGGAGATGCTGGCGACCTCGGCGGGCAACCTGTTTCTCGGCGCCGTCATGCCGGGCTTCCTGCTCTCAGGCCTGTACCTGCTCTACATCGTCGCGGTTTCGATCCTGCGACCCGGCATGGCGCCGAAGTTGCCGCCGGAATACGGGCCGCAGACGCGCGGCGAGTTCTGGTATGCCTTGTGGCGCGGCCTGTTCCCGATGACAGCGCTGATGGTGATCGTGCTGGGTTCGATCTTCGCCGGCTGGGCTACACCGACGGAGAGCGGTGCCGTCGGCGTGCTCGGCGCGCTGTTCATCGCCGCACTGAACGGACGTGCGACGATTCAAATGATGACCGAGGCGATCTTCTCTACCTGCAAGGCGAACGGTTTGGTGTTCTTGATCTTCCTCGGGGCTACCGGCTTTTCCTACGTGTTCCGCGTCCTCGGCGGCGACGACCTGATGATCTCGACGCTCGCCTATTTCGGCGTGGACACCAAGTGGGAGATGCTCGCATTCATCATGGTGCTGATCTTCCTACTCGGATTCCCGTTCGAGTGGATCGAGATCTGCCTCATCGTCCTGCCGATCTTTGGCCCGATCCTGATGAAGTTCGATTTCTCCGACCATCTGGGCAGCAACGCGGCGCTGATGACCTGGTTCGGTACGTTGGTCGCAGTCAATCTGCAAACGGCATTCATGACACCGCCGTTTGGCGCCACACTGTTCTACATGAAGGGGACGGCGCCGCCCGGCGTGACCATGGCCGACGTCTATCGCGCCATGTATCCATTCGTCGCGCTGCAGATCTTGGGCTTGATGCTCTGCATCTATTTTCCGAGCATCAGCTTGTGGCTGCCGAGGCTGGCCGGGTTCGTCGAATAGTCAAGATCATGACGCAATGCCGACCCGCCACCGGCGCAGGTTCGAGGCCTTGAATCCCCGCGCCGTTGCGCGTAGAAGGCACGTTCTCAGTTGGGGCGTAGCCAAGTGGTAAGGCAGCGGATTTTGATTCCGCCATGCGGAGGTTCGAACCCTCCCGCCCCAGCCAGTTTTGTCAACTTCTCACCTCCGGTTCGCCTAACTGTGCGGGAGTTTTGCGGGAGCTGGTCCCTGCTCTCCCCCGCAGCACTACTAGCTCAGGCCTCTTTCCGTCGGCCTCGACTACGGTCTCGGCCGCTTCGATCAGGCGCGTAAGCTCCGCCGCTGAATAGTGAGTGGTGATCCTACCAGAGCGATGTCCGAGTAGATCCTGACGGTCCTCGAAGCTCACGCCGGCCGCTCGCAAGCGGCGTCCAAACGTGTGCTTCAGGTCGTGGACCCGAACGTTCGGCAATCCCACCTTGAGCCTGTCCGACATCAGCACTTGTGAGTCAGATTTAGCGGCTTGAGGAACGGAGGATTTCGGGCTCATCGTGACCACCTGAGGAGTGGAGCATGAGAGCTAAATCCAGCACCCCTGGGACAGCGTCTGAG
>JBJXDX010000078.1:0-25666 GCA_046154585.1 Hyphomicrobiaceae bacterium | reverse complement strand
CGCATTGCCGATCACCCCGCCAAGCAGATCGCCGACCTGCTGCCCTGGAACTGGAAGGCCGCCAAGGCCGGTGCCGCTCAAGCCGCCTGAGCACTCACCCCTGCGGTCTTCGCCGGATGCGTACCTTGGATACGCCGGCGGGCGCGAAGATGGAGAACCAGATCGGTACATCGGCACCCTGAACACCGACCTCCGTCAGTGTCGGTACGTCCGGGAAATCGGGGCTCCGTTCGCGGCCGTTGATGGCGAGCAGGATAAGTTTTCCTGCTTTGACATGGGGAAGCGTAATGGGCTCGTTCATCATCTGGACGTTGCCGGGCAGGAGATCATTGAGCGAATCGGCGCCGCCGCGATAGGGCACGTGCAGGATGTCGATGCCGGCCTTCAGCTTTAGCGCCTCGAGGCGCAAATGCGTCGATGTGCCCTGCCCCGATGAGGCGTATGCCAGCTTGCCCGGATTTTTCTTGGCGTACTCCAGCAGCTCGGCGAAGGTCTTCACGCCCACTGAAGGATGGATGACAAACCCATTGACGACGTCGCCGGCGCGCCCGATCGGATCGAAGCTCTTGACCGGATCGTACGGTGTTTTGCGCAGATGCGGGAGAACGGAGAGAGGTGCGTTGGGTGTGAAGAGGAGAGTGTAGCCGTCTGGCAGCGACTTGGCTGCCGCCTCGAGGCCAATCATTCCGCTTGCGCCGCCGCGATTCTCCACGACGAACTGCTGGCCTAGCGCTTGGCTCAGCTTGTCGGCCCACGGGCGTGCCAGCGCGTCCGTTGCCCCGCCTGGTGCGTAGGGCACGATCAGTTTGACGGGGCGGTTGGGCCAAGTCTGCGCCTGGGCGCCAAAGACTAGCGCGATGCTGAACGCCAGTGTGCTTGATGCAAGAACGAGAAGTCTGCGACGATGCATAGATGGAATCTCCCTGATAGCTTTTTTTGAGGCTTGAGCTGCCCCTTTGGATCGCACTTGCCGAGCAGCGCCCGGATGCAACTCCAAAACGCTAGCAGAAGCCACCCTTGCCGCGAAGCTGCTTGCTCTGCTCAGCCCGCGCTCAAAGGCCTTGATGAAGGCGCGTTGAAGTGCGATTTACGCTACGGGTTTAAGGACCGCTCTGTGGGAAGTCGCCCCGCGCTGTCCTGATGGGCCCCGTAGCTCAGCTGGATAGAGCACCAGATTCCTAATCGGCACCGGGCCTTACCCACACCATCAACCCTCCCGCCTGGACGGGAGGTCCCATGCTTCGTCACCTGCTACGCCGGTTCATGCCGCAATCCGTCTCCACGCCATCCCCGACGTTCCAAGAGCTGAGCGAGCAATGGGCAGACGCGAAGGCCCGAACGCTGCGCCCGGATTGGGTGAAAGAAGCGAGACGCATTCTCAGGCGTGACGTGCTGCCGTATCTCGGCGAGATGCGCGCTGACGCGGTGACACGCCGCGACGTGTCGGCTGTGCTGGAGCGGATCACAGCACGGGGCGCGATGCAGATCAGCGCACATGCCTTGAGGGTAACCCATGGCATCTACGCTTGGGCGCAGGAGACGGGCCGCTACTCAGGCGCAAATCCTGCGCGCGGCATGCGCGTGCAGCACGCCGGGACGCCACGGGACCGCGTTTTGTCGGACGATGAGATACGTGCTGTCTGGGAGATCGCGGCGACACCGGCCGTTCGCGACGCCCTCCGACTGCAACTGCTCTGCGGTCTGCGCATCACCGAGGCGATGGGCATCCGGCGCAGCGAGATTGACCTTGCGCAGCGCTTGCTAACCCTGCCGGGGAAGCGAACCAAGTCGCGCCGCATTCACCGTCTGCCTCTCAGTCCGCTTGCCATGGAGATCGTAGAGGGTGCGCTGGCGCGCGAGCCAAAGTCGGAGTTTCTGTTTCCGAGCGAAGACCCGTCCAGGCCGGTGAGGGCGAAGTCGGCGCAGCGCGCGACCTTGCGCCTCGCCATGGGCTTCTCCAGCCACGACTTGCGCCGGACGTGCGCCACACGTCTGGGCGAGCTGGGCGTGCCTGACGAAGTGATAGAGCGCGTGATGAACCATGCGCCACTGGGCGTCACGCGAGAGCGATACAACCATTCGGAGCGACTGGATTCTATGCGTGCCGCGCTAGATCGGTGGGCCATTTGTTTGCAGGCCATGGTTGCAACCAGCCGACCCGAGTAAATTAAATCGGTATTGAGATGCGTGCTCGGGGTCTGTCCAATGGATAAGCCTGTCCTTACGCCAGTCGCTGAGAAGCTTCGGCACGAACTCGACGAACGATTTGACCAGATCGATCGGGATAAGCTAACGCGCTGGATGATGGTGCGCGCGTCCAACAATGAAAAGATGGAGATTATCGACTGCCGTGGACGACCAATTAGTCCGGGCATCGGGCAAGTGTTCGACAATCAATTGCGCAAGATCTTTTGGGGCTTCGTCAGACCGTGCATCGAAGACGCGGTACACGATGCATGCAACCAGCTTGAAACGGCATTCCAACGATATTCTCCCGAGCAAATCAGAGGCACATTGGTGTACGTCGAGGTGTTGCTTCAGGGGTTCGCACACCGCATCTACGGCCGCATGAAGTATCTCGACCGCGCGATGAGGGGCGGCGGGTATCCCGAGTCCGTTGAGCCATATGATCCAAAGCGGGAGATCGATGCGGCACACCGGCTCATTGCTTACAAGCTCGGCGTCCTGAGGCGGCACTACGCTGCAGATTTACCGGCACCTGCAGACACGCAGCCGAAACTGGGCGAGGTGGTTAGCTCTAAGGTGCGTTTGTTCGGCGTTGAACTGGATGTTGCGAACGGATGGAAGTGGTTGAAAGGGCGCTGGAGCGCGCTAACGAAGCATATAGGTCGAACGGGTTGATCCGCAGACGCGGCCGCGCTTCTAAAAGCTCCGGCGTTCCCGCTCGTAGTTGTAGACAACCCCACCCACCGTCTTGCCGACTCACCATGGGCACCGCTAACCGCACGTCTATGGCCCGCGAGGTGACTACCTTTAAAGAAATGGCGCAGGTGATGAGCCAAGAGTTGGCCGCTGATTACGCGAGTCAACGCTTTCGGTTCGCAACCGACATGAACGGTGATGGCCTCTTTACGATCAGCGACGTTTGGCTGTGGCTCAAATGGCTTTTCTTTGCACCCGGCGACGGGGTGCTTTTGTTCCTCATGGCATTCATGCCGGACATTTCGGACTTCCTGGAGGTAGATCAGGGCAGCATGTATGGCTGGCTTTCGGGCTTCCTCTCCGCTGTCCTATGGATCGTTGTTCCGGCCAAGGTGCTTTCCGGCTCCGATCAACTCTTGGAGTGGGGTAAGACTGTTTGCGCGCTTGCTCTCACCGCCGCGCTCTGGCTGGTTCTCGCCGCCACATTCCCCGCTTTGATCTACGTCGCCCTTGTTGCTCTGCTGGCACTCTCCATCATTTGGTGGTGGATGGACCACGTTCGCTTCAAGAGGGAGCTTGAGCGGATCAGACGGCAGTAGGGTGCGAGATCGGCCTCGGGGTTTTTCTGTAGATTCCCGCGCGCCCCTGTGGAGCGAGGCCCCCCATGGGAAGTCGAGCGCTCCACCCACTTCAACATCTCAATAAGAGAGACCCCTTTATCGAGAAGTTGAAATGGGTCGCAGGTGTTGCAGGTGGCACTTTCCAAAAGTGCTGCACGTAGGCTTGACGGTAAGGGGCCCCCTTTTCAGAAGTTAACGGAGGGGGCCTGGGGGAAACACCCCTGCCACCCCAGGGCCTCCAGGGCGTCCCTACGGGCCGATTTAACGCGCGCTCGATCTGCGGAGGGGGGCCAGCCGAATCCCAGCCAGAGCGCAACTGCGAAGCCTGCCGCGCTCGCTCTTTCCACCCTTCGCACCACTCCTGCGCCGAGCCGGACAAGAGTCGTGCCAGCTGGCATGCGGCTTGCCCTCCGGAGAGGGTTAGCAGATCGTTAAAGCTGTCCCGCTTTGACCCGCTATGCCCCAGGCGCAGCCCTCGCACAGCGCATAGCTCGGCTCTCGCGCTTCTCAGCCTAAGCCCCTGACGTTCCTCGGATGTTCGCGCCTGAGGTCATTGCAGGGACTACCTCGATTCCGAGAATCTACCTTATGGAAAGGAGAATTATCGATCTGTGCCAGCTAGTTACGATTTGCTCAGCATCCCCTCGAAGGCATGCGCGGGACGCATGCGTGCGCTTTGCAACTCGTTTCTGGGAGGTTAACGAAAAATTCGGGCGCCCCATTTCCGCCATCAACCTGCGTCAGGCCGTCGCACTTTGCCGTGTGCTCGAGTGTGTCTTCTCTGCACATCCAGTGTGGCCCTTGGGCTGCAAAGCCGTGCAAAGCCCACGCACTTCAAGTTCTCGATAAAGGGGTCCCTTATGGAGAAGTTGAAGAGCGTCGTTCCCGGTCAGCCCCTCACTCCAAGCCGCCGCTGGCCCTCCGCCGCGAAGCCCTCTCCCGTCACGGGGATGCAGCTCTCCGCGATCGCGCTGCGCGCCGGACCATCCTGCCCCTCGCGCCAGGCCGGTCCGAGCGCAACCGTGCAGCCAGGCCCTCCCCTGCGCTTCGCCATGCGGTCGATGCGCCTCAGCATCCGATCTTCCTCGCGGTTCACTGCTCACCTCCGAATAGCTCTTCCAGGCCCGAGTGATCCATCGCGCGCTTCGGGCCGGTGAATCTGCCGCGTGTGTCGCGCGCTGCCTTCGGCCGCTCTGGCGCGCTCTTCCTTTCGCTCTGCAGCTCCGCCGCGAGCGCATCCATCGCGCGCTGCTCCTCGCGCGAAAGCTTCTGCTCCGCTGCAACCGCCAGCAGCGACGTAGCGAGGCCGTCGGTATTGCGCGTGCCGACTTTCTGCAGGGCCCACTTCGCGAACGCATCGCCGAAACGGCTCTCCAGCAGCCTGGGCACAGCCCACTTCAGTACCGCATCCGAGGCGCCAGCGCCGAGCAAAGCGCCTGTCACGGGCTCCACGAGCGAGCCGAGCGCTGCGCCTGGCATTCCACGCCGAAGTGTGTCACCGGCGGAGCGCGAAACAGCGCGCTCCTTCGCCACCTCAATGGCTTCGTCCGACGCCTGCTTTCCGATCTGCGTTTTCTCCGCTTCAGAGAGGCCTCGCGTCACGCCCTTTCGCCGCAGGGTCGATAGTTCCTCCACGGCTTTGCGCGTGAATGCCTCTTGAGCATCGCTGCGCTTCAAGCCAGTGACGACGCGGCTTCCGACGCGGGATGCTGCGCTTGCCACCGGACCCACGGCCCCGGCAGCCGCATCAATCGCGCTCTCTGTCGTCCTCGGGTATTGCTCGCTGCCCTCCAGGCCGAACATGGAGCCGACATCGCGCGCAACGCGCTTGCCCGCGACGCTGCCCAGGCCTCCGCCAACGGCCATTCCGGCAGGACCACCGGGCGCACCGGCTGCAATGCCGCCAGCGGTGCCGACGGTCTGCCCGGCGAAATCGAGCGCACCCTGCGCAGTGGGCAGCATGTCGCGAAGGATCTCTACGCCGCTCTTCCGCGTTCGCCGACCGGTGGACTCTCCCTTTCCCGCATCCGTCTCCCACGGATCAAGGTCTGCTTCCCACGGATCACGCTCGCTCATTCGACCAACTCCCATGCGCGACGGTCATGCTGATTGCCGCCTTTGAAGCGATACTGCTTGCCTCCGCGCCCGGTTCGAATCTCGCCCTGCGCAAGCCCGCTTTGGGCCGGGTCGTCGCCGCCCTTCTCCTTCTTGGAGAGTTCTTTGAACTCGGAGAGTGGATCAGGCAGTTTGCGGATGTCGCGCAAGGCCTGCGGAATGGTGCGCTCGCCTTCATAGACGGAGTCCGCGATCTCTCCGCGCTGCATCTTCGCCTTTGCCAGCGCTTCCATAGTGCGGATGATCGTCCGATTGCCCTCGGGTGTGCGGATGAGCGAGGGAAGAGCGCTCTTGAACATCGTCACGTCGAGATTCGAAGCGGCGCCGGGCAAGCCGCCGCGCTGTGCGGGCGTCAGGCGATCCACCATGCTCTCGAATGCCTGAATGTCGCCAGCATCGCCCAGGTCAATGCCGACGCGGGCGAGATGGCCTCTGATGGCTGCTGCGCCGCCGGTGCCGATCCTGTCGCCGAGCCGCTTCAGCTCCTCGATGCCGAGCATATCGACGCGAGCCTGCTGGCCCTCCTCCACGATGGAGCCCCACTGCTCGACGCTCTTCTTCGCCATCTCCTTGTCGATGGTGCTCTCCGTGGGGCCCTTGGGATTGCGGAATAGCTCTTTCCCCGTGCTTGGAGAAACAAGCGCTCCGCCCTCGCCGACGACAACGCCCTTCTCCGGCGCTGGCCCCTGCGCCATCTCCTGAATGGTTTTGATGTTCTGCATGAATGAAGCGGCACTGCCCGTGCCGAGCATGAGAAACTCAGGCTTCTGCAAGAGCGTGGTAAGCGCGGTCTTCACATCGCCTCCGCTGCCCTGGAGAGCAGCGCTGTAGGCGCCTGCGAGCTTCTGCAGGGTCTGTTGCTCCTTCGCCAAGGCATCGGCGCGTGTCGCATCATCGCGGCTGCGAACGTGCGCACGCTCGGCTGCCAGATACTGATCCTGCGTCGGGACGCCTGTGACGCGGTCGATGAGACCCGTCACGCTGCCCTGCGGACCGGCAAAGCGTGGCGGAGCTTCTCGGCCGCGCAGCGCTGCCAGGAAAGGGTTCTCGGTTTCGTCTGCCATGGTTTCTACCTTGCTAGGAGAGAGGGGAGAGGGGGAGCGGTGCCCTACCGCTCCCCCTATGGCGCTGAGCACGTCCGTCAGCGCCAGTTCGCTATTGCCACTTCGTGCCCTGCATCGGCTGCCACTCGCTTGCTGGCTTGGGCTTCGGTGTTTCCGCGACGGCGGCTTCCTTCGCCTGCGTCGCAATTGTGAGAATGTCCAATTGCTCCAGCGCGGCCTTCACGGCCTTCGTCACACGCCGGGTGACATTCTCCTCAATGCCCTCGCTTTGGATTTGCTCGATGGTGAGCTGCTGGCGGAGCTTGATAACTTCCTTGTCGAGAGGTGCGAAGGCTTCGCCGAGCACGCGCAGGATCGCGAGCCGTTCTGTCAGCTCTCCCACATCGGCGGTGTGAACCGCGATGTTCTCGCCTAGAGCCCAGGTGACGAAGGACACCATGTCGGTCGGCGAGGTGAAGAGATCGGTGAACTTGTGGGACACGAGCGTATCGCCCCGCTTGAGTGTCGTCCGAAGCTCCGCGCGATTCCGCAGCCAAAGCGAGGGCTTCGCGACGGCTTTGCCGAAGCAATAACCCTCTAGCATCTCCTGCGTGCGTGCGCGGATCGCGGGACCGTCGTGTGCTAGCGAGAGAAATGCAATGGTCTGGCTCATGCTGGGCTCTCCGTCAAAGGTGAAAGGACAAGGGGTTTATTGCAGGCGTGGTTGAAAGCGAGCCTCGCGTCGCGCAGCGCGAGCGCAGAAGCGTTCAGGTCGTCCGTCGTGATCCAGCCGAGGCCAGCTGCGCGCTTCTTCGAGACGGGCGAACCGTCATCGAGGTAATGCCACGCGGTCGGCGCGACGCGCACCGCAACACGCTCGGCGAGAGGATCGAAGCGGGCGCTGCTCAGAGTCTCCGGGCCAATCAGGCATGTCAGGCCAGCGCCATTTACGGGACGGCCGCCAATGAGGCGCGGCCTCAGCCGCCAAGCACGGATCGCTCCCGCGATTCGGTTTTCCGTCTCGGACGGTGAGCGCTCTCTTATCCGTGGCGCTTGACGCTTCGCTTTTCCTGCGCCGCGCGTTGACGGATGATTCTTGCGAGTGGTTCTCTTCTTCACTGTGGGCCATTCCTTCAATGGCCCCGTCTGGTTCCTCCGAACCGCTTCTAGTGCCAGCCAGCTCTGCGCTGGCTCTCAGCTAGCTCACTCGCCATGTCGCTCTGCACCGCTGTCGGCTTCGGTCGCGCAACAGCGCCAGAGCGGTTGGTGTCGAACCCGACTGCGCGCCCTTCGTCCTCGTTTGAGAGGCGCGTAGCGAGCGCGTCATAGAACTCACTCATTGAGCTGAAGCGCGCGCCGCTGTCCGCAAGCTGCGTCGCTGCGGCCTCGGCTGCTGAGCGGTCCCGAGCGAGGGCAGGATGGCGTTGCGCGAAGCCGCTCCACGCTTGCTCTGCATCGGACTCAGGTTCTGCGCGCTGCTGCGACGCTGGCGGCTCATAGCCCTCCTCAAGCGCCACCTCGGCTGCGGAGCGCAAGCGCTGCGCTTCGGAGCGGATGCGCTGCTGATTGGGGATGAGCTGGCTCTTCTCGCGGGAAGGCGCTCCGATGAACTCGGGATCGCCCCAGAAGTCATCCGTTTCCACAAGGTCGATGTTCGAGGGGATTTGGCCGAGCAGCATCCCCCGTTCCACGCGGTCGAATGCCGTGGCCCGATCCTCGCTGGATCGCTTTCCAGCCAATTCATCCAAGGTCGCGGTTCCGAACTGGGCCGCCAATTCATCATGGGCATTTTTCACTGCGCTTCTGCTCCGTTGTTTCGCGCTTAAACGCATAGATGAGGAAAAATCATTTGACAATATAAATGCCGCAACCGCCGCGCTACAAATGGTGTCGAGCCCGCGCTTGGCGGGTCAGAAACCCCCTCGGAGACGATATGAGACATTATGACGCAGATGAAATCCCAGCCGCCCTGACCGACCAAGACTTCTCCCACCTGGAGCGCGTGTCGGACGCCACCATCCGCCGCCAGCGCATCCAGGGCAGGATGCCACGGCAGGACGTGGCGGGCGGCCGGCACCCGATGACCTCGCGTGCCGAATATCTCGCGTGGCAGGAGCAGGTCGAGGTTGATCGTGAAGTGAGCGGCAAACGCCACCTGCGGTTTCCGCTCAAGCCTCTGTCCTGGCTGCATCGGGTGGAGCCCAAGTTGGACCTCTCGCCTGTGGCTGAGGCTGCGCTTTTCGCAGTCCGAGAGCGCGCGATGTTTACTCACCTCTCAAGGCTTCGCGCTGAACTCGCCAAGAGCAGGCTCACCGAAGCGACCATTGACCGGCTCGTGGCGATCATCCGCTTCACCCTGGAGCTTGATCCTGAAGTGGCCCTGCAACCTCGCGCCATTGAGCAGCGCTCCGAAGCCATCCGCATCGTGCTCGATGCTGACCCGGCTGTGCAGGAAGCACGGGCGGCAAGAGAAGGGGGTGCGCGATGACAGGCGACGGTGCGGTTGACCCATTTCAACTTCTCCATAAGAGAAGACCCCCTTATCGAGATGTTGAAATGGGTGGTCTTGGCGCCGGGCCGGTGGAGCGGCCCGGCCTCGCTGCGCGGACCCTCAGGGCCCTCCGGGAGACGTTCAAGGGATGGGACCACTATCCCACCCCGGACCACTGGAAGGGCCTGGAGGAGATCGCTGGCGCTATTGAGGCGATGGCGGAGGGCCGGGCTGCGCCGCAATTCCTCTACAGCAGCTTGCCGACTGGTATGGGCAAGTCGAGCACCCTGCTTGAGTCAGTGAGGCAAATTCTTGCTAGTCCGGCCCATAGGCACGTTGGCATTGTGATCTTCGTTTCCCGGCTAGAGGAGATCAAGCGGATGATCGATGAGCTGGCTCTGGAGCAAGGCCGGTTCGCGGTCGAAGTTGGCAAGAGAGAGGAGAACGATGAGCTGCGCGTGCTCGGACGCGGCAAGTTCAAAGGCTCCCGATGGATCGCTGACACTGACAACGCGCAGATTGTCTTCGCGACACAGCAGAAGCTGACTGCATTCGCCACCATCCCAGGCAAAAAGGATTTCAAGCAGCTTTGGCCCTATCTCGGCAAACCACGCCTCGTGCGCGTGTGGGATGAGTCCATCATGCCGAGCAAGCCGCTCATTCTTAAACCCGATGACATCAAGGCATTCGCCGATGCATTGGAGCGCCTAGGTCAAGCGAAACCCGCCAATGAGCTTCGCGATTTGGTCAAACAGATTCTCGACGCAGCCCATCTGGGCGCGAGGCAGTTCGCGTTTCCCATGCTGGACCACTTCGTCACAATGACGAACCCGGTAAAGAAGCTCTACGAGCCGGATGAGGTCGGCGACATCATTTCGCGTATGCAGGGTCGCAATGTGCGGATGTTCTTCGATCCCGGAAAGGGTGCGGACGGCACGATGCTGACCTATCGCGAGCTGCTGCCCAAGCATCTCGCGCCAATGCTCATTCTGGACGCATCGGGACACTTGCGCGTCACCTATCGCGCCTGGAGCGAAGGGCGCGGCGACCTGCGCAAGCTGTACTCTCCCGGAAAGAGCTATCGCAATCTCACGATCCACCATTGGGATCGTGGCGCAGGCAAAGCCAGCATGCGCAACAACGACAAGCGGAGCGAACTCGTCGGGGGAGCAGTGAAGGCGATCCGATCGCTGCCAAAGCGCGATAGGGTTCTCCTTGTGACGCACAAGCCGGGTAAGGATTACGACGATATCGTCGCTGAAATCAAAGATGAGTTCGAGCGCTCAGGCGGGGATGTAGAGCGCATCGAAGCCGTGACGTGGGGCCGCCACACTGCGACGAATGTGTTTAAGGACATTCGGCACGCCATCGTCATCGGAATGCACCAGTATCCCGACGTTGTGAACGAAGCCTACTGGCGCGCTACCGCCGCAGTCCCGGCCGACCACGATGTTGATCCGAAGAAGATCGAGCAACTTCGCTTAGGAGAGATTGCGCACCATCTGTTTCAGGCCGCTGGCCGAACTGCGATCCGGACGTGTGTCGATGGAGATGTGCCAGAAGGTTGTTCTCTTTGGGTTGTGTTCGCTGCGTATGGTCACAAAGCCATTCCGAAGGGCACTCTCACACGCTGTTTCCCCGGCGCTCGGGGGATGGCATGGAGGCCGCAACCGGCCGCACTAGTTGGCGGGCGGCTCAAGTCGCGCAATCGGATCAAGTTCTTCAACCATCTGATCGAAAGGCTTGGATCTGAAGAGAGCGTCGTGTTCGAAGCGGATGAATTGTGGGATTTCAGCTCCTCGATGACTTTCCGGTTTTTGCGAGACCAGGCTATCCGCGCCGCATTGGAAAAGGAGGGCTTGAACCTTTCATCGGTGCTTACAAAGCGTGACAGAACGCAGGTCGCTATCTATACCCTGCGAAGGCTTTAGGGGTGTGACCCGCTGACCGTTGACCCCCTTGCGTCTGGAGCAGCAAAGTCCGAGAACCAGGCGGGAATTCAAAGGCCCCGTAGCTCAGCTGGATAGAGCACCAGATTCCTAATCTGGGGGTCGCAGGTTCGAATCCTGCCGGGGTCGCCAGAAACTGGGCCTTTCTTTGCTACCAAGCCCACAGTAGTGCCAATGTAGTGCCAATGTTCACCTGGCCACCGGGTTCAATTTGCCGCGCGCGAGCCTCTATGAAATGCGGGTGATGACTTTGTTTAGCTGCCCGTCTTGCGCCATCTCGCGCATCTGGGCACGCAGATCAACGGGTGCTGCCGACGCCTTCTCGTTTCCAGCAGGCCGCACAACGGCAGGCCAGGTGACAAGGAGTTCGAAGCGTGGATGCGCGGCACGTCGCAGGAGGCAGTGACGCTGGCACGCGAGTACCCTGCCGATCAGATGCAGATCGTGCAGACAGCCCTGCCCCTACTGCGCCGCTCACATCCCCGCCGCTCGCTCACATCAGCGGCCATGAGCGCGACGAGGCGAAAATTCTGGCTCTGGGTCGTCCAGAAACGGGGTCAAGCGCATAGAGTGACGGACTAGACCCAATCCGGAGGAGTTTTCGGGGATCAGGCCAAAGGACATGTGTGAATGGTGGGCCAGGAAAGGAAAATTGTGGCGGCTAACCCGGATGGATTTGAGCCGGGTTGGTTTGTTTTGCGCCTAGGACCGCGAGATACCTTGTCCACCTCTATGAGTTTGATCCTAGAGAATCTGCATACCGGCGGGAAAACGTCGTTTGATATGCCCATAGGCGTTACCTATTCGGCCCAACATCTCTTGCTCGCGGATTCCGCCTTTCATCGGGCTTGGATGGTGGCAAAGGGAGTGGAAACATGCCGCGTTACACTGGAGCCCATCTCGCTTCTCTATCGGCTAGCACTCGCAGCGCAGAGAGATCCAATTGAAACTGTTCGCGCTGTATATTGGCGCCTAATTGGCAAGAAGGTTCGAGCGAAGAATCGGCTGCGCCGCCTTCTGGCCCCTCTACCAGGTTTCAACTTTGCAGCATGGATGGCAGCGAGACGGAGTGCGTGGGCGGGCGAGACGCTGGCACTTACCACAAGCATGGCTGCCAAGCCTGGGCCGCACCTCATTGTATACATAGGCGGCGGTTCGACTGAGCCAATTGCAGCGCAAAGCGCGGAAGCACTGCAAGAACAGACCTATAGCGAATGGACGCTCCTAGAGAACGCTGAAGTGGAGGGCCTGAACGAGGCTCTTCGTCAACACCGAGGTCGCTGGCTCGTTCACCTGGTGAATGGAGAGCGCCTGGAGCCAGATGCGCTGCTGCGTATCGCTGCAGCCATCTGTGGCAATCCCCAAGTTGCCGTCGTTTACTGGGATGACTCCGTGCACGGCCTAGCCGCACGTGTTCCGCGTCTCAAGCCTGATTGGAACGCCGAGCTATTTTTGTCCCAGGACTACATCGGATCTGCGGCCGTATCGTGCGACCACGCTTTGAGCACTGGAGGGGTCAGTGTCGACGCGGGGCAAGCATCGTGGTTTGACCTGATCCTGTGCACGGCAAACGCGGTGGGGTCGCACGCTGTCAAGCATCTGCCTCGGATACTCAGTCACCGCGAATGCGTACACTTGGACGAAAGCGCGAAAGAGGAGCGACGAGCCGCTGTAACCAGGCTGATACGAACCCGGTCGGAGGCCGCTGTCACATCAGTGGATCGATATGGCCATGTCAGAATACAGTGGCCGCTCCCAGAGCCAGAACCAGTGGTAAGCCTTGTGGTCCCCACTCGTGATCGTGTCGATCTCCTCGCCACGTGCGTAGAAGGGCTTCTGCACAGAACCAAGTACAACGCATTGGAGGTAATAATCGCGGACAACGACAGCCGAGAGCGCCGAACGCATGAGTATTTTCAGTCTTTGCTCGAGACGGAGGACCGCGTGCGCATCGTGTCATGCCCAGGACCATTTAATTTCGCTGCCATCAACAACCGGGCGGTACGGGATGCCCGTGGAGTGCTCGTCGGGTTTATCAACAATGACATTGAGGTTTTGGAACCGGACTGGCTCGGCGAGATGGTGGGACACGCGCTACGACCGGAGATTGGGGCGGTAGGCGCAAAGCTCCTTTATCCCAATGGGCTCATCCAGCACGCTGGCGTTATACTCGGTCCAGGCGGATTGGCTGGGCATGCTCACAGATTTTATCCGGCCGATCACCCAGGCTACATGCGCCGTCTCCAGTGCACCCAGTTTTTCTCCGCCGTCACCGCTGCGTGCCTTCTGGTTCGCCGGGTGGCGTTCGAAGACGTGGGAGGTTTTGACGAAACTGCATTTCCTGTCGCGTACAATGACGTGGACTTTTGCCTGAAGTTACGGGACTGCGGTTTGGAAAACCTTTGGACGCCTTACGCTATTCTCCGCCACAACGAGTCGGCGACGCGGGAGAAGGATCGTTCTGCGGCGCGGTGGCAACTCTACTTGCAAGAATGTGCTGCTCTACGTGCGCGTTGGCAGCACGTGATCGAGCACGACCCCCACTACAATCCAAACCTCACCCGCATCGATGAAAGTTTTCTACCCAGAGCCGGTTAACCTGCGTGCGGGCCGCGTCTAATGAATTGGAAAATTGCGGATGTGCGGCTTCGGCAGGGTTCGATTTAGGATGCGGGCGATGGCAGCCGACCATAGCGCACTCTGGCGCGGGGCTATGAACCCGGCGTCATACGTCCAACCGAAACCGGGGCACGCATTTTGCCGACGCCAGATTGCGCGACGCCAGTAAGACCAATGTGCCGGAAATACCACGTCCCTATTGTCCAGCTCAAAGGGCTCGACAGCGTCGGGGTCGCTAAAGTTCTCTCCAGATGAAAATCGGCTTTGCATCGATGCAAAAACGACGAAATTGGAAGACATCAAGTTGCCTCGAGCTACCAGTAACGGGTAAATCTAGCACGGGTGGGCGCTTGGCTGTAAGGGCCAATGCGGCGCCAAGATTGATGCATCCAGAGAGTGACCGACATGCGGCTTCCGCTTCCTCCAAAAGACATGCGATGGGGGGGACCAAGATACGCCGACGATGCGGTCTATCTTCGATCTGGAGTGGCCAACGTCAAGGTACTGGAAGACGCTTGCGGCATCACCCGCGCAAGCCGCGTGTTGGATATCGGATGCGGGCAAGGCCGGCTCCTCAACGGCTTGGTTGAAGTATTCGGCTCAGTGCAGAAATATGTTGGGGTCGACGTTCACGCTCCCTCGATAGCTTGGCTCCAGGAAAATATTGCACCTGTTGCGCCTTTCGCCGAGTTCCATCTCAGCGCCTTCCGCAACGAAAGATACAATCGAAGCGGGGCAGACAGTTTTGATCTGCAGGTATCTGGCGAGTTCGATTGCATCACTCTGTTGTCCGTGTTCAGCCACATGTGGCTCCGCGATATTCAGGTCTATCTTCAATTCATCCGACGTCATTCGGCCGATGGCGGAAAGGTATATCTCACGCTCTTCGTCGAGGACGACGTGGAGGCAGAAACAGAGAACCCCGTAGGCTATTATCGTGAATGGAAAGGCCCGTTGCACTGCATCCGCCTCAATCGGCAGAGCTTTGAGCGGCTGGTTGCCGCGGCCGATTTGCAGGTGGAGAGATTTCGTTACAGGCATACCGCTGACGGCCAATCATCGTATGTACTGGGTCCGAAGAGCCAACGGTTCACCGCGGCGGTGATTGAGCAAGAAGAAGCAAAGCTAGCGAGCGGCGTGAACCGAGAGCCGCAGCGTTGACGGCGGCGGATCGCAAGCCCTTGGCTGAGCTACCGTGCATTCTCGGGGTTTGTCGCTGTTTGGGGCTTGCGCAGCCCACCGGAGCATCGCCACCGGAGCATCTTCGGACGCCTTCGGGAGTGTAATTGATGCCGCGACTTTGCTGACCAGATCCGGGTTGTCATGGTCATCTGCGCTACGCTGCACCGGTGCCGTACGACCAGTCACTGATAAAGATCCATCGAGATCCAGCGAATAGGCTGCCTCACCGGGAAACGACACGTCGATTCGTGCGCCGTCAGGGGTCGTTCTGATCGACGAAAAGCGAGGAAGCGCAGCGATCGACCCGCCACCCTTTATCGCGTTGGGCTTGAGAGCATTTGCAATTTCAGAGATGTGCCAGCGCTTGGTGTCATGTCGAGCGAGAAAAACCGCGCTCAGCCCTTTGCTGTTGAATTTTGTGAAGGCCACAACAGGTTGCCCTGATGGGCCCAAAGAGATGCGGGCATTGTTGACCAGACCATGCAACTGACCCGGATCGTCGATCGTGTCGGCGTTGGATGGAGAGATGGGCAAAGCGATTGCGTGACCGGATGCGTCGAACCAACTAAGAAAATCTCGTGTCTTTGCGTAGGATGCGCGGAAGTTCGATGCAACGTCGGAAGTGTATCTCCAGACGATGGCAAGGTGCAGAAAGCCATCGGCACTTTTCACAAGCTCGCTTGGATACGCGCTGACCCGCTTACCATTGTAGTTGGAACCCAGGATCGGACCTCGCGAGATCTTCGACCAAACGTTTCCGCTCAGTACGTTGATCTGCCAATCTCCATCGCCGCTGACGCCGCTTCGATACAGAAACGCCAATCGACGATCTGCCAGCGTCAAGAACCTGGGATAAGTCACTCGCTCCTCGGCGATCCCAGTCATTTGTCCGGGCACGATTTGGAGCCCATGACTTGACGGTCTGCCGCGAAAATACACAAGCTTTGAGGCGTGCATATTTCCCACTATGTGAAGGCCGCCGAGGGAATCCGACGCCACGACGATTTCATTGTGGCTGTCCCATCCTGCGAAGACGGACGGCAACGCCTTCTTTTGCAGCACTGTGCAAGCCTTGGGGTCGACGGACGCCACCGTCATTCTTCGGCCGGCGTCATAGTAGGCTATGTAGACGATATCGCTCCTGGCTTCACCGCCAAACGCCACTCTGGTCCCTGTCCAGACCTTGTCAATGGCAATATCATTACACTCTGCCGCGGCCCCGGAGTGGGTTGCCATCCACATGGCGACTGCCAAGAAAACGCCAGCCACGCCGGTTCTGGCATTCGGGGAAAGCACCGTGTAAATTAGATTTTTCTGCATTGCGTTCGTTCTGCCCTGTGGGGGTGTTTGGTGATGAAGCGATTTGCCGGTCTCCTAGCGAAGAGCGGTGCTAAAAAGCAAAATGATCTGGACCGGGATATTGTTCAGTCATCGAAGCACTTCAACGCTGAATGGTACCGCAACAGGTACATGAACAGTAGCAAGCTATCAGACCCGATCGAGCATTTCCTCACGGTCGGCTCCAAGCGGAGTTTCGACCCCGGACCCACTTTCTCTGCGCACAATTACATGTCGGCGAACCCCGACGTGGCCGAAACCGATTTCAACGCATTGGTGCACTATGAGCGGTTTGGCCGGGCCGAAAAAAGGCCGATCATCGCCAGCAGTAGCGGGGGTCCGACCGCGCCCTTGGTTGGCAAGGTCGAAGGTTACAAAGCCGGAGCCATCGTGGGTTGGGCGGTGGACCGCCGGTCATCTGAACAGCCCCTTCAAGTCGACTTTTTCATAGGCGAGATCCGATTGGGCAGCATTGCGGCCGATGAGCCGCGTGGCGACCTCAAGAGAGCCCGGATTAGCGATAGCGTTGGTGGTTTTGCCTTCCGGCTTCCCTATTCCCCGACAGGCCAGGCGGAAGTTTCAATTGATGTCAGAGCCTCTGGCAAAGCGGTGACCGGTAGTCCTGCCAAGATTAAGTTTGCGAAGCTCTCGGGCTTCCGTGACTTGAACTGTTTAAGGGCGTTTGCGTCGGCGCGATCCGTCAGCATCGTCATCGCCGTTTACAACGCCGCCGATGAGTTTCGTCGGTGCGTTGATGCCGTGTTGAATCAGACGACTTGGCCTGCTCGTCTCGTTATCGTTGACGACGCGAGCCCCGATCCCAGAATTGCTGAAATCTGCAACTCCCTCAGGGATGTGGAGGGAGTCACCGTGCTGCGGAACTTGAGCAACAAGGGTTATACCGCGACCATCAACAGGGGCATTGAGGCCTCTGAAGACTGCGACATCGTTCTGTTGAACAGCGACACCATAGTCACTCCCCGGTGGCTCGAGAATTTGGTTCTCGCAGCATACGACATCCCTCAGGTTGGCACCGTTACGCCGCTTTCGAACAATGCTGGGGCGTTCTCGGTTCCGGACCCGGGTGTGCCAAATCATACCCCACGCGGCCTCGACGGCGACGGATATGCGAGGTCCTTCACAAGGAGGTCTCTGGCCGCCTATCCGTCGTCCCCGACGGGTAGCGGCTTCTGCATGTTCATAAAACAGATCTGCGTTCGCGACGTCGGTTTGTTCGATGTCGAAGCCTTTCCGCGCGGATATGGAGAGGAAAATGACTATTGCATGCGCTTGTTTCGGCGCGGTTGGATCAACCGAATAGATGATCGAACCCTTATTTTCCACGCGCGCTCGGCGAGCTTTGGCGACTCACGCGCCGGGCTGGTGCAAGCCGGTCGCGCAATCGTAGATGAGAGGTATCCCGAATACCGCCAGCTAGTGCAGCGCTTTGTTCAGTCCGGCGGCTTGGCCCTCGCCCAATTTAGGGCACGGCAGATCTCCATGGAGCCAGTCGCCGATGTGCCTAAGCCCCGTATACTATTCGTCATATCCACTGAGACCGGCGGTACTCCACAGACGAATATGGACCTGATGTCTGGAGTCGCCGACGAGTACGAGCCATGGCTACTCAAATGCACTGGCTCGGTCCTTAGTCTCTCCAGATTGGAAAAAGACGAACTTGTCGCGGTCGACCAGCAAGGTTTCGAGCCAGCCGTTGAGGCCTTTACCCATCAATCTCGCGGCTACGATGAGGTCGTGGCTCGCTGGCTGGTGCAATACCAGATCGAGTTGCTTCATGTTCGTCACATTGCCTGGCATAGTCTCAGTCTGATGCGGCTGGCCCAGGCCATGCGCATTCCAGTGGCCTTCTCCTTTCATGATTTCTATTCAATCTGTCCGACCGTCAAATTGTTGGATGACGCGATGCAATTTTGCGGCGGCAAGTGCACTCCGGGCGATGGCTCCTGCATGCCGGAGTTGTGGCCCGCGTCACAACTGGAAGGGCTAAAGCACAATCGGGTTTATCACTGGCGTTCGATGATGAGCTCTGCGCTTGAGCACTGCGACGCGTTCGTGACGACGACTTCGGAAGCAAGAGCTATCGTTAGCCGCAACATTCCGGCTGTCCGAACCAAGGAGTTCGCCATCATTCCGCATGGAAGGACATTCAAGAGCTTTCGTCAGTCGGCGCAGCCTGCAAGGCCTCGCGCTCCAATAAAGGTGCTCGTGCTAGGAAATACGTCCCGAGCGAAGGGCGCCCAGTTGTTCAATGAAATCAAGGCGATTGATGTCGACAATTCGATCGAGTTTCATTTCTTGGGAGCGACTGAGTCCAGCCTCAATCGCAGCATCGGCATCTTTCACGGCGCTTACGATCGCGACTCGGTCGATGACCTGATCGCCGGCATTGCCCCTAATTTTGCGGCGATACTGTCGATTTGGCCCGAAACATATTGTCATACCTTGACCGAGTGTTGGGCCGCAGGATTGCCGGTTCTCGGCCTCGACGTTGGAGCAGTGGGAGAGCGTATACGTGCGCATAATGGTGGCTGGCTTGCGCCACTGGCATCGACCCCCGCAGAGCTTATGAGGTTCATGCAAGAAATCGGCGCCAACGAGGCCGATTTTAACCAACGCTGTCGAGCTGTTCGACGCTGGCAAGTAACGATCGGCGCAAATCAAACCGTGCTCGCGATGGCGTCAGAATACAAAACTCTCTACCGAAAAATCGCGCAAACGAAGCGCGTGTTCAGATTGAGGGCAGGAGACGGATCGGAACCCGCGGCTGAAGAACGATTGCAAGTAGCCGAATAGTCAGCGATCAATTTGCGCGTGGCGCTAGAGCTTGGTCCCGTACCCTGGCCGCCACACCTATGGGCTGGATTCCTTCACCCCGCAAAGGGGCAAGCCGTTTGAAGCGCCGATGCAGGCTCTCAGCCCGATGGACTAGATCGATCTCGTAGGCTTGTCGGAAGTGCCGCGCGGACCATAGGAGCCCGCTTAAGTGCGGGCACCTCGGGCATCAAAGGCAATGATGCGAGCTTGCATTGATGCTGGCCACCCGGATGTCTCGGTCGGTACTGCTCACGGTGAAAGTCGCACGCCCCACCACAACCATGGCGCCCTGCGGACCGATTCCTCCGAATGATCCTCACCGGCCGCGAAACGGGCGCTGTTGCCCGGAGGGCGCTCAAGGGGAAGCCCGGAACGATCAAGCCTGCATAAAAAAGTGGCACCACCTGACGTTCGCGTTCCGCCGTCGAGCCCGCAGGGTCGAATTTCCTCCGCGTCACTACCAATTGCCCATTCGCCATCGAAGAACCGCTGGGCTGATGGTAGGCGAGGGCACGATACCTCTCAATTCAGGCTCAGGCCGGGGCAGGTCCATAGGCGTCTGCTTGCGCAGACATCTGCGGTCTGAATGACGGACTGAAGTGCACCTGCAAAAACCCAGCGCGGCTCGCGGGGTGTTTCCCGCATTTGGGTTCAGCGAGCTGGCCGCGTCAGTCCATGCGATTAGCAGGGGAGGGGCTGCGTATGCGTGCCCTATCTTGCGTCGGAGCCATGGTCTTTGCCGCCATCGTTGTGGTCGATGGCGATACCGTCGATATGGACGGCGCGCGCTACCGTCTCCTTGGCTACGACACCCCCGAAACATACTGGGCTCGCTGTACACGTGAGCGCGAGCTTGGCAACGACGCCACTTCGCGCCTCAAACAGTTACTCGATCTTTATCCGTGGAACATGGAATGGAACGGCGCGCGTGACCGCTATTGGCGGCGTTTGGGCCGCCTCTATGTTAATGGCGAGGATGTTGCGGAGACAGCAATACGGGAAGGCTGGGGCGTTCGCTACAATGGCCGAGGCCGTCGCAAAGACTGGTGCTCGGGTTAGATTGCACAAAAGCAGGTGCGCGAGATGCCGAGAACGATAATATCGGCTTAGTTAAGATCGCCGGGAGGTGCATCGCCTGCCGGATTAGCGTACCAGATTGTATCCATTGCAATCCTTTCACGTGAGAGTTCTCGTTGGTATTCTATGTCGTTTACGGACGCGGAGGGGACGGTGCGGTGGCGCGACTTTGCCTTCAGTTTGGGTTTACTGATTTGTTTTTCATCAAGCGCGTTGGGACAGACGGGCGCGCCCATTGAGATCGTGCCGCAGATTGGGCATGCCAACGTCATCACCAGCAATGCGTTCTCGTCTGACGGCAAGCTGGCCCTGACGACCAGCTATGATTCGACCGCCCGTCTCTGGGATGCGGCAACTGGCGTGCTGCTGCGTACTTTCAGTGGTTTCGGCGCGTCGATCTATTGCGGGGCTTTTTCACCGGATGGAGGACAGGTTTTGACTGGTGGTCAAGGTCGGGCGCTCCGACTGTGGGATGCAACGTCCGGCAAGCTGATAAGAACGCTGATTAATCCCGACCCATACGGCATCGTACGAGCCATCGCTTTTGGTCATGATGGCAGGCACGCTTTCTCCGCAACGATCTCACCGAACATACGAATTTGGGACATCTCTAAGGGATCACACGTCGGCACCCTGTCGGGCCACACCAGCGGGGTAAGTTCCCTGAGCCTATCCAAAGACGGCACCCGCCTCTTGTCGAGTAGCGACGATAAAACGTTAATCCTATGGGACGTGCCCGCCAGGAAGATCATCCATCGCCTTGCCGGTCATACCGACCAAGTCGTGGCAGCGGCGATATCGCCAGACGGCGCGCTATTAATATCGGGGAGCAAGGACGGCACTGTCCGACTTTGGAATGGCCGCACTGGAGCGCCGCTCCGCTCCCTAAAACGCCCCGCAGGTCCGCCCCCGCCCCCTGACACACCAGAAGCATTTTGGCGCTGGGTGACTTCGGTTGCGATCTCGGCCGACGGCAGCGAGGTCGCAGCGGGGTATTTCGATACCACGTTGCAAGTGTGGGATGCGCGCTCAGGTGCCCACTTGAGGACCATAAACGCCCCTGACCGAGCGATGACTGTATCTTATGCACCTAACATGAAGATTCTCCTGACGGGTGGCTCGCGCCAAGTCAGGATGATCGATACTGCGACAGGTGCAACCACCACAACATTGCAAGGAGCGGCACATCTATCCGCGCGTGCCGTGTTCACGCCCGATGGTGCCAACCTGATTTCGTCGGTATCGGACGGACATATCAAGGTGTGGGATGCCAGTTCAGGCAGATTGACCCGAGTGTTCGGCAACGATGCGGGCGGAGCCATGGCGATTTCGCTTGATGGCACCCATTTGGCCACCGGGGGACCGCGCGATACGGCTAGGCTCTGGGATGTAAGGACAGGCCACCTCCTTCGAACACTCGTCGGCCACGGCACCGGGCAGGGCTTTTCGGGGTTCGGCACCGTTGCGTTTTCGGCGGATGGCGACCGCCTGATCACGGGCGGGTACGATAAGAGCGCGAAAATTTGGGACCTCGGTACAGGCCAAGTCATTCGTTCTTTTGACGGGCATGCTGAGGGTGAAGTTTTCTATCAGGCAACTCCTGCCGCAGCGTCCAGCGATGGCAAGCGACTCCTGGTTGGCGCCCACCGGCGTCTCCGGCTCTTCGATGCGGCAACAGGTAAGATGCTGCGTGATTGGAACGCACACGCAGGTGGCATCAGTGCTGTCGCCTTCGATAACGACGGCACGCGAGTGTTAAGCGCGGGATTGGATAAGTCCGTTAAGCTGTGGTCGGTCGCCACTGGCGCACTGCTGCAAACGTTTTCCGGACATGAAAACACAGTGGCTTCGATCATGTTTTCGCGGCAGGGATCGCAGGTCCTGTCTGCTGGTTACGACGGTGCCGTCCGTATTGTGGATGCTGCAACGGGCAGATTGCACCATGTGATGCAAGTGGGCTCGATGCTCGATCAGGCTGTATTCTCACCGGATGACCTGCGGATCGCGACGGCCAGCAGGGATGGCACAATAGGCATCTGGAACGCGAGGAGCGGAAGCCGTATTGCCACGCTTTCAACCGGCAGCAGCGAGTGGCTGGCCATCACACCGCACGGCTTCTTCGCGGGTTCGCAACGCGATCTTCCGATGCTCGCGTTGGTGCGCGGAACGACAGGCACCTCTCTCGCTCAGGTGCATCAGTCCCTGTTCAACCCTGATCTCGTGCGAGAGGCGCTGTCTGGCGATCCAACTGGCGAAGTCACAACCGCAGCGAGCCAACTGGACCTCACCAAGGTGTTAGACAGTGGCCCGCCCCCGACCGTAGTCATCACCTCCCACGCTCCGGGCAGCGTGGCCAAGGGGGAATTGGAGAAGGTTACAGCGCGAGTAAGCGACCGCGGCACTGGGATTGGACGCATTGAGTGGCGGGTCAACGGCATTACGGTTGGCGTTACAGGCACGAACGGTAGCCCAGGGCCGAACCACGAGGTCGGCCTGGAGGTTGCCCTTGAGACAGGAGAAAACGTCGTTGAGGTCGTCGCCTATAATTCTGCCAATCTGCTGGCGTCACCGGCAGCACGTGCGACGGTTTCATTTGCGGCCAACGCCAATGCTGCGAAACCAAAGCTCCACGTCCTTGCCATAGGTATCAATGCCTACGACCCGGCTGTAGCTCAACCGCTGAACCTCGCCGTAGCCGATGCCCGCGCTGTCGGTGATGCCTTCAAGCGCGCAGCCACGAATGTCTATGCCGCAGTACAGGTGCACACCGTAACCGATAAACAGGCGACGCTAATGGGCATCGAGGCAGCAATCCGTCGCCTCGCGCAAGAGGTTCATCCACGCGACACGGTGGTGATTTTTGCCGCGGCGCACGGCACTTCCGAAAACGGGCGGTTCTACCTCGTTCCGCAGGACTACCCTGGCGGCGAAGGCGCGCTTGGTCGGACCGCTATTGGTCAAGACCGCATCCAGCACTGGTTGGCTAACATCATCAAGGCAAGGAAAGTCGTCCTGTTCCTTGATACGTGCGAGTCCGGAGCCTTGATCGCCGGTCACACGCGCGGGCGCGACGGCAACAATGCATCGGAAGCCAGTGTGGGCCGTCTGCACGAGGCGACGGGGCGGCCGGTGCTGACAGCGGCGGCCGCGGGCCAATATGCACACGAGGGCATCATCGGTACCACGGGCGCCCGCCATGGCGTCTTCACCTGGGCCCTCCTGGATGGACTGCGCAATGGCGATGCCGATGGCGATGGCGTCCTTAAGCTTGCGGAGCTAGCGGCGCATGTCCAAAAAGTGGTGCCAGCGCTGGCCGCCCGCTTCGGCGGCGCTGCACGCACCGCTGTCGCGGCACCGGAGCCCATCGAGGGAATACAGGCGGCGCGCTTCGGCACGCGCGGTGAGGATTTCGCTATTGCGGGCAAGCTCACAGATTAGGCGTCACTCATACGCATGGGCGCAACAATCCTGGAAGCTCGTGAATATCACCTGCGGATTCATCGCGTCGGTCAGGTGATAGCCACAGATGCTTCTGATCTTGGCATCGTGCTCTTCGCCAAAAGGAAGATGGTCAGGGTGGATGCTCATCGCGTCCGCGCAAGCTAGAGCAATTTCCGGTCTGACGGAATCGAATGGGGATTCACAAAGGGCGCGAACAGTGATTCATGCTGAGGGCTGGCAGAGGAGACCAGCCTGCATGACCCAACCTCTGTCGAGCGACCTTCGTGAGCGACTGATCGAGGCCGTTGCGGCTGGCATGAGCCGCCGGGCTGCGGCAGATCGGTTCGGGATTGCGGCGTCCACCGCGGTGAAGTGGGTGCGCCGGTGGCGCGATACGGGCAGCAGGGCGCCGCAGCCCCAGGGTGGCGACAAGCGCTCCGATCGGATCGAAGCTCATGCCAAGGAGATCCTTGGGCTCGTCGCCGGGACGCGCGACATCACGCTGTCGGAGATCGCCCGACATCTGGAGCGGCGGCACGGCGAGCGGTTCGCAGCAAGCACGGTTTGGCGGTTCCTCGATCGTCACGCCATGACGTTCAAAAAAACCGCGCACGCCAGCGAGCAGGAACGCCCGGACGTCGCCGCGCAAAGACAGGCCAGGCGTACCGCACAGGCAGATCTTGACCCGCAGCGTCTCGTCTTCATCGATGAGACCGGGGCGTCGACCAAGATGGCCCGGCTCCGCGGGCGGTCACTGCGCGGCACCCGCTGCCTGGGTGCGATCCCGCACGGTCACTGGAAGACGACGACATTCGTCGGCGGCCTCAGGCTCGGCGGCATGACGGCGCCGATGGTACTCGATGGACCCATGGACGGGCCGGCATTCCTGGCGTGGATCGAGCGGATGCTGGCTCCGGCGCTCGAGCCCGGCGACATCGTCGTGATGGACAATCTGCCCGCCCACAAGCCGGACGCCGTGCGCACTGCAATCGAGGCTACAGGCGCCACACTGCTCTACCTGCCGCCATACTCGCCCGACCTCAACCCCATCGAGATGGCATTCTCCAAGTTCAAGGCGCTCCTGAAGAAGGCGGCGGCGCGCACCATCGAGGACCTCTGGACCGCCATCGCCCAGGCCCTGCCGCAACTCACCCCAAGCGATTGTGCCGGCTACTTCACCGCCGCCGGATACGCGCCCGTGTGATCGGAATCTGCTCTAGTCTTACTGTGATGCGAGCCGATACACACTTGCCCGGCCTATGCGCAAGCGCTTGGCTACATCAGTTGGACCAACGCCGTCAGCCAGCAGGCGTTTGATCTCAGCCGCGTCAATGCTCTTCGGCCGCCCTTTATAAATGCCTCTCACCTTCGCCGCCGCGATACCCTCAAGTTGCCTCTCGCGTCTCAGGTTCGTCTCGAACTCTGCAAACACACCCAGCATGTCAAGGAACGCTTTGCCCGCCGCTGTCGAGGTATCGACCGGCTGCTCGGTGGCCTTCAGGTGGGCACCCTTTTCTCGCAGCTCGTGCACAATGTTCTGAAGGTCACGCATGCTGCGAGCCAGACGGTCGATACGGGTGACCACGAGCGTGTCGCCCGGCCGCAAGAAGTCCATCAAGGTCTCTAATTCGGAGCGACCCTTGCGGCTCGTGCCGGATGCCTTCTCAGCACGGATCACAGTACACCCGGCTGACTTCAGGGCGGTGCGTTGGAGGGTCAAGTCCTGGTCGGTGGTGCTGACACGTGCATAACCATAGAGTGCCGACATGCTCGCCCTCGTGCGTCTCGTTAGGGTCTAGATCATTTAGCACCATTGTCTCAGAAATCAACAGGACACCCTGTCGATACGCTTAGAACGTCTCATCGGTGTGTCACGATGAGGTGCACCCCAATGAGACGCCGAGGAGACTTGCCATGTTTAAGCAATTTCGCGCAGTCGATCCCAAAGTAAGGCTCCGGTGAGGACCGCCTTGGCGATAGATTGCGCATAGCTACGACTGGTGCCGACCTGAGCGAGCAAGCGATAGGACGGCACTATGTCTGGCGATAGGAACAGCCCGCGCTTCGACGTGG
>JBJXDX010000077.1:0-2768 GCA_046154585.1 Hyphomicrobiaceae bacterium | reverse complement strand
GAGCTGGTCGATCCATCGGGTTTCGCTGGCCACGCACAGCCTCGCGGAAGCGAGGCCATACTTCGAGACGCAGCTTGGTCTCGGGCAGGCACGCAGCGTCGGCGACTCGACGCTCGCGTTCGGTCGCGGCAGTCGCGGCCTTCAGGTGCAGAAGCTCAAGGCAGCCATGGCACTGAGCGGCCGCGATCTCGTCGTACAGGGTGGCGCCCGCCACGTGGCGATCGAGGTCGCCGATCTCCACCTCGTGGCGACGCGATTGGCCAAGGCATCAATTCCGCACGTCGATGCCTTGTCCGGCGATTTCGACGGTCCGGCTATTTATACGCAGGACCCGGCACTCAATGTCGTCGCCTTCTGTCAGGCGGCAGAGAACTTGCCGCAGTCCGAAACGATCAGGTCTTGGGAAAAGGAATGGGGCTGGGGCGTTCATCACGTCAATCTGCAGGCCGGTGACGTGCGAGAAGCCGTTGCTTTCTACACCGAGATCGTCGGCATGGCCGAGGGCCAATGGCAGGCGCCGAGCGGTCGACTCAACTTCAGCATCGATACGCGCGAGCTGGCGCTACTGCCGCAAGGCGCGTTCAATCGTGGCATCCATATCATTCGTGCCGATGCCGGCTTCGCCCACCGCAACAAGTTTCCGCATAATCCTTCGATCGGCGGGCATCCCGCATTCTTCGTGACTGATGTGCTGGCCGTGAAGGCCAAGCTCGAAACCAGCGGCGTTCTCGTTTCCGACGCTGGCGTCTACGCGATGGCCGGGATGCATCAGATCTACGTGCTCGATCCCAGTGCAAACATGATCGAAGTGAACCAGTTCGTTTGACGAGTCCGGCTCGAAGCCCGAGCCATGAGGTTGGGGGGCGGAGCCGGAGCGGTTCGAGAATGAAGGAGAGCGGTCGTGCGTATCGGTTATCTCGGCGTCGGTAACATGGGCTTGCCGATGGCAGGCAAGCTGCTCGACGCAGGTCACGAACTCTGGGTCTACGATGTTCGCGACGACGCGCTCCAGCCGTTGCTCGAGCGCCAGGCGCGTCGTGCGACCTCGCCGAAGCATCTGGCAGAGACCTGCAGCACCGTCGTGGTCTCGCTGCCAACACTCGCCAGCTTCCGTGCCGCCCTCGCTGCACCCGACGGATTGCTCGCCGGCAAAGCGCTGATCACACTGGTTAACACCAGCACGGTCGGCGGGCCGTTCATTCGAGAGATCGAGGCCCTGTGTGCTGCTGATGGTGTCACGATCATCGATGCACCGATCAGTGGCGGTGTCAGTGGTGCCAAGGCAGGCACCCTGGCCGTGATGGTGTCAGGCGATCCAGTCAAAATTGCCGACCTGATGCCAGTGTTCCAGTCGTGGGGCAATTCGATCATCGTCGCGGGCGACAAGCCAGGGGCGGCGCAGACGATGAAGCTCGCCAACAACATCCTCTATGCGGTTGCCATCGTCGCGACTTCGGAGGCCATGACGATGGCGGGGACGGCCGGCATTCCCAGTGGGGCCATGCTGCAGGTGCTGAACAACGGGACCGGCCGCAACTTCGCAACCACGAACCTGTTTCCGCAGGCCGTCGTGCCCGGCACGTTCGAATCGGGAGCCACCATCGAGATCCTCATGAAGGATGTCGATCTTGCCATCGAACAGGGTGAAGATCTCGGCATTCCGATGTGGGTGTGCCAGGCGGCACGGCTGGTGATGAAGCACGGCGTGTTCCAGGGCCGCGCCCAGCAGGACCTTTCCCGCATCGTCCAGATCATCGAACAAGGCGCTCGGTCTTAGATTTTGCGGACAGGCGCTCAACACGAGAGGACAACGAGTTGACGTCCGTTGACCGGGCTATCGCGCGGGCCGTCCTCGGCTCGATAGGCCGCCCCGCCTGAAGTCGACGTTCTTCCGCAGCGTGCCTGCTTGAGCGCCAGATATGCTGCACTTGCTCAGGGCAGACTTGGGTCACTTTGAATGGTGCATCATAGGCTTGATCGACGCAGTGCAGAGATTTCGGACGTCGAGGCGCGAGCCATTCGTCCTCACTGTGACTATTCAGCGACGCGCTCGCTCGACCTCCGACAGCGGCCTCATGGTCAAGGGCGAAATCTAACTGCCAAGTCAGGCCGGCGCCCGTCGAAAAATGGTGACCAGACGCGACAGCCAAAGGCGAGGCAAACATCGGTTCCGCCTAAGCTGTGCACGTAGTCGGCCTGAATTGGCGTGAAGCGCTGATATGATGAGCGCACCCATCCAAACGGAGTTCAACATGCCCAAGCCCATCCTCAATCTCGCTGATGTTGAGTTTGACGACGTGGAGGACCACGGTTTCTACACGTCGCGCCGGGCCGCCATTGGCCGGCATATCGGGGCGCAGCAGCTGGGCTATAACCTAACGGTGCTGCCGCCTGGCAAGGCGCAATGTCCCTTTCACAGTCATCGCGGCGAGGAGGAAATGTTCTTCATCATCGATGGCGAAGGCGAGTTGCGGTTCGGCGAACAGCGCTATCCGATCCGCAAACATGACGTGATCGCCTGTCCAACCGGTGGTCCGGAGGTGGCGCACCAGATCATCAACACAGGAACCACGGACTTACGATACCTCTCGCTCTCGACTCTCGTGGCGGTTGAGGTGTGCGAGTATCCGGACTCCGTTAAGGTGGGCGTCTACACCGGCCGGCACGGCGAGCCTGGCCTGCGCGGAATCTTCCGTGCCGAAGGCACCGTGGATTACTATGATCGGGAGAAATGCTGAAGCAGCGGCCACGGCAACACACTAGATCGG
>JBJXDX010000076.1:0-11001 GCA_046154585.1 Hyphomicrobiaceae bacterium | reverse complement strand
AACCCGGGCGCGCGCTGTGGCTGGGCATCTGGGCCTCGATCTTCGGCGGTCTGCTGGGCGCGGTCTTCCTCGTCGCCACCACCGGGCCGCTCGCCAAAATCGCGCTGCAGTTCGGGCCCTGGGAATTCTTCGCCCTCTTCGTGCTTGCGCTGTCGATGGTGGCCGGTCTGGTCGAAACCTCGCTCGCCAAGGGGCTGGTGGCGGGGGCGCTGGGCATGATCGTCACCATCCTCGGCAACGACCCGGTGATGGGCCAGAAGCGGCTCACCCTCGGCATCCCGATGCTGGAAGGCGGCATCGACTTCCTGCCGGTGCTGATCGGCGTCTTCGCCTTCGCGCAGATCATGTCGGAGGTGGAGCGCATGGGCGGCGCCGGCAAGGCCATCGATGCCGTGGATCGAGGTGTCAGTCTTGTGGTTTCACATCTAAGAATAATTACAGAAATTGCAAAAAGACCAATCCTCCTTCTCTGGTCCACGTTCATCGGCCTGGTGATCGGCGTGCTGCCGGCGATCGGCGGCAGCTCGGCCAACATGCTGGCCTACGACCAGGCGAAGAAATTCTCCAGGCATCCGGAGCGCTTCGGTCAAGGCACACCGGAGGGCATCATCGCGTCGGAGTCCTCCAACAACGCCAACGTCGGCGGCTCGCTCGTCACCATCATGGCGTTCGGCATCCCGGGCGACGCAGTGACTGCCGTCATGCTCGGCGCCATGACCATCCACGGCATCCAGTCAGGCCCCCTGTTCGTGTCGCAGAACCCGCGCCTCGCCTACGGTATTTACGCCGCCTACATCTTGGCGCACCTGCTGATGTTGGCTATCATCGCCGTCAGCGCCCTCTTCATGCTGCGCATTACCCGGGTGCGGCTCGCCGTGCTGGCGCCGATCGTCCTGGTGCTGTGTGTGATCGGCGCCTACGCGCTCAACAACACCATGCAGAGCGTCTACGTGCTGCTGATCTTCGGCGTGCTGGGCTACGCGCTGGTGAAGGCCGGCTTCCCGCTGGCGCCGCTGATCCTCGGCTTGATCCTCGGCGACCAGATCGAGATCAATCTGATCCGCGCCATTATGACGGACGACAATCCCTGGCTGTTCCTGACGCGGCCCATTTCGGGCGGGTTGCTCTTAGCCGCTGCGCTCTCCGTGGCGCTCGCCGTCTGGCAGCACATGCGCCACCAACGGCGCACCGCGGACGAGGAGGCGGCAGATTTCTAAGGAGTATTCCTTCGAAGCTGACGGATGCATAGTCCGGGCCTCGTCGGCTGGCAGCTGCGGACGCCGACAAAACAGGTGAGGTCGGCAGTGGGGTAAAAGCTGACGTAGTTACATGCGCCAATGTCAACAGCTAGGCGCTCGACAGCGTCAAGGAGGAGGGAGCTTGCCGGTTTCAAGGCCGTCGACCTTAAAATGTCCCGTAGGTCCTGCTTACCGAATATCGGTAAGCAGGTGTCGTCGAGCGTCTCGATTATTTGTTTCCAGCTACGAACGCCATTTCGCAAGGTCTCGAAGGTTCGCGATAGATTGCGGCATTGAGGGGTGTGGGCTGGTGGTCATTAGAGACACGTTGCTTGTCTCGGCCCGCTCTTGGACGCACAATCGATGAAGTAGCTGTAGATCTTCGAGCATGATGCTCATTGCTCCTGGCATTGGCAGGGCGGATGCCCCAAGCAGCTCTTCGCCGACTTGGCCGAGAGCAGCAACGGCTGTGTTTGCGCTTCTCTTCATTTGCTTCCTTGCCACGTCCGCAGATCGTGCACTTGGCCAGAGCACAAAAGACCCCCCGGTGCTTCTCATCGACGTCAAGGGCGCGATCGGCTTTGTCGCCGCCGGTCAGTTGGCAAAGGCTCTGGAGCAGGCCGACATCCAAGGATGTCCTGCCGTGATCGTGCGGCTCGACACGCCGGGAGGGCTGTTGACGTCCACGCGCGAGATGATTCACACGATCCTCGCCTCGCGCGTTGCCGTCGTCATGTATGTCGCCCCAAATGGCAGTAGAGCGGCCAGCGCCGGCACCTATCTCATGTACGCGGCGCACGTGGCCGCCATGGCGCCAGGCACGCACTTGGGGGCCGCCACGCCGATCTCCCTCTCCCCACAAGGTTTCCCCGGCTCCCCGCCATCAAAACCCTCCCCGGACTCTGACAAGCAATCCGAACCTGACCCGACCACCACCTCCGCCCGCAAGAGCATCAATGATGCCGTCGCCTACATCCGCTCGCTCGCTGAGCTGAGGGGCCGCAACGCGGATTGGGGAGAGAAGGCGGTGCGTGAAGCGGCCACGCTCACCGCGTCGGCGGCTCTCAAGCAGCGCGTCGCCGATGTGATTGCCAAAGACATCGATGACCTGCTGTCCCAGATCGACGGCCGGTCCGTCAATACAGCTGCCGGCGAGATTCGGCTCGATACCAAAGGGCGCAGCGCGGTCGAGCTCAAGCCGGATTGGAAGATGCAATTGATGTCGGCGATCACCGATCCCAACATTGCATTGATCCTCTTGATGATTGGCATCTATGGCATTTTGTTCGAGTTTTGGAGCCCAGGCGCGATCGCACCGGGTGTGATCGGTGGCATTTGTCTGATCGTCGCTCTCACCGCGTTGGCCGTGCTGCCAGTCAACTACGCCGGATTGGCGTTGCTGCTGTTCGGTGTCGCCCTGATGGTGGCTGAGGCATTCACTCCCGGATTTGGCATCGCCGGACTCGGCGGGATTGCAGCCTTCGCCGTTGGCGCTCTGTTCCTGTTCGACCCGGCGCAGTCGGATGTTCCGATCGCCGTCTCCTGGCAGGTGGTGGCCGGCATGGCGGTGCTTAGCGCCGCGCTCTTTGCCGGTGTGACGGGCTTTGCCGTACGGGCGCGGCATCGCCCCGTGCGGACAGGAGCTGAACAGATGATCGGCAGTATGGGTGAGGTCGTGAGCTGGACGGAAAATGCAGGCCGCGTCCACGTCAACGGAGAAATGTGGGAAGCGCGAGCGAAACAGAGATTGGCGAAGGGCCAGAAGGTGCGCGTGGTCGGCCGAGCCGGCCTAACCCTCGACATCGAGGCAGCCACCTGAACTGAGGAGGCAACATGCAGGACTCGCTCGTGACACTGTTCTCCAGCGCGTTTCCGCTTCTCGTCATCGTGGCGATCGTTGCCTACTCCATACGCATCTTGCGTGAGTATGAGCGCGGTGTCGTGTTCCTGCTTGGCCGCTTCTGGAAGGTGAAAGGTCCGGGCCTCGTGATTCTCGTGCCGTTCATTCAGCAGATGGTGCGCATGGATCTGCGCACGCGCGTCCTCGACGTGCCACCGCAGGACGTCATTTCCAAGGACAACGTCTCGGTCAAGGTCAACGCCGTCGTCTATTTCCGGGTCCTCGATCCGGAGAAGGCCGTGATCCAGGTCGAACAGTTCGAGATGGCGACCAGCCAGTTTGCCCAGACCACCCTTCGTTCGGTCCTCGGCCAACACGACCTCGACCAGATGCTGGCCGAGCGCGAAAAGCTCAATGGCGAGGTTCAACGAATCCTGGACGAGAGAACCGACGCCTGGGGGATCAAGGTCAGCAACGTCGAGCTCAAGCATATCGATCTCAACGAAACCATGATCCGCGCCATTGCCAAGCAGGCGGAGGCGGAACGCCTGAGGCGGGCCAAGATCATCGACGCGGAGGGCGAGCTTCAAGCTGCGGAGCGGCTGGCGCAAGCCGGCGAGATTCTCGCCAAGCGGCCAGAAGCGATGCAGCTTCGCTATCTCGGGACCCTGCTCAACATCGCGGGCGAGAAGAGCTCAACGATCGTCTTTCCCCTGCCCATGGACCTGGCGAGTTCGCTGGGGGTGGGACAGAAGAAGGAGTGAGCCAGACCGTCGTTGGGCGAGGAACACGGCTGGCATCTGACCGTTGACGAGATCTCGCGGCGCCTGCGCTGTTCGAAGTGCAACGGTTCTGACGTCAGTGCTTATGAGGCAATGCGATGAGCAAAATCCCGACCGACCATGAACCGCACATTCGCGCCGCCATCGATCTGATACAGCGCTCCAGTGCTGCCGCTCTTAAGAGCGTCGTCGATGATGTGTTGAAACTTTGCGAGCAGCCTTGACGCGAGGATGAAAACGAACACCAGGAATATGGGATAGGTTGCCGCCAAGCGGTCACGCTCGTAAGTCAAACTCTTGGCCAGTGGTGTCTTTGGGTCCGCGGCCATGGGTTACGTGAAATTGGTGGCTCTCATCGCGCTGTGCTCTGTCACCTGTGGCTGCTCGACGAATGTCCGTACTGCCTCGAACCTTCGTTTGGACCATCGGATAGAAACACTAGGCGGATACAAGACAGCCCTGACTGTCGTCGCCACGACCGATGCCATAGACAACGGAGTGAGTATTGACCGGGAGGCGCGAGCCTACGCGGATCGGTATGCCAAGCAAGCCTGTCCAAAAGGGCACGAATTCTACACAGATGCTCCCATCGCCAAGCGTGGCAACGAACGCACCTTCGTGTTTGGGTGCCGGTAGGCGGCGAGCCGGGCAACGTTGTCAGCGACAGCCACTCGCCTTACATCCTTCCTCATGTGCGGTCGCATCACCCAGAAATCCTCGCCCGACGAGCTCGGCCTGACCATCATCATGGGCACGCCGGACGATCCGCGCCTGGAGAAGGCAAGGAAGCGCCACGACGGAGAGACCGACTGGACCCCGAGGTACAACGGCGCACCAGGCCAGGAACACTGGGTGATCCGCCAGAACCACAAGACGGGTCAGCGATCCTTGGACCGTTTGTGGTGGGGCCTCATTCCGTACTGGTCGAAGGACATCGGCCGGAAACCTATCAATGCCAAGGCTGAGACCGTGGCTTCGCTGCCAATGTTCCGCGACGCCTACAAGCTTCGTCGTTGCATTCTGCCCATCGACAACTTTTTTGAATGGAGAGCGGTCAAGGGAGCCAAGGCCAAGCAGCCCTATGCTATCGGCATGAAGGACGGCAAGCCATTTGCCGTCGCGGCGATATGGGAGAACTGGAAGCATCCCGGCACCGATGACTGGATACGGACATTCGCCGTCGTCACCTGTCCCGCGAATGCACTTGTGGCTGAAATCCACGACCGCATGCCGCTGATCTTGCCGCCCACGGCCTATGATCGCTGGCTGTCGAACATGGAGCCCGATCCACGGGACCTGCTCGTGCCATTTGATGCCGAGTTGATGACGATCTGGCCGATCTCCACACGCGTCAACGCCGTGGCGAACGACGACGCAGATTTGCTTACCCCTTACGATCTGGGCTGATGGCGAAGTCGTCTCTCGGCTCATTGCAGGCGGGCAGAGGCGGATTGAACGCCGGTTGATTTGTCTCGGGATGGCTGCCATGACTGAAAGTGATCGCAACCAGCGAGAATGCGCATGAGATTGGTGGTCGCCTTTGCCTTGATGATGGCGGCTATTATCGAGTCTTCTGCCGATTCCTTCTATCATCCTGAGTGTCAAGTTTGCGCACCAGCTGATCAGTCTGAGCTGCTTACCCCGCTGCATGCCGGGATTTCTCCTGACAACCCACAGCTTCCAACCTTGTGGGTGGAGACAAGACACGGCAAAGCTATTGTCCCTTCAAACCTGATCCCGCGACGGTCGCCGGATGGCCGGATGCATGGCTGCCTGCACGGGGGCAGGTAGTTTGTCTTTACCTCCCGGATAGCCAGTGACCAGGGGACATCGATGACCGCGCAGATTGGTGACGGCCTCACAATTGATCGGGAGCCTGCCCATCTCATGGGCTGTCCGGCCCTACCCTGGCATCATTCGAGGTTACGCAAGCTGAGCGAGGCCGAAGCATTGGAGGTGAGCAAGGACAACGCTCTGATTTTCTCCACGGCCTGCTGGCGCAACTACGTCGCTCAATGGCGCGTCGAGGACGGCCGTCTATATCTGGACCGTATTACTGGCATCTACGCCCTCGATGGGGAGGAGCCGCTGTTTGCCGACTGGGTTACCGAAACCCTGCGTGTCGCGCGCGGCGAACGGTTAGCCTATGTCCACATGGGCTTCGGTTCGGTGTTCGAGGAAGACGTGTTGCTGAACAGGATGGGCAAGGTCGTGGGGCAGACCATCAGGGACAACCGTGGTCAAGCCCATGATACCGCCAGCCTCGGCTGGGAGAACCTGCCTTCAGATGCCACGGTAACACCGGGACGCGGGGGCCAGCGCCAATAGAGGGCATATGTGTCCGCTGGTCGTGATGTTGATCATGGCAGCGCTCTACATGTGCCTACGACCAATGGACGCCTCCGAAAGCACGAGCGGCAGTTCAGCAAATGCCGTTGCCATAAAGCCGAGCTTTCACCGTGTGAGATTGCCCGGCAACTGCTCCAAATTGAATGAGGTCAAGCCATGTTTTGCATTGGTCAAAAAATCGTATGTGTCGAAAATGCGCCGCGCAAACACCATGCGCCGCCAATCACGTTGCAGCGCGGAGCTATCTACACTGTTCGGGCGTGTGTCGGCGGGGAACCGCCCTACTCTAGACCCGGTGTACTGCTTGAGGAGATTCGCAGCCCGATCAGCAGCAAGCATGGCCTCGAATGGGCGTTTTACGCGGACCGCTTCCGCCCCATCAGAACGACCAGCATCGACACATTTTTGAAGATGTTGGAGCCGACGCCGGAGACGGTGTGATCAAGCGATGGCGACTCGAAGACTTTGCCATCCTGACTAGAGCCTGCACAGAACGATGAGCACCGGCAACCTTACCCTTATTGAGCGCGGCACGCTCATTGTGCTGATGGCAGAGGGCGGTCCCTTGCGGGATCGAGACCTCAAAGGCGTGCACGGCATCGCGCTCGCGCCTCGACACCGGATGAGACTGCACGATCTTGGCCTGATCAACGTCACGCCGAAGCCATTAGCTTATGCGCTTTCCCAGAGGGGTTGGCACTGGGTGAGGCGCGAGCTGTCAGCGCGGCGGCCGGACGGTCAAATGGGCGCCGGCCCTTTGTACGCTGTGCTCAACGCACTGGCGAGATATCTGGACCGGCACCAACAAACACTGGCCCATGTGTTTGGCGGCGCCGCAATGGCCGCACAGTTTCCGTCTCCACTGATACCGGAGGACGACGTGGAGTGGTTCTACAAGGAGGGTATCCACATCGCGTCGGCCGACTCCAATGTGCCCGCAGATCAGCTTTACAACCATTTCTGCCGCTGGTGTGTTCGGCGCCAAAGGCAGCCAATGAGCGCAACGAAATTCCGCCGAGACTTCGGTGAGTTAGGCATCCGGAAATTGAGGGTTGCCCGCAAAACCTGCTACGCGGGCGTCGCGCTGAGGCCGCTGGAGTAAGCCTGCACTTTTTACAAATAGCGTTTTCTGTAGCGAGTGTGATAGGCTTTGCGCCGGGAAGCCCAACGAAACCGCAGGACGGAAAAGCATGGCCAAACGGCGAAAAGTAAAGAGTGAGGTTGTTACGGACGGCCATGAGCGGTCAAAGGACTTCCTGGACCCCTCCGAAATCGACCGTCTGCTCGCCGCCGCCAAGGACAATCGCCACGCTATCCGCGACTCGCTGCTGCTCTTGATGATGTACCGGCATGGGCTGCGGGTGACCGAGGCTATCAAGCTCCGGCTCGACGCCCTCAACTTGAAGCAGTCGAGCCTCTGGGTGAAGCGGATTAAGAACTCGCTGAGCACGCAGCAGCCCGTTGCCGGCGACGAACTGCGGGCGATCAAACGTTATCTGGCTACCCGCTCCGACCGGTTGCCCTGGCTGTTCGTCTCAGAGCGCGGCCACGAGATGACCCGGCAGGCCGTCAACTACATCATCAAGACCGCCGGTGAGCGGGCCGGGCTCGGGCACGTGCACCCGCACATGCTGCGCCACTCCTGCGGCTATTATCTTGCCAACAAGGGAGTGGACTTCCGCACAACGCAAGACTTTCTTGGCCACCGCGACCCCAAGCACACGACGAGGTACACTCGCGTGGCAGGACGTCGCTTCGAAGGGCTATGGGATTGATACTCGGTTGGGATTAGGTCTGCTTTAGCGTCAACAACTGCCGCGGCGGCCTAGGCGCGAGTTCGGCAGCGAAGTGCCATCAACGGAAGTCGCCGCCTACTCGTCGCCCCCACCGAACAGCCCGAAAGCGGCAATGTCCTGAGGAATTCGCGGGCCGCCGACGATTTCGCCTCAATCGAACTCACGTGCCTCCCCTTTGTGATAGGCTCGGGCGTCGCGCCAGCTGATTGAGGGCGGTCACGCACATCAAAGCAACAGGGATGAACTCCAATGGCAATGAGGCCTGACCCGACCTTCCACGCATCGCCGAAGCTCGCGATGGAAGCTCCACCGGAGAACTTTGCCTACACGTTGCTGCTCAGCCCGGACTTCTCGAAGCCTGACGCTCTCGCGGTGATCGATGTAAAGCCAGGCTCGCCCACTTACAGTCAAGTCGTCCACACGGTGGTGATGCCCAACACGGGCGATGAATTCCATCATTTTGGCTGGAACGCCTGTTCGTCGTCCTTGTCGCCGCTTACCGGCCACGCGTTCCTCGAACGGCGCTACCTGATCATCCCAGGCCTACGCTCCTCGCGTATATATGTCGTGGATACGAAGCCTGATCCCACCAAGGCCAAGATTTGCAAGATCATCGAACCTGAGGAGGTTTTCAAAAAGACCGGCTACTCGCGGCCGCACACGATCCACTGCGGACCCGAGGGCATCTATGTCAGCACGCTCGGCGGCGGGGGCAAGGACGGCACGGACGGCCCCCCAGGCGTCTTCATCATGGACTGCCAGACGTTCGAAATCCTCGGCCGCTGGGAGATCGATCGCGGTCCGCAAACCAAGCACTACGATTTCTGGTGGAATCTGCCGCGCAACTACATGGTGTCGAGCGAATGGGCGTTACCTCCTCAGTTCGAAAACGGCATCGTTCCTGAGGATCTTCTCTCCAACAAGTATGGCCATCACATCCACTTCTGGGATCTGACGGCCCGGCGCAACGTGCAGACGATCGACCTTGGAGCCAACCACCAGATGGGGCTGGAGGTGCGGCCCGCGCATGATCCGGTACGAGAGTACGGCTTTCTGGGCGTCGTGGTCGACACCACGAACCTCGAAGGCTCGATCTGGACCTGGTGGCGCGAAGGCGGCAAGTTCCACATCGAGAAGACGGCGACCATCCCGCCCGAGCCAGCGTCCAAGGACCAGCTGCCGCCCCTCTTGCAAGGGTTTGGTGCTGTGCCGCCGCTGGTGACCGACATCGACCTCTCGATGGACGACAAATTTCTGTATGTCGCTTGTTGGGGAACCGGCGAGATGCGGCAGTACAATGTTACCGAGCCTCGCAAACCCAAGCTATCCGGCTCAGTTCATGTCGGCGGCATCGCGCGGCGCACAGCGCATCCGAACGGCAAGGCCTATGCCGGCGGCCCGCAGATGGTCGAGATCAGCCGGGACGGCAAACGGGTCTACTGGACCAACTCGCTCTACTCGACCTGGGACAACCAGTTCTATCCCGATGGAGTTCCGGCAGCCGAGGTCATGGCCAACGCGAGCCCGGGCGGCGGCCTCGAGCTGGCAAAGAACTACTGGGTGGACTTCCCTGACGGCTATCGGGCGCATCAGATCCGGCTCGAAGGCGGCGATTGCTCGACGGATTCGTTCTGCTATCCATCGGTCTGAATTTGACCGAAGCGGATTGGACACCTGCCGCGCTGTGGCTGGCTGTCGTCGCGAGCGGCCTCTATCACGGGGCAAACCCGGGAATGGGATGGCCACTCGCCGTGTCAGCCGGGCTGATGGAAAGGAGCTCGCGTGCACTCCTGGCGGCACTTTGGCCGCTAACGGTCGGCCATCTGCTGGCAATGCTCGTGGTGTTGCTTCCGTTTGCGCTGCTGGTCGCCCTCGTCGAATGGCAACGACAAATCCAGATCGGCGCCAGTCTGTTGGTCATCGGGTTCGGCATCTTCCGACTCGTTAACCGGCGCCATCCGCGGGTGCTGGCGCGGATACGACAGACACAGCTTGGACTCTGGTCGTTCGCCGTGGCGATCGCGCATGGGGCGGGCTTGATGCTGGTGCCGATCTATCTTGGGCTGTGCCAAGCCGCTGATCTCGATAGGGGTCACAGGGCGGCGGGCGCGCTCATGGACGCCAATCTGGGCATGGCCATCCTGGTCTCCGTCGTCCACTCAATCGCAATGATCGCCGCGGGCGGCGGCTTGGCGTGGCTGGTCTACCGCTATCTCGGCCTCAAGTTTGTGTCACGAAGCTGGTTCAATCTGGACGCAACTTGGGCCTTCAGTCTCATCGCGGTGGGGGCCCTCTCGCTTGCAATCAGCATGGCAAGTCGGCCGTGATCGGCATTGCGCTTTAGGGCTGGCTGCCCTGGCGCGGCTGCCGGCTGAGATAAGAGCAACAAAGGTCTTCCGTTGGGTCCGCATGTCCTACTGATGCGATCAGTCCACTTTCCGGGAACAATCTCAAAGCGAAAGTTTGTACGACACCTGGATCCAATACTCCTGAACAGGCATTGGCCCGCTAGCGCAAGGAAGATAGCGCGCTCCGGAAGAGCGCGCTGCTGAGACGAAGAGCCACGACGCTACTACTACCGGCGACCTCCACATTCGCTGCGGTAACGTCGGCAATTGCCTTCGCCAACCTCACCCCGCTCTTCCTTATAAAAACAAGCGCGACGCAGGCGCTCGCAATATGACGTACCGCCGCCGCACTCCTCGCGGTACCTGCGACAGTTGCCTTCGCCTACTTCGCCGCGCTCCTCCTTGTACACACAGGCGCGCCGCAGGCGTTCGCAACGGCCACCTCCCCAGTATTGCACTTTCTCTACGAAATCTTCGAGAATGCCGTAAGCCTCCGGCGAGGGCCGCCTTGGCGATAGCAATGGCGTAGCTACGACTGATGCCGACCTTGGGATCAAGCCATAGGACGGCACTATGTCTGGCGATAGGACCAGCCCGCGTTACGAGATGGTGGCGAGCACGCGGCGGCAGTTCAGCCGCGAACAGAAG
>JBJXDX010000075.1:0-15566 GCA_046154585.1 Hyphomicrobiaceae bacterium | reverse complement strand
CTGGCTGACGCCGGCCGGCTACGCAGCACGCTGGCAACAGAATGAAGAGCTTGAAGGACGCTCATCGGGAGCGTTCAATGACGACCGGATTCCAGTCCCCGCTGGATAAAGATCGGGGGTCACATCACCAGGCGTCGTGCTTGCACCACACATGGTTGCCCCCACACAAGCATGTGACCCGCAGGTGACGTCAGAAAATAGCAACGCGGTTTCAGGTGCAGCACCGGGCGCAGCAAGAAATTGGCGGCAAGTCGCGGAGTCGCAGCAATGCCTGCTTTATCGCTGCCCAAACGCGCTGCAAACGAACGACCAGTCCGTGAGGAGCGGTCTTCCGTTAGGCAAGAGTTTCCGTTGAACGTCGCCTGTCTATGCGACGCTACTCAGGTGCTTAATGATGCACCAACGATGCCGTGATTACGAAAGCAATAGATGTCTGCCGCTAGGAAGATCAAGCGCCGCTAGATGGTCTCGCGATCGAGGTATTCTTGCGCGGGCACAGCGCCGAGTCGCACATTTCCTTACGAAGGGGACCGCGTCCGGCCGAATGGCAGATCGCCATTAGTTTGGCGGGCCATCTCGTCAAAGAACTCGTGACAAGTTGACCGATACCGTCGATCGGCTTGATCTCGAGGTCCCTTGCAGCTCGGTCGGGGACCTCAATCTTCGTTAGGCGAGGGGCGCCGCGTTCGCCGGCGGCGCGAATACCTCAGTCGAGAGGTACTGCAAACACGGCCGGTGCGGCTCAGCCTATCGATAGTTCACGGTTGTCGACTGTCGGGTTGTTTTGAGCGGGGCCAGGTTATGACCGCGTAGGCGCTTACGCGGCGGGACTGCCGATTGCGATAAGCAGTTAGATGACTCGGGGCGAGCTCACAATCAGCATCGCGTCACTTTCGCGCCGATTGGGCCAACACCGCACGGGCCACGGGGACAGTCGACGCTTCTGCCGGAGTGCCTGGACGACTGGATTGACGAGGAGAATCCCGTTCGCGCGATCGATGCGTTCTTTGATGCGCTCGATCTCGCCAGCCTCGGGTCGACGCACCAACCCAGCAGCCACATCACCTCCACGTTGCGGCCAGCCTAGCGCTGCCATTGATCCGTATCAATGCGACACGTCAACGAACGCGAGAATTTGAGCGTCGAGGCGTGAGCCAACCGGCTCGTCTGCAAGAGCAAGAAAGGAAAAAAAGGCATGCGCTTAGCCATCATTATCATCGCCGGTACAATTCTCTCGACCGCGGCAACGGCTCAGAGTGGACCCGTCGCCACGGATTGCGTCAACGACATTGCCAAGCTGTGCGCTGGCAAACCGCACGATGGCAGCGTGCGCATTTGCTTGGAGACCAATTACGCCAAGGTATCCAGCGACTGCAAAAGAGCCCTTGAGTCAACCGGCGGCGGCCGCGGTAAGCAGCTTGGCAGGGGCAAGGCGAAGTGAGGAGTTTGAGTGAGGCAGGCGCTCCGAGACGGAGATCTTCATGCTGAAGCTGACAGAGAAATCCTGGTCACCCTACCTTGCCGGAGTCATCATCGGCCTCCTGCAAATCCCGACCTTCCTGCTGATGGACACCGCACTCGGCGCATCATCGTCCTACGTCACTGTCGCCGCTCATATCGCAGCGCTGTTCGACAGCAACATCGGCAGCATCAAATATCTCGCGTCTCACATGTACGGAGCCAAGAACTGGTGGCAGGTCGCCGTCGTCGTCGGAATCGCGGTTGGCGCCTTTCTGTCCATGCGGCTCTCGGGCGCACGTCGCCAAACGATCTCGCCCGTTTGGGAGCACACGATGGGCACCTCGTCACTCGCCAGGCGCGCACCGGTCGCCTTCTTCGCCGGCTTCATCATGCTTTTCGGCGCCCGAATTGCCGGCGGCTGCACGTCGGGCCACGGCATCTCAGGCATGGCCCAACTCTCTGTGGGCTCCACGCTTGCGGTGGCCGCCATGTTCGCTGGTGGCATCCTCACTGCGACGCTGCTCCTCAAGCGCGCCTGACCCAGCCTTCAAGCGGAGAAAAGTCATGTCGGTTTTCAACGCCATCCTGATCGGTCTCACGACGGGTCTCGTATTCGGCTTTGCGCTGGAAAAAAGCCGCGTATTTGAACCAGGCGTCATCGTCGGGCAGATGCAGCTCAAGAACTTCCTGATGCTCAAGATCTTCCTCGCCGCAGTGATTACCGGCATGATCGTGCTTGCGGTGTTGAACGGCCTGTTCGGAGTCAAGCTGAGCTTGAAGCCTCTGCTGTTCAAGGCCGACATCATCGGCGGTTTGATCCTGGGTGCCGGTATTGCACTGGCGGGCGCCTGCCCCGGCACGACGCTCGCACAGATCGGCGCCGGCTACCGGGACTCAATCTTCATCCTGCTGGGCGGCCTCGCAGGCGCGCTCACCTACGGCTACTTCGACGCGCCGATTACTGCGTTCTTTGCCGAGAACGGGGAAAAGATCGGGTTTGACCAGCTCTTGGGTTTGCCGTTCTGGATGGTGGCATTGGCCGTTGCACTGATCCTAGCCGTGGTTCTATGGATCATTGAAACGTGGCAGCCCTGGCGTCAGGAGACGGGCACTGACAACGATGGACTGATGGAGGCGCCTCCGTCCCTTATCGCGACGCATACCAACCAGGCCTATGAGGGCGAGCGCTAGCAGGGCGCTGGACTATGCCTGCTTCTCTCTACGAAACGGACAATGCCGGGTGGTCCGGTCATACAAAGCACAAAGTCCGCTCGGCGCTGGTGCCTTCAATCGAAGTATTGCGGCGATCGATGCTCGGCTTCTCCCCGGCACTGGCATTTTTGGCGTAGCACCAGGGACGCGACAACATGCACAAGACGGAAGGCCGCGGCATCCGGCTGCACTACTCATTGCGACAGAAGACGGCGGACACGAGGTCGTATCGAAAAGACAGGCCTCGGAGCTGACCGTCGAGACGCTTTTTGGCAATTACCGACAGCGGACGCCCATCCTAATTCGCGTAGACGACATTGTTGATAAGTTGGACGCGCGGGCGCCGCAGGTCAAAACGTCAGTCTCTAGCGCGGCTATCGATAAAGCCAAGAAGCGCGTCAAGGAATCGGTGTGATGCGTTCTCTACTACAGCGCATCGCCTACGGGCTCGAATTTGCCAGCGATACTGGCGTAACGTTCATCGTAAGCGATGGCGGCAAGGGCTACATTCATTGCCGGCCAGATGGCACGACCTCGTATCATGCCTTTGCGCATCAACCGTTGCGCTCGCGCGCGCAGCGGCCCGAAGCGGCGTTGTTTGAGCGTGCAGCATGATTACCGCCACGCTCGCAAGCCGCTCTCAACTCGCTAAAGAGCTTGGCATATCGCCCGGCACGTTCGCGCGGTACGAGCAGGCCGGTTTGCTGCCTAAGCCGCTGCACGGCACGCGGCGCTACGTGCGCGAAGCGGTCCTTGAGGCGCTACGTCCAAAGGCCGCTACTGCATCCAAGCTGTCAGCATTCGAACGGTGGGAGCGCGGCCGTGACGGACGTTGACCTACCGGGCGTTCACAAAGTGTGGCGCGACTTGGCGGATGGCACACGGAAGCAATACCATTACGCTTGGCGGGGCGGCCCTGCGCTGCGCGGGGACGAAGGGTCGCTTGAATACGCCGCGAGCTAACATGCCGCGCTGAAGAGTCGGAAGTCGAGGAACGACGACGTTCTCAGATCCGTCATTTCCGCCTTCCTTAGTGCTTCGGATTTCATGAAGCTGGCACCGTCAACGCAGTCTGAGTACCGCCGCCTCCTAAGAGCGGTGGAGGACGTTTTCGGTAGCGTGCCTCTAGAGGTGTTCAGCGATAAGAAGGACGCGAAGAGAGCGCGCCGGAGGTTACTCGAGTGGCGCGATAAGCTGGCTGCTGAAGACAAGTTGCGCGAAGCTGAGAACCGCCTGACGGTGCTTCAGCGTGTAATGTCGTGGGCCGTGGATCGCGGCACGATAGAGATAAATCCGCTGGACACGTGGGAGCGCCACTACAAGGCCGACCGAGCAGACAAGATTTGGACGCCGCATCACGTAGAGGCCTTCGTGGAGAAGGCATCGCCGGAAATGCGCTTGGCAATTTATCTGGCGCTTTACACCGGCCAGAGGCAGGGCGACTTGCTCAAGCTGACGTGGCCGCAGTACCGAGACGGCAACCTTTACATTCGGCAGGGCAAGGGCAACCGACACGTTGAGGTGCCTTGCATAGAGCGCGTGCGTGCAATGCTGGATGACATTCGCGCACGGCCGGTACAATCGACACACATTCTGACGACAGCGAACAGCCGCCGCTGGCTCAAGCGTCACTTCAGCCGGCAGTTTAAGGACACCTGCGACCGAGCCGGAATCGTCGGACTGACCTTCCATGATCTGCGTGGAACGGCAGTTACGCTGCTAGCTGAGGCAGACCTCCCGTTGCTGGTCGGGACTCGAGCTGCAGGCAACGCCTCAAACAAGATTGATCGGATCAGTTGTCTCAGGTGCATAGCCGTTTCCATGAGATGACTCGCTGGGCCTGAGTCTACAATGCCGGGGCATTCAGGTCCGTCGATCCTAGGGTTTTCCCACATGCGGATGATCGGCATGCCAAGCCAGCGGTTGATAATGGCACTCCGAACGCCAGGAGTTTTGTCAGGTTGGTGCATGTCGAGGCGTCATCGTTTGATGCCCGTAGAGTAAGGGTAACCATTGCGCCGGCGCGCCATTTTGTCGGGTAAAAATGCCCGTCTGGAAAAGCGTTGCAAGTTCTGACGCTCGGTGCAGCGGCTTGGCCTAAACACTTCCGCCACGACGAGTATTTGCAGGCAACTACCCCCATTCGCCGATGTTCGGCGCGTGGGCCACGATTGGATCGGGCAACCTGCCCTGGGTGCCCTGCGGCTGAGCCCGGCGCTGACGCTCATCCATGCCGATCATCGGCGCCACTGTGAGCCTCATTGTCCATGGCAACCATGGGGTTCGCCCACCACAATGAGCATCGCCCGCCGTTCTTAGCGGCGCTAAGTCTGATCGGGATGGCCATGTTGTCGGTCGGCGGCGGCATCCTCGTTCACGGGCTTGGCCAATACGGCGTCAGTGGACCGGAGCACCTGATTGAGAAAGCCTCCGGGATCGCGCGCAACCTCGTGCCGATAGCCGGTGAGGTGGTGGCATGACTGAGCGAGAAACAAAGATCAGCGAGTGCATGTCTAGCGGCAGCACGAACTATTGAGCCTCGGTCCAGCGGCCTTCGTTTTCACGGCTGGTATCTGCGTGTCGGCACTGCCGGGCGCATTGTCGATGCGCTCCCTCCAGCGCCAAGAGAATGACCATCGGCATGGCTATGCCAACGTTGCATCTGGGTGGGTCTCGTCAATGCGAGCTTGCATCGCGACGAAAGGCACGCAGATGCAATGCCCGGACCGGCGTTTGCGCCGTTGCTCCAAGGTGTACCCTGTTGCGACAACAAGTGTTGCGGCCCGCGCAAGCCCTTCATCGGGTGTGTCCAGCGACCGGTACTGCCGACGAGGGATCGGCAGCAGCAGCGCGCGATGACTTGATCATGATCAGCTCGGCGAGGTTTTCGGAACTGAGATAGCCCATGAGGTGATCCTGAGCATCGACCACACCCACAAGACCGGGCGGGCGCTGAAGCATTGGAAAGACGCTCTCCAGACACGCGTTCTCGGGCACCTTTGGAACGTCCTGCATGAGGTCTGAGACGGGCGTTGCTCCACCGCGCTCGGTCAGACCAGCAATGAGGTCTTTGCGCGTGAGCATGCCCCTTAGAGCGCCCCGGTCATCAACGACCGGAAACTCTTGTTGCGTTGTGCGCAGGAGGAGCGCTGCCGCGTCGTCGGCCGTTGAGCCGGCGCTGAGCGTTTGATACGCCGAGATCATGGCTTGGCGGGCCAGATAGCCGCGCATGTAGTCGCGCGCCTGGACGTAGCCGGCCTCCCCACTGGCCGCCAGAAAGATGAAGACTGCGACCAGCATCAGCAAGGGATTGCCGAACAGGCCGATCAGGGCAAACACGATGGCGAGGGCTTGCCCGATACCTGCCGCAGTTCGCGTCGCGCGGGTGTAGCCGAGCGGCACCGCAAGCAGGGCACGCAGCACCCGTCCGCCGTCCATCGGAAATGCCGGTATGAGGTTGAAGAGCAGCAACGTCATGTTGGCGGCGGCTACTCGTGCTGTCAGCGTCGATTGCGCCTGTTCGAGCTGTGCCATCTGCGAGAGATCAAAGCGAGCGCCAAGCACGAGCATCAAGACGAGCGCTATAACCAGATTGACGGCCGGTCCAGCCAACGCCACCACAATCTCCTGGCTGGGCTTTTCAGGCATCCGCTCCAAGGAGGCGACGCCTCCTATGGGCAGCAGTGTGACATCCGGGGTTCTAATGCCATAGCGGCGGGCGGAGAACACGTGGCCGAACTCGTGCAGCAGAACACACAGGAACAAAATGACGATGAAGAGCACGCCGTCGATGGCCTCGGCGGGTCCGCCACGCATCCAGTGTGCCGCTCCGATCCACGCGAGCAGCAGAAAGAACGTAAAGTGGATGCGAACGGCTGTGCCCGCCACATCAAACAACCGAAATGACCAAGCCATGAGAAACCCGACCGTTAGCCGCCAAGATCAGGGTTGGAGACTAGCACGCCCAACGATGCAGGTTTGTACACGCTCGCGGTGGAGTCGGCCTAAACACCGTGGGCATGATGAGTTTTTGCAGGCATCCTTTTTTGTCCAGTAGCCTTGGCCGTCTGGAATGGCCGCAAGGTCAAGCCGCTCGCAATGGCGGGCCGCTCATAAGCACGGCCAGCAGATTGTGGCCGATAAAGTTGCCGTAACTTCTGTCGCGTCGCTGAGGCTGCGATTCAAAAATGTAAATGGTCGATCCAAGACCCACGATGAGGATGCCATTCGCTCGCTGGCCGGTGTTTGTCAATCGCCCTCCTCCATGCCGGACGGTGCTAAATGGTGGCAAGCAGATCAATCCGATGCTCTTTGCGTGATCCATGCGTGCCGGAAAGGCCGCGAAAGGCGCAAAGGCACGGCTGCGTTGACTTTGCGGACTTTCCGCCCTTTCCGGAAACCCAAGGCTATTCAAATTGAGGGGTAGTCGTAACAGGGTGGCGCTCCCTCAGTATATTGGACATTTATTGAACCTTTCAAAGAGAGTTCGACAGCTGCCAAGAAACTTCGATGTCCTGGGAAAAAAATGCATGGCACAGGCACGTTACCGCTGCACCTGGGACGACATCGCCGTTCTTGATGCCGACCACATGTCCTCTTGGGGCGCATTTGCGCCGGGCAAGCTCGCGACCATTGAGTTCGAAGGCAGCCATCTCCCGACAAAACGATGGTGTTTGAGATGCAGGATGCCGGGGACCATTTTCATGCATTCTACGAATGGACCCCGCACCTCCAAGAGCCGATTACTGTGCGGTCCGAGGTCTTAGTTGAGAGGCGTCCCTGCCGGTTCGGGGGCGCGCGCGCCTACTTCATCGCGCCGTGCTGCAGCTGCAGAGTCCTCCGCTTAGCGGCTCTGGATCTGGGACTGGTGTGCGCAAGGTGTGGGAGCGTGACATGGCGGAGTCGCCTGGAGCAGCCCGTTCATCGGGTGATTAGAAGGGGAAACAAGCTGGCGCAGCAGTTGGGCTGCGAGAGCTGGATGGACAGGCCAAGGGGAAGGCCCAAGCACATGCGTCTAGCGACGTTTGAGCTCCTGCAGCTCAGGCAGCGCCGCCTGGTTGCGAAAATCAGCGGTCACATCAGGGGACAAATTTGTGCGTAGAGGCCTGCTGCGGTAATCGAACCGTCGGAAACTACCACCGACTGCCTGATCGGGCTGGCTGCGCCGCAGCGGCAAACGCAGGGACGCTCAGTGATGCCTGCCGACACGCGACCCAACGAGGCCGAGATCGATCTTTCGGCGTTGGATGACAATGTTGCGCTGGTGCGCAGCCGCATCAGGCCTGGAACGGCGAAGTGCTCGGCGTCTCGCTCGAGCATGCCGTGATCGACCTGTCGGACGCGCCGCGCCCAGAGGTCGGACAAGATGTCGTTGTTCTCGGCCAGAGCTGTGGGGCGCGCATTGCACTCGAGGATATCGCCCGCCGGCAGGGCGTCGGCGTCAACGATGTGCTTATGTCCATTAACGGGCGCGTGCCGGCGCGGGTGACCAGTTGAGCAAAGGCAGCCCACCCGCGCCGGAACTGCCTCCGAGAGGCGGGGCATCCGACCGGCGGGACAGCGCTACGGCTCGAGGCCGAGGTCATAAAATGTATTGGCGTTGTCGAACACGGCCTTGCGGATACTGGCGCGGTCGATGCCCCGCCGCAGCATTTCGCGGATCGCCTTGGGAATTGCCATCATGTCGTTGCCGACATAGGCGACGTGGTCCGAGTTGATCATGATCCGATCAGGCCCATGCTCCTCGACGACATCGGCGAACCAGATCGGATTGGTATGGCGCAGCGTCTGTCCGACACCGATCCCAATATTGGCCCGCGTTTCCTTCAGACAAAACTCGAGGATTGTCTCGTCGACGTGATCGATGACAAGGCGGCGATGATCAAGCCCGACGCGATTGATAATCGCCATGTCCATGTCGAGGTAGTGGCGCTTGTAGTTCTTGGCGGGGAGCCCGCTCTGGGCCAGCTTGTGCATGAAGTCGCGCGCCTTCTTGGGCGTCGGCGTGTGCAGGATGAAGGGCACGTCGAGCTTCTTGGCCAGTCGTACCTGCGCCTCGAAGGCGCGCTTCTGGTCCTCAAGGTCCCAGCCCATATTGAAGTACTGCACTGGATCAATACCAGTCTCGCCGATGGCGACGACGTGCGGGCTCTTGAGATACCCGGGTATCAGCTCGAGCGCCTGCTCCCACTGGTCGACCTTCGTCATCATTGAGATGCCGACGCCGACGAATACTTTGAAGAAATGCATGGCCTCGGCCTTTGCCGCCAGGCGGATCGGCTCGTCCCAATAGCGACGGACATCGGCAAGGTCAGGCACTTCCTCGTGGATCTCGCGGTGCACGTGCGGGTTACCGGCGGAGATGATGGCTGCGGCGATGCCGGTTGCGCCGACGGTCTCCCAGGCGTCATAGGGAAAGCCATGGGTATGGCAGTGCGAGTCGATGTAAGGAATGACCGCGCTGTTGGACATCCGCTACCTCCGGGTGAGCGTTGACAAGGGCCGAACCGCCGATCAGAGCCCCAATGCCCAAGTCCGCATAGCCAACCCCAATCGAGACGCGATAGCACCTACGTGCCTATCGTAGCCTGTCCGTTATCCTACCTTTCAGCTGCCGAACCGCAAGCTACGGCTCGCGCAATCTGCGGCGTTCGAGATTGGCGCGAAACTCGCCAGCCGGTTGCCTGCCACTTCCGTTTCTGGGGCGCTCGCCCGGCTGCCCAGCAATGTGGACATACGAACCACGAAAAGGGTCTGGTTGACCCAAAGGGCGGTCAGAGGCCGTGCTAAGTTGTACGTGAGCACGCCAGCGCCCCCCGCTGGTGCTGCCCGCCGCTATAAGGACATGATGAAGACAAGCCTGCTCAGCGTCTGCCGGGAGACCGCGCGCCGGACCTTCCGCATCCGAAGCCTGCGTCCCGAGCAGGAATCGGCGATGCTCGCTGTCCTTAATGGGCGCGATGCACTCGTCTCGCTGCCAACCGGCTTTGGCAAGTCGCTGATCTACCAGGTTCCGGCGATGATTTTTGAGCGGCCGACCATCGTGATCTCGCCGCTCATTGCCCTCATGACGGATCAGGAGCGCGCTCTGAAGAAGCGCGGCGTTCCTGTGGTCGCAATTCACAGCCGGCTACGGGCCGCCGAGCGACGCGCTGCGCTTGAGCGACTGAAGAAGGGTGGCCGCCTCGTCGTTCTCACAACGCCCGAGACGCTCGAGTCGGCCGCGACCGCACCCTTGTTCGAACGCGCGCGCCCCGCGCTGCTGTGCATCGATGAGGCCCACTGCATCTCTGAATGGGGGCACGACTTCCGGCCCGCCTACCTGCGTCTCGGCAACGCGCGTAAGCGCCTGGGGAATCCGCCGGTGCTTGCCCTCACGGCAACAGCAACGCCACGTGTCCGGGAGGACATCGCTGAACGGCTGCGGCTGGACAACCCACGGGCGATCGTTGCACCGGCGCACCGCGAGAACCTTGGCCTTACCGTCGACATCGTGCCTGGGGCGGCGAAGTTCCCGGCTGCCGCAAGGCGTATCAAACGTTTGCAGCGCCCCGGCATCATCTATTGCGCCACCACAACGGCGGTGGACGAAGTCTCGGGCGCCCTCGGGCGCGCCCGCATCCCAGTCACCCGCTATCACGGGAAGATGCGGGCTGCCGATCGTGACGCGGCACAGCGCCAATTCATGAATCCGTCCCGGCGCCTGATCATGGTTGCAACAACCGCCTTCGGCATGGGCATCGACAAGCCGAACATCCGCTACATCCTGCATTACCAGGCTCCCGGATCCCTGGAGCAGTATGTTCAGGAGATCGGTCGCGCTGGACGCGATGGCCGCCCTGGACAATGCATTCTCCTGTTTGACCCCGCCGACCTTGAAATCCACGAGCACCTCCAGGCGCAAGGCCGCCCAAGCGTGCGGCATCTGGAGCGGCTTGAGGCCGCGCTCACTGCCTGGAAAGACGAAGAACGCGCCCCAACCGCCGAGACGCTCGCCTATTCGGCCGGCGTCCCGGCCCCGGATCTGCGAGGTGTTGCTGTCGGATCTTGAAGAGGCGGTATCTGTTGAACGGGACAAAGACGGCAGCATCGCAATCGTCGCGCCGCCGGAAGCGTTCAAGACGGGCGTCCGCGATCTGGTGGCGAAACTTAAGATCTTCCGCTACGAGGGCGAACGGCGTCTTCGCCTGATTGCCGACTATGCCAACTTCGAGGAGTGCCGCAGCGTCTTCATCCGGCGATATTTCGGGGAGGAGTATCCGCCGCGCTGCGGGACGTGCGACCGCTGTCGCGCGGACCCGGCTGTGGCCCAACAGGTGAGCCTAACGCCGAAGAGTCGCTCGGGGACTGGACCGCGCACCCGTGACAAACGCCACTCGCCTGCCAGGAGCAGGCGACGGCGACGCGTTGACTCATGAAAACCAGCGCCATTGCCGCTCCCCTTCAGCACGCCTACTTCAATGGTTGCAGGCACCGACATTCTGCCGCCCCTTCGTGGACACGAAATGCTCACCCCAATTGAAGCAACCGACGTCTTTCCCTTCGACAACAGCTACGCCCGGCTGCCAGAGCGCTTCTTTGCGCGCTTGCCACCCACCCCTGTTGCCGCGCCCCGCCTCATTCGGCTGAACGACGCACTCGCCCGTCATCTCCAGCTTGATCCTGAGAAGCTGGCCTCCCCAGAAGGCGTCGCGGTCCTCGCGGGCAACAGGGTGCCACAGTTGGGCGAGCCGCTTGCGATGGCCTATGCGGGCCACCAGTTCGGAGCCTTCGTGCCGCAGCTCGGTGATGGCCGCGCCATTCTTCTGGGCGAGGTCGTCGATGCCGATGGCGTGCGGCGTGACACCCAGCTGAAAGGCTCAGGTCCCACCCCCTTCTCCCGCAATGGCGACGGCCGCGCAGCGCTTGGGCCTGTCCTGCGGGAGTACATCGTCAGCGAAGCGATGGCCGCACTTGGCATTCCCACTACCCGGTCCCTGGCGGCTGTCACGACCGGCGAGACCGTTCGCCGTGAAATGCCCCTGCCGGGCGCCGTCCTCACCCGCGTCGCCTCCAGCCACATCCGCGTCGGCACCTTCCAATACTTTGCAGTCCGTGCAGACGTGGATGCGCTCCGCCACCTCGCCGACCACGTGATTGCGCGCCATTACCCGGAAGCGACCAGCGCCGTGAACCCCTACCAGGCTTTGCTCGAGCATGTGGTAGGCCGGCAGGCAGCCCTCATCGCCAGATGGCTGCACGTTGGTTTCATCCATGGCGTCATGAATACCGACAACATGTCGATCGCTGGCGAAACCATTGACTACGGCCCCTGTGCTTTCATGGACAGCTATGACCCGGCGACGGTCTATAGCTCCATTGATAGCGTCGGCCGGTATGCCTACGGCAACCAGCCGCGGGTCGCGCTGTGGAACCTCGCCCGACTGGCGGAAGCACTCCTGCCGCTCCTTGACGAAGACAAGGACACCGCCACCCAGAACGCGAATGAAGCACTCAACGGTTTCGGCTCCCGCTTCGAGGCGGCATACGCCGACGGCCTCCGACGTAAGCTCGGTCTGCTTCAGGCGCAAGCAGGCGACCTGCCGCTCGCGCAGGGTCTTCTGGATCTCATGGCGAAGAACGGCGCAGATTTTACTTTGACCTTCCGCGGCCTGTGCAAAGCCGCCGCCAGCCCCGAGGGTGACGTCGGTGTTCGTAAGCTATTCACCGACCCGCCCGCCTACGACGCCTGGGCCGAGGCATGGCGCAGTCGGCTTCCTGACGACGGCACTGTCACCGTGCAAGAGCGAGTGTCGGTGATGCGCGCAGCCAATCCGGCCGTCATTCCGCGCAATCATCTGGTCGAGGAGACGATCTCGGCTGCCGTCAACAATGGCGATTTCGCGCCGTTCGAAGAACTGATCACGGTGCTCGCAAAACCTTACGAGGACGTACCAGCAACATTGGCCCGGTATGCAGTCCCGCCCCGACCGGATCAGGTGGTGCGCCAGACGTTTTGCGGGACCTAGAGCATCGGTTTGCCGCCAGGGACGGCGATGGTCGCGCCCGACACATAGCTCGAGTTTGTGCAGATTTCGCCGGTGTGTCAGACTTATGACAACAAGCAATAATATCGGGAGGACTTGGCATGCGAATCGCCATCGCGCCGGGCCGGTTGTGGGGGCTGGCTGCGCTCCTGCTTATTAATGTCATGGCGATCGCGCCTCAATCAGCACAAGCGGAAACCGGACAGGTACGCTTCGTCCTGGGGCCCAGTCTCACGTTTCTCGTCTTTGCGGTGATGGAGCACGACAAGCTCGTCGAAAAGCACGTTGAGGCAGCTGGTTTGCCGGTGCCCAAAGTCACTTTTACCCGCCTCTCGAACAATGACGCTATTCGCGATGCAGTGCTTTCCGGAGCCTCGGATATCGGCAGCACGGGCGTGCCGAGCTTCCTGCCGATGTGGGCTCTGACAAAGGGCACAACCAACATCATGGGTATTGCTGCCTTCAATGCCTTGCCGTTGGTCCTTGTCACCAGCAACCCGACGGTGAAGACGATCGCAGACTTCACGGAGAAGGATCGCATAGCACTACCTGGCGTTCTTAATTCCACCCAGGCGATCGTGTTGCAAATGGCGGCTGAGAAGCTGTGGGGGCCAGGCAATCACAAGCGCCTCGACGCCTTGACGGTCTCAAGGGGGCATCCCGACGCCTTCGCAGCCCTTACCAGCGGAAGCGAGATCACAGCTCATTTTGCGGCGCCGCCATATGACCGCATGGCCCTCGCCAAGCCGGGCATCCAGCGCATGTTCAGCTCGCACGATGTTTATGGCGGCCCTGGCACGAACGGTGTGTCGCTGGCAACTCAAGCGTTCCGGGATGCCAACCCCAAGACCTTGCGTGCCGTGGTAGAGGCGATGAAGGAAGCAGCGGCCTTGATCAACGCCGACCGGCGCAAGTCCGCGGAAAGTTATGTCAAAGTGACGGGTGACAAGATCGGCGCTGATGGAATCTTCAAGATCCTGGACGCACCGGACATGGTGTCTAGTGCCACGCCCAATGCAACCCTCGCGGTGGCAAAGTTCCTGTATCGGACGAGCCTCATCAAGGTGGAGCCGGCGAGCTGGAAGGATCTCTATTTTCCCGAGATCCATGATCTGGATGGGAGCTGAACGCAAGGCGTAAACTCCGCGTGCGTGCCATAATTAGAGTGAGCTGACCGCTGCACTTCAACATTTGCTCATCCATATGGATGCCACCATGCAACTCAACGCGCTCTTTCCGACACGCGACATCGGTTCGGATCCAGCCAAGGTCCGCGATTGGGCGCAAGCCGCAGAGGGCCTTGGTTACAGCTACATCGAAGTCCCCGATCACGTGTTCGGTGCGACTGCCCGGGATGGCTGGACCCCCGTCTACAACGAGAAAGACCCGTTCCACGAGACCTTCGTAATCCTCGGATTTCTGGCGGCAGTCACGAAGACGATCCGGTTGTCCAGTGGTGTTCTGATCTCGCCGCAACGCCAAACCGGCCTGATCGCCAAGCAGGCCGCCGAGGTTGATCTTTTAAGCGCGGGGCGTCTCAGACTCGGTATCGGTGTCGGTTGGAACCACGTTGAATACGAGGCACTCGGAACGGACTGGAAAACGCGGGGTGCACGACAGGCCGAGCAGGTGGATGTGTTGCGGCGACTCTGGTCGGAAGATCTGGTCAGCTACAACGGGCGCTTCCACCACCTGAAGGATGTCAACATTGTCCCACCGCCGATCCAGCGGCCAATTCCGATCTGGTTTGGTGGCTCATCGGATGCCGTTATCAAGCGAGCCGCACGGCTTGGCGATGGCTGGATGCCGATCATGGCACCCGATCTGGAGGGAGAGCAGAAGCTTGCGATGCTGCGTGCTGAGTTGAAGGGCCATGGCCGTGATCCAGCCAAATTCGGGATTGAGGGTTGGCTGCGGATGCACGACTCTGATTCGGGAAAGTGGGCGGCCGCAGCAGATGGCTGGCGTCGGCTCGGCGCCGACATGGTGATGCTCTATCCCATGTATCGCATGCCGACGTTCGAAGAGCAGATCGAGACCCTGCGGCGATTTAAGGAAGTTGCAGGCGGATAGCCTGAGCAGGGTTTCCGCTCGCATCATCGGCATGATCGGTGTCACTCCACCGAAGCAGAGATCGACCCTGCTTGTCATCGAGGGTGAGATTTCCTCCTCGTTTGTTGTGGAGTTTGCGCAGGCCCACGAGGCGGCGGGTTTCGACATGACACTGGTCGGTTATTCATCATTATCGGCCGAGGGATTCCTCGTGGCAATGTATGCGGCAGGGTGTCCGCGCGCGCGTCGACAATGCTAGCCGGAGGCAGTTCGCCTTCGCGCAAGAGAAGGACGTTCACGACGAGCGGCTCTGGATGGGCATCACCAAGGCGACCGGGGCGCTCGGTAACACGTCCTGCCTCGTCGGCATCGCCAAACAGGTGGCAGACGCGATCCTCGGTTACTATCGCCTCGGCGTCTCACTGGTATCTCGTTGTGAGGCGTAAAATAGCTTACTGGAAAATGCGGGAGTTTAGCAGGCGGTCGGGTTACTGCACCGCGTATTTCCCCGGCCTCGACGTCCTAGGGCAGCAGCTCATGGCATCCAGTATCGCGACAGCGCGAATGGAGCTTGTTGGAACGATAGGCGTGACGCTTCTGGCACACATTCTCCGTTCGCGGCGTCGCACAAGTCCGGTAGCTATCGGGGGCTCATCTGCTGTGCACTCGACGTCGCCGGACCGGCGAGTTTTGATGAGGTGGACGGCGCCCGCTCGCAGCATCGAAGTGCCATAGGGTGATCGTCATCAGACGAATCACATGAGGGGGCCGTCCACATGCAGATTAGCACGATCGGTTTGGATATCGCCAAGAACG
>JBJXDX010000074.1:0-91699 GCA_046154585.1 Hyphomicrobiaceae bacterium | reverse complement strand
CGCAGGGCCCCGGTGTCGTTCCGGGCTATCCCCCTGGCAGGCCGAGCCCAAAATCGCCGCACGCGGGTGCCGGATGGCGGCACCTAATACAACTAGAGACGCTGCCGGAAGGCACCCGCGTCCCACGGACTTGACGCAAATCCTCGGGTCGGACGACCGCGGGGACGTGATGCTTGGGAACGCCGCATCGGCTTGGTTGCGCGGCCTTCCCCCGCCGAGTATGAGTACGCCCAACAGAATTGATCATCGCTGCGAACGGCTGGTTTGCGGCGAGCGGGCATGATTGCGGCTCTGTGGGACAGCCGGGGCGGAAGCGGCCGTCCGGAAAGCTATAGCGGGCACGACCATGACTGTCGTGGTTATGAAGTTTGGCGGGACCTCGGTTGCGGACGTCGAGCGCATCGGCAATGTCGCGCGCCACGTCAAACGCGAGGTCGATGCCGGCAACAAGGTCGCTGTCGTGGTGTCGGCCATGGCCGGAACGACCAACCGGCTCGTGTCATGGGTGCGCGAGGCCGCGCCCATGCATGACGCGCGGGAATATGACGCCATCGTTGCGTCGGGCGAGAACATCACGGCGGGGCTTCTGGCGATCGTACTGCAGTCCATGGGCATCCAGGCCCGGTCCTGGCAGGGGTGGCAGATCCCGATCGTGACCAATGCGGCGCATGGGGCCGCGCGCATCATGGATATCGCCGGAGAACGCCTGCGCGAACGCCTGGACCAGGGCGAGGTGGCCGTTATTGCAGGCTTTCAGGGCATCGAGCCAGAACGCAATCGGATTTCGACCCTGGGCCGGGGCGGATCGGATACCAGCGCGGTTGCCATTGCGGTGGCGCTGAAAGCCGATCTTTGCGATATCTACACCGACGTTGACGGGGTCTATACGACCGATCCGCGAATCGTGCCGAAGGCCCGCCGTTTGCCCAAGATTTCGTACGAGGAGATGCTCGAAATGGCATCGCTCGGCTCGAAAGTGCTGCAAACGCGCTCGGTCGAACTGGCCATGGTGCATCGGCTCAGAACGCGCGTGCTGTCGAGCTTCGTGCCGCCCGAGCAGATGAAGGCGGCGGCACCGGAAACATGGGACGAGATCGGCACCATCGTATGCGACGAGGATGAGATCGTGGAACAACAGGTCGTCAGCGGCATCGCCTACTCGAAGGATGAGGCCAAGGTCACGCTCCTGAAAATCGAGGACAAGCCCGGCATCGCGGCCAGCATCTTCGGTCCCTTGGCCGACGCCAATGTCAACGTGGACATGATCGTGCAAAACATGTCACCCGACGGGCGCTATACGGATATGACATTCACGGTGACGGAGGCTGAGCTGCCGCGCACGCTCGAGGTCCTGAAGGTCGGCAAGAAGAGCATCGGCTATCACGACATCATGAGCTCGGCCGATGTCATCAAAGTTTCGGTGATCGGCATCGGCATGCGCAGCCATGCCGGCGTCGCGGCGCAGATGTTCAAGGCGCTGGCCGAAAAGGGCATCAATATACAGGCCATTACCACGTCCGAGATCAAGATTAGCGTTCTGATCAATGCGGCCTACGCGGAGCTTGCCGTGCGGACACTGCATTCGCTTTATGGTCTGGATGCCGATTGAAGGGCGGCCTGGACGGATGCGCCGCCGGGGCCGCTGATGGAAATGCAGTCTTGCCGTCACTCCGTCGGAGCATATGTGGCGGCCTCTGCCCCTGACGAATAGCGGGCAGCCAAGAGGTTGATAGCAGGGGCTCATGGTCAAGAGACCAGTCGAGGATCCGCGCATCTCAGCGGTCGAGCCGGGTCTGCGGCCGATGCTGAGACGGCTGCGCGAAATCATGGCCGAGCCCGGCGATGGTCAGGCGCGGCTGGACAAGATCGTGCGCCAGACTGCGGGCCTGATGGTGGCGGAAGTCTGCTCCATTTATCTGAAGCGGCAGGACGGCACGCTGGAGCTGTTTGCCACCGAGGGCCTGAACCAGTCAGCCGTGCACAACACCTTCATGAAGCGCGGCGAGGGGCTCGTCGGGCGCTGTGCCGAGCTGGCCGTGCCGATCAACGAGCCCGAGGCGCAGAACCATCCGGCCTTCTCGTACCGGCCTGAGACAGGCGAGGAGATCTATCACTCCTTCCTGGCAGTTCCCATTCTGCGCGGCGGTGACGTCCTCGGCGTCATGACCGTGCAGAACAAGACGCAGCGCGAATATTCCGACGATGATGTCGAGGCGCTGCAGACGACGGCGATGGTGCTGGCCGAGCACCTTGTGTCGGGAGCCGTTGCCGGCGCCAATACGGCGGCGGCGTTCAGCCGGTCGATCGCGCATGTCGTCAAAGGGCAGACGATGTCGGACGGGCTGGCGCTCGGCCATGTCGTGCTGCACGAGCCGCGCGTCGTCATAACGGACCTCCGGGCGGAAGATCCGGAGGCCGAGGCCAGGCGGCTCGATGGCGCCGTGGCGGAGCTGAAGGTCTCGCTCGACGAACTGCTTGGACACGAAACGCTGTCGGGCGAGGGCGAGCATCGCGATGTGCTCGAAGCCTACCGCATGTTCGCCAATGACCGGGGCTGGCTGCGGCGGCTCAAGGATACGGTGAAAACGGGCCTGACCGCCGAGGCGGCGGTCGATCTTGTGCAGAACCAGACACGCTCGCGCATGCTGCGGCAAGCGGAACCGTTCTGGCGCGAACGCGTGCGGGACCTGGACGATCTGTCGGATCGCCTGCTGCGCATTCTGGCGGCCCGCAAGTTCGGCGAGAGCGCCAAGAAGGATCTGCCGCATGATGCAGTCCTGGTAGCCCGGGGCATGGGCGCCGCCGAGCTTCTCGACTACGATCGGGCGCGGTTGCGCGGCCTCGTCGTCGAAGACGGCAGCGGGCAGAGCCATGTCGCCATCGTCGCGCGGGCGCTCGGCATTGCCGCCGTCGGCCAGGCGCGCGGTGTCATCGAGCGTGTCGATCCAGGCGATCCCATCATCGTCGATGCCGCAACCGGCGAAGTGCACATCCGGCCGACCAGCGACGTGATTGCGGCCTATGCCGACAAGGCCCGCTTTCAGGCGCGGCGCCAGAGGCAATACAAGTCGCTGCGCGATCTGCCGGCCGTTTCGAAGGACGGTCAGCGGATCGAACTGCACATCAATGCCGGCCTGCCGGTGGACATGACGCACATCGCCGAGGCCGGAGCGGACGGGATCGGCCTGTTCCGCACCGAGTTGCAGTTCATGATCGCGTCGAGCTTCCCGAGGATCGAACGGCAGCTGCAACTTTACCGGACAGTCGTGACGGAGGCCCATGGCAAGCCGGTTGTATTCCGCACGCTGGACATCGGCGGCGACAAGGTGCTGCCCTATCTGCGGCGCGTGCAGGAGGAGAACCCCGCACTCGGCTGGCGCGGTATCCGCATGGCGCTCGACCGGCCGGCGCTGTTTCGCACGCAGGTGAGGGCCCTGATCCGGGCTGCGGCGGGTGCCGAGCTCAGGATCATGGTGCCGATGGTGTCGGAGGCGAGCGAAGTCGCGGCAGCCCGCGTTCTGGTGGATCGCGAGTTCGAGCTGGCCCGCAGGCGCGGCATCGCGGGCCCCAAGACGCTGGCCTTCGGCATCATGATCGAGGTGCCGTCGCTGCTGTTCCAGCTCGATGCCGTCATGAAGATGGTGGATTTCGTGTCGGTCGGCAGTAACGACCTGATGCAGTACCTGTTTGCCGCCGACCGATCCAACGATCGGGTGGCGACGCGCTTCGACACGCTGTCGCCGATCTTTCTGCGGGCGCTCGGGCAAGTGATCGACGCGGGCAGGCGCCACAAGGTGCCGGTAGCGCTGTGCGGCGAAGTGGGCGGCAAGCCGCTCGAAGCCCTTGCGCTCGTAGCCCTTGGTTTCCGGTCGCTGTCGATGGCGCCGGCCAGCATCGGGCCGGTGAAGGCAACGATCCGTTCGATGAATGTCAAGCGCGCAACGGAGCGCGTCCGGACGCTCATGGCGGAGTCCGATACGAGCATCCGCGACATGTTGAAGCGCTTTGCCGAGAGTGAAGCCATCGAATTGTGACCGGCGGCCTTACGCATGCCGCTTTGACAAGGCCTTGTTTTTGCCGGACGATGTAGCGGGTTGCGTTCGCGGGGAAACGTTGGGCGTTCGCGTATGAGTTACTGGGGGAATCGGGACCAACGTCCCGTCCAGAGTGCACCGCGTGTGCACATCAAGGGTATCTCGGAGCGTTCGACGGGAGTCGACGAGCGGCTTGCCTCGATTTTTCAGGACATGCGACGGGGGCTCAATCTCCCCATCGACAGGTTGGCCCTCGCGCTCAAGACCACGCCCCACGTCATCCAACTACTCGAGGCGGGCCAGGTGCGAGCCTTCCCGGACTGGCCCGAAACCGTGCGCATCGTGACGGAGCTTGGCAAGCTCTACCGCGTCGATACGCGCCCGATTCTGAATAGGATTCGCGATCAGGCCGGCCCGGCGGGGTTGGAACAGACTCCGGCCGCCCCGCAGGAGACGACCATTTCGGCCAAGGTTGTTACTGCCGGGCTCGATAGCCGGCATCCGCTGGTGCGGGCGATGTCGCGGGGCCGCCGGAAGCAGGCTGCGACCGATCCGGAGATGCGGCGGCGCGCCAAACGTCGGACCAAGCGGGCGGCGAGAACCCTGTTTGCGCTGTCGGCGCCCGTGGCCCTGCTCGGGGGTCTGGTGTGGCTGGCGCAGGCCCAGCCGTCGCTGATCATGCAGACCGTATCGGCCTTGCCGGAGCCAGTGGCGAAACTAGTCCGGCCGGCGGTCAATGCATTGATTGTGCATCTGGCACCCTGGCGGGACGGCATGCGGTGGATCGAAGTCGGAGATCCACGGTTGCGCAAGACCGACAAATTGCGTCAGCCGTCGCGTTAGGACTAGTATCCCGCGCTCTCTGCTACGATTTGTGGGCGACTTACCGGACCCGAGCGCCGAACAGAAACAATGTCTTCGATACCGCGTGACAAGCTCGACCGCCTGGTCGAGCGCTGGGAGGCTGTTCAGGCCGAGCTCAATCGGGGCGCCAGCCAAGCGGCGTTCGTCAAGCTTTCAAAGGAGTTTGCCGAACTCGATCCCGTGGTAACGACCATCAACAAGCTGCGCAGCATCGAGCGCGAGCGGAAGGATCTGGATGCGATCCTGAGTGGGCCGGCGGCCGATCGGGAACTCGCGGACATGGCGCGGGAGGAGCGAGATGCGCTGGGCCAGCGCGCGGCGGCGCTCGAGGAGCAGCTCACGATCCTACTGCTGCCCAAGGATGCAGCCGACGAAAGAAGCGCCATCCTCGAGGTGCGGGCCGGCACAGGCGGCGACGAAGCCGCGTTGTTTGCCGCCGACCTGTACCGCATGTACAGCCGGTATGCGGAGCAGCGCGGCTGGACGACGGAAATCATCAGCGTGTCCGACAACGATCTTGGCGGCTATCGCGAAATCATCGCGTCGGTGTCCGGGAAGGGCGTGTTTGCGCGGCTGAAGTTCGAGTCGGGCGTGCATCGGGTGCAGCGCATTCCGGTGACGGAAGCAGGCGGGCGCATTCATACGTCGGCGGCGACGGTGGCGGTGCTGCCGGAGGCGGAAGACGTCGATGTGGACATCAAGGCGGAGGATCTGCGCATCGACACCATGCGGGCGGGCGGGGCCGGCGGTCAGCACGTCAACAAGACCGAGTCGGCGGTGCGCATTACGCATCTTCCGACCGGAATTATGGTGGTGTCGGCCGAGAAATCTCAGCACCAGAACAGGCGGCTCGCCATGCAGGTCTTGCGCTCGCGTATCTACGAGATGCAGCGGCAGCAGGCGGACGACGAGCGTGCGGCGGCCCGCAAGGGGCAGGTCGGCTCGGGCGACCGTTCGCAGCGCATCCGCACGTACAATTTTCCGCAGGGGCGCGTCACCGATCATCGAATCAACCTGACCTTGCACAAGCTCAGCGAGGTCCTCGAAGGCAACGCCTTGGATGAGTTGGTGGACGCGCTGATCACCGAGCATCAGGCAGGCCAGCTCGCCGACATGAACAGTGCAGGCCATGCGTGATCCATCGCGCTCTGCACCGCCAGCGGTAAAAACTGCAGCGGACGCCGTGCGCCGACTGGTGGAAACGTTCAGGGGTGCCGGCATCGACACGCCGGAGCTGGATGCGCGCATCCTGGTGGCGGAGGCGCTCGGGATTTCGCGCACGGCGCTGATGGCTCGTCCGGAGCACGAGCTCTCGCCATCGGATATCGCGTCGATCGCCGGCTATGAGAGACGCCGCCAGCAGCGTGAACCGGTGTCGCGCATCCTCGGGCGCCGGGAGTTTCGCGCACTGTCGCTGGAGATCGGCGCAACAACGCTCGATCCGAGGCCCGACACTGAGATCATCGTCGATGCCATCGTGGCGCTTGCAAAGGAGACAGCGGAACCCAATTTGCGTGTTCTGGATCTCGGGACCGGCTCGGGCGCGATTCTGATCGCCGTGTTGATGGAACTGCCGGGTGCGACCGGAGTTGGAACGGATATCGACGCGGCGGCGCTGCAGATCGCGCAGCGAAATGCTGAGCAGGCGGGCGTCGCGCAACGCGCAGAGTTCCAACGAGCAGATTGGCTGACAGGCGTGACCGGCACATTCGATATTGTCGTGAGCAATCCTCCGTACATATCCAGCGCGGATATATCCGCGCTGGAGCCGGAGGTTTCGCGGTTCGATCCGAGGCTGGCGCTCGATGGCGGACCGGACGGCTTGGCCGCCTATCGCGCCATTCTCGCGAATGCCGGTAGGGGAGTGGCTCCGGGCGGCTGGATTGTTTTGGAGATTGGAAACGGACAGGCCGCAGAAGTTATGGCGTTGTACCGCCATAATGGTTTTGGGAATGATGAAAATCCCCGGGTTTGGGTTGATCTCGGAGGCAGGGCGCGCTGTGTGGCCGCCCGGTCACGCCGGTGACCATATCCAAAAAAAAGCTTGGAATCGCGGTGCATTCGGGCTACCGTTTCAGAAATGGAAGTGACAAGGTGTTCCCGTGCCATCGAGGCCGATTGAAGAGTCGGCACCGCGTCGGGACGCCAGACGGTGAGACCCACAGCGAGCGCGAAGCGCTAGCAACGGGCTTTGTCGGTACCACCGAATTTCCGGGATGACAGTAGCAATCATTACGATGTCCCATGGCCAATGGCTGCTGGCGCGCTTGGTTGCGCCAATCGACGAAGACTAGGTCTGGCGCGACACATTTGCCGTGTGCAGGGGACATTGAGCGCGTGGAGCGCTGAACCGGAAACAAGACGATTTACAACTAGCGTGAGAATGGGAGCCCATGAGGCAGGGACAGCAGCATCGCCGCGGCCGTGGCCGTAATAACAATAACAGCAACAATCACAATCAAAATTACAGCCACAATAATAACCATCGAAAAGGGAATAATCCCTTGTCGAGAAGCTTCGAGTCCAATGGGCCCGAAGTGAAGGTCCGCGGAACACCGGCGCACGTCGCCGAGAAATATCTGTCGCTGGCGCGCGATGCGCAATCAGCGGGTGATCCGGTGCTGGCAGAGAATTATCTGCAGCACGCGGAGCATTACAACCGCATCATCCTGGCCTACCGCGAGCAGCAGGTGCAGTCGGGTGATATGAACGGCGGCGGCGCGCCGCGCGTGCGGTCCGACGGGATGGATGGAGACGAGACCTCCGACGACCAGCAGGATGACCTGGGGCAGAGCGATCAGCCGCCGATGCCTCGGCACGAGCAACCGCGCTTCAACGATCAGCACCGCGGCGATGACAACCGGCAGCAAAATCGCGAACATCGCGGCAATGACCAGGGGCGCTACCGGGATCGCCAGGATCGCTACGAGCGCAATGACAGGCAGGAGCGCCAGCCGCAGGAGGCGAGGCCGCAGCAGGAGATCCGCCAGCAGCCATCGCAGGATCGTGGTGCGGAGCCCCAGCCGGTGATCGAGAGCGCGGCGGCGCCACCGTCGCGGACGGACAGTCCTGGCCGGCGCCGCGAACGTTTCGGCCCCGGCAATGAGCAGCCCGAGTTCCTGCGCCGTCCCGTGCGCCGACCACGCCGTGACGCAGGCAACGGCGACGGCGATGAGGCGGTCGAAGCTGGCCGCGAAGAGGGTTCCCAGGACAAAACGCCCGTCTGACGCGCCTCGGTCTGACAATCGCCCGTCAGGGCAGGATCGCTGCGCATTGAATGGCGTTGCTTCCGAGACGCTTGGCACGGGAGCCTCGCGCTCACACGCGAAATCGTTGCGCGCGAACCAATGGCGACGGTGTCGCCCGTTGCGATTTGTCCGCCCTTCACGACTTTGGCGTACACCCCGAAGTCAGTGTGCCCCCAGCCGCGCTGCAAGGTTGCCGGAATGGCCATGTCGCGCGCGCCTGTGGCCGGATCGACGTTGGTTGCTGCGCATCGCTCAGTGCGCGTGAAGACGCGGAGCTGCGCCGTGCCGATGGCGACGGCCTTGTCGAGCCAGCCGAATTCCGCCCACGGTTCCAGTCCATCGATGTAGAGGTTGGCCCGGAAGCGCAAGGGATCGACGGGACGGCCGACGTGTCGCTCCAGCTCGCGCAGGCTGGCGAGATTGACGATGTGGACGCATTTGGCGCTGACGTCCGAGAAGCTGTGGCCGGGGGCGTTGACGACCTTCGGCGGTCCACGCAGCTCGGCCTGCATATAGGCGGCGAGGAACTGCTCGATGAGCGTGCGTCCGATGGCGGTGTTGAGCTGGCCGCGGGCCACCTGCTTGTTGTCGCGGAACAGGCTGAGCGTTTCGGTATCGGTCTCGAACTTGGCCGTCAGGGTGGCCAGGCGCTCGTCGCGCATCAGCATCAGAAAATTAATCTTCGGCAGATGTTTGGGCTGGTCCGGATCGAAACGGCCCGGCCCGTTCTCGATGGCGTAGGCGCGGTCGAAGGGGATGGCCTGGTCGGCTTCGACCGCCACGGACTCGAGCCGCTCGGGCGATAGCCCCTTGACGGGATAGCGACAGAGGGCAGCGAGGTGCGCAGTGGTGGGCGGTGCCATGCAGGCTCCTGAAATATAGAGCTTCTATCTGAAGTGGTGGGTTCTTTTGAAGCTGGCGTGGCGGCACTATATCAGGGTCGATACGATCTCCGAGGGTGCCGCTTTGGGCCCCGGGGGAGAAGGATCAAGTTGTATCGGACGGTTCTGGTGGCGCTCGTGAAGGCACAGAGCCGGGCTCAGGAGGTATGACATGAATTTCGAGATCTATTCCGATCGCGCCAAAGGCTTCGTCCAGGCGGCGCAGAACGTGGCCTTGCGTGAAGGCCACCAGCAGTTCACGCCGGCCCATCTCCTCAAGGTGCTGCTCGACGACGAGCAGGGTCTTGCGTCCGGGCTTATAGAGCGCGCGGGCGGCCGGCCCAAGGACGCTTTGCAAGCCGTCGAGCGGGCGCTGGCCAAGCGTCCGAAGGTTTCCGGCAGCGGCGCCGGGCAGGTCTACATGGTGCCGGAGCTGGCGCGCGTCTTCGATACCGCTGAGAAGATCGCGGAGAAAGCCGGCGACAAGTTCGTCACGGCCGAGCGGTTGCTGCTGGCGCTGGCCGTAGAAGCGTCCAGCGACACGAGCGGCATTCTCAAGGACGCGGGCGTGACGGCCGCCGGGCTGAACACGGCGATCAATGATATTCGCAAGGGACGGACGGCAGATTCGGCTTCGTCTGAGCAGACCTACGAATCCTTGAAGCGCTACGCGCGCGACCTGACCGAGGCTGCCGCCGATGGCAAGCTCGATCCCGTGATCGGCCGCGACGAGGAGATCCGCCGCACCATCCAGGTGCTGTCGCGGCGCACCAAGAACAATCCGGTCCTGATCGGCGAGCCGGGCGTCGGCAAGACGGCCATCGCCGAAGGCCTGGCGCTGCGCATCATCAAGGGCGACGTGCCGGAGAGCCTGAAGGACAAAAAGCTGCTGGCGCTCGACAGGGGCGCGCTGATCGCGGGCGCAAAGTATCGCGGCGAGTTCGAAGAGCGGCTGAAATCAGTGCTGCAGGAGGTCCAGGCGGCCGGCGGCGGCATCATTCTTTTCATCGACGAGCTGCATACCATCGTCGGCGCGGGAAAGTCTGAAGGCGCCATGGATGCGTCGAACCTGCTGAAGCCGGCGCTGGCGCGCGGCGAGCCGCACTGCGTGGGCGCGACGACGCTCGACGAGTATCGCAAGCACATCGAGAAGGACGCGGCGCTGGCGCGCCGGTTTCAGCCGATTTTCGTCAACGAGCCGACCGTGGAGGACACCATATCGATCCTGCGCGGCTTGAAGGAGAAGTACGAGCTGCATCACGGCGTGCGCATTACCGACAGCGCGCTCGTCGCCGCGGCAACGCTGTCCAATCGTTACATCAGTGACCGCTTCCTGCCGGACAAGGCGATCGACCTCGTCGACGAGGCCGCGTCGCGCCTGCGCATGCAGGTCGATTCCAAGCCAGAGGAGCTCGACGAGCTTGATCGGCGGCTGATCCAGCTCAAGATCGAGCGCGAGGCCCTGAAGAAGGAGCAGGATGCGGCCTCGCGCGATCGGCTTGGCAAACTCGAGACCGAGATCGCCGACCTGGAGGAGAAGTCGCGCAGCCTGACGGCGCGGTGGGAGCGGGAGAAGGGCAAGGTCGGCGAGCAGCAGAAGCTCAAGGAGGAGCTCGACGCTGCGCGCATCGAGCTGGAGCAGACGCAGAGGCGGGGTAATCTGGCGCGTGCCGGTGAGCTCGCCTACGGCCGCATCCCAGAGCTGGAGAAGAAGCTCAAGGCGTTCGAGGCCGGCGACGGCAACCCAGCCATGGTCGAGGAGGCGGTGACGCCGGACCACGTTGCGCAAATCGTGTCGCGTTGGACGGGCGTGCCCGTCGACCGGATGCTCGAGGGCGAGCGCGACAAGCTGCTGCAGATGGAGAAGCAGATCAGCAAGCGGGTGATCGGCCAGGAGGAAGCCGTGCAGGCCGTGTCGACAGCGGTGCGCCGCGCGCGGGCGGGTCTGCAGGACCCCAACCGGCCGATCGGCTCGTTCATGTTCCTGGGCCCCACCGGAGTCGGCAAGACCGAGCTGACGAAGGCGTTGGCTGCATTCCTGTTCGACGACGAGACTGCCATGATCCGCATGGACATGTCGGAGTACATGGAGAAGCACTCGGTGGCACGTCTGATTGGAGCGCCGCCGGGATACGTGGGCTATGACGAGGGCGGCGCCTTGACCGAGGCCGTGCGGCGGCGCCCGTACCAGGTGGTGCTGTTCGACGAGATCGAGAAGGCGCATCCGGACGTGTTCAACGTGCTGCTGCAGGTGCTCGATGATGGGCGGTTGACGGATGGGCAGGGGCGTACGGTCGATTTCAAGAACACGCTCATCATCATGACGTCGAACATCGGCTCGGAGTATCTCGTCAACCAGAAGGAAGGCGAGGACACCACGGCGGTGCGGGAATACGTGATGGCCGAGGTGAAACTGAAGTTCCGGCCGGAGTTCCTCAATCGTGTCGATGAGATCATTCTGTTCCACAGATTGAAGCGTGAGCAGATGACAGCGATCGTCGATATCCAGATCGGCCGTCTGCAGAGGCTACTGGCGGACCGCAAGATCACGCTGAAGCTGGACGATGCGGCGCGGACGTGGCTGGCAAACCGCGGCTACGACCCAGCCTATGGCGCACGGCCGTTGAAGCGCGTCATTCAGAAATACGTGCAGGATCCGCTCGCCGAGCAGATCCTGGCGGGACAGGTGCTGGATGGCGCCGCAGTAGCCTTGACGGTGCGGGATGGCGCGCTTGCGATCAACGGCGAGCCGGTGAAGCAAGCGGCCTAAGTGTGACGCGAGATCCTTCCCCGTGCGGGGAAGGATCTTCGCTTTCACGTCGTCGGTGCCGGTTGCTCCAGCGCCGCAAAAAGCTCGGTCGAGAGGTAGCGGTCCGCAGCGGACGGCGCGAACGTGACGATGGTCTTGCCGGCCATTTCGTCGCGGGCTGCCAGCGTCAGGCTCGCGGCGAGATTGGCGCCGGTCGAGATGCCGCCGGGGATGCCTTCAACGCGGGCGAGAAGGCGGGCGACGTCGAACGCCAACTCGTTCGGCACTCGGATGACTTCGTCGATCAATTCGGTCTGCAGGATGGCAGGGATGAAGCCTGCGCCGATGCCCTGAATTTTGTGCGGGCCGGGCTGGTCGCCGGAAAGAACGGCGCTGGCTGCTGGCTCCACGGCGATGATTTTCAGGTCGGGCTTGCGGGCTTTGAGCGCGCGGCCCGCGCCCGTCAATGTGCCGCCGGTGCCGACGCCCACGACGAGTGCGTCGATGTTGCCGCCGGTATCGGCCCAGATTTCCTCGGCTGTCGTTTTTTCGTGGATCAGGGGATTGGCGGGATTGTCGAACTGACCCGGCATGACGGAGTCGGGCAGCTCCTGCATCAGCTCCTGAGCGCGGGCGATGGCACCCTTCATGCCGAGCTCGCGCGGCGTCAGTACGAGCTCCGCACCAAGGTGTTCGAGGATGCGGCGGCGCTCGGTCGACATGGATTCCGGCATGGTGAGGATGAGGCGATAGCCGCGTGCCGCCGCGACGAACGCGAGGGCTATGCCCGTGTTGCCCGAGGTCGGCTCGATGAGAACAGTGGTCGGCTTCATACGTCCCGAGGCTTCGAGCGCATCGATCATGGCGACGCCGATGCGATCCTTCACCGACGACAGCGGGTTGAAGAACTCGAGCTTCAGAAGGATCTCGGCTTTGGCGCCAGCGCTTGCGGTGATCTTCGACAGGCGCACCAGCGGCGTGTTGGCGATGGTTTCGGAGATGTCGTTGTAGACGCGGCCGCGTCCCGGTCTGCCCAATGCGTCCAGCGTTCTTATCCTAGGAGCGTCACTCATCGGGGACCTCGCCCTTCACAATCGCAACACGCAAGCATCGATTGGCGCCTGCGCAATATGATGGCGCAGGCACCGGGCTGCAAACCGGCCTTGGTGGAACAAGTCTATTCAGGAGACGACGTCAAATCACGTTTGCCTGCGTGGCTTCGCGCGGTGAGTTGACGTGCGGGATGTCTTGGCACCAGCGTTGGGCGATGTGGGCTTGACCATCTTCGCCCGCGCGGCGCGGGCGCCCGTCGATCCGAAACCACCTTCGCCGCGTTTGGTGGCGGCGATTGCGCGCACTTCGCGCAACTGTGCGCGAGCAACCGGTGCCACGATCAGCTGCGCAATGCGCTCGCCGCGTGTCACGGCGAACGTCGCATCGCCGAGATTGACGAGCAAGACTTTGATTTCACCGCGATAATCGCTGTCGATCGTGCCGGGGCTGTTGAGCACTGTGATGCCGTGGCGCAGAGCCAGGCCCGAGCGCGGGCGTACCTGTGCCTCGGTGCCGCGCGGCAACTGCATGATGAGGCCCGTGGGTACGAGCGCGCGGCCGCCGGGCAATAGGGACAGCGGTGTCCCGGCATCTACGGCGGCCAACAGGTCCATGCCGGCCGCACCTTCGGATTGATAGTCGGGCAGCGGCAGATTATCGGCGTGAGGCAGACGCACGACTTTGATCAGCGTCACGCCGCGCTTCGGTCGCGGCGTCATGCCTTGCCTGTGTTGGCGGCAAGGTGCTCGACGATGCGCTCCAGCAAGCGTTCCGCTACCTCGGTCTTGTCCATCTCCGGCCAGGAGTCGACCGCCGACGCACTGATGAGATGCACGGCGTTGCGATCGCCGCCCATGACGCCGGTACGCGGCGAAACGTCGTTGGCGATGATCCAGTCGCAGCCTTTGGCCTTGCGTTTTTTCTTGGCGAGCTCGATCACGTTCTGCGTCTCTGCGGCAAAGCCGATGACAAGCGCGGGACGCACGCCAGGCTTCTCGTGCGCAATGGTCTTGAGGATGTCCGGGTTCTCGACGAGAACGAGCGAGGGCGCATCCTGCTTGCCGTTCTTCTTGATCTTCTGATCGCTCGCATTGGCGACGCGCCAATCGGCGACCGCAGCGGCGAAGATGGCGACGTCGACACCGAGGGGGCGACGCACGGCGGAGAGCATCTGCTCGGCCGTTTCAACGTGGATGGTGGTGACGCCGTTCGGATCCGGCAGGGATGTCGGTCCGGTTACGAGCGTCACGCGCGCGCCGAGCCTCGCGGCTGCTGCCGCGATGGCGCTACCCTGCTTGCCCGACGAGCGGTTGGCGATGTAGCGCACAGGATCGATCGGCTCATGCGTCGGCCCGGACGTCACGAGAATGTGGCGGCCCCTCAGCGGCAGCGATGCGTGGCGCTGCTGCGTGCTGCCGACGAGTGTCTGGACAGCCGCGAGAATCGCCATCGGCTCTGCCATGCGCCCGACGCCGGCTTCGCCCGACTCCGCCATCTCGCCGGTTTCGGGGCCGACGAAATGGATTCCGTCAGCCTGCAGCAGCGCGTGGTTGCGGCGCGTCGCGGAATGCATCCACATGCGAGGATTCATCGCAGGTGCAGCCAGAACCGGTTTATCGGTGGCCAAGAGCACGGCGCTCGCCAGATCGTCGGCATGGCCGCCGGCCATTTTGGCGAGCAGATCCGCGGTGGCGGGGGCGACCACGACGAGGTCCGTGTCGCGGGCGAGGCGGATGTGACCGATCTCGCGCTCCTCGTCGAGATCAAAAAGGCTGGTGAAAACTCGCTCGCTGGAGAGGCCGCCAACCGACAGCGGCGTCACGAATTGCGTCGCCGCCTTGGTCATCACGACACGCACTGAGAAGCCTGCGTCACGCGCGCGGCGAATCAGTTCCAGGCATTTATAGGCGGCAATTCCACCGCTTATGATGAGCAGGATGCGCTTTGTGCCGAGGCTCATGAGACGAGGCTTATGGCTTTGAAGGTGCCCAAGTTTAGCACGTAAGTTGCGAGGAAGCGTAAATCAGCAGCATTGACAAAAGCCGCGATCACTGGTTGGACGCGCGCTTGAGCGGCGGTGGATCGGGCTTCGGGCACCGGCAGCGCCGTTCAAGTTCAGCCCGGTTTTATTGGGTTGAACGGTGGATCACTGGGAGCGTGCGGGCTCAGTTCGTGTATGCTCCTACCGTTAACGATTCTCTGAGGGGTGAACAAATGGCTAAATCGGCTGCTCCGGTTAAACCGGAAACAGTTACTTTGCGGCATCTCGGCTCGGCGCTTTCGGAGAGCCACGAGCTGCCGAAGAAACAGGTCGCTGCCCTGCTCGAGGACATGGTTGCGGACATCACCAAGCACCTGAAGAAGGGTGCGCGCATTCGCATCGGTGGTCTCGGCATTCTGCAGGTTCGCAAGCGCCCGGCACGCATGGGCCGCAATCCGGCGACCGGCGAAGCGATCAAGATCAAGGCGAGCAAGAAGGTGGCTTTCCGCGCCGCCAAGGAACTCAAGGAAGCTGTCTAGTTCAAGTCCGGCCGGCGGCCCGCGATTCGACCTGCGAGGTTCAGTCGCGAGGCCTGTCCGACCGGAGTCTTCTGTCACACCATCGCGCGCACGACCCAGACAGCAATCGCCAGCAGGCTCAGCGCGCCGATCCACAACGCAACGCGACCAAACCGAGTCTGGCGCGCTTGTGCGGCGGCCAGACGCGCGATGCTATCGTTGTCGAGACGCACGCCTGCTCGCGCCATCTCGCCTAGCGCGATCATCGTTCGCTCGGCCACGCTCAAAAGTGCGGGGATCTCGGCGAGGAACTTACTCACCTCCGAGGCGCCTTCGCGCGCGTCCTTGAGTGCACCCGCGGGGCCGAGGTTGGCGTCCATCCATTCCTTGGCGATCGGCTCGGCGGCGCTCCACAGGTTGAGCGAGGGATCGAGCGAGCGCGCCACGCCTTCGACGACGACCATCGACTTTTGCAGGAGGATCAACTCGGGCCGCGTCTCCATGTCGAAGACTTCGGTGTAGGCGAAGAGCTGTCCCAGCAGATCGGCCATCGATATCTCGCTGGCGAGGCGCCCGTGAATGGGTTCGCCGATCGCACGCAAGGCCTGCGCGAACACGTCCACCGGATGATGTGGGGGAACATAGCCGGCCCAGAAATGCACCTCGGCGGCGCGTTTGTAGTCGCGCGTGATGAGGCCATGCAGGATTTCGGCAAGAAATCTGCGTTCGCGTGGGCCCAGGCGACCCATGATGCCGAAGTCGACCGCGACGACGCGGCCATCGGCATCGACGAAGAGATTGCCCTGATGCATGTCGGCGTGAAAGAAGCCGTCGCGCATGGCGTGACGCAGGAAAGAGCGCAGGATCGTGAGGCCGATGGCTTTGAGGTCGTGCCCATCCGAGGCCAGGCCGGCAAGGTCGGACACGCGGCGGCCGTCGATCCATTCGATTGTCAGGACGCGCTTCTGCGTGCGCTTCCAGTCGACGTGTGGCACGCGGAAATCAGCGTCGGCCTTGGTGTTGTCCGCCATTTCTGAAATGGCGGCGGCTTCGAGCCGCAGGTCCATCTCGAGCTCAGTGGTGCGGGCTAGGGTGTTGACGACGGCCGTGGGGCGCAAGCGTTGCGACGGCGTGTGGAAGCGCTCGATCAGGCGCGCGGCGAAATAGTAGCTGTCGAGATCACGGCGGAATCGCCGTTCGATGCCGGGGCGCAGAATCTTGACGGCAACGTCGCGGCGCACGCCGTCGCTCACCACGACGGCCTTGTGCACCTGGGCAATGGATGCCGCCGCGATCGGCGGACCGAACTCCGCGAAATGATCCTCGAGCCGTCCTCCAAGCGACTCCTCGACGGCGCGGCGCGCCTCCGCCATCGTGAACGGCGGCAGCTTGTCCTGCAGGTGGCGCAGGTCTCGTGCGAGGTCGGCGCCGATGAGGTCTTCACGCGTGGCGAGGAACTGGCCGAGCTTGACGTAGCTCGGGCCGAGGCTCGTCAGCGCGCGCGCGACACGCGCCTCCTTCGGCTGGCCAGCGCGAAACGGCCAGGTCAGAACGCGGACGGGCAGCGTCGCCGCGTGCGCCAGCTTCAGCGCCAGCGGCGCCGTCATGCCCTTCGGGACGAAGCGCACGCCATGCTGCGCCAGCACGAAGCCGGCACGCGTGAGGCGGAGAAGGTTGGCTATCTGCCAGGCCATGGGACCGCGAGCGAAGGAGGCGGAGAAACAGCGATGGCGAGACATGGCTGTGCCCGGCGGCGCGGTCAAGCATTGCCGCCGGTCTTGATTGAGGATGTCAGGTGTTTGATATGCATCTTGTCGCTGCGGGCGTCCGAAGATGCGCGGGGGCGGATCAGATGCGCCAGGCGGAATGAATGGCGGCGATGCCGCCGACCAAGTTGCGATAGCTCACACGCTCGAAGCCGGCGGCGCGGATCATGTCTGCAAAACGATCCTGGGGCGGAAACTTGCGGATGCTTTCGACGAGGTAGCGGTAGGGCTCGCTGGAGCCCGCAGCAAGCTCACCAAGGCGCGGGATCACCTGGAAGGAGTGAAGGTCGTACAGTCGGTCGAGAATGGGCACATCGACGTGCGAGAACTCGAGGCAGAGGAAGCGGCCGCCGGTCTTCAGGACGCGGTATGCTTCGGCCAGCGCACGATCGATGTGGGTGACGTTGCGGATGCCGAAGCCGATGGTGCAGGCCTCGAACGACCGGTCGTCGAAGGGAAGAGTTTCTGCGTTCCCCGTGATGAACTCGATCCGATCGGACAGGCCGGCGCTTTCGACCTTGCGGCGGCCGACGGCCAGCATCTCGGGGCTGATGTCGCAGACGACGGCGCGGCAGCCTGATCCACCTGCCTGCGAATAGCGAAGGGCGATGTCGGCTGTGCCGCCGGCGACGTCGAGCAGGGCAAATGGCTGCGCCGACTTGGGCGGCGCAAGCATGGTGATGAGATCGTCCTTCCAGATCCGGTGCAGGCCCGCCGACATGAGATCGTTCATGAGATCATAGCGATCGGCGACCTCGGAAAAGACCTCGTTGACGAGCCGCTGTCGCTCGCCCTCGGGCACGTCCTTGAAGCCAAAGCTGGTCGTCTTGGATCGGCCTGCGGATTGCATCGGGAAACGGCGGTCGCTTGCGCTGGATGTGATGCGCGGGACCCTAGCCTGCTTGCCTACGTTACGCCATCAGCTTGCGCGGGGACCACGCAACTGCAGCAGGGCGGCCTCGATGCGGCGCCAGGTTTCCGCCTGTGGGGCATTGCCATTTTTTTCAAAGGCAGACGCTTTCTGAGCCGCTTCGGCAATGGCTGCCGTTCCGTGAATTTCCAGCAGTTTGCGTGCATGCGTCTGAATTTCGACCGCGAGCATGAATGCCCCTCCTTAACCATTGTGGATGGTTCGCATATAGGCGCGCACGACCCAGGGGCAAGGGCTAGATTTTCGGCCGCTTGTCGATGACGCGCCGCGCCTTGCCCTGACTGCGCTCGATGCCGAGCGGAGGCGTGACGGTGACATTACAAGAAACGCCAATGCTCCCCTTGAGGCGATGCTGCAGTGCGGCCGCCGAGGACGCGCGAGCCGTGTCGGTCATGTGCTCGGCGGCTTCGACCAGAACTTCCATCGCGTCGAGGCGATCCTCGCGCGTCAGCACGATCTGGTAGTGCGGCGCCAGGGCCTGATCCTTCAATATGTGCTCCTCGATCTGCGTCGGGAAAACGTTCACGCCGCGGATGATCATCATGTCGTCGGAGCGGCCGGTGACTTTCTCCATGCGGCGCATGGAGCGCGCGGTGCCGGGAAGCAGCCGGGTCAGATCGCGTGTGCGGTAGCGGATGACCGGCATGCCCTCCTTGGTGAGAGTTGTGAAGACGAGCTCGCCCGCTATGCCGTCGGGCAGCGGCTGGCCGGAGACGGGATCGACGATCTCGGGATAGAAGTGATCCTCCCAGATGTGCAGCCCGTCCTTCGTCTCGACGCACTCGTTGGCGACGCCGGGGCCGATGACCTCGGACAGCCCGTAGATGTCGACGGCGTGCATGTCGAAGGCCTGCTCGATCTCGAGGCGCATGGCATTGGTCCACGGCTCGGCGCCGAAGATGCCGACCTTGAGGTTGGTTTTTCTTGGGTCGAGGCCCAGGCGACGGAACTCATCTAGGATTGCGAGCATATAGCTCGGCGTCACCATGATGATGTCTGGCTCGAAGTCGATGATGAGCTGAACCTGGCGCTCGGTCATGCCGCCGGAGACGGGGATGACGGTGCACCCGAGCTCTTCGGCGCCGTAGTGCGCGCCCAGTCCTCCGGTGAACAACCCGTAGCCGTACGCGACATGCACCTTCATGCCGGGGCGCCCGCCCGCGGCACGGATGGAGCGCGCCACCACCTGCGACCAGATCTTGAGGTCGGTCCGGCTGTAGCCGACGACCGTTGCCTTTCCCGTGGTGCCCGATGACGCATGCACGCGCGCGATCTGATCACGCGGTACGGCGAACATGCCGAACGGATAGTTGTCGCGTAGGTCCTGCTTGGTCGTGAAGGGGAACAGCGCAAGGTCGGACAGCTGCTTCAGGTCAGCAGGCCTGACACCCTTGGCATCGAACGCTTTGCGGTAGTGGGCAACGTTGTCGTAGGCGTGCTGCAGCGTCCATTTGAGGCGATGCAACTGCAGGGCGGTGATGGCGTCGCGTGAAGCGGTCTCGATAGGCTCGAGATCTGAAGGTTTGGGCGCAAGGTCGTGCATCGCATTTCGCTCCCCGCGAGGTCAGTGCTCCGGAATATGCGTGCCGGGTATAGCGCGGCTGTGGCCGCGAAACTCGGCGATGATGTCACCTGCGTCGGAGCGCACCGTGACGTCGTAGATGCCGCTGCGCTCGCCGCGCTGGCGCATACGGGCTTCGGCCACGAGGCGCATCCCCAAGCGGCCCGGCGTGACGAACGTGATCTGGCAATTCTGGGCGACGTTTTTCTGATTGAACGAGTTGCAGGCGAAGGCGAAGGCGGAGTCGGCCAACATGAAAATGTAGCCGCCATGGCAGGAGCCGTGTCCGTTGACCATGGTCTCGGTGATCGGCATCGACAGGACGGCGACGCCGGGATCCACGCGATCGAGCTGTATCCCGAGGCTGCGCGTGGCCGTGTCCAGCGCCCACATCGCCTCGGCGCTGCGCTGGGCCAATTGGGCGGCGTCACCCGCGTCTGACATGGCAGCTCAGCTCTCTTTGCCGGTGAAGTTGGGTTTGCGCTTGCCGAGAAACGCCTCGACGCCTTCCGCATAGTCGGGCGAGGCGCCGGCGCTACTTTGCAGCGCACGCTCGAGGTCGAGCTGCGCATCAAGCGTGTTGTGCGCCGATCCGGCAAAGGCGCGCTTCTGCAGTGCAAAGCCATAGGTCGGGCCGGAAGCGAAGCGAGCCGAGGCGGCATCGACCTCGTCGCCTAGCTTGTTGTCGTCGACAGCTTTCCAGATGAGGCCCCACGCTTCGGCTTTCTCGGCATTGATGGGCTCGGCCAGCATTGCAAGGCCGCGCGCACGGGCGTCGCCGATGAGACGCGGCAACAGCCATGTGCTTCCGCAGTCGGGGATCAGGCCGATCCTGGCGAAGGCCTGCATGAAGCTCGCGGAGCGCGCGGCGAAGACAAGGTCGCACGCCAGCGCAAGGCTGGCGCCGGCGCCGGCCGCGATGCCGTTGACCGCGGCGACGACGGGTTTCGGGAGCGCACGAATGAGGCGGATGACGGGATTGTACTGATCGAGGACGAGGCCGAGGTCAGGCTGCGGCCCGCCCTTGACGTAGACACCGTCGGCGAGATCCTGCCCGGCGGAAAAGGCGCGTCCTGCTCCCGTCAGCACCACTACACGGCACTCGGGATTGGCGGCCGCATCTTCGAGGGCGCTTTGGAGATCGCGCATCATGGCGCGCGTCAGGGCGTTCAACTTGTCCGGCCGGTTGAGCGTCAACCGTGTGATGCCATTCGCTGCGGACACGAGCAGGAGCTCACTTGCCATTGTCGCCTCCCTCATCCGGCGTTGCCGGCGTACTCGCAAATCACGTTCTCGGCGGCTGTGACGTCAAGCGCCATTGTCCCGACGCGATTTGCTCAGAACATGTTAAACTCGAGGAGACCATAAGGAGTAGTTGTTTCATGCAACTGAAAAAGAGCGTCACAACCGCCGTACTGAGCATGATCATGGCCGCCGGTGCGGCGTCGGCCCAGGACACCATCAAAATCGGAGAGCTCAACAGCTACAAGACAGTTCCCGCGTTCCTAGAGCCCTACAAGCGGGCGTGGGAGCTGGCAGTCGAGGAGGTCAATGCGGCGGGCGGCATCAACGGCAAGAAGCTCGAGGTCGTGTCGCGCGACGACAACGGTACGCCAGGTGATGCCGTGCGCGCGGCGGAAGAATTGGTGTCGCGCGAGAAAGTGGCCCTGCTGACGGGAACGTTCCTGTCGCACGTCGGGCTCGCGGTGGCGGACCTCGCCAAGCAGCGGCAGATCTTCTTTCTGGCTTCCGAACCGCTGACCGACAAGATCGTCTGGGAGAGCGGCAACAAGTATACGTTCCGGCTGCGGGCCTCCACCTACATGCAGACGTCGATGCTGGTCGAGGACGCCGTCAAGCTGAACAAGAAGAAGTGGGCGCTGGTCTATCCCAACTACGAATATGGGCAGTCGGCCATCGCCTCGTTCAAGACCCTGATGACCGAGAAGCAGCCCGGCGTCGAGTTTGTCGCCGAGCAGGCGGCGCCGCTGGGCAAGATCGATGCCGGCGCCGTGGCCCAGGCCGTGGCCGATGCCCGCCCTGACGCAATTTTCAACGTGACGTTCGGCGCCGACCTGCAGAAATTCGTGCGCGAAGGCGAGACGCGCGGACTGTTCAAGGATCGGCCCGTTTTCAGTGTGCTTGGCGGCGAGCCCGAATATCTTGATCCATTGAAGGATGAGGCGCCCGTCGGCTGGTACGTCACCGGCTACCCGTGGCAGTCGATCGAGACGCCCGAGCACAAGGCGTTCGTCGACGCCTACCGGAAGAAGTTCAACGACTATCCGCGCCTTGGATCTGTCGTTGGATACGCGACCATTCACTCGATCGCCGCCGTGCTCAGGAAAGCAGGCTCCGTCGAGACCGACAAACTGGTGGCGGCTATGAAAGGTCTGCAGGTCGGAACGCCGTTCGGCAATATCGTCTACCGGGCGCTGGACCATCAATCGACTATGGGTGCATATGTCGGCCGCACGGCGGTGAAGGATGGTAAAGGCGTGATGGTGGACTGGCGCTATGAGCCCGGCGAGAAGCATCTGCCTCCAGATGCGGTGGTCAAGGCCAAGCGCCCCGCCGAATAAGCGATAGGGCTCGCAGGATCACGTCGGCGCGGAGGTGTCATGACAGTTGCCGTCGGCGTGATCGCCTACATCGCTTTGCAGTTCGCGGTCGGCATCTGGGTTTCCAGACGCATTCGCGACGAGAAAGACTACATCCTGGGAGGGCGGCAGCTCGGCGTGACGCTGGCGTCCTTCTCGGTGTTTGCAACGTGGTTCGGCGCCGAGACGGTGATGGGATCGTCGGGGCGCGTCTACACCGACGGGTTGTCCGGCGCCCAGGGCGAGCCGTTCGCCTACGCCATCGGCATCATCATCATGGGCGTTTTTTTTGCCGTGCCGCTGTGGCGGCGCGGGCTGATGACATTCGGCGACTTCTTCCGGCAGCGATTTTCGCCGGGCGTGGAGAAGATGACGGTCATTCTTCTCATCCCGGGCTCAGTTCTGTGGGCGGCGGCGCAGATACGAGGCTTCGGCCAGATCATGAGCCATACGGCAGGACTGCAACTCGGTGTGGCTATGACCGTCGCCGCGGCTGTGGTGATCGCCTATACAGTGTTCGGCGGACTGCTGGCGGATGTCTATACGGACTTCGTGCAAGGTATTGCCATTGTCATCGGTCTGCTGGGCATGGTGATCCTGATCGCCGCGCAGACCGGCAATCCCGTGACACTACTGGCCGCTATGGAGAGCAAACGATTCCATCCGTTGAGCGAAAGCCAATCCGTGCTCGAATTCATGGAGCAGTGGGCCATTCCCATTTGCGGATCGCTTGTGGCGGTCGAGCTCATCTCGCGCGTGCTGGCGTGCCGCTCGCCTGAGGTTGCGCGCCGGGCAACGCCGCTCGGCGGGCTGGGATACCTTCTGGTCGCGCTGATCCCGGTGTATTTCGGGCTCGGCGGGCCCGGCATCATGCCGGGCCTCGACGAGCCCGAGCAGCTTTCGCTGCACCTCGCCAGTACATATCTGCCGACCTTTGTTTACGTCATGTTTGCCGGGGCGTTGATCTCGGCGGTCCTGTCCTCGGTCGATTCGGCGCTGCTGGCGTCGGCGTCGCTGGTGTCGCACAACCTCATTCTGCCGCTCAGGCCGGACATGGCCGAGCGCGCCAAGGTGGCGACAGCGCGCCTGTGCGTGGCAGCACTCGGTATGTTTGCTTATGTACTGGCACTCCGATCCGAGAAAATCTCCGATCTCGTCGAGACGGCGTCCGCCTTTGCCAGCGCGGGTGTGTTTGTCGCGCTTGTCTTCGGTCTGTTCACACGTTTCGGCGGGCCGCTGAGCGCGATGGCCGCGATAGGAACGGGCGCTGGGTTCTGGGCGTTTGGTAAATTCGTGCTCGACATGAGCACGCCGTACCTCGCCGGCCTGGCCACGGCGTTCGTTGCCTACATTGCGGTTGCCTTGATCGACCGATCGGCGCCAAGAACGTCCTGACGAAGACGCTGTTCGCGGAACGCCTTTGCTGTCGTGCGGCGATTGCTGCTTTGAGGCGTATGCTGACATCCTGCCACAACCGCAAACGGCACACGCTACTTGAGCGAGACCGGCTCGCGTGGCATGAGTGGTTCAGGATCCGGGAAACGTTATCATCCAAGAACGACTGGGAGGTGGAGCGGTGAATCAGAATCCGCAGCCAATTTCGCCGCTGCTACAGGTGAGCGGAGTGACGCTGCAATACAAGACGAAGCATCATCTGGTCACGGCTACCTACCGGGTCAGTTTCGACGTCCTCCCAGCCGACCGCTTCGTGGTGCTTGGTCCATCGGGCTGCGGCAAATCCACCATCCTGAAAGCCGTCGGCGGCTACATGAGCCCGACCGAAGGCACCATGAAGCTCAAGGGGCAGGTGATCCGGCGGCCGGGTCCCGACCGGGTCATGGTGTTCCAGGAGTTCGACCAGCTCCTGCCCTGGAAGACGGTCAAGAAGAACGTGATGTTCGCGCTTGAATCGTCGGGCAAGCTCCGGGGCAAGGCCGCTGAAGACAAGGCGATGCACTATATCGCCAAGGTCAACTTATCCAAGTTCGCCGACAGCTACCCGCACACGCTCTCGGGCGGCATGAAGCAACGTGTGGCCATTGCCCGCGCGATGGCCATGGAGCCGGACATTCTCATGATGGACGAGCCGTTCGCGGCGCTGGATGCGCTGACGCGGCGAAAAATGCAGGACGAGCTGCTTCAGCTCTGGGAGGATACGCGCTTCACGGTGCTGTTCGTGACGCATTCCATTCCGGAGGCCGTTCGCATCGGAAATCGGATCCTGCTGCTGTCCCCCCATCCCGGCCAGGTCAAAGCCGAGTTGAACAGTGATGGCAGCGACGAAGTCGACCCCCGCCACCAGATGAAGCTTTCGGAGCGCATTCACAGGATGCTGTTCTCCGACGCCGTGGAAGAGCAAGGAGTGCCGGTCCATGACTGACACGAGATCGCCGCAGCCTGGCAACATCGGTCGCCCCGAATACGAGCTTCAGACACCGACCTCGCGCGAATTTGGTGTCGTCGAGAAGCCGTTGACCATATTTGAGACGCTGTACAACAACGCCTTCCTGCGCAAGGCGGCGCTGCTGATCGCGATGGCCCTCATCTGGGAACTGTACGCACGGCGTCTCAACAATCCGCTGCTGGTTCCGACGTTCACGTCGACGATGGAGGCGCTGCGGGATGCCATGGTCTCGGGCGAACTGTTCGGTAAGGCCCTGAATTCCGTGCGGCTTCTGCTGCAGGGCTATGCCATCGGGCTTGCTCTGGCAGTTGCGCTGACGACGTTTGCGATGATGACACAGCTGGGCAACGACCTGCTCGAGACGCTGACGGCGATGTTCAACCCGCTTCCGGCCATCGCGCTGCTGCCGATCTCGTTGATCTGGTTCGGACTGGGCGACAAGAGCATCATGTTCGTGCTCGTGCACTCGGTGCTTTGGGCGGTCGCCCTGAACACCCATTCGGGTTTCAAATCGGTATCCAATACGCTCCGGATGGTGGGGCGCAATTACGGGCTCCGCGGCATTGGCTATGTGCGTAAGATATTGATCCCAGCAGCATTTCCTTCGATTTTAACGGGCCTGAAGATCGGCTGGGCGTTTGCCTGGCGCACTTTGATTGCTGCAGAACTCGTTTTTGGTGCCAGCTCAGGTAAGGGCGGTCTTGGCTGGTTCATTTACGAAAGCAAGAACCAGCTTGATATTCCTGCGGTTTTTGCCGGCTTGTTTACCGTAATCATCATTGGCCTGTTGGTGGAAAACCTCATCTTCCGCAATATTGAAGCGGCTACCGTACGAAAATGGGGAATGCAGAACTGATCTGCGGCGGTTGAAATCTCTTCAGCCGGCGCCACATGACGGGCCGAGGGGCTGCCATCCGGCAGTCGCCCCATCGTGCACCCGTGTAGGTTCCTGTCCTTCCGACGGGGCCAAAGTGTGCCGTTGTGCATGCTTTGAGACTTATCGACGCAATAGGCCTTTGTTTACGAAAACCGTTGGCATGTGGATGGCCTGCCAGTAAAGAGGGCTAAGTTTGGAAGGGTTCAAATCTTCGAACCCGAATCGCAGGCAACAATCAAAGAGTTGGATCATCGTGTCGCGTGGGCGTATGAAGTGCCATCTGTTCGTCGACTTCGACGGAACGATTGCACCTTCCGATACAACTGATCTCCTACTTGAACAGTTTGCAGATCCGAGCTGGCAAGCTGTGGAGGAAGAATGGAAAGCCGGCCGGATCGGCTCTCGCGAGTGCCTCGTGCGTCAGATCGATCTGGTGCGAGCGACGCCGTCGCAATTTGACACATTTGTAGAGGGAATCGAGATCGACCCGGGCTTTCCGGCCTTTGTCGACCTGTGCCGCGAGGGAGGGCATGACATTACCGTCGTCTCCGACGGTCTCGACCGGACAGTAAATGCGGTTCTCGAGCGTGCTGGTTTCAACCTTCCGCACTATGCCAACCACCTCGAATGGCTGGGTCGCGATCGCTGGCGTTTGACATTTCCCTATGCGCGCAGCGACTGCCGGGCGTTGTCGGGCAATTGCAAGTGCCAATTTGCCGATGCGGCCGTCGGCATGGCGAAGATCGTGGTCGGTGATGGGCGGTCCGATTTTTGCGTGGCGGGTCGAGCCGATCTGGTTTTGGCGAAGGGGGCTCTGGCACGGCACTGTCGCGCGGGGGATTTACCCTACTTCGCTTTCCAATCGTTCGCCGAGGCGACCGATCTCTTAACCAGATGGCTCGAGGAAGGTGAAGTCGCGGTCGCGGACCGGCGCGAACAGTTGAGGGATGAGTAAGGGCATGCACAAGCCGATCACATGGCCGGACAGCACCGGACAGGGCACCGATCAGCCGCCGAGCGAGGCCGAGCTGCTCGCGCTCGAAGCGAAATACTGCTCGCACGGTGACACCGTTCACTACACGAACCCGCCGAAGATCTTCGATCGCTGCGAAGGCTCGTTCATCTATGACGGCGCCGGCCGCGAGTATCTCGACCTGCAGATGTGGTATTCGGCCGTCAACTTCGGCTACCGCAACCAGCGCCTGAACAATGCGGTGATCCGCCAGCTCGAGACGCTGCCCCAGGTCGCCAGCCAGTATCTGCATCGCGAGAAGATCGAACTCGCCACAATCATCGCCCAAGATGCCGAAAAGAAGTTCGGCCTGAAGGGCCGGGTGCACTTCAATGTCGGCGGCAGCCAAGCCGTCGAGGACAGCCTCAAGCTCGTTCGCAACGCCAAGGGCGGCAAGAGCTTGATGTTTGCATTCGAGGGCGGCTATCACGGCCGCACGCTGGCGGCCTCGGCGATCACGTCGTCCTATCGCTATCGCCGGCGCTACGGCCATTTCGGCGACCGCGCTCAGTTCATTCCGTTCCCCTATCACTTCCGCGGCCCCAAGGGCATGACGAAGGAGGAATACGGCCACCACTGCGTGCAGCAGTTCGCCCGGCTGTTCGAGACCGAATATCACGGCGTGTGGGATCCCAAATCGGGCCAGGCCGAGTATGCGGCGTTCTACGTCGAGACGCTGCAGGGCACCGGCGGCTACGTGCTGCCGCCCAAGAATTTCTTCCGCGAGCTGAAGAAAGTCCTCGACCAGTACGGCATTCTGCTCGTGGTCGACGACATCCAGATGGGTTTCTTCCGCACCGGCAAGCTCTGGTCGATCGAGCACTTTGGCGTCAATCCCGACGTGATTGTGTTCGGCAAGGCGCTGACAAACGGCCTCAACCCGCTCTCGGGCATCTGGGCGCGCGAGGAGCTGATCAACCCCGAGATTTTCCCGGTCGGCTCGACGCACTCGACCTTCAACGCCAATCCGATGGGCACCGCCGTTGCGCTCGAAGCCATGAGGATGATGGGCGAGACCGATTACGAAGCCATGGTGATGGAGAAGGGCGCCTACTTCCTGAAGGGGCTCGAGGAACTAAAACGCCGTTACAAGGTTGTCGGCGATGTAGACGGTCTGGGCCTTGCGATGCGCATGGAGATCTGCGAGCCGCACGACAGCTTTACGCCCTCCAAGGCGATCGTCGATCGCATGGTCGACGAGGCCTTCAAGGCCGACATGGACGTCAATGGCCGCAAGTACGGATTGGTTCTGGATATAGGTGGCTACTACAAGAACGTCATCACGTTCGCGCCGAGCCTGCATATCAGCAAGACCGAGATCGATCTTGCGTTGAACCTGATGGATCAGCTCCTCCATCGTGTGAGCAAGACGCACTCATGAAAGGCGGGCGCTACATTCGGCGCTCCACGTCGACGGCCGGAGCGGATTATCGAGCCGGCCCATGGGCAACCACGTCCAAGAGGAGCGCGGCGTGACACCTACAGTCGTCCTGCTCTTCGCAGGCTCGATTTGCGCCGACGTGGCCGGGCAGATCTTCTTCAAGATCGGCGCCGAACGGCTGCCTGATTTCAGCGCCGAGAATCGCGCGAACTTCTTCAAGGGGCTTCTGGCGGACTGGTGGCTGCTCGCGGGCATCGCCACGTATGCGGTTGAGCTGATCATCTGGCTGCGCATCCTCGCCGAGGTTCCGATCTCGGTGGCGTTTCCGATTGCCAGCGCGAACTTTCTCGGAGTCGCGTTGGCCAGTCATTTCTTACTCAAGGAGAAAATCGGCCGGGCCCAATGGTCCGGTGCAGTTCTCATCACCATGGGGGTGGCACTCGTCGCGGGCAGCACCTGATCGGGGCTGGCGGTGAGCATGGGCATGCAACAAACAGAACAACGAGAGACAATGACCTCAACAGTTGATCGGAGCGTCTTTCATGAGGGCGGGCGTACGGGTTTCCTGCTCATTCACGGTCTCGGCGGCACGCCTGTCGAGCTGAGGTATGTTGCGCAGGGCCTGGCCCGCGCCGGCCACACCGTGCTGTGCTGCCAGCTCGACGGCCATTGCGGCACTGTCGATGAGCTGCGCAATTCGACGTGGCAGCAGTGGTACAAGTCCGTCGAGGCCGCGCACGATCGCCTGAAGCAGCATTGCGACACCGTCATCGCCGGCGGCCTGTCGATGGGCGGCATTCTTGCCGTGCATCTGGCGCAGAACCGCCCGAGCGAGGTGCACGGCCTCGCCCTCTACGCACCGACAATCAAGCTCAACGGCTGGTCGATGCCCTGGCATTCGTGGGTGCTGCGCCTGTTGCGGCCGAAGATGATTTACTGGGAGTTCGATCTTGCCGAGCACGAGCCTTACGGCATCAAGGATGAACGTCTGAGAGCGTTCGTCGTCAACAGCATGCTGAGCGGCGACAGCTCGGAAGCGGGCGTTTTCTCGACGCCGCTGCGCTGCTTTGCAAACTTCAACGAGCTTGTCAGCGTGGTGAAGAAGAAACTCGGCAGCGTGACCGCGCCTGCGTTGATCATGCATCCCCGCGACGACGATATTGCAAGCCTCGACAACGCCCTTTATTTGCAGCGCAAATTGGGTGGCCTTGTTGACGTGGTGGTAATGGATGACAGCTACCACATCATCACGCTCGATCGCCAAAGGCATCTTGTTGTTGAGCGTTCTCTGACCTTCGCCTCTGCATTGGAGAAAGAGGCGATCCGGCGCGCAGCGGTGGCACGACCGTTGCACCGTATCGCGGCTGAATGACAGATGATCGGCTCTTCACAACAACTCTGCATCCAGGCGTCGGCGCAGTAGAGCGCCGAGACTGGGATCGCCTATTTCCCGAAGATGCCGAAGGTTGGTCATACTACGCTGCATGCGAAGAGGCACCGCCCCCCGGATTTCGCTTTCACGCATTGACGGTCGAGCATCGCGGCACGATCGTTGCCGCGGCACCGGTGTTTCACGTCACCTATCGTCTCGACACGCCGTTGCAGGGTGCATGGCGTCCGTTCGGCGACTGGCTGAGCCGGACAGTGCCGAAACTTGTCAGTCTGCCTGTCATGGGATTGGGCTCGCCGCTCGCCGACCGTTGCCATCTGGGCTTCGATCCGGGCTTGAGCGATGCCGAGTGCGTTCGCGCGGCGAAGGCCCTGCTCGACGGTCTCGATACGTATGCCGGCGCAGACGGCGTGCCGCTGCTGGCGATCAAGGATCTTGCAGGACAGGAGGCGGCGCTGATGCATGAGCCGCTGCTGGCCGAAGGCTACTCGCGCATCGCCGGGCTGCCGGTCGCGGTGCTCGACCTTCCGTTCAAGTCGGATCAGGACTACATCGCCAGCCTGTCCGCCAACAATCGCAGCACGCTGAGGCGCAAGCTGAAGAGCGCCGGCAACGTCCGCGTCGAGCTGGTGCGCTCCATTGCCGGACTTGAGGACAAGATCTTCGCGCTCTACGAGAGCACGCGCGCCAATAGTCGTTTCGACTATGGCGATTTCGAGCAGCTGTCGCCCGAGTACTTCAAGCTTACGATGCAAGGGCTGGGCGAACGCGGTGCCTGCATCCTGTGCTGGGTCGGCGACGAGCTGCTGGCCTTCAAGCTGCTCTTCATCGAGAAGCATCGCGTGATCGACAAGTTCTTCGGCATGCGCTATCCCGAGGGCCGTCGGCACAACTTGTTTTTCGTGAGCTGGATGCGCGCCATTCAGTTTTGCATCGAGCACGGAATCACGACGTATCAGTCGGGCCAGACAGCCTACGAGCAGAAGGTCCGCCTGGGCAGCCGCCTCGACAATCTGTGGGTCTATTTCCGCCACCGCGGCCGCGTGTCCAACCGGATCTTCAAGACCTTTGCGCCGCTGGTGGCTTTCGATCGGATGGACCCCGAGCTCGCGCTGATCCGCAACAGGACATCGCGCACGCCGGGTCGCCGGAGCACGGATCTACAATGAGCCGGCACAGAGACGTGTTGCAGTGGGTTTTGTTCCTGGGCTTGGGAACACTCACCCAGCTTGCGTTCAAATGGGGCGGCACCGAGCTCGAGGGCATCGCGTTCGGCCAGCAATGGTTCGACGCCATGTTGCGATCGCCGGCCGTCGGCATTGCGATCGCCGGCTACATTGCCATGTTCGTCATCTGGCTCGTGATCCTGCAGCGCACCGAGCTCAACCGGGCCTTCAGCATGACCGGCCTGATCTACGTTACCGTGCCGGCCAGCGCCTGGGCCATCTTCGGCGAGCAGATCGGCTGGCTGCGCGCCGTTGGCATTGCGCTCATCATCGTCGGCGTCGGCGTCATGGGACGCGACCGCTGAAAACGAGATGCGGCAAGCTACGCGGCTTTGACCAGGCGTGACTGCAGGTCGAACACGGCGAGCATGAAGCCGACGCGGTCATCCATGGCTTCCGCCAGGATGGAGAAGTAGTTCGCGGTGTCGGGCACGATCTCGCCGATGACTTCGCCATACTCGAAGCGCAGCTCCGCCTCGTATTTGCGGGCGATGGCCTGCATCTTCGAGTTCTCGGCAAGACAGCTCATGTACAGGAGCTGCAGGCCGCGGTTGCGTGCCGCGCGGATCACGCGGCCCATCAGCTCGCTGCCGATGCCCTGGTCCTGATAGGTCTTCTCCACGGAGAAGGCGGCTTCCGCCTCCCGGCCCCAGGTGTCGCCGAGCTTCCTCAACTCGGCAGCCGCACGCACCTCGCCATCGACGACGAAGCCGAACACGAGGCTCCCCATGTCAGCCATGCGGCTGGCATAGTCATCGATGAAGGCGTCGGCGACGCCGTGTGCAAAGCGCAGGCGCCGGCTTTGCTTGTCGAGCCGCAACAGGTGGTCGCGGAACCGGTCGGTCTCGGAGGGCCATAGCTTGCGTATGGTCCCTTCCGGAAAGGTCGTCTCGCTCATGATCAACGCTCCGTGCAATTCCTACAGTCGTCCGCCACGTCTGAGTGCACATGGGAAAGTTCTATTGCATTGCACAAATTCACATGCCAATGACGAAAGTTTGTAGATGAAATTTCATGCAAATCTGTGACTTAAAATTTCGCTGCAATGCGATATATAAGTCGGCATGGCGCCACATTCGCCTGATCTTGAAGGATATTCCGACGCTGATGGCCGCGATGGGTGCAAGGCCTGCGTGCGCGGGCGACGCTGCGGCACATTTGCCGTTTGTCCGTCATGCCGGGAGCTTGACCCTCGCCGGGTCAGCCGCTACGCGTCGCGCGTACTCGGGAACCCCTATGTGATGATTGAGCCGCAATCCGGGCAGTATGGCGCTCGTCCGCCTGCGCCATCGGCATGCTCGTGCCGCTGCAGCCATGCAGATGCCGGTACCCGCTATGCCTAAGGGAACGCTGGACCGCCTCAAGGCCCGCATCGCCGCCGGCGAGATGGATCGCGACCCGGCCCAGATCGAAGCCGCAGCCAGGCTCAATACGCTCGCCACGGCCATGAACGCGTGGCGGTCGGGCCGCGGCTGGGGCTTGGCTGGCTTGTTCGGCTCCCGAGGCGAGCCGCCGCGCGGGCTCTACATTCATGGGCAGGTCGGGCGTGGCAAGACCATGCTGATGGATTTGTTCTTCGAGAGTGTTGCCTTCGAGCCGAAGCGCCGGATCCATTTTCACGAGTTCATGGCGGAGATTCACGAGCGCATCGGCGAGGCGCGCAAGACCGTCAACGGTGATCCGATTCCGCATATCGCCGAGCAGGTCGCTGCCGGATGCCGGCTCCTGTGTTTCGACGAGCTGCACGTGACCGACATCGCCGACGCCATGATCCTGGGCCGACTCTTCACCGGGCTGTTCGCCAAGCGCGTCGTCATGGTGGCGACGTCCAACAGCCACCCACGCGATCTCTATCGCAATGGTCTCAACCGCGAGCTGTTCCTGCCTTTCATCGACCTTATCGAGCGCCAAATGGATGTGCTGGAGCTGGAGGCAGCCAAGGACTTTCGCCTCGACAAGCTGTCCGGCCGGCCGCTTTATTTCACGCCGCTGGATGACACTTCGCGCCGCGAGCTCCGTGCGGCATTTACGCGGCTCACCGGCGTCGCCCGTGGCAGCCCCATGGACCTCAACGTCAAAGGGCGCATCCTGCGCGTGCTGGAAGCGGCGCGGGGAGTGGCCTACTTCACCTTTGCCGATCTGTGCGAGGCGCCGTTAGGCACGCTCGATTTCCTGCATATCGCGCATGCGTTTCATACCGTCATCATCGAAGGCATTCCGCAGTTGCGGCCGGAGATGCGCAGCGTGACGCGGCGCTTTGTCAATCTGATAGACACGCTTTATGATGCGGACGTGGGCGTCATAGCGTCGGCAGCTGCGGGGCCCGACCAGCTTTACGCGGGCAACGATGCGCTGTTCGAGCGTACGGTGAGCCGGCTTACGGAAATGCGCAGTGAAGGCTACCTCGTACGTCGCAACACGCGGGTGGATCAAGCGGCCCCGGCTATCTGATTGTCTCACCGGGCGCATAGGCCTTGATTGCGAGGGCATGCACACCATTCTTGAAAAGGTCCGCGAGCGCGTCATTCACCATGCGATGCCGCTCCACGCGCGACTTGCCTGCAAATTTTTCCGTGACCACCAGAACGCTGAAATGGCTTTCACCGGTTCCTGGCGACGATCCGTGGCCAGCATGCAGGTGGGACTCGTTGACGACGTCAAGCCGGAGGGGCTCGAAGGCGATCATTAGTTTTTCGCGCATACTCTGTTCAGCTGACATCAATCCAACACTAGAGCGCGATCGCTTCGCATGGAAGCACTTCCGGCTTCCATGTGTCCACGCGTAGCGCGGCTCCGCCGCGACCGTGAATCGCACTCTAAACATATTGATGGAGCAGGATTCACGTTTCGGCCGAGGTGCTTCTTGTGGGGCAAGGTGGTTCAGGCCGAAACGATCCTGCTCTGTCTGCCGCAAGACATGCTATGATCCAGTGACTGTGTTGCCACGGAAGAGCGGCATGTGGTGCGGTCCCGCTTGTGCCTCTACGCTGTCCCGGATGATACTCGGTTCGCAATGAAGCTCGACTCGAAATACTTCGACTCCATCCGCGTCTCGTCGGGCCAGACCCGCGAGCCGCCGAAGAGCGCGCGCGTGTGCCAGTGGAAGGGATGCTCGCAGGCTGCATCGCACCGTGCGCCGAAGGGTCGCGGGCACGATGGCGAGTACTACAGATTCTGTATCGATCACGTACGCCAGTACAATGCGTCCTACAACTATTTCGAGGGCATGAGCAACACGGAGGTCGAGGACTTCCGCAAGGATGCGATCACCGGACATCGCCCGACCTGGAAGCTCGGCGAGAATGCCTGGGCTACCGGGCGCGAGGCCCGCGACCCGGCTTCAGGCGGCACAACGGCCGATCTGCATGGCATTTTTGACGACGGCCCGGACATCCCGAACCGTCCAGCGCCGGAAACGCGACGTCCGCTGCGCACCTTGGAGCGCAAGGCGCTGGACAGCATGCACCTGACGGAAAAGGCCACCGCAGGCGAGATCAAGGCCCGGTTCAAGGAATTAGTAAAGCGGCATCATCCCGACGCCAACGGCGGGGACCGGGGCGCCGAAGACAAGTTGCGCGAAATCATCCAAGCCTATAACTATTTGAAGCAGGCGGGGCTCGTCTGAACCGCTTCCAAGCTCCCAAGCAATAACAACTGACGCCACAGCCATTGTCTGGCCAGCGTCGGGTGAGGCAACAGCACCGGAACTCAACGACAATGCGCGCGCAAGCTCAAGCCGGGACCCCCGGCCTCCCGGACATGAAGGTGTCCGTGCGTCAGGTTTTTGGCATCGATACCGACCTCGAGGTCCCGGCCTATTCCAAGGCCGAGGAGCACGTTCCGGATCTGGATCCGGACTACCTGTTCAACAAGGACGTCACCCTCGCGATTCTGGCCGGCTTCAAGCACAACCGCCGCGTGATGATCCAGGGTTATCACGGCACGGGCAAGTCGACCCACGTCGAGCAAGTGGCGGCGCGCCTCAACTGGCCGTGCGTGCGCATCAACCTCGACAGCCACGTCTCGCGCATCGACCTGATCGGCAAGGATGCCATCGTCCTGAAGGACGGCAAGCAGGTCACGGAGTTTCGTGAAGGCATGCTGCCCTGGGCGCTGCAGAACAACATCGCGCTGTGTTTCGACGAGTACGATGCGGGTCGTCCGGACGTGATGTTCGTGATCCAGCGCGTGCTGGAGGTGGCGGGCAAGCTGACGCTTCTCGACCAGACCAAGGTGATCCGTCCGCATCCGGCGTTCCGGATGTTTTCGACCACCAACACCATCGGCCTCGGCGATACGTCGGGCCTCTATCACGGCACGCAGCAGATCAACCAGGGTCAGATGGATCGCTGGTCGCTCGTCGCGACGCTCAACTATCTGCCGCACGACGACGAGGTCGGCATCGTGCTGGCCAAGGCCAAGAGCTACAACAAGAGCGAAGCCAAGCGGAAAGTCATCAACAACATGGTGCGCGTCGCCGACCTGACGCGCTCGGCTTTCATCAACGGCGATCTGTCGACGGTGATGAGCCCGCGTACCGTGCTGACATGGGCCGAGAACGCTGAGATCTTCGGCAGTCCCGGCTTCGCCTTCCGTCTGACGTTCCTCAACAAGTGCGACGAGCTGGAACGCCCCCTGGTCGCCGAGTTCTATCAGCGCTGCTTCGGCGAGGAGCTGCCGGAAAGCGCTGCCAATCTCGCGCTGAGCTGAGGGCCGGCTTCCAGGAGGTCGTTGATGGCGGTCCCGGCGGGTACGAAGAAGAAGGAAGCTCCCTCCGAGCCCTTCAAGCGGGCGCTCGGCCTCGCCGTGCGCGCGATTGCCGGCGACGATCAGGTGCAGGTCAACTATGCGCCGGGGAAGCCCGAGCTCGACGGCAAGAACGTACAGCTTCCCGAGCCGTCGCGCGTGCCGACCGTCAAGGAGATCGCGGTTATCCGCGGCTGGGCCGACAGCTTCGCGCTGACGGCGGCCGTGCACGACACCAAGCTGCATAACCGCCTCGCGCCGGAGGCGGGCCCCGCCCGCGTCGTGTTCGAGGCGGTCGAGCGTGCGCGCGTCGAGGCGCTGGGCGCCAATCGCATGCCCGGCATGGCCAACAACCTGACCGCCAAGGTCGAGGACCAGTACGGGCACGGCCGCTTCGCCGACGTGACGGACCGCAACGATGCGCCGATCGAGGATGCACTGTCCCTCATCGTGCGCGAGCGCCTCACTGGCCTCAAGCCGCCGCAGACGGCGCAGGCGCTGGTCGATTTGTGGCGCCCGTGGATCGAGGATCGGTGCGAGTCGACGCTCACCCGCATGCAGCAAGTGGCCCAGGATCAGGCGTCTTTCGGCCGGCTCATGCGTGACGTGCTGAAGGCGCTGGAGCTGTCGGAAGAGCTCGGCGAGGGCCAGGAAGAAGACGACGGCGCCGAGAACGAGGATCAACCCGACAGCGGTGATTCCGAGTCCCAGGACGACAGCGACGATCCAGATGCCCAGGACCAGCCCTCCGACGATCAGCGCGCAGAGGGCGAGGAGGGCGAGACCACCGACGCGGAAGCCGGCGAGACCGACCAGTTCGACGCCGATGCCGAAGGCGACGAGATGGCCGACACGCGTGAGCCGTGGCGTCCCAACACCAACGTCCTCGATAACCCGGAAGCGTACGGCTATCAGGTTTACAACCGCACCTTCGACGAGGAGGTGGCGGCTGAGGACCTATCGACGCCCGACGAGCTCGAGCGTCTGCGCTCGTTCCTCGACAAGGAGCTGCGCAATCTGTCGAGTGCCGTGTCGCGGCTCGCCAACAAGCTGCAGCGCAAGCTGTTGGCCCAGCAGAACCGCGCCTGGGACTTCGATCTGGAAGAGGGCATGCTGGACGTCCGGCGCCTGCCGCGCATCATCATCGATCCGATGTTCCCGCTGTCCTTCAAGCGCGAGCGCGAAACCGACTTCCGCGATACGGTCGTCACGCTGCTGATCGACAACTCGGGCTCCATGCGCGGACGCCCGATCATGGTCGCGGCCTGCTGCGCGGACATTCTGGCACGCACGCTGGAGCGCTGCGGCGTCAAGGTGGAGATCCTCGGCTTCACGACGCGCGCCTGGAAGGGCGGCCAATCGCGCGAGGCCTGGCTCGCGGCCGGCAAGCCCGCCAATCCCGGTCGCCTCAACGATCTGCGGCATGTCGTTTACAAGACGGCGGATGCGCCCTGGCGCCGCGCCAAGCGCAGTCTGGCCCTGATGATGCGGGAAGGGCTGCTGAAGGAGAACATCGCCGGCGAGGCGCTTGCCTGGGCCCACAACCGTCTGCTGGTGCGCTCGGAGCAGCGCAAGATCCTGATGATGATTTCCGACGGTGCGCCCGTCGACGACTCGACGCTATCGGTCAATTCAGGCTGTTACCTGGAGCGCCATTTACGCCAGGTGATCGAGGAGATCGAGACGCGCTCGCCCGTGGAGTTGATCGCGATCGGCATCGGTCACGACGTCACGCGCTATTATCAGCGCGCGGTTACGATCACGGACCCGACCGAGCTTGCGGGCGCGATGACGGACCAACTCGTGGAGCTGTTCGACGAGAATGACGAGGGTCGCGGGCCTGTGCGTGCGACACGGCCGTCGGCCCAGGCACGCCGCCGCTATCACTGAGTCACGACATGCAAATGCCGTGCTTGCCGCGTAGGCGACCGCCAGCGCCGCCCGCGAGCGAAACATCGGAGTTGTGCACGTCATGATCAGTCGTCGTCAGCTCCTGGCCAGTGGCGGCGCCGGTATCGGCGCGCTTATGGTGCATGTCGCCGCAGCGCCGGGCCTTCTGGCTACAACGGCGTCCGACGTTGCCGAGCCGTTGGAAATCAAGTCGCAGCCGCTCGCGCACTTTTCCAAGCTCCATCCGTCGCAGCAGCGCTTCGGGCGACTCGAATTCCGTGGCGGTCTTGTTCTGACATCCGAGCACAAGAGCTTTGGCGGCCTGTCCGACCTGGTCATGAGCCGTTACGGGCAGCATACGCTCATCATCTCCGACGAAGGGCACTGGATCTCGGCGGAGATAGTCTATGACGGCACGCGTCCGGCCGGTTTGCGGTCGGCCCGGATCGGCCCGTTGCGCTCGGCCAAAGGGCATGACCTCGTCCGCAAGCGCAACAGCGACGCCGAAGCCATGGTGCTTCTGGATGGAAGCCTGGCGCGCGGCACGGTGCTCATCGGCTTTGAACGAAATCACAGGGTCGGGCGGTTTCCCGTGATCGATGGCGCGGTGCAGGCACCGACCGGCTACCTCAAAATGCCGGACGATGCCCGGCGCATGAAGCCCAACAAGGGGATCGAGGCGCTCACGGTTCTGCAGGGCGGCAGCTACAAGGGCTCGGTTCTGGGCATTGCGGAGCGCTATCCGGACCCGCAGGGCCACCACACCGGCTGGATCTGGGTGCGCGGCGAACCGCGGCGCTTCGCGGTGCGCGATATCGGCGAGTTCGACATAACGGCGACGGCGGCGCTGGGCGACGGCAGCGTGCTGATGCTCGAGCGCCGCTTCCGCTGGACGGAGGGCGTCAAAATGCGGCTGCGGCACCTGCCGGCAGCGCAGATTGCGCCCGGAGCGACGATCGAGGGCGAGACGCTGGTTGAAGCCGACATGACCAATGAGATCGACAACATGGAAGGGATTGCCGTGCACACGGGGCCGCGCAGCGAGACGGTGCTGACGATGGTGTCGGATGACAACTACAACAGCACGCTGCAGCGGACATTGCTGCTGCAGTTCACGCTGCACGCCGAAGGGCTGGCCAGCAACCGCGCCCAATAGCAGAACCCGGATTTGGCGTGCGTCGCCGCGATCAGGCGGCGGACGCGCGGGCCTTCTCGACGTCGCGCTTCAGGCGCTGGCACCGCTCCGACAGATCGCCGGCGCCGGCTTTCAGCAGATAGGCATCGAGCCCGCCGCGATGCTCGACCGATTTGAGCGCATGCGCGCTGACGCGCAGCCGTACCTTGCGCTTGAGCGCATCGCTGATCAGCGTCACCGTGCACAGGTTCGGACGGAACGTGCGCCGCGTCTTGTTCTCGGCGTGGCTGCGCAAATTGCCGGACATGGGGCGCTTGCCGGTCAGCTCACAGCACCTGCTCATGAAAGTCGCTCCTAGGGTCACGCGCCGGGCGCGGGCCTGATGGGCCCCGGCGCTCCCCGCGGGATGGATTGGTCAATTGCCGCGCGCCCGCGGACTTGGGTCCACGGGCGCATGGGCGCTTCTATAGGGGGCCTTGGCCAATCCCGTCAAGGCCCGCGGGCCACACCCAAGCGCTCGCGTGTGCCGGCGCTGTACCTGCCGCATCCCTTTTTTTACCAATCGCCGGCATAGTGCTCATATATTTGTCGCAAACGATGACTACCCCTCACATGTGTGTGCTGCGAGGCGGGTCGCGCTGCGTTGGTCGGACGAGGGGTAGCGTCATGGCGCCGTTGTCAGTTTTCAAGCGCTGGAGAATTGCGCGCGCAGCCCGCCGTATGGCGGCCTTTACCCTCCCAGCGATCTTGATGACCGGTCAGGCGGCTGCGAACGATCCCTGGCCGCACGAGGTGCAGGCCGTATACAAGGTGCGCTTCAACGGCTTCGATGTCGGCACGTTCGAGTTCAACTCGACCGTGCAGGCTCAGACCTACACACTGACGGGAAATGCCCAGCTTTCGGCGTTGCTCGGCGCGCTGACGTGGAAGGGCGAAACGCGGACCGCTGGCGCACTGTCCGCCAACACCCCAAAGCCCGCCGGATATACGTTCGACTTCAACGGTATCGGCAAGAGCGGCTCTATCAAGATGGGGTTTGCTGGCGACAATGTCGCCAGTGTGTCGCATATGCCGCCGCTGCCGCCGCAGACCGATATTGTCCCGGTCCGCGACGCCCACCTGAAAGGTGTGCTCGATCCGCTCTCCGCCGTCATGGCCCTGGCGCGCACGGCGACCAGCGGGGGCGATCCTTGCAAGCGCAAGCTGTCGATCTTCGATGGTCGCCAGAGGTTCGATCTCATGCTCACGTTCCTGCGCGAGGAGCGCATCGTCGAGGCAAAGCCGAGCGGACAGCCGGATATGGCTCTCGTCTGCCGCGTACAGTATGTGCCGGTTGCGGGTCATAAACTGAACGAAGAAACGCAGCACATGGCGACCACCAGCGGCATCGAGATCGCGTTGCGGCCGGTGCCCAGTGCCAATCTGTTCGTGCCGCATCAGATCACGGTTCCGACCATCGCCGGTTCTGCGACGCTCACGTCGCATTGGGTGCAGATCACGACACAGCGGAACGGACAGATCGCGCTCGTCTATTGACGCGGACGCCGCCAGGTTGTCGGATTGGCCCACCCTTGCAGTCCGCAAGGCGATCCGAGTGGGGATGGTGAGCATTTTGCCTCCGACTTTGACAAAGTTGCTTGATTGCAGCGACGCCCTCTGCAATGCCTCACCGTGATCGCCGCGTACTCGTGGTGGCGAGTTAGGGAGTGAGCATGTCGCTCGAAACGCGTATTCGCAACGTCACGGCCGTGCTCGGCCCGACCAATACGGGCAAGACCCACCTGGCCATCGAGCGCATGCTCGGCCACGAGTCTGGATTGATCGGCCTGCCACTCCGCCTGCTCGCGCGCGAGGTCTACGACAAGATTGCCGCCCGAGCCGGCCTGCACAACGTCGCGCTGATCACCGGCGAAGAGAAGATCAAACCGGAGAATCCACGCTACTGGGTGTGCACCGTCGAAGCCATGCCGCGCGACATCGATGTCGATTTCCTCGCCATCGATGAGGTGCAGCTCGCCGCCGATCCTGAGCGCGGGCACGTCTTCACGGATCGTCTGCTGCATGCGCGCGGCCGCTCCGAGACGCTGCTGCTCGGTGCCGGCACGATGCGCGAGGCGATCAACGATCTCATCCCCGGCGCCAACTTCATTTCGCGTCCGCGCCTGTCGAAGCTCACGTACGCGGGGCAGAAGAAGATCACGCGCCTGCCGAAGCGGTCAGCGATCGTCGCGTTTTCGGTGGCCGAGGTCTATGCCATCGCCGAGTTGGTGCGGCGTCAGCTTGGCGGCGCAGCCGTCGTGGTCGGCGCGTTGTCGCCGCGCACGCGCAACGCCCAGGTCGATCTCTATCAGTCGGGCGATGTCGATTATCTCGTGGCCACCGATGCCATCGGCATGGGCCTCAATCTCAACGTCGATCACGTGGCGCTCGCCGCCGTGCGCAAGTTCGATGGGCAGAATTTCCGCAACCTGACGCCGGCTGAGCTCGGCCAGGTAGCCGGGCGCGCGGGCCGGCACATGAACGACGGCACATTCGGTGTGACGGGTGACGTCGAGGCGCTGGATGCCGATCTCATCGAGCGCCTGGAGACGCACACGTTCGACACGCTGAGGCATCTGCAATGGCGCAATCGCAATCTCGATTTCAGCTCGCTCGACGGCCTGCGGGAAAGCTTGCGCCAGCTCCCGCGCGAGATGCGCCTGCAGCGGGCGCGCATGGCGGACGATGTGAGTGCGCTCGAGACGGTCAGCGCCGATCCGGAGATCGCCAAGCTCGCCGCGTCGCCGGCGGCCGTTGCCGCAATCTGGGAGGTCAGCCAGGTCCCGGACTACCGCAAGATCTCCTCGCAGAACCACGCTGAGATGGTGGCGACGCTCTATCGGTTCTTGATGTCGACTGAGGAGCGTATTCCCGAAGACTGGTTTGCGGCCCAGGTGGCGCTCGCTGATCGCACGGACGGTGACATCGATACGCTGGCCAATCGCATCGCCCACATCCGCACCTGGACGTTCGTCGCCAACCGTGCGGACTGGCTCAAGGACCCCGGCCACTGGCAGGGCCGCACGCGCGAGATCGAGGACAGTCTGTCCGACGCGCTGCACGAGCAGCTCACGCAGCGTTTCGTCGATAAGAAGACCAGCGCGCTGATGCGCGGCCTGCGCGACAAGCCGGCGCTGGACGCCGATATCGGCGCCGACGGTGCCATCCGCGTCGAGAACCACTATGTCGGGCGCTTGAAGGGCTTTCGGTTTTCGCCCGACGCGCAGGCACAGGGTGACGGCGTGCACGGCAAGGCGCAGCGCAATGCCGCGTCGCAGGTGCTGGCCAAAGAGCTCGCCATGCGCGTGCGTCGGGTGGTGGCCGCCAAAAACGATGCGTTCAAGCTGACAACGCAGGCGCGCGTGTTGTGGCGCGACGAGGAGATTGCGCGGCTGGAGCCAAGTGATGATCTGCTGAAGCCTACGGTGCAGATCCTGTGCGACGAACATCTTGCGCAGGCGGACAAGGAGAAGGTGCAGGCGCGCGTCGAAACGTGGCTGGCCGAAATTCTGGCTGAGCGCCTGAAGCCGCTGGTGGAGATCGCGGCGGCGCAGGATATTGCCGGGCTCGCGCGCGGCATCGCCTTCCGCCTGGCCGAAGGTTTTGGGATTCTCAGCCGCGAAAGCGTCGCCGAGGAGATCCGGTCGCTGGATCAGCAGGCGCGTGCGCAACTGCGCCGCTATGGCGTGCGCTTCGGCGCGTTCAACATCTATCTGCCGCTGCTTCTGAAACCGGCCGCGGCCGAGCTCAGGCTGGTTCTGTGGGCGCTGAAGAATGCGGCATCGCATGGCCTGTCGATCGACGCGCTGCCGCAGCCGCCACGCGCCGGGCTCACGTCCGTCACCGTGGACAAGTCGCTGCCGGAAGTTTTCTATCGCGCGACGGGATACAGCTCTTGCGGCCCGCGCGCAGTGCGCGTCGATATCCTCGAACGTCTAGCCGATCTTATCCGTCCGCTGCTGAGCTGGCGTGCAGGAGCAGCCGGCGCAGCAACACCGCCCAAAGGGTCAACCGGGGACGGCGGCTTCACCATCATTCCCGAGATGATGTCGATCCTCGGGTGCTCGTCGGAGGAGCTGGGCGAGGTGCTGAAGGTTCTCGGCTTCCGCGTCGAGCGGCGACCAGCGCCGAAGCATGTGCCGGCGGTTGCGGCTGCTGCTGCTGAGCCTGCCGCCGACACGACGGCAGCCGCTACCGTCGATGCAGCAGCTGACGGGGACCTGGCGGAGGATGCTGGCGACGGGATCGCCGTCGTTGCCGATGCCGAGCCATCCCCAGCAGCGGCTGAAGATGTCGTGACCAGTGAGGCAGAACCAGTTGAGGCTTCCGCCAAGCCGGATGAAGCGTCGACAGCAGGAGCCGTTGCGGTCGCAGCCGAGGTGCCGGCCGAACAGACGCCCGTGCCTGCAACCGACTCCGAAGTGACGTACATCGAGGTCTGGCGTCCGCGCCGCCGTCAGCGGAGCGATCGCCATGGACAGCGCGGGGCGGCGAGCGAGGCGCCGGCCGAGGGAGCGCAACGCCACGGCGCCAGCCAAGGCCAAGGACATAAGCACGGAAAGAAGGATCGGCATCAGCGGCCGGCCGGCCGGCCGCATCAGGACCGAAGGGATCGGCGCAACAAGGACGACCAGCGCCGGCGCCCGGAAGATCGCCCGCGCCCCGAGTTCAGATCGGCGTCGCCCAAGAAGGCCACGGTCGATCCGGATTCGCCGTTCGCCGCGCTGAGCGCCCTCCGCTCGGAGCTCGAGAAGCGTGCCAAGGAGCAGGGGACCACATGAGCCGCGCTGCCGGCGACCGGGACGAGGACGCCAGTGAGCGGGAGGTTGTTCGGCTCGACAAATGGCTGTGGTTCGCGCGGGTGGTCAAAACGCGCACGCTGGCGGCCGCGCTCGTGGAGGACGGTAAGGTCCGGATCAATCGGGTCAAGATCACCAAGCCGAGCCAGAGCGTGCGCGTCGGCGATGTGCTGACCGTCACCGTAGGGCCGCGCGTCCGCCTCCTGAAGGTGCTCGCCTTCGCTGAGCGCCGCGGCCCGCCGTCTGCCGCGCAAGTTCTGTTCGACGACCTGTCCCCGCCGCCTGAGCCTCGGCCAAGCCCCGCGGCCGCACTTGTCGGAGAGCGCCTCCCAGGTTCGGGTCGTCCCACCAAGCGGGAACGCCGCGACATGGAACGCTTCAAGGGGGGCTAATGTCCGTCGCAAGACAAGGGCCGTCTCACTCCTGACGGCCTTTGCGATGCTTGTCTCGGTTCCTAGATTGCTCTAGGAGTGCGGGCCCGCCCAAATCAAGCAACAACTGCCTCCGAGGTCGCGCGCGGCCCATGGCGTTGATTGTGAGCGGCGGGCGGGCCGGGTGGAGTGAATGACCTATATCGTCAATGAGAACTGCATCAAGTGCAAGTTCATGGACTGCGTGGAAGTCTGTCCGGTGGACTGCTTCTATGAAGGCCAGAACATGCTCGTCATTCACCCTGACGAGTGCATCGACTGTGGCGTCTGCGAGCCGGAGTGTCCGGTCGACGCCATAAAACCGGATACAGAGCCCGGCCTCGAGAAATGGCTCGAGGTAAATCGGGAGCTCGCCGACAAGTGGCCCAATATCACGGCCAAGAAGCCGCCGCCGGCCGACGCGGATCAGTTTCGCGACGAAAAAGGTAAATACGAAAAATACTTCTCTGACGCTCCAGGCGAAGGCGACTAGCCTGGTGCACCGGGCTATATGCCTCAATTTGAAGGCGAATTGCACCCTTCTGAACCACGTCCATTTAAGCAGAACGGCGCAAACAGGCAATGCTAACGTGCTGCGACCACTTCATTTTGCGTGAAGATTGTGTTATGGTCTTCGTGACGTGGCAAATGGCGACGATTACGGGGGCTTCCTGCGCTCGCAAAGCGTGAGGGAGCCATTTTATGCGTACCGGCAGTTGCATGATCGAGGGTGAGGACGATCATTTGCCGACCCTAGAATGGGTACTACGCCAGCCGAATAGCCACTGGCGACATGAGAGGACGCTGCAACGCGGCGATCCTGGCTCATACCGCAACAGAGCAGCGCACGACGGCCAAAGCCTTCGTGCATTAGGTCGTGGGTGTCAAGCCCGCGTGGTGTTCGTTTGGGATCAGCAGGCGGTCCCTAGCGACGAGTGACGGAGCGAGACGAATCGCATGGTTCACAAGAAAAAGGCGTCCGCAAAAACGGCGAAGGCCGTATCGGCAAAGTCCGCGTCGGTAAAGAAGGATGCGCGCAAGGTGTCGAGCCATCGCCAAGCGGCTAAGCCCGTGGCCAAGTTGTCGTCAAAGCCTGTTGCGGCCAAGGCGGTCAAGCCCGTTGCCAAGCCGGCCAAGAGTGCAGAGATCCGTGCGGCGGCTCCGGCCCCGAAGGCCAAGGTGCAGGCTGCCCCCGCCGCTGGCGTGACCAAGGCGGCTCAGCCCAAGGCTGCGGCTCCCGTGTCGCTGAAGGCTCCAATGGTGGCGGCCAAGGCCGTTGTGGCGGCTGCTGCGCGCCCGGCTACGCCGCCGCGCGCCATCCCGGCTGCCGTGAACAAACCTGACGCGTCCCGGCTCACCGCCCCTGCAACGCCCAAGCATCTGGCCGAGAAGGCAGCTGCCGCCCGTCAGCATCAGATTAGTTCCGCTGCAACGGCGGCTGCTGCTGCCGCAGCGAGCAAGAAGCCGCTGACGCAGCGCAATGGCTTCAAGACCAGCGAGTTCATCGTCTACCCGGCCCACGGAGTCGGCCGCATCATCGGCATCGAGGAGCAGGAGATCGCCGGCATCTCTCTGGAACTGTTCGTAATCCAGTTCGAGAAGGACAAGATGACGTTGCGTGTTCCCACGGGCAAGTCGCAGAGCGTGGGCATGCGCAAGCTCTCGGACGACGGTATCGTCAAGCGGGCCATGGAGACGCTGAAGGGCAAGGCGCGCGTCAAGCGCACGATGTGGAGCCGCCGGGCGCAGGAGTATGAGGCGAAGATCAATTCGGGCGATCTGATCGCGATCGCCGAGGTGGTGCGCGACCTGTACCGCTCGGAGACCCAGCCGGAGCAGTCCTACTCCGAACGCCAGCTCTACGAGGCGGCCCTCGACCGGATGGCGCGCGAGATCGCCGCGGTCGAGAAGCTCGACGAGCGCGGCGCCATGCAGCGCATCACCGAGGTGCTCTCCAAGAGCGCCAAGGGACGGCGCATGGCAGAAGAGGCCAGCGGCGGCGCCGCCGCGGCCGAAACCAAAGCCGCCTGACTGCGCGGCGGCACCTAGTATCATTCGTGCCCGGCGGCCCGTCCGCCGGGCACGTTGCGTTTCTGCGCCCGGTCATAGCGGCGCGGCACTGCCCTCTGCAATGACCCAACGGCATCGGGACTGTCGAGCAGCTCGATCTGCCCGGCCGTGTCGATCTCGATCACGGGGCCGTTGCGCCGGTCGATCCAGCCCCTCGCGAGCACCGCGCGATTCTGCAGGTCGTGGGGAGGCATGCCGCCAGGCGGCGCTTGGCCCGAGTGTTTGATCACCGCCGCGAAGCCGCGTCTGTCTTTCGTGAAGTTCAAGTAAGTTGCATCACGGGCCTTTGAGACCGTAGCGACGCGACCGAGGACGAGCTGGAACGTGTGGCGATAGGCGAGCAGTTCGCGCGGGCTGTCTGCGGAGCGGATTTGATAGGCCGCGTTAGCCCACAGACCGAGGCTTCCCTCGCGCGCCGGACGCTCGAGATCCAGGAGGTCGCTGATGCAGGCGGCGTTGTCCTTCAGCGCGTAGGCCCGCGCCATGCCGCGCGCCAGCATATGTCCCTGCAACCATTCCTTGCGGCCCTCGGGCTCCACGATCGCGTGCGCCAGCCAGCGGCCGTAGCGGTCCGTGCGCAAGCCGCCGAAGGCGAGAGCGACGGTCTTGCCGAGAACTAGGTCGCTGAGTGTGCGCCGCGCCTCCTCGGCTGGTGGCCAGGCGCCGAGGTCTGCGCCCGCGTCGTGAGCGTGCGGCGCGAGCGCTCCGATCAGGCGTAGCTCGCTGCCGTCGTCCAGTTGCACCGTGTCGCCGTCGAGGATGCGTGTCACTGCACGGACAGGACCGGCCGGCAGCGTGCAGCCGGGCGCGATGGTGAGGTCTGCGGCTAGCGCCGAACCGGCGAGGGTCGCCATGAGAACGACCGCCCAAGCCGCTGCACTGCCGTGGCGTAAGGCCTCGAACATGCCCGTGCTCCCCGCACCCTGCCAGTGTCCCGATTCCGAAGTTCGCCCGAGTTCTCAGCTGGGTAGGGGAGCGAACTTCGGCCGGTAGATACGGCGAATTTCTCGATCATCACACGAGCGAACGATGGCATGGCGCCCGATGCGTGACCAGCAGGTGAAACCGCGGCTGGCGATGGACGCCCGGCGGCGCTAAAAGCAGCACTCGCCGGTGCTCCCGATCGCTGGCGCGGAGGATACGCCGATGATTGCCGATCGCCCTTCTGCCAATGCTCTGACGCACCCGGTGGATACCTACCGGCTGCGCCTGCCCGGCCCCATCGCCGTGCCCGAGCGCGTCCGCGCGGCCATTGCCAAGCCCATGATCTCGCATCGGGGCCCCGAGTTCCGCAAGCTGTGGGCCGGCGTGATCACCAAGCTGCAGCCGCTGTTCGGCACGTCCAATCAGGTACACCTGTTCGCATCGAGCGGCACGGGCGTCATGGAGGCGGCGCTGCTCAATGTTCTCAGTCCAGGCGAGCGAATCCTGATCGTCGAGAACGGGCAGTGGGGCGAGCGTTTCTCCACCATCGCCAAGGCCCTGGGCGCCGTCGTCGATCCAATCGTCGTGCCGTGGGGCGAGACGGTTGCGCCTGACGTGCTGGAGCGGCATCTCAACACCCATGAGTATCGCGCACTGGTACTGGTCCACAACGAAAGCGCGACGGGTGTCCGCGGCGATCTCGAAACCGCAGGGCGCCTGCTCAAGGGCCGGCCGACGCTGCTCGTGTCCGACACCGTCAGCGGGCTTGGCGGCATACAGGTGCGCCAGGACGCTTGGGGCGTCGACATTCTGGTGGCCGGGTCGCAGAAGGCCCTGATGTGTCCGCCGGGCCTCGGGCTCATGTCGATCAGCGACAAGGCCTGGAAGGTGATCGAGCGGGACAGCGGCATGCCGCGGTTCTATTTCGATCTGCGCCGCGCACGCGATGCCTATGACAAGGGCGAGTCGACGTTCACGCCGGCGGTGTCGCTGGTGCAGGGTCTCGATGCCGCGCTCGACATGATCCACGAGGACGGCTTGGCGAACGTGCTGGAGCGGCACCGCCGGCTGTCGCACGGCATGAAGGTCGGAGCGGCCGCGCTGGGCTTGAGGAATTTTGCGACGTCGGAGCTGCAATCCAACACCGTTGCGGTGTTCCATGCGCCGGACGGCATCGACGGACGCGATATCGTCCGCCGCATGTACGAGAAGCATCGCACCGTCATTGCCGGCGCCCGCAACCGGATGGCGGGCAAGATGATCCGCATCGGCACCATGGGCGCGATCGGCGAGGGCGATATCCTGACTGACCTGCTGCACCTGGAAGATGTGCTGAGCGAGCTTGGTCCGCCCATCAAACGCGGCGCGGCAATCGCGGCCGCATCCGCCGCGTTCTAAGCTACGACCTTCGCGGCCCTCAGCGCGGCAAGCTCGGGCTCGCTCAGGCCGAGCTCCGTCAGCACCTCGGACGTATGCTCGCCAAGACGCGGCGCCGGCCGGCGGATGGCGCAGGGCGTGCCGCTCATCTTGACCGGGAAGCCCACCATGCGGATCGTGCCGTGCTGGCCGTGGTCCACATCGAGCACCATGTCCTGCGACTTGATCTGCGGATCGTCAAAGACCTCGCCGAGCGAGAGGACCTTGCCGCACGGCACGCCCGCGGCATTGAGGCGGTCGATCCAGTTGTCCTGCGTGTCGGTGGAGAGTGCCTCATTGACGGGGATGCGCAACTCGTGCCGGCGGGCGTGCCGCTGCGGCATGGTCTTGTACTCCGGCCGGGTCAGGAGATCCTCGAGGCCGATCGTCGTCATGAAGCGCTCGAGCGTCTCCTTGGTGGCCGGCGCCACGGCGATGTCGCCGTCCTTGGTATGGAACAGCCCGTAGGGCGCGCACAGCGGGTGGTCGTTGCCGGTGCGCTCGGGCTCGGTGCCGCGCGCGAAATATTCCGATGCCAAATACGCGAGCATGCTCACCATGCCGTTGACCATGGCCGCCTCGACGCGCTGGCCCTTGCCGGTGGCATTGCGCGTGTGCAGTGCGTTGGTGATGCCGAAGGCGCAGTAGAGGCCGGCCACGAGATCGGTGATGGGCGGTGCGGCCCGCATCGGCTCGCCGCCGGGCGCGCCCGTCGTGCTCATCAGGCCGCTCATGGCCTGGGCGATGAAATCGAAGGCCGGGCGCTGCACGTAGGGGCCGGTCGAGCCGTAGCCGTTGATGCTGGCAACGACGAGACGCGGGTTCAGGGCATCGAGGCGCGCCTGGTCGAAGCCCATCTCGGCGAGCACGCCGGGGCGGAAATTCTCGACCAGCACATCGGCGCCGGCGATCATGCGGGCCAGGATCTCCTTGCCCTGCTGGCTGCGCAGGTCGATCGCCAGCGACCGCTTGTTGCGGTTGAAGCTCGCGAAGTACCAGCTCATGCCGTTCTTCTGGTCGCCCGCGCCGCGCACCGTGTCGCCGCTGCCCGGAGGCTCGATCTTAATGACGTCGGCGCCCATGTCAGCGAGCATCATCGTGCAGAAGGGGCCTGACAGGACACGCGTCAGATCGACGACGCGAATGCCCGAAAGCGGCTGGTCAGTCATGCGGGTTCCTTGTGGTGTCCGGAGTGGTGAGCATGCGGCGGGCGCTGGGAGATGCCAAGAGCGAGAAGGTCGCCAACGGTTACCGAGAGTGCGTCGGTCCTCCCCGATTACGGGAAAACCGTGCGACTAACCAGTCCTGCAAAATCGCGCAATGAAGCAGGTTGGCTGAAACATGGGGCCGAAACATGGGGAATGCGAAAGGGCGGGGCAGCGCCCTCACACCGGGTGCCCGCTTCTGCCGATCGCGCAAGCGTATGTCCGCGACAGCGGATACAGTGGATAACGCGCGCCTGCCATGGCCATTCGAAGAGCCCTGCGATACTGACGACTGACGTTCATGGGGCTGCCTTCGCAACGGTGGAAGGCAAGCCGATGTGGTCGATTGTGTTGCCTCCCGTTGCTGTCAGTTGTGCGTGGGGATCGGTCCATGTGTGGCACTTCAAGCAGGTGGCACGGTGCAATGCTTCGACTTAGTCAGTCGGCGTTGTCTTGAGGAGCTGGCGCGACGGCCGCTCCTGGCCGGAATAGTTCTTGTCACGCTCGTCTTCTGTTGCGTTGCGCCCGGCCTGCTGTTGCTGCCGCCTGTGGACCGCACCGAGGTGTTTTTCGCCAGCAACGCCAGACAGCTTGCGGAGGCGGGAACCTGGACCGGGCTCGACGCGGTGAGCATACGCAAGCCTGTCGGCGCCGTATGGCTGCAGTCGCTTGCTGCTAGGCTCGGACTCCCCACCGATGCGATCGCAACCTATCGGCTGGCGTCGCTTCTATGCACGATGCTCGGGGTTTGGCTCGCTTTCCGCTTCTATCGTCCGGTGATCGGCGCTGACGCAGCCTTCATCGCTGCGGCTCTGGTTGCCGTCACGCCTGTCCTCGTATTGCAGGCTCACCTGGCTATCGCCGAGCCGCTTGTGTTTCCCGCCTTGGTCGCGGCACAGCTGTCGATGCTGCGGCTCTATGCAGCGCCATCTGGCGAGAGGGTGCGTGGAGCGGCGACAGTGTTCTGGATTGCGCAGGGGCTGTCGATACCGCTCAATGCTTTCTCCGTGCCGATTGTGAGCGCAACGACGCTGGCGGCGCTGTGGATCCTGGATCGCCGTTGCAGCTTGCTCGCCTGCCTGAGGCCTTGGATCGGGATTGCCGTTACGGTGATCATGGCGGCACTGTGGATTGCTGCCAGCACGGCTGCCTACGGTGAGCCACCATGGCGCGGGTTGAGCCTGCGCGAGCTGCTTTCGGCACTGGCCGGTTCGCAGCAGATGAACTTTCCAGCCTATCCCGGCCTCTTCGTGGCGTCCCTTCAGGTCGGGTTCGTGCCCGCACAACTCTTGCTGCTGTCCGCGGTGCTGCGGCATCGGGCATTGGGCCTGACGCCTGTCACCCGCTTCCTGCTCGCTTCGATGGGGGGATACCTAGTCTATCTGGAGTTGTTGTCCGACAAGCCTGCCCTCTACGTGGCGCAAAACCTGTTTGTGCCTGCGGCCGGGCTGGTGGCCGTTACCGTTGTGGAGTCGTGGAAACGGCGCGATGGCTTTCGCGTCGATCTCGCCACCGCCATATTTGCCGCTGCGGGCATCGCCGCGGTGCCGGTTGCGGCATACATGCTGCATCGCATGGTCGCTGCCGAGGTGCCGCTCATGACGTGGTTCATGGCTGCCTCAGTCGTCACGCTGCTGATGCTCGCGGTTGTGGCCGCCCGCCGATCTCAACTCGGCGCCTGGCTCGTGCTGGGCATTGCCGGTGTCGCGGTGCTCAACGTTCTCGCTTTCGTTGTCGTGCTCTCCAACCTCAACCCATTCTGGGTCAGCCGCGAGATCGCGCAGACACTGGGCACACTGGAGCAGTGTCCCGGTGGTCCCGTCGACGTCATCGGCTACCGAGAGCCCAGCCTCCCCTTTGTGCTCGGCCATCGTGTGCGATCGTCATGGTCCACCGATGTCGCGCAAGCGTCCAGCACACGCGGTGCGGTGATGGTGATTGTGGAGCATCGCTGGCAACGGGACCTGGAGGAGGAGTTTGCTCGTCGCAGCCGGCTGGCGTTGCGCCGCGTCGCATGCGCGTCCGGAGTCAACGTTGCCCGGGGCTGCGGGCTCATGTTCTCATTCTACGTCGCAGGTCGTCCCGAGCAGATTGCGGCATGCCGATCGCGCGCGCCGGATCGTTGTCCGTCGCTGTCGGCTGCGGCGATACGCGATCTGGGCCGGGATTGCACGTGAGGTTCGGGCCGCCCGACTTTCTCGAGCATGGCGAATGTCCGCGACCCGTTCGGAGCAACCACGCCGGCTTCACGCGCGACAAGATCAACTTGCCCTCGTTCCGGAACACCTGGGTCGACGCCTGCCGCAACCCTCTACCTGTGGTCGGAATGCCGCGCTCCGAGATCTGGCAGCGCCATTTGTAAACCAGTCCTTAAAAGCGATCTGGCAGCAATGCGGGGGCACGTTGCACCAATTGCTTGCGGACCATCGGCATGGGACGGACAAGGCCGAAGACAGCGCGTCCAACTGGCAGAGCGGCTACGGGCGCGGCAGCGCGACCGGGCAAGCGGACCCGCGGCCGGTTCGGTCTGCGCGGCCAGATCCGCGCAGCAACGGTGCTCGCAGTTTTCGCCGGTCTTGCCGGCACCATCGTTCTGTCCCTCGCTTTCATCTATTACACCGTCCGTTTTCCGGACCCATCTGCCCTGCGCCAGCGCGACAAGGCGCCGGTGGTGCGCGTGCTGGCGGCGGATGGCTCGCTGCTGGCGGAGCGGGGCGAGGCCTATGACTTCGTGCCCTTCGATCTTCTACCGCGCCATGTCATCAACGCCGTAGTCGCCACCGAGGACCGGCGATTCTTCACTCATTGGGGGCTCGATCCGATCGGCATCGCGCGCGCGGGCTTTGCCAACCTGAAGGCCGGACGCTATGCGCAGGGCGGCTCAACCCTCACGCAGCAGCTCGCCAAGAACCTGTTCCTGACGTCGGAGCGCTCGCTCAGACGCAAAGTCGAGGAGCTGATGCTGGCGCTCTGGCTGGAGGTGCGGCTCTCCAAGCAGGACATCGCGGAGCTCTACCTCAACCGGGTGTACTTCGGCGGCGGCGCCTACGGCATCGAGGCTGCATCGCATCGGTATTTCGGCAAGTCGGCGCGCAGCCTGACGGTGGCGGAGTCGGCCGTGCTGGCTGGGCTGCTGAAGGCGCCGTCGCGCTACTCGCCGGCCAACAGCCCCGTGCTCGCGCGCGCACGCTCCCAGGTTGTGCTGAAGCGCATGCTGGATGCGGGGTACATTACGGCGGCCGATGAAACGGCAATGTTGCGCCGGCCGGTGCGCTTCGCGATGCATGCCAACGAGCGTGAGGCGGGCGCGCAGTACGCCGTGGAGTTCGTGCTTGACCGCTTGCCGCCAGTGATCGGGCCGAATACAGGCGAGCTGGTGGTCGAGACGACCATCGATACGCGCCTGCAGCGCACAGCGCAGGCGGTGGTCGAGCAGATCTTGGCGACCGAGGGACGGGCGGCCGGCGCGCAGCAGGCGGCGGTGGTCGTCATCGACACGGAAGGGCGCATCCGCGCGCTGGTCGGGGGGCGCTCGTTTGCGGACAGCCAGTTCAATCGTGCGGTCAGGGCTCGGCGCCAGCCGGGGTCGGCGTTCAAGCCGTTCGTTTATCTTGCCGCGCTCGAGCGCGGCTGGACACCTGACACCCTGGTGCAGGATGCGCCGATCACCGTCGCCGGGTGGACCCCGCGCAACGATTCCGGCACCTATCAGGGCGTGATCACGCTGCGCACTGCGCTGGCGCAGTCCGTCAACTCGGTGGCGGTGCGTCTGCAGCAGGAAGTCGGCACGTCACGGGTGATCTCGCTGGCGCAGCGGCTCGGCATCGCGTCCGAACTGCGGCCGAGCCCGTCAATCGCGCTCGGCACGTCGGAGGTTTCCGTCCTCGAGCTGACGGGCGCCTATGGCGTGCTGGCGAGCGGCGGACTGAGCGTCACGCCGCATGCGGTGCGCAAGGTGCGCACGGGCTCCGGCGCTGTCGTCTATGCGCGCCCGGCGACGCAGCCGCGCATGCTCGTGTCACCCGACCACGCGGGCGAGATCAGCGACATGCTGCATACGGTGATCGTGTCGGGCACGGGGCGCCGCGCGCTGCTGCCGCGGCATCCCTCCGCGGGCAAGACTGGAACCACGCAGGAGTTCCGCGACGCCTGGTTCGTCGGGTACACCGCGCAACTGGCGGCGGGCGTGTGGGTCGGCAACGACGACGGCAAGCCGATGAACAAAGTCGTCGGTGGCGGGCTGCCGGCGCGCATCTGGCGCGAGGTGATGCTGGCGGCACACGAACGGCTGCCGCCGGGCGGTCTGCTCGGGCACGCCGCTGCCAATGGGGCTGATCAGAGAAGCAATCGCGCCATGCTGGTGCGCGCGGCGCAGCCGTAAGCCTAAAACTATTCGACCTCGTTGATGTGTGGCGTCTTCGAACCACGGATTTCCTTCAACCCTTGCGTCCCCGGACGGGACGGGCCAGCGCGCCGATCCGGGGCCTTCCGCGCCGATGTGGAGCACTGTTGCACAATCAAACAATGAACGGGAAAGATCCCGGATAACCGCGCGCCCAGCGCGCGGCTTCCGGGAACGCAAAAATTTGGAAGGGAAGTTTGTAGCGAGGGCGGGCCGATCACGCCGGCCGAGGCGGCGTCAATCCTCGACGTCGTAGCGGTAGAGGTCCAGGCCGTGGATGTGCAGCCAAGCCTTGGCTTCTTCGTATTCGGGCAGCGCCTTGGCGACGGTGCGCCAGAAGCGTGGGCCGTGATTCATCTCGAGCAGATGTGCGACCTCATGCGCGGCGACGTAGTCGAGGACGAACGGGGGCGCCAGCACCAGGCGCCAGGAGAACGAAAGCTGCCCGGCGCTCGAGCATGAGCCCCAGCGGCTTTTCTGATCGCGCATGGTGATGCGCCGTGCCCTGACGCTCAGGCCGCGGGCGTGATAGGCGACGCGCTCATCCAGATCGCGGGCGGCCTCGGCGATCAGCCAGTCCTTGAGTCGCCGCGGTGCGTGCTCCTGCAATCCGAAGACGCGCAGGACCGGCATCTTGCGGCTCGTGTCACTCTCGATGCGGACGACGGCGCCGCGCCGGGTCTCGCCAGTGAACGTGATCTTGTGCGGCACGCCGCGCAATGGAACTGTGGCACCGTCACGGAACGGGGCCGACTCGGGCACGCACTCCAGACGTTCACGCACCCACTCCAGGCTGCGCGAGAGAAACTGGTCGGCCTCGCGAAAGTCCGAGCTGCGCGGCATCGTCAGGATGACCGCGCGGCGCGTGCGGCTCACGCGCAGAGTCAGGCGGCGTGCCGTCGGGTGACGGTGCACCTCGACCGGCGCATGGATGCCCACAACCTTCAAGAGACGAACGGACGGTGACGCTTTGGCCCTCGACCGTGAGATCTTGCTCATATGACCCCCGACTTACGGTGCCCTTGGTATGCGAGACGATGATGCGCGCTTTTTGCGCTGCATGTTTCTCGCCAGGGCTCCACTGGCCTTCGCAACTGTTTGCGGCACGCATGCGGCAACACACGACGGCTTGTGCCTCAATAGAGCGACATCTCGAGTGAGGCGGAATGATTCATTCAATGCGAAAGCGATCCCTGCTCTAGCAGGTTTCGCGGTCCACGTAGCACGATTGGTGTACTGCTGTCGCTAGCAGTTGTGTGTCTGTTGCGAGAGTGCCACGCGGCATGTATCCCGCGTCAACGTCAGCTCGATAGGCTGCCGTCCTTGCGGTGAGACGGACGCGTCAGCCCGCCAAAAAACAAACTGCCGGCGAATTGCCACAGGTTGAGACAGGCGACGCCGGCAATGCTCGCGAGGCCGATCGACGCTTGATGCTCCGTTTCCGCAGATCTGTCAGTCGTACGCTCACCGGTCACATCGTCGCGGCCTTCGTCGTTGGCGGCGCTGAAGCTGAACGCCAAGGCAGCTGTCGCCAACTCGTGCATGTGGCCATTGGCGCGCGCCACGGCCGTCGCGCGGTCGAGGGCAGGCATGCCGGCGCCGGCGACGGTGCGCGGATCGTTGTTGCGCACGAAGGTTGCGATGCGCGGCGCGATCTCGCGACGGAAGCGAGCGCCGTTGAAGATACCATAATGACCCACGCGCGGGCACTCGAAGTGCTGCTTGCGGTCGCGTGCGATGCCGGAGCACAGATCCTGCGCCGCGCGGCACTGGCCTTTGCCAGTGATGTCGTCCTTCTCGCCTTCGACGGTCATCAGCGCCACGCGGCGGATGCGCGTCAGGTCGATGGGCCGGCCGCGATGCGTCATCTCGCCTTTCGCCATCAGGTGGCGCACGAACACGGTGTCGACCGTCTGCAGGTAGAACTCGGCGGTCAGGTCCATGACGGCCAGATATTCGTCGTAGAACTCGCGATGCTTCTCGGCGCCGTCGCCATCACCGTCGACGAGGTGGTCGAAGAGGTCGCGGTGGGCCTTCATGTGACGGTCGAGGTTCATGGTCATGAACCCGGAGAGCTGCAGGAAGCCTGGATAAACCATGCGGCCGAAGCCGGGATTCGGCCACGGCACGCTGGCGACGACGTTGCGGCGGAACCAGTCGGTACCGCGCTGCTCGGCCAGCGTGTTGACGATCGTCGGGCTGACGCGCGTGTCGATGGGGCCGCCCGCCAGGATCATGGAGAGAGGGACGTCCGTCTCGCCGTCATCCTCCATCAGCGCCACGGCGGCCAGCACCGGAACCGAGGGCTGGCACACGGCGAACACATGCACGTCGCCACCGAAATGACGGAACATGTCACGCATAGCGTCGACATAGTCGTCGAGATCGAACGTGCCGGCGGCGAGCGGGATATCCTTCGCGTCCTGCCAGTCGGCGATGTAGACCTCGTGATCGGGAAGAAACGTTTCCACCGTACCACGTAAGAGAGTCGCGAAGTGGCCCGACATCGGGGCCACCAGCAGAAGGGCCGGATCGCGTCCGGCCCTTTTCGAGGGAAGATCGCGCCTGAAATGCACCAAGCGGCAGAAAGGGTGCTGCCACACCACCTCCTCGGTGACGGCGATCTCCTGGCCATCGATCTGGCAGGAGGCGATGCCGAAGCGTGGCTTGTCGTAGCGGCGTGTCGTGCGCTCGAAGACTTCCAGCGCGGCCGCGGCATGCCGGGCGACGGCGGTGTGGGTGATCGGATTGAAGGGATTGTTGAGGAGAAGCCTATACGAGTCTGCTGCTGCCCGCGCCGGTCTCACGGCAGCATGGCTCAGCTCATACCAGTGGTAGAGCATCAAAGCCGTCCCCCAAACGTTGCCCGAGCGTCTCGACCGAACCCTGCCTCGTTTGTACGGAGAGGCATTTGTATTCAGCCGAGGGTAAAATAGTCACAATTCCCCAACTTGAGTCTGATCCGATTCGCCAAAAGGTTAAAGCTGCTTTCAGTTGGCGATGGTCTTGCTCAGCCGTTCGGCCAGGGCATCCGCGCTGATGGTATGCGAGAAGTGGCTCACATAGGCCCCTTTCGGGTCCATCAGATACATGAGTGCGGTGTGGTCGATGGTAAAGCCACCGGTCGATTTCTCGTCCGTCACCTTCTTGTAGTAGACGCGGTAGGCCTTCGCTGCCGCGTCTACCTCGGCCGGGGTTCCCGTGAGCCCGATGAGGCGGGGGTCGAAGCTCTTCACATATTCGCCCATCTGGGCCGGCGTATCGCGCTCGGGATCGACGGTGATGAAGAGCGGTATCAGCCGGTCGGCCTTGGGACCGATTTTTTGCAGCGCGGCGGCGATGATCTGCAGGCCCGAGGGGCAGACATCGGGACAGTACGTGAAGCCGAAGTAGACGAGCATGTAGCGACCGCGGAAATCCTTGTCGTTCACCTTCCGGCCGGTGTGGTCGACGAGCGAGAACGGTCCTCCGACCAGCGCCTTGCCCGCCGACGGCAGGCCGGAGAAGAAGCGCTCCCGTCCCTCGGGGAGCACGGCCATAGCCGCCAGTCCGCCGATGGCAGCGCTCAGGATCGCAAGTGCCGCGACGTGCAGTTTCATCGACAGTCCTTCAGCGGAGCGCGCAGGTGGTCCGGGTTCCAAGTATCGTGTTGCGTCAGTTCCCTATCATAGAGGTACGTGCCCGCGCCGCGCAGGCGCATTTGGTCGCTGGCGATGAACCGCCGATGAACATTCCGTTCAGTCTGAGTTCAACGGCGCCGCTTTAGCCTCGACCTTACCCTGATGAAACTTATCTTCCCCGGCGTGATCCAGAAGCGCGGAGTGCAGGGTCTCCGCGCTTCATCCTTTCAAGGCCAGCCGCCGGCACCCATGTAACGCACTGCCGTATCTCGTAGCGTTCGAGTGGGATGCCATGGCCCAAATCTCCGTTTTGGACGCCGATATCACGACGCTGGACGTGGATGCCATCGTCAACGCGGCCAACACGTCGCTGCTGGGCGGCGGCGGCGTGGACGGCGCCATTCATCGCGCCGCAGGACCCGAGCTGCTGGCCGAGTGCCGCGCACTCGGCGGCTGCAAGACGGGCGACGCCAAGCTGACGCGCGGCTACGGCCTCAAGGCGCGCTATGTCATTCACACCGTCGGACCGGTCTGGCAGGGCGGCGGAGGGGGCGAGGACCGATTGCTCGAGAGCGCCTACCGCAGTTCTCTGCAGCTTGCTCGGACGCATGGCGTAAAATCGATTGCGTTCCCAGCGATCTCGACAGGCGTTTATGGTTTTCCGCCGGACCGGGCCGCGCGCATCGCGGTGCTGACCGTCAAGCGGAGCCTCGAGGACAAGCCCGCGATCGAGCATGTCATCTTCGCCTGTTTCGGCCCGCAGTCCGTCGCCCATCTGGAGGCTGCATGTCGGGAAGTCGGCTGACCGCGTGCGGTTTTGGAAAAGCTTCCTTGCAGAAATGTAACGTGAGCAAAAACAGCGGTTGTGGCACGTTGATGGCTCGCGAGAGGTCCCGGCGTATGCCGCCGGCGTGCCTGCAAAGAGGGGATGTCACGCGTGTTTAGGGTCGGTCGCGTATCCCCCCGTCTCACAATGCCGCCGCAAAACCGTCCCGGAATTGGCGCCGTATCGGCACATGGTATTGCTTGGCCGGCTGGAGCGCACGACGCGGATCGTGGCGGTGCCAGCATGAGGCCGCGGGGGATCTAGATCATGGATGTTGCGGGAGTTGGACACGCTGCGGCCGATCTGCTGGGCGGCGAGTGGAGTCTCCAGAGCCTGTGGGCAGCGATTGCGCCCTACTCCATGTGGCTGGCGATCAGTGCCTTCCTGATCGCGCTGGCGCTGTCGGGCTTCGGCAAGCGCGTCCGCTCCGTCATCGAGGAAATGTTCTTCACCAACTGGCAGCTGACGCTGCTCGGCAGCGCGGCCCTCATTCTGTCGCTTGCCGGCGGCTGGACGACGTGGGACGGCATGCGCAACTTTACCGGCGAGCCGGTGCTGTCGCTGATGTTCACGTTCGGCATCCATGGCGTCATGCTGATCGTGGCGTGGCTGATCGGCGAAAGCTTCGCGACAGGCATGAGCTCTGTGCCGCAGCGCGGCTATGCGCGTGCCACCGCACCGCTGCTGATGGTCATCGGCGCGGCCGTGCTGCTGCTGGCGATCGCCACGGTCGGCGCCTACGCCTGGAGCTACGGCATTGCCGCCAACACGCTGATCACGACGCTGGCTGTCGCCACGGCGCTGCTGATCGGCACCTTCCTGCTGCTGGCCTTCTCGGGCAGCGACATCGTTGCGCCCTATACGCAGGCGCTGCGCATCATCATCCGCAATTCCATGCTGTGGGTGATGTTCATCGCCTGCATGTCGACCTCGGTGTTCTTTTCGTTCGACAGCCGGTTCAACGTCGTGTTCCCGCAGGAGGAGCGCAAGCGCGTCGCCGATCTCAGGGCACAGAATCAGGTGACGGGCATTCTGGCCGATATCGGCGGCACCATCACGCAGCGCCGCCTCGAACAGTCCGAGGATCTCTTCAAGAGCCAGGGCTGGCGCGATTACGACGCCAACCTGGTCAAGCTCGCCACGGCAGCGCAGACCGCGCAGGGCGAGATCGAGCAGTACTTTGTGCAGCAGATGGAGGAGCGCCGCCGCGGCATCGCCCAGCAGCAGGAGCGCATCACCACGGCCCAGAGCGGCCAGATCGGCCTCGCCAACAAGAAGCTGTCCCTGACCGACGAGCTGTCCAACACCAAGGCTGAGCGGCCAAGGCTCGCGGCCGAATATGCCCAGCACAAGACCGAGCTCGATACCAAACGGCAAGAGGCCGATGCCAAGCGCATCGAGGCCATGGCCGAGGATCGCGGTGTCGAAGGAACAGGCAAGGTTGGCAAGGGCCAAGTTTACCGGGAGCGCATGGGCGAGCTCGGGCGATTGCTGGACGAGATCAAGATCAGGGAAGAGCGGACGCGGGATGCGCAGCGGCGCCTGAATGCCGTCGAAAGCCGGGTGGCGCAGGTCGAGCGCGAGCTGACCGGCATCGATGGCGAGATCGCCAAGATGAAGGGCGAGGCGCAGACGGCCGAGATGCGCATCAAGGCGGTGGAGGACGCGTCGGTGACGGCTGACGGTCCGAAGCTGGATCCGGCACGGGCGCTGCTCGCATTCGAGAACGCGCGCTCCGAGTTCCGGCAGGAGCCGAATATCGAGCGCCTGGCCCAGGTGCAGCAGCTCTGCACCCAGCTCAACAGCGCCATGAGCGGCACGCCCGCCACCAAGGAGCGGGTGCGCTCCATCGATTGCGACCCCAAGCAGGCAAGCGAGGCGGCCGGTGTGCTGTTCGCGCTGAACGCTGGCTTCAAGTCGTTCGAGAACAACTGCTCGGGCGGCGACAAGCTTGCCCAGCACAACGATGCCGACGGCCTGTTCGGCTTCGCTCGCAAGTGCCTCGCCGACAGCGGCCTGCCGAGCAAGGATACCGACGCGCTGCGCACCAAGATCAGCTTCACGGAGCTGACCCGGGACGACCGCGCGCACCGCTTCGTCGTATCGTGGAACGCTTTCGGCGACGGCAATCGGCTGGCCTATCTGGCACTCGCCATCGCCATCGGCATCGACTCGCTGATCTTCATGACGGGCCTGTTCGGCGCCAATGCCGTGCGCTCGCCGCTCTCCGACGTGCCGAGCAGCAAGGCGCGCAACGCGCATCAGCTCGAAGCCGTGATCGAAACGGCGCTGCTGCCGGACAAATACGAAAACGCCAACGCCGTGATCGATGCCATGCATCCGATCACTCCGCACGACGGCTTTACGGCCGAAGTGGTGCTGCCCGACGCCACTGGGCCGGGGGCACAGCGTGTGCTGAAGGTGCTGAACGCCGCGGCCACCATCGGTGCCGTCGCGCGCGATACGGCCCGCCCGCATCGCTACCTCGTGCGCGGCGAGCTGTTCGAGTTCCTGTCGTCGGTCGCCAAGAAGGCGTTCGAGAGCGACAAGCGCTACGTCGATATGGCGGAGCTGGAGCGCGTGGTGACGGTGGCGCTGCTGCCGCGCGTCGGCGACAATGCCGAGACGGTACTGAGCTACCTGCATCCGATCGGCGAGAAGCACGGCTTCACCGGCGAGATCCGGCTCGATGAGGTTCTGCAGGAAGACCGTCGCACTGTGCGTAGTGCCCTCAACGCGGGTGCCACGCTGGAGCGCGTGCAGCGCGCCGGCAGCGATGCGCGGCACTACTACATCCACGGCGATTTCTACAAGGCGCTGGCGCGCATCCGCGGGCGCCTGCTGGCGTCGGCCGCGCCGTCGGCGCGGTTCGGCGGCGTGGTGCAGGAGCATCGCCCGATGATCGAAGGCGTGGGACGGCAGCAGCCCGCCCTTACGCACAGCCCGGCAGCCGAAGGGACCCAAACACCGGCGGCCAAGGCCTCCGCTACGGTCGATCTCGACGCCTTCGTCACGGCCAAGCTTCTGAAGAGCATCGGCATCGAGCCCAGGCACTACAATCTGCTGCTCGAGCCCGACATCCACGATCCGGCCATCAATGCCGGCAAGGCGCTCGATCAGTTGCGCGATACACTGCTCGGCCATGAGCTGAAGCTGCTCGAGAAGCGGCTGCAGACAGCGCTGGACGCAACCGTGCGGACGCTGGAGCCCAACCTGCTCGATGACGTGCAGCATCAGACCTTGACGCAGGCCAACCAGCGCATCCACACCCTGCTGCCCGCGCTGATGCTGACCGACAAGGGTCCGTTCGAGGGCTTGCTGCGCGAGATGATCGGCAAGCTGCAGGAGGCAGCGGCGCCCGACGCCGGCCATCGCACCGAGGATCACGAGATGCTGCAGGGCTTGCGGATGCTGGAAGAGAAGCTGGCGGCGCTCGACCGGCAGACGCCGACGTCGTGGTTCCATGTCGGCAATGCGCTGCTCGGCTACGAGGAGGCATCGGTGGAGATGCCGCGCGTGGCGAGCCGCGGCTATCACACCAAGCAGTAGCGGCAGGCGTCAGCTCGTCACGACCAGGATGACGCCGGGCACGACCAGGGCCATGGCGGCCAGCGTCTGCCAGGTGATGACCTCGCGCTTGAAGACAAGATAGCCGAGCAGCAACGTGAACACCGGTGAGGCCGAGACAATCGGCACCACCGCCACGAGTGTGGCCATCTGCAGCGCGGAATTGAGAAAGTGCAGCGACAGGCCCGCCGCGATGCCGGCGGCGATGAACCACTTGTGGCTGCCGAGATCGCCTGTGAAAGTGCGGCCTTCGATGCGGAAGGCGATCGTCGCCACCACCAGCGACACCGTGGTGCTGACCAGGACGGCGAACGACGGGCTCGCTACTTCCTCGAGGCCGAGCTTGGTGCCGGCATGGCCCGACGCGCGCACGAAGGCAGCACCGAGCGGCAGGATCAGCGTCCACAGCGGCCAGTCGCGCAGCACGCCCTGCTTGCGGTAGGCCGATATGGCGCAGCCGGCCACCACGGCCAGTGTGCCGATGGCAATTCTGGGGGTCAGCTGCTCGCCGAGGAGAGTTACGGCGAAGAGCGCGCCGAAGATCGGGGCGCATGCCGTCAGCGCGCTGGTGAGCGTCGGCCCCATGTACTGGATGCTTGACAGCGCCATGGCGGATGAGAGCGAGGGCCGGAAGAGGCCGACCAGCGCAAACAGCGCGCAGGCCCCCGTGAACCAGTACCAGCTCTCCAGATAGAACGGGGCCAGCAGCCAGTACATGACCGCGCCCGCCGCAATGTTGACGAGCGAGCCGGAGCGCGCATCTGAGCCCCTGAGCCCGATGCTCTGCAAGTGATTGGTCAATGCGAACAGGAACGCGGAAATGAGCGCAAAGACGACGGCCGTGTATTGCACATCAGGGGTCAATGGAGGTGGCTCGGCATGGGGCGGGAGGGACGAACGTAGAGCGCATCAGGAAGTATGGGAACCGGCAATTCAGAGATGAGCGCGGGGCGCGAGCTTTGTGGCTGCAGGCGCGGCGGCGAAGTCCTATGCTCGGCTGAAAGAAGCTCTCGAGGGGAAACGCGGCCATGGCCAGCGCCAACACGGAAAATCGCAGCCGCCACATTCCGGTGCGGGCAGACTGGCTGGCGTTGCGCACCGAGGCCATCCTCGAGCCAGATCTGCCGATCATCGATCCGCATCATCATCTTTGGGACAACGCGTCTGGCGTCTACCTGATGCCCGAGCTGCTGGCCGACTTGGGGTCGGGCCACAACATCGTCTCGACCGTGTTCATGGAATGCCGCGCCATGTATCGCGCGGGTAGCGATCCCGATCTAGCGCCGATCGGCGAGGTCGAGTTCGTCAACGGCATCGCGGCCATGAGTGCCAGCGGTGCCTATGGTCCGACGCGGGTCTGCGAGGCGATCATCGGGCACGCCAATCTCGCGCGCGGGAGTCGCGCCAAGGGTGTCCTCGAAGCGCTAATGCGGGCGGGCGGGGGACGTTTCCGCGGCATCCGCTACAGTGCCGTGTGGCATCCCGATCCGTCGGCGCGCGGTTCGGCGGTGTCGGCGCCGGAAGGGCTGCTCGCCGACAAGGGCTTTCGCGAGGGCTTTGCGTGCCTGGCGCCGCTGGGCCTGACGTACGACGCTTGGATTTATCATACGCAGCTTGGCGAGCTGACGGCGCTGGCGCGGGCGTTTCCCGAGACGACGATCATCACCAACCACGTGGGCGGCGCCATCGGCATCGGTCCCTATGAAGGCAAACGTGATGAGGTGCTGGCGGAGTGGCGCAAGGGCATCGCCGAACTGGCCGCCTGCCCGAACGTTGTGATGAAGATCGGCGGGCTTGGCATGCGGCTGTTCGGCTTCACGTTCCAGAACGAGGCGATGCCGCCGTCATCGGAGGAGCTTGCGCCGGCGTGGCGGCCCTATGTCGACGCGTGCATCGAGGCGTTCGGCCCGTCGCGCTGTATGTTCGAGAGCAACTTCCCGGTCGACAAGGGGAGCTGCAGCTACGCCGTGCTGTGGAACGCGTTCAAGCGTATCAGCAGCGGATATTCGACCGACGAGAGAGCGGCGTTGTTCCGTGGGACGGCGGCGCGCGCGTATCGACTGAAGAGTGAGGCGTAGGTGCTCGCACCTCGGCTCATGGGCAGTAGAGATTGACGTAGGCGTGGACGGCCATGCCCTCGAGCGTGGCGCGGTTGGCGGACGCTTTCACAATCCTGTCCCGATCCGGGGCAGAGAAGCGGTGGGCCAATCCGGTCTCGAATTTGCGCATCAGGAGCGGGCGGGCTTCCTCGCGCCGGCGCCTGTGACCCAGAGGGTACTCGATCACCAGCTCGTCCAGCACGCGGCCGTCGTTGAGCTCCAACGTGATGCCGTTGGCTATGGACCGCATTTCGGGGTCGAGATAATCGCGCGTAAATTGAGGATCCTCGAAGCATTCGATGCGGTCGCGCAAGGCGTCGATGCGCGGGTCCGCGGCGACGTCATCCTCGTAGTCGGCGGCCCGGAGGTGGCCCCAGATCAAGGGAACGGCGACCATGTATTGGAGGCAGTGGTCGCGATCCGCCGGGTTGTGCAAGGGTCCCCGCTTGTCGATGATCCGCAGGCACGCCTCGTGCGTGCGGATCCGGACCTTGCGTATGTTCCGATACGTCTGGCCGAGTGACGTCAGTAGCGCATGGAGCCGGACGGCGCCCTCCGCGGCGGTCTGCGCGTGAAACTCGGCCGGATACGATACCTTGAAGAGGACGTTTTCCATGACGTACGTCCCGTAGGGCCTTTGAAACCGGAAAGGCTCGCCTTTGAACAGGAGGTCGTAAAAGCCCCAGGTCTTCGCGGTCAGAACCGAGGGATATCCCATCTCTCCGGTGGCGGCGATGAGGGCCAGGCGCACGCCCCGGCTGGCGGCATCTCCCGCGGCCCAGCTCTTGCGCGAGCCCGTATTGGGTGAATGCCGATATGTGCGCAGGGCCTGCCCGTCGACCCAGGCCAGGGACAACGCATTGATGGTCTGCTCGCGGGTGAGCCCCAACAGCCTCGCGACGACCGCCGTCGACGCGACCTTGACGAGAACGACATGATCAAGGCCGACCTTGTTGAATGAGTTCTCAAGCGCGAGACAGCCTTGAATCTCGTGCGCCTTGACCATGCATGTCAGGACATCGCGCATCATGAGCGGCCGGCCATTGTTCGCCACCGCGCGCCGCGACAGCCAATCGGCGACGGCCAGAATTGCGCCGATATTGTCAGACGGGTGGCCCCATTCCGCAGCGAGCCACGTGTCATTGAAATCAAGCCACCGGATCATCGCGCCGATGTTGAAAGCGGCCTGAACAGGATCGAGGCTGAACTTGGTCCCCGGCACCCTGGCCCCGTCCTGGACGATGGTGCCCGGCACGAGGGGGCCGAGGAGCTTCGTGCACGCCGGATAATCGAGAGCCTCCATCGCGCATCCGAGGGCGTCGAGCAGGCAGACATGAGCCGTCTCATATGCCAGCTCGCCGATGTCGGCAAAGTCGTGGACATAATCGGCGATATCGACAAGCACCCTGTCGGGAGGCGGCCGGTCATTGTTCGATGTCGTCGACATTTGCGTTTCCGGCTCCTTGCAGTGCGCCTCAGGGGCGCAAATCTTGATACCACGCGTCATCATGACGATATCTGTGGGAGGTCGCCAATGCCGTTCGCATGGATGATGCCATATGCGCTATCGCACTTTCCGCGATCGGCGCGAGGCGGGCCGGCTACTCGCGGAGCGCCTCGTGCCGTTGCAACTCGCCGATCCTGTCGTGCTGGGGCTGCCGCGCGGCGGCATGCCGGTGGCGGCGGAGGTTGCGGCAACACTTGTCGCGCCGCTCGATGTGCTGCTCGTGCGCAAGCTCGGGGCGCCCTATCAGCCGGAGCTGGCGATAGGCGCCGTGGTTGCGGGTGACACAATCGAGGTGGTCCTCAACGAGGACATCGTGGCGCGATTGCACCTGACGCAAGCCGATATCGACGCCGAGAGGGACCGGCAGCTCGCTGTGCTCGAGAAGCGGCGCACCCTCTATCGCGCGGCACGAGCGCCGCAGCCGGTGGAAGGTCGCACAGCGATTGTGGTCGATGATGGAGCCGCCACCGGCGCCACACTGCGCGTCGCGCTCAGGGGCATCGCGCGGCAGCGACCAGGGCGACTGATCGCTGCCGCGCCCGTGGCGTCGGAGCATGCTATCGAGCTGCTGGGACAGGAGGCCGATGAGGTCGTCACGGTGCGCGTTCCGAGGTTTTTCGGCGCAGTCGGCGTGTTCTATCGCGACTTCTCCGAGGTCAGCGACGACGAGGTCGTCGCGCTCCTCGAAAAAGCTTCGCGCTAAGCGGCGAGCGTGCACTTGCCATTGTTGATGACGACGGCCCCTCGCTCTTTCAAGCGGGAGCGGAAGGACACCACAGGGCCATCCACCCACATGTCAGTGATGATGGTCTCGCCGGGGTAGACGGGCGCGGAGAAGCGCACGTCGAAGCTGGTGATCTTGCGGTGGTCGTATTTACAGACCTCCTGCAGCACGGCGCGGCAGGCGGTGCCGTAGGTGCACAGGCCGTGCAGGATGGGCACCGGGAAACCGACGCGCTTGGCGAGCTCCGGGTCGGCGTGCAGGGGGTTGCGGTCGCCATTCAGGCGGTAGAGCAAGGCTTGGTCCTTGCGCGTTTCCAAGGCCAACGACTGATCGGGCTTGCGGTCGGGGATCTTGTGCGGTTCGGGGCCGGAGCCCGCCGGACCACCGAAGCCGCCGTCGCCGCGGGCGAAGGTGGTGGAGCCGAGCGTGAACATGGGCTTCCCATCGGCGGCGGAGCGAGCCCTGGTTTCAGTATAGATGACGGCGCCTTTGCCGGAGCCCTTGTCGTAGGCCTCGGTGACGCGAGTGTCGGCGATCAGCTCGGCTTCCTGCGGCAGTGGGCGGTGCAGGGTCAGGCGCTGCTCGCCGTGCACCACCTTGGAGTAGTCGTAGCCGCAGTCCTTCAGGAGCGGCGTGCGCGCCAGCACAGTGGCCATCGACGGCACGGTCTTGAGCTCGCTCTTCTCGAACACGAACGGCAGCTCGTTCTCGTCATAGGGGTCGCGGCCCATGCCGACGCTGATGGCATACAGCATGGTTTCGCGGTCAGTGTAGCGGAAGCGGTCGCCTTCGCGCTTGAGCGACATCAGATGATCGTAGTTGAGGGGCACGTGCAGCTCCGTTCTGGTTGCTTTAGGGCTTGGGTGGCCAGTAGCGGTCCTTGAGGACGCGCTTGTAGAGCTTGCCGGTGGGTAGGCGCGGCATGGTGTCGATGAAATCGATGCTGCGCGGGACCATGTAGGCGGCGACGCGGGTGCGCGCGAAGGCGATCAGCTCGTCGGCAAGCGCGGTGGACGGGGGCTGGCCCGGCGTCAGCTCGACCACGGCTTTCACCTCCTCGCCCATCTCAGCGTTTGGGACGCCGAACACGGCCACATCGGCGACCTGGGGGTGCAGGATCAGCGCATCCTCGATGATCTGCGGGTAGATGTTGACGCCGCCGGAGATGATCATGAAGGCCTTGCGGTCGGTGAGGTAAAGATAGCCGTCGGCATCGACGTAGCCGATGTCGCCGAGCGCCGACCAGTTGGGATGCCGGGGATGCTGGGCCGCGCGCGTCTTGTCCGCGTCTTTGTGGTAGGCGAACGGCATCTCGTCGCGCTCGAAGTAGATGGTGCCGGCCTCTCCTGGCGGCAGCTCGCGCCCGTCATCGTCGCAGATATGCAGGATGCCAACCGCGGCGCGGCCGACCGACCCCGGCCGTTCGAGCCAGGCCTTGCTGTCGATGCGCGTCGTGCCGTTGCCTTCGGTGCCGGCGTAATATTCGTGCAGGATCGGCCCCCACCAGTCGATCATCTGACGCTTGACCTCGATGGGGCAGGGGGCGGCGGCGTGAATGGCGACGCGGTGCGTGGAGAGGTCGTGCCGCGCCTTGTCCTCGGCGCTGAGCCGCAGCAGCCGCACGAACATGGTCGGCACCCACTGGCTGTGCGTGACGCGATAGCGCTCGATGTGGGCGAGGCTCGCCACGGCATCGAACGATTCCATCATCACGACAGTACCACCGAAGAAGTGCACGCCGAGCACGTAGGCCAGCGGTGCGGCGTGGTAGATCGGTGCGGGCGACAGGTAGACGGTTTCCGGCGAGAATCCGTAGGCAGCCATGGAGCCGCGGTGTCGCCATTCGGTAAGGCCTGGCGGGGGCAGCAGCGGCCGCTTGATGCCCTTGGGGCGTCCGGTGGTGCCGGAGCTGTAGAGCATGGTGTCGCCGAGGGATTCGTCGGCGATGCGCGTGGCCGGATGGTTTGCCGTCGCGGCCTCATAGCTCGACCAGCCGTCGATGACGCCGTCCGTCATCAGACGCAAACGGCAGTTGGGGATGAGGCCGGTCAGCGGTGCCGCGCCCTCGCGCATGGCGTACGATGTCACCAGCGCCTCCGCGTCGCAGTCGTTGACGACGTAGGCGGCCTCATCCGGCGTTAGGTAGCGGTTGATGGCGGTGACGTAGAGGCCGGCGCGCAGGGCGGCCCACACGACCTCCATGAAGCGCGGATTGTTCTCCATCAGCAGCGCGATGTGGGCGCCGCGCTGGAGGCCGTGAGACCGCAGAAGATGCGCGAGCCGGTTGGAGCGCTCGTCCAGCTCGCGATAGGTGATCGTTGCACCGGTCGCTGCATGGATCAGGGCCGGCCTGTCGGGGGCATTCAGGGCATGATCGCCGACGTACATGCGTGACCCGCTGATGGTGGTGGCACCGATCCTCAATCGAGGTCGTTGCCGTCCATGCCGACGTTCTTGCGCGCCTTGGCCACCATGTCATTGACGATCGGGCCGAGGGCAACGGGATCGGCCATCTGCTCGATGGTCGGGCCGCGCCGCCAGCCTTCGCACACGGACACGATGCCGTTGCCGGCCTGGAACACGCGGCCGCTCACGGCTTGCGAGCCCTCGCTGGCGAGCCAGGTGACGATCGGCGACACCCACTTAGGATTGCGGCGGGCGCGCTGCTCCTCGGTCAGCTCGCGCAGCCCTTCGGTCATGCGGGTCTGGGCGGAGGGCGAGATGGCATTCACCGTCACGCCGTAGCGGCGCAGCTCGCGCGCGGCGATGATGGTGAAGGCGGCGATGCCGGCCTTGGCCGCACCGTAGTTGGTCTGGCCGACGTTGCCATAGATGCCGGACGTGGAGCTGGTGTTGATGATGCGCGCCTTGAGCGGGCTGCCGATGCACTTGGCCTCGTCGCGCCAGTAGGCGGCCGCATGCCGGGCCGGCGCGAATGTACCTTTGAGATGCACCGTGATAACGGCATCCCACTCGGCCTCGGACATGTTGGTCAGCATGCGATCGCGCAGAATGCCGGCATTGTTGACGACCACGTCGAGCCGGCCATAGGTCTTGATGGCCTGGTCGATGAGAGATTTGGCGCCGTTCCAGTCGCTGACGTCGTCGCCGTTGACCTCGGCGGTTCCGCCCGCCTTGCGGATCTCCGCGACGACCCCGCTGGCATGCGAAGCGTCCCGGCCGGTACCGTCGACGCCGGCGCCGATGTCGTTGACCACGACCTTGGCCCCGTGCGCGGCCAGCATCATCGCATGCTCCCGGCCCAGGCCCTGGCCGGCCCCCGTTACGACCGCGACACGTCCTTCGCACAAACGGCTCATCGTGGGCTTCCCCCGTTTTGGATTGATCGACCTGATTTTCCACAAGCATAGCCAATGCCTCCGAGGCTTGACCAGCCCGCATCACCATCGGGTTGACGGCAGGCCGCCCGGTGCTGCCTATGGGCGGCAAAACGGACAGGAACGCGGAGAACGGGCATGGCAAGGACGGCACTGATCGCGGGTGCAACGGGTGCCGCTTCCAAACGCCTGGTGGAGGCGCTGCTGCAGGATCCCGCATGGTCGGTGATCGGCCTGTCGCGCAATCCGCCGGCCTCGCGCCACGAGCGCCTGCGCTACGTCTCGGCCGACCTGCTCGACGCGAAAAGCTGCCGCGAGGCGCTGCAGACTTTTTCCGGCATCACGCACGCTTTTTATTGTGCCCGCGCCAAGTTCGGCGAGGGTGGCGTCGAGGACGTGGAGCAGAACGCCGCCATGCTGCGCAACGTGCTGGATGCCATCGAGCCGGTGGCGCCGGGGCTGGAGCACGTGCACCTCGTCGAAGGCACGAAGTGGTACGGCATGCACCTGGGCTCCATGGCCACGCCGGCGCGCGAGGACGATCAGCGCCACATGCCGCCCAACTTCTACTACGACCAGGAGGACCTGCTGCGGGAGCGGCAGGCCGGCAAGACGTGGACATGGTCGGCGAGCCGGCCGGATTTCATCTACGACTACGCACCCGAGCGTCCGCGCAATCTCGTGGCCACGATCGGAGCGTGGGCGGCCATGTGCCGCGAGCTAGGCCTTCCCCTCGACTTTCCCGGCAAGCCCGACAACTACAACGCGCTCTGCGAATTGACCGACGCCACCCAGCTCGCGCGCGCCATGGCCTGGATGGCGACGGCGCCGGCCGCCCGAAACCAGGCCTACAACGTCACCGACGGCGGGCTCATCCGCTGGCGCCGCTTCTGGCCGCGGCTGGCCGAGCATTTCGGCATGAAGCTCGGCGAGGTGCGGCCGCTGACCTTGGGTTTATGGATGAAGGACAAGGGTCCCGTGTGGGACCGCATCGTGGGCCGGCACGGCCTTAAACCATCGCGCATGGAGGACGTAGCGTTATGGGAGTTCGGCGACTTCCTCTGGAACCGCGAGCACGACGTCATTTCCAGCGTGCTGAAGCTGAGGCTGCACGGCTTCCACGACACCGTAGATACGGAGGAGCGGGTGTTGACCTATCTGCGGCGCTATCGTGAGGACAAGATGCTGCCTTAACGGCAGTATGTTGCGGTCGAAGCTTATTCTCGCAATATCTCGCGAATGGCCGCAACAATCTCGGCGTGATTGATGAGGCGAAGATCAATCACGGCAACTTCGGGATTGGTGACCATAGCCTGGAACGAAGCCCACGCGTGAAAGCAATCCTCTCTCGCCAGGGCAGCGCTAGGGAATGCAAACGGCGAGAATTGGGGACAGGACGTGATGTCGGCCGAAGCGCGCGAACGGTGCTCGTCGCGGAGTCCTCAAGACTTAGCCACACTATAGTCATGCGTCCCAACCTTACAATCTTTCGCCGGGCCTGCCTTTCCGCATTGCGGTTCTGCTTTGCGACATCGGTGTTGCTTGCCGGCGGGGCAGGCGTAACATGGCGCGCATCTTTCATCAGGGGGCCCTCCTTCATGCACGGCAAGCGTCCGACCATCTCGTCTGTCCATGGCGTCGTTGCGGCGGCGCATCCGCTCGCGGCGCAAGCCGGTGCCCGCATGCTGGCCAACGGTGGCAACGCCTTCGATGCGGCGGTGGCGACCTCGGCGGCGCTCAACGTGGTCGAGCCGTTCATGTCGGGCCTCGCGGGGCTCGGGCTTGCCACCTGTTATGTGGCCTCCGAGAAGCGGGTGCGCGCGCTCGACTTCACGCCGCCGGTGCCGTCCGGCTTTCCGGTCGAGCGCTTCAAGCGTCGCGAGGAGGTGCAGCGGGGTGCGCTGGCGGTTGGCACGCCGGGCAATCTCGGCGGCTGGGCCGAGCTGTTGCGCATGTACGGCAAGCTGAAGCTCGCAGACGTGTTCGCGCCGGCGATCGCACTGGCACGCGATGGTTTTCCGATCGCAGAGTTCGGCGTTTTCGAGATCAACGGTACGGCGGCGGAGATCAAGGCGCACAGCGCGCTCTATGACACGTGGTCGCAGACCTATACGGGTGGCAAGGGATCGGTGCGGCAGGGCTTCCTGCTGAAACAGGCCGATCTGGCGCGCACGCTGGAAGCGCTTGCGGCCGAGGGGGCTGACCATTTCTATCGCGGTGCGCTGGGCCGCACCGTGGTTGCGCATCTGGAGAAGCTCGGCGGCTGCCTGACCATGGACGATCTCGGCGCCATGAAACCGGTGTGGAAGGAGCCGCTGACGGCATCCTACCGCGGGCTGACGGTGAATATTCCGCCGCCGCCGTGCGAGGGCTTCCAGTTCCTGCTGACGCTGCGCATCCTCGAAGGCTTCGATTTCTCGAAGATGGAGCGCAACGGCGTCGAGCATCTGGACATCGTGTGGCGCGCCATCCGTCTGGCGGCCGGCGTGCGCATCGCCAACAACGCGGCGGCCAACCCCAATGTGGCCGAGCTGTTGTCGGACGCCCACGTCGAAGCGCTGCGGCGGCGGGTCAAGGACGGCAAGCCCATTGACGGACCGACCGAGCAATGGATCGCGCCGCCAGCGGGTGGAGCGGCAGCCGAAAGCCACACGACGTCGCTCTCGGTCGCCGATCGCGACGGCAACGCCATTTGCGTGACGCAGAGCCTGGGCAGTCCGTTCGGCTCGGCTGTGGTAGTGCCGGGGACGGGGCTGTGCCTCAACAACTTCCTCTACTGGGCCGACGTCAATCCGCAGAGTCCGAACCGGACGAAGCCTGGCGCCAACCTGCCGATGTGCGTGACGCCCAGCATCAGCACGCGCGGCGGCCGGCCGGAGCTGGTGCTCGGCACGCCGGGCAGCTACGGTATCCTGCAGACGCAGGTGCAGGCGTTTGTACAATACCTCGACTACGGCCTGCCGCTGCAGGAGGCCATCGAGGCGCCGCGCGCGCGGCTGTGGGACGGCCGCCAGGTCGAGCCTGAGACGCGCATCGCCGCGGCGACGATCGATGCGCTGCGCCAGCGCGGTCACGCCATCATGCCGGGCGAGGACTGGACCATGCGCGTCGGCGGCATGCAGGCCGTCGCCATCGACCACGCCACCGGCGCACTCACCGGGGCTGCCGATCCACGTCGCGACGGTTACGTCGCCACGCCCTGATCATCTACGAGGAAACGCAATGACCAAAAAAAGGATTGCCATCGTCGGCGCGGGTGCGCTCGGCGGTCACGTGGGCGGCTATCTCGCCAGGGCCGGTGAGGACGTGACGCTGATCGATGCGTGGCCCGAGCACGTCGAGAAGATGCGCAAGGACGGGCTGACGCTCGTCGGCCAGACTGCGCCAGAGAACTTCACGGTGCCGGTCAAGGCCATTCACCTGACGGAGCTGCAAGCGGTTTCGAAAGGAGCGCCGTTCGACTTCGCCTTCGTCGCCGTCAAATCCTACGACACGGTGTGGGCGACGCAGATGATCGCCCAGTATCTGGCGCCCGACGGTTTCGTCGTGTCGCTGCAGAACAGCATCAACGAGGAGCGCATCGCCGGGGTGGTCGGCTGGGGCAAGACGGTGGGCTGCATCGCCAGCACCATTGCCGTGGAATTGACCGGCCCGGGCCGCGTGCAGCGCAACGTCGCGCTCGGCGGCGATCATCATCTGGTGTTCCGGGTGGGCGAGCCGCACGGCCGCGTCACGCCGCGTGTGGAGGAGATCGTGGCGCTGGTGCGCAACGCCGACAGTGCCAAGGCCACGACCAATCTGTGGGGCGAGCGCTGGTCCAAGCTCGTTATCAATGCCATGCGCAATCCCGTATCGGCCGCGACCGACCGCGGCGGCAACGCCAACGATCGCGATCCGATGACGCGCCGGCTGGCGCTGCGTCTCGCCGGGGAGGCCATCAAGGTGGGGCTGGCGCACGGTTATACGCTGGAGAAGGTCTACAAGATGGACCCGCTGACCGTGATGGCGGCCGGCGAGGGCGACGAAAAAGCGCTCGCCGAAAGCGAAAAAGTTCTGCTCGACAACGTGAAGTTCCGCAACGACGAGCAGCGCCCGTCCATGGGCCAGGACATCCAGAAGGGCCGCCGCACGGAGATCGACTACATCAATGGTCTCGTGGTGACAAAGGCGGCCGAGCTCGGCATTCCGGTGCCGGCCAACGCGGGCATCGTCGCGGCGGTGAAGCGGGTCGAGCGCGGTGAGGTGAAGCCGAGCGCGGAGAACGTGGCGGGGATTTAGGCTTACGCATCGTAGGCGTAGCGGGTGACGGCGTCTTCGTTCCAGGCGATGCCGGCACCGGGCCGGTTCGGGATTGAGACCTTACCGTCAGCGATGGGAAAGGGCTCGGCGAGGATCGGGTCGGCCCAGTCCTGCCATTCGAGCCAGTGCGCCGTTTCCGTGACGCGCAGCAGGTGTGCTGAGAATTCGGGATAGAGATGGGATGACATCTCGACACCTGCCGCTCCGGCGATGGCGGCGGCGCGGAGCCACCCTGTGACGCCGCCGATGCGCATGAGATCGGGCATCACGTAGTCTCCCGCGCCCATAGCCAGCGCCTGAAAGAGCGCGCGGGGGCCGTAGAAGTTCTCGCCGAGCTGGAGGGGCGTTTTCAGTTCTGCCTTGAGCTGAGTGTAGCCAGCGAGATTATTGTAGGCGATCGGCTCCTCGAACCAGTAGAGGCCCTGGTCGTCGAGCGCGTGGCAGCGGTGAAGCGCGTCGCCGAGGCTGAGCCCCTGGTTGAAGTCGACCATCAGCTTGATGTCGCGACCGGTGGCGGCGCGGACCGCGTCGAGGGCGGCGAGATCGTCGTCGAGCCGGTCGCGGCCGAGGCGCAGCTTCAAGCCCTTGAAGCCGCCTTCGGCGACGAGCGCGAAGGCTTCGTCGGCAAGGGCCGCAACATCGGTCAGCCACAGACCGTTGCTGTTGTAGGCAGGGACGGACCCGAGCGATCCGCCGAGGAAGACGCAGAGCGGCATGTTCGCCACTTTGGCGAGAGCATCCCAGGCGGCCATATCGAGGCCGGACACGGCGATCTGCGAGAGGCCTTCGTAGCCGACGAGGTTGAGCGACTTGAGACCTTGCTGGAAATCATCGATGGGCCGGATCGGTTTGCCTTTGCGGGCGGCGGCGAGGTCGTGGAGCATCGGTACGAGATAGCGCGCCGACTGTCTGAGATAAGGCTCGAGGTAGCTGCGGCCGACAATGCCTTCCTCGGTCTCGAGGTCGATGAGAAGGATCGGCCATTGATCGAACAGGCCGACCTTCGAAACGACCGGCCGGCGCAGTGGCACCGACACCGGGCGCACCCTGACCGACCGCAGCGTCAACTTCTCGAAGATCAAGGCAAGCCTCCCATGCATCGGCCCGCGGGCCGGAACGGATCGATGAGCAACACCTCGAGGCAGATAAGGTCGACAGCGATCTGGATGCCGAAGAACAGCGGTGGAGATTCGAGCACGATTGGGGGTATCCCGAGGCAGGGATTCCAGTACAGGGATGCGGCGTGGGGCCATGTTTTCGGGCACCCTGGCCTCAGCGGTCGGAGGACAGCTGGCGTCAGGCAACTGTTCGTCGTGCATCAGGGCACCCTCCCTGCCGACTGCAGGTGATGCTCACTTCAACGCTCCGCCGGCGTAATGTAAATTCACTATCCGGTATACATTGGAGCCGACGGCATGCCGCGATCTGCCGCGATCACGCGCAAAAGCATTCTCGATGCTGCCTACGTCCTTTTCCGCCGCAAGGGCTATACGCGCGCCAGCATGGACGAGATCGCCGCGACGGCCCGTGTCACCAAGCGCACGCTGTACTATCATTTCGAAAGCAAGGACGCGCTGCTGGCTGCCATGCTGGAGGCGCAGCATCATCTGGCGCTGGCGGCGTTTCGCACGTTCGCCGATCGCCTCGGCGGGTCACCTGTGGCTATCATCAATACGCTCTTCAAGGAGCTTGCGGCCTGGGCCGATACGCCCCGCTGGGCGGGCTCGGGCTTCACGCGCCTCGTCATCGAGCTGGCCGATCTGCGCGGCCATCCGGCGCGGACCATCGCGCGTCGGCACAAGGCGATGCTAGAGGCGCATTTTGCGGAGGTCCTGGCCAAGGCGGGCGTACGATCCCCGCGCCAGCGTGCGAAGGAGATCTGGCTGCTGTCGGAGGGGGCGATCTCGCTGATGCTCGTGCACGGCGACAGCAGCTACGCGACGGTGGCCGCGCAGGCCGCGAAGCGACTGATCGCAAGACCTGCGGCACGTATCCGATGAGCGGCGCTTTATCCCGCGACCGGCGGCGCCTTCGTCTGCTATATCGCTCACATTGAATAAGAAACACTGGAAGGACAACGCATGCCCTCGCGCTGGAGCAATCGCCGCAAAGCATTCCGCAAGATCCTGGCGGGCAGCGCCTGCGTTTATCCGGGATCGGTGCACGATCCGATCGCGGCGCGCATTGCGGTGGAGCTGGGCTTCGAGGTCGGCATGTTCGCCGGCTCCACGGGCTCGCTCACGGTGCTGGGTGCGCCGGATCTAATCACGCTGACGCTGACGGAGTTTGCCGATCAGGCGCTGCGCATCGGCCGGGCCGCCGAGCTGCCGCTGATGTGCGATGCCGATCACGGCTACGGCAACGCGCTGAGCGTCATGCGCACGGTGGAAGAACTGGAGACAGCGGGCGTGGCGGGACTGTCCATCGAGGACACGGTGCTGCCGCAGGCCTACGGCACCACGGACGCACAGCAGATCCTGTCGGTGGAGGAAGGCATCGGCAAGATGAAGGCGGCGCTGGCAGGGCGCAGCGATCCCGATCTCGTCATCGCCGGCCGCACGAGCGCGATTTTGATCACGGGCGTCGAGGACACGATCCGGCGGGTGCAGGCTTACGAGGCCGCGGGCGTGGATGCGATCTTCCTCGTCGGCGTCAAGACGCGCAAGGAACTGGAGACCATCGCGCCGAACATCAAGCTGCCGATCATTCTCGGCACGGCGACGCCGGAGATCAGCGACAAGGCCTATCTCGCGAGCCAGGGTGTGCGCGTCTGCCTGCAGGGGCACCTGCCGTTCCAGGCGGCGGTGCAGGGGATTTACGCAACGCTGAAGGCACTGCGCGACGGCGTGGCGCCGAAGGATATCCAGAACCTGGCCTCGGCTGATCTGATGCGGCGCGTGACAAGGGCCGACGACTACGACCGCTGGTCAAAGGACTTTCTGGGGACGCGGAAGTAGGGCGGGCGAAGGCTAGATCAGGATCGTTCGGATTGAATCACCCTGCCTCACACGAGGCGCCTCGGCCGAACGTGAATCCTGCTCTAATCTAATGAGTTTAGAGTGCGATTCACGCTTCGCACGGAAGCTGTAGTGCTTCCATGCGAAGCGATCGCGCTCTACGTCTTCTCACCTTCGGACGCGCTCTCCGGGTTGCGGCGATAGTAGACCTCGACGGGGCCCTTGAGCTTGACCGTCATGGGCCGGCCGCGGCGGTCCTTGGTCGTGCCGACGGTGAGGCGCACCCAGCCCTCGCTGATGCAGTATTCCTCGACGTTGGTTTTCTCGACGCCCTTGAAGCGGACACCGACGCCCTTATCGAGAAGGGTGGCGTTGTAGTGCGGGCTCGTCTCGTCGGCGGAGAGCCGGTCTGGAAGCGGGTCGTTCATGGCGGTGCTCGGTGGGTGGTGTGGTTGGCGACAGGTGATACGGTGCCGTGCCCGATCCGCCAAATGAAATTTCCGGGCGGAACCCAGAGCGGTCAATACGTCTCGACGTGATAGCGGCCCTCGGCGCGCATCTGCGGCTTGAGCGAGGCCCAGTCGAGGCCGTGTGCGCTGCCGATGTCGGTGAGGGCTGCGTCGACGCCGCCCTCCATACCCTTGAGGCCGCAGATGAAGACGTGCGTCGCGGAACTGCGCATGAGTTCCGCGACGCGCGTGGCCTCGGCCCGCATGCGGTCCTGTACGTACTCTTTGGGACGGTCGGGCAAACGGGAGAACACGAGGTGCTGCTCCAGCAGCGACACCGGCACCTTCTGCAACGGACCGAAGTAGGGAAGCTCCTGCGGCGTGCGCGCGCCGAAGAACATGATGAGCTTGCCGCTGCCTCCTGCTGCGCGCCGGCGCCGTTCCGTGAATGCGCGGAAGGGCGCTGAGCCCGTGCCGGTGCAGATCATGAGAATGTCGGCCGCCGGATCGTTGGGCATGAGAAACGTCGAGCCGAACGGGCCGGTGACGTGCACCCTGTCGCCCACCTTGAGGCCGCACAGCCAGTCCGAGATGAGTCCACCCGGCACGCGCTTCACGGTGAGCGAGACGTTGTTGGCGTTGCGCTTCTCGCCGTCGCGCGCCGAGGCGATGGAGTACAGCCGGATCGGCAGTGGCTTGCCGTCCGCATCCGACACAGGCGGAATGATGCCAATCGTCTGGCCTTCCAGAACCGGTACGACGGTATCGCCGAACGACAGGACGATGTGGCGGACATCAGTTTCCGCATCGGCCGCGGTGATGCGGAAGTTGCCCTGCACCGTGGCGACGGCGGGCTTCTGGCGGCTGTGCAGATTGACGGTGGGCTTGGCGGCGGAGGCGGGTGCTACGGGCTTGCCGCCGCCGCCAGCGTGCGCCTGCTCGATGAGCGCGCCGACGTCAGCCTCGGAGGCTTCCGCGATGGCGACTGCGCCCTCGCCGAAATCCTCCTGCTTCGGCAGCTCCGTCCAGGTGAGTTGCTCGGCGACGGGATAGGCGATCCTGACGATGCGCCAGTTGTCGATGGAGCCGGTGGGGCAGGGCGCGATGCAGTCCATGCAGGCATTGCAGATGTCGGCGTCGACGACGTAGTTGAGATCGTCGTGCGACACGGCGCCAACCGGGCATGTCGCTTCGCAGGTGCCGCAGCGGATGCAGATTTCCGGATCGATCAGATGCTGCTTTTTCAAGGTCGCGGGGGCCGCAGACGCCGTCATGCGCGCCCCGCGGTCCGTGTGAAGCACCAGCGCCAGACCTCGCCGTCCTCCGGATCGTGAACGGGTCCTGTCAGCGCGAAGCCCGCACGGCGCAATATGATGGTCGATGCGTTCTCGGCCGGCAGTGTGTGAGCGCGAATCTCGCGCACGTCATCTTGCGCAAGGGCGATGTTTAGGAGCGATGCTGTCATGGCCGTGCCGTAACCGCGCCGCTGATGCGCGGGAAACGTGACGTAGGCGATCTCGACACTTCCGTCGCGGCATCGGTCCTTGAAGCCGCAAGCGCCGACCACGTGATGGCCCGTGCCTTGAGCCAAGTAGCCGATCCAGGGTGCTTCCGCGCCGGTGCGGGAATAGAGATTGCGGTGCTCTTCGGCGACGGCGCACAGATCATCGGCGATGTCGGGCGTGTTGACGGCGCGGCCGTGTAGTGCCGCAAAGTTGCCGACGGCCAGGGCGGCGGCCAGCCGGGCGTCGAGAGGGAGCAGGACAATCGATATCGGCATCGCGGATCGGGTTCGGGTGCATTCGTCATGCATTAGAGCAGGATCGTTTCGGATTGAATCACCTTGCCTTACGGTAGGCGCCTCGGCCGAAACGTGAATCCTGCTCTACTTCTACAAGTTTTAGAGTGCGATTCACGGTCGCAGCGGAGCCGCGCTACGCGCGGACACATGGAAGCCGGAAGTGTACCATGTGAAACGATCGCTCTCGCCGGCACGGCGGTCAGCGAGTCCTTTGTCCTGCACTCAGCCCGCGTCCGTCAATGCGCGACGAAAGGCACCAGGATCACGGCGCAAGCGGCGAGCGCCAAACCAAAGGCCAGAACGTAGCGCAGGCCGCGGCCGATATCGCCGCGCCGGGCGTTCCGCATCGGGATTTGGGCCTGAGACGTTGGCATGGGACTGCCTCCAGGCATGTTCAGCCATCCAGCACTCAGCTTACACCCTCTGCGACGAGTCGTCACGCCCCGGCGGGACGAGAGCGCCCGTGCATGGATGGCATGAGTTAGCCGATGTTGCGCTTCGGGGTCCGATAGCCAACTAAGGCGCACCCCCAGTCCTGCTGTGGTGCAGCATCCCGAAGGAGAAGCTCATCCCGTGTCCGTCCAGGCCCCCGTAACCCGAACCACGTCCGTCGATATCCGCGCCCGCAAGGGTGGGGAACCCATCGTGTCGCTGACGGCCTATCACGCGCACACGGCCGCCATCGCCGACAGGTACGTGGATTTCCTGCTGGTGGGCGATAGCCTCGGCATGGTGATGCACGGCTATGAGACGACTGTGCCAGTGCCGCTGGAGCTGATGATCATGCATGGCCGGGCAGTGGTGCGCGGCGCCAAGCGCGCGCTGGTGGTGGTGGACATGCCGTTCGGCTCCTACGAGGAAAGCCCGCCGGTGGCGTTCCGAAATGCGGCGCATGTGCTGAAGGAGACAGGCTGCGGCGCAGTCAAGCTAGAGGGCGGCAAGCAGATGGCGGAGACGATCCGCTACCTCGTCGAGCGCGGCATCCCGGTGATGGCGCACATCGGGCTGACGCCGCAGGCCATCAACACGCTGGGCGGGTTCCGGGCGCAAGGTCGCACGGAGAATCAGTGGGCGCGATTGGAAGATGATGCGCAGGCCGTAGCTGAGGCGGGCGCGTTTGCGATCGTGCTGGAGGCGATCGCGGAGCCGCTGGCGGCACGCATCACCAAGGCGGTGCCGGTGCCCACCATCGGCATCGGTGCGTCGGCGGCATGCGATGGGCAGATTCTGGTGATGGAGGACATGCTCGGCCTGTCGCCGCGCGTGCCGAAGTTCGTGAAGGAATTCGGCAGGGTGGGCGAAGCGATCGATGGCGCGATCGCGGCTTACGCGGCGGAGGTGAAGGCCCGCGTGTTCCCGGCGGCGGCGCACACGTACGCGATGAAGGTGCAGGGCGAGAAGACGTAGAACTCGGCCCGATCCCTTCTCCCCGTCCTTTACGTCCGTGCGGAGCACGGCTTAGCACGGCTCCGCCGTGACGAGAAGGCTAGGATGAGGGGCAAGAACTTGCTCTGAGTATGCCGCTGCCCCCGCACCCCCAACCCTCTCCCCGCATGCGGGGAGAGGGAGAGAGGTCGTATCAAGCCCGATGAATCTTCACGTATTCGAAGTCGCCGGGCTTGCTGTCGATGCCGACCTTGGGGGCGGAGATCCAGGAGGCGTACTGGCCGCGCTCCCAGCAGGGCGTCATCAGGCTTTCGATGAATGCGCCGTCGTCGGTGGAAGGCAGCCACTGATCCTTGCGGGCGGCCCATTCGCCGTCGGACAAAAGCTGGCCTTCGGGTGACGCGTGGATGCCCTTGAACTCGCCGATCTGGCGGTGGAACGTCACCGACGGCAGCTTCAGCTCGAACCTGATGCCGGCTTTCTCGATGACCTTGTTCCAGCGCGCGACGCCGCCCTGGCAGTCCTTCACGTAGTCGTCGCGCAGGCGCATGTTGATGGCGGTCAGCGCCGGCTCCTGCACGAGCTTGATGGCGCCGTCGACCATCTTCAGCACGGGATAGGTGGCGCCGGTGAGCGCGTGATCGTCCTCGATGCGCGTTTCCTGGAAGCGGCCCTTCAAGCCCGAGTTGTAGAAATTGGCGGCGTTGGTCGAAACCTCCGAGCCGAACAGATCGAGCGATAGCGAGAAGTGCAGGTTCGCCTTCTTCTGCAGCGTCGGCAGATCGACGACGCCGAGGGCGCGCACCCGGGCGATGTCGTAGGGGTCCTCGATGCCGGCCTGCTTCATGGCCTCGCACGTGCGCTCGATGACGCGGCCCACGCCGGTCTCGCCGACGAACATGTGGTGCGCTTCCTCTGTCAGCATGAAGCGGCAGGTGCGGGAGAGCGGATCGAAGCCCGATTGCGCCAGGCTTTCGAGCTGCATCTTGCCGTCACGATCCGTGAAGAACGTGAACATGAAAAAGGATAACCAGTCGGGCGTCGTCTCGTTGAAGGCGCCCAGCATGCGTGGCTTGTCCTCGTCGCCGGAGCGACGCTGCAAGAGGCCTTCGGCTTCCTCGCGGCCGTCCTTGCCGAAATATTTGTGCAGCAGATAGACCATGGCCCACAGGTGCCGGCCTTCCTCGACGTTGACCTGGAACAGGTTGCGCATGTCGTAAAGCGAAGGCGCGGTCTTGCCGAGATGACGCTGCTGCTCGACGCTGGCGGGCTCCGTGTCGCCCTGGATGACGACGAGGCGGCGCAGCATGGCGCGGTATTCGCCGGGAACCTCCTGCCAGGCTTTCTCGCCCTTGTGTCCGCCGAAGTTGACGAGCCGGTCTTCGGCGCGTGGCGCCAGCAGAATCCCCCAGCGGTATTCGGGCATTTTCACGTAGTCGAACTTGGCCCAGCCCTTGGGATCGATGCCGATGGCGGTGCGCAGGTAGACATCGGAGGTCTGGAACCCTTCCGGTCCCATGGTCATCCACCAGTCGATGTAGCCCGGGTGCCATTGCTCCAGCGCCTTAAGGACGCGCTGGTCGTCTTGCAGACCGACGTTATTTGGGATTTTTGTCGAGTAATCGACGTGCGCGGACTCGGGCATGAGCGCTTCCTGTAGCCGCTTCGTATCTGGCCTTTGATAGTCCAGAAACACCATTCCAGGGGGCGATGCAAGGGAGGCGGAGGCGTGGCTCAGGCCCCAGGCGACGTCGCGGGACAACGGAGTGAAACTGGCGTAGGCGCCCCACTTCTCCCTCTCCCCGCATGCGGGGAGCGGGTCGGGGTGAGGGGGCAGCCAAATACTCCGAGCGAGCATCCGCCCCTCACCCTAACCCTCTCCCCGTAAGGACGGGGAGAGGGGATGAGGTTAGACCCGTTCGGGGTCGAAGCTGGCTTTGACGCCGGTGCCGTAGCGCTTGAGAGCGCCTTCGGCGCCGGCCGCATTGGGGCGCTGGAAGATCCAGTTCTGCCAGGCGGTAAGGCGGCCGAAGATCTTCGTTTCCATGGTTTCGGGTCCGGCGAAGCGCAGGTTGGCTTCCATGCCGGTCAATCCGTCGCTGGAGAAGCTGGCGCGCTCCTCCAGGAAGATGCGCACTTCGTCGTCCCAGTCCACCTCGTCGAAGGCGGCCGTGACGAGACCAAGGCGCTCGCAGTCGGAGGCGTCTTGCGGTGTGCCGATGACGCCGCGTGCGGCTTCGACGCTTGCCGGCTCGCCGAGGAAGCGGGTCGACAGCCGTGAGAGGCCGTTGCTCATGGGATAGGGGCCGAAGTTCGATGCCGTGAGCGTGAGCGCGGCGGGCGGCCGGTTGTCACCCTTGAGCGTGCCGTCGAACATGAAGGAGCGGTCGCAGGCGAACACGATCTCGGCCAGCGTGCCGGCGAAGCACGAGCCGGGCTCAATCATCGCGACGAGCGAGCGGGACGTGAGGTCGATGCGTTTCAGAACGCGCTTCCAGTAGTGGACGATTTCGCCGGCGAGCCAATGCGAGACGTTGCTGTCGAGGAAGGTATCGTAGGCGGCGACGCGGGCGGGATCACCGGCGCTCTTGAACACGAGCGTGCCGATCTCGGGCTCGTTGGAGCGCAAGTGCAGGATGGCATCGTCCAGTTCACGGGCGAGGCGCAGCGGCCAGAAGCCGGCGCCCGCTGCGTGCATCTCGTCCGCAGTTGCGGGTGGAGCCGTGCCGGGGCCGCGGATGGTGAGCGTCGCGCGCCGGGCGGCGCGGTCGATGTCGATCTGCGAGGTGGAGTAGAGGAGCGTGTCGCCGTCGAATGTGCGTTGGATAGGCGTCAGCGCGATGCCTGCGATATCGGGCGGGCGATCGGTGGACGCGGCGAGGCGCGCTACCGTGTCGGCAATGGTGGCCTCGAATTTAGAGTTTGGCACCGACTGATCGACAAGCCGCCACTTGACGGCTCGGGCGCCGCGGACGCCTTCCTCCATAGTGCAGAAGGCGTCGGCGAGATCGCGGCGGACCTTGCGCTTGTCCGTCACGCGCGTGAGGCCGCCCGTTCCAGGCAGCACGGCCAGCAATGGAAGCTCCGGCAGCGCCACCGTGGAGTTGCCGTCGTCGGCCAGGATGATGTGATCGCAAGCGAGCGCCATCTCGTAGCCGCCCCCCGCGGCCGTGCCCTTGATGGCGCAGAGATACTTCTGGCCCGAGACGTCGCTGGCGTCCTCGATGGTGTTGCGGGTCTCGTTGGTGAATTTGCAGAAGTTGACTTTGTGGGCGTGCGTGGCGCCGGCCAGCATGCGGATATTGGCGCCGGCGCAGAACACGCGGTCCTTGCCCGACTGCAGGACGACCACGCGCACCTGCGGGTGTTCGAAGCGCAGCCTCTGGACGATGTCGGCGAGCTCGATATCGACGCCCAGGTCGTAGGAGTTGAGCTTGAGCTGGTAGCCTTCGAACAGGCCGCCATTCTCGTCGACATCGAGGACGAGGTCGGCTCGCGGGCCGGAAACGTTCAGCTTCCAGTGCCGGAAGCGCGAGGGTTCGGTCTGGAAATCGATGCGCGCGGGCATTTCCCGGCCCCTCTGCTACGAGCGTGAGCGACGGGCCGGACGATAGGGGATCAGGCCATGCCGGTCGAGTGGGGGCCGGTCAGCGCCGGCTTGGGGCGCTCGGCGATCAGAGCCGCAAGATCCTCTGCATCGCCAAACCGAACGGCAAAGGCGGCGATGCCCCCGGCCAGCGCACCAGGATCGAGGCCCAGCAGCGTGCCGCCGGGCGGGCTCCGGCACTCGGCCAGGTGATCCTGGGAGGCCTGAAGCAGCCGAAGGGCTGCCTTGGGCTGGCCCATCTCAAGCTTGAGGCAGGCGTTGGCGAGCTGGATCAGGGCGGCCAGAAGCTGGCGCTCGCGCGAGTTGGGCACTGTTGCCAGCCACACCGGCTCCCAGACCTCGTGGGCTTCCCAGAAGTAGCCGTGCGCGTGGAGGTGCAGGCCGTAGGCGTAGGCCGGGGCGTCGTGCCAGGTGTCGGCAGTCACACGCTGCGGCGTCAGCGCCTTGGCGGCGTCGAGCGGGGCGCGGTCGGGAACGGTGGCGGACCCCGGGATGTGGCGCTGAGCGGGAAGGACGAACGTCATGGGCGAAGTCGTGCAGCACTGTGCACATGCCGTCCAGGGGCTTCCGCCAAAATTTTCAGGGCCTTCCGCGAGGCAATTCAGTGGGGTGCGTTCGGGCGCAAAAGGGTCAAACTTTGTGCGCTGCATCGTGGATGCTTGAGGTTCGCCGCACGGCTTCTGATCGCGTCTGCGCCGGCACGGCGTAGGGCCGATATTCGCTGAGAAATTCTCACCACCGGAGGCGTCCTCGCCGGCACCGAGCAGCGCGTGCGTGCGCTGACAATGGCGTTTTTTGGATCCTTGATTTTGCTTTGCACGCGTGACGTTTAGCGAGCGTGAGTTGCCGTCCGGCTGACGATGATCCGCGTAAGCGGTTTTCAACAAGCCGTGAAAATTCTCAACTGCGGCGTGCAAAGCTTATGCACTTATTGTATAAATGCCGTGCGGTGTTGAGGGGTAGTCAGTTCGCGTCGTTTTGCGGGCGATAGGTTTGGACGGCGCGAGTCTGTGTTGCGGGGTTAGTATCATGGTGCTTAAGCCCATGTTATTGGTGGTCGTGTCGACGTTGTTGGGGCCGGCGTTGGGTGTTGGGCTATTTTTGCTCATGCACTGAAGGCCGAGCGCCGGAGTGGGCGCTTCCCGGATGATCTCGAAATGATCTGTTAAGCGATCACGTGCCGAAGGGTTTGGCACGGGCGGCGCTTTTTGCTCCAGCGAGCCTTTCGTATCCGGCGATTGTGGGCCGTGTCCTCCGGCCGGCGGCCAATGCTTGGACACCGTGGAAATTTCGCGCCGCACGCCTGAGACGGTGCCATGACCTTCATCCCATTGTCTGGGTTGGGAATCCTGTCCACAGCGACGAGGATTTCGCCGCGGCGTGCCAGATCGGCTGCGGGCTCAATCATTATTTAACCCCATTACTTCGTAATAGGACATCGGACGGCACGACTGCAGGCCCGCCCTGCATACGAGGGGAAAAAAGAGATGCGCTTCAGCGCCCGATTTCATGCCGAAGGACCTCACCAGGACGACAAGCACACGCGGATCTGCGGTTTTATCAGGCAGCACCTGACGGCCGGTGGCGATTGTCCGCGCATGGTTCTGGTGGTGGCCCGCTCGGCCCAGAGCCCCGTGTTGCAGGCCCTGCACATGGTCGTGCGCGACGGGGTCATTCCGGGCATCGAAGCCCGCATCGTTGTTGTGGACGAAGAGGCCGGCGCAGTCGCTGGTGACGCCGGCGAACTTGCCTGCGACGTAAGAATTGCAAACAATCCGCGCCTGCTGGATGCGCATGAGCAGCTCATCGTCGGTGAGGCAACGTGGTACGGCGACAGCATGCGGCGCGATCCGATGAAGCGGGACGCGTTCGAGTGTTTCGTGGTCAACGATCCCGTGGCCGTGCGGCGAGTCCGGGCGACGTTCGACAATCTGTGGCATTCGGCAGGGCTGCTGCCGGCGCGGGATGCGGACGTGGAGCATCGCGCCGAAGGCGCGTCACTCTCGCGATAGCCGAAGGCGCGTTTCTTTCAAGATAACTGAAGGCGCGTCGCCTTCCAGATAGCCGAAGACCCTTCGCCTTAACCTGAACTGATCGACGGCTGACTTGCCGTCATTTGCCGGAATTTGCACCTCGCCGGAGCCTACGGGCTCCCGGCTTTCCGCACGCAGTGCGCATCCATTCCCAACCGCCACGAATTGGGCCTATAGCCCTGATGTGTTTGCTGCCGGTGATCGTCGGGCGCGGGCCCGGTGCACGCCGCAATCCATCAGGTGGCCCCATGTCGATCCTCAGTCGCACGCTTCTGCTCCTTGCCTTGCTGCTCACGCCTGCGGGTGCGTTTGCGCAAGAAGCGCCGTTCACGCATCCCATGCTCGCCAAGGACGCCGAGCGCTACGAGGCCTATCTCAAGCTGAACTGGAAGCCCGGCCGGCAGACGGCGGCGCAGCTCAAGCAGGCGGCATTGAAGACGCTGGCGGACGGCAGCGATGTGCGCGGCGCGTCGCGGACGTTCGCGACGGCGGTGGTTACGGACGCGAAGGATAGCGAGGCGTGGACCGGGCTCGCGCGTGCGTTGCTTGCGATCGGCGCGGATACGGGCTCGGAGCGCTACGAGCTACCGGTGCATGCGGCGGGCGCGGCGTACATCGCCTATCAGCGCGGCGCGACGCCGGCGCAGAAGGCGGCGGCCCTGCCCGTGCTGGCCGAGGCCCTGAAGCGCCGCTCCATGTGGCGCCCGGCGATCGACGCCTTGAAGGCGAGCGTTGTGCTGGTGGATGCGCCGGAGGTGCGGCAGAGCCTCGACAAGCTTTACGCCGAGCACGGCTTCCGCATCGTCGACTACAAGGTCGATGCCGATGCGACCGAGCCACGCCTGTGCATTAATTTTTCCGAGCGGCTGGCGAGCGGCTCGGCCGACTACGCCAAGTTCCTGACGCTCGATGGCAAGGACCCGCAGACGGTCTCGGCGGAGGACCGCCAGCTCTGCATCGATGGCCTCGCGCACGGCAAACGCTACGAGGTGCAGGTGCGTGCTGGACTGCCCTCGGCGGAGAAGGAGGCGTTGTCGAAGGCGTCGGAGATCGCGGTCTACGTGCGTGACCGCGCGGCGTCGGTGCGCTTCACGGGGCGCAACTACGTGCTGCCGAACCGCGGCCAGCAGGGCATCCCGGTGGTCACGGTCAACGCCAGCAAGGTGGCGGTCGAGATCTTCCGCATCGGCGATCGTGGGCTGACGGGTGTCGTTGGCGGCGACAGTTTCATGAAGCAGATGCAGAGCTATGAGCTCGAGCAGGTGCGCGACAAGGCCGGCCAGCGCATCTGGCAGGGCGAGCTCGATGTGAAGTCGCGCCTGAACGAGGACGTCACGACGGCGCTGCCGATCAGCGAGGCGGTGCCGCACCTCCAGCCCGGCGTGTATCTGATCTCGGCGCAGCCGGCGACCAAGACCAAGACCGACAACCAGAACCTTGCGACGCAGTGGTTCATTGTCTCTGATCTCGGCATGACGGCGCTGTCGGGTGACGACGGGCTGCACGCCTTCGTGCGCTCGCTCGGCAACGCCGACGCGGTTGCGGGCGTCAATGTGCGGCTCATCGCGCGCAACAACGAGGTGCTCGGCACAGCCAAGACGAATCCGGCCGGATATGCGCGGTTCGATGCCGGGCTGAAGCGCGGCGAGGGCGGATTGGCGCCGGCACTGCTGGTGGCCGATACGGGGCAAGACTACGCGTTTCTCGATCTGGCAACGGCGGCGTTCGATCTAACCGATCGCGGCGTCAAGGGCCGCGAGGTTCCGGGCGCGCTCGATGCCTTTCTGTATTCTGACCGCGGCGTCTATCGCCCGGGCGAGGTTGTCCATCTGACGGGGCTGATGGTCGATGCGGCTGGCAAGGCGGCGACGCTGCCGGCCACGCTGATCGTGACACGGCCAGACGGAGTCGAGCATCGCCGCGTTGTGCTGGCGGATCAGGGTCTGGGCGGCCGCACCACCGTGGTGTCGCTGGCCGCGACAGCCATGACCGGGACGTGGCGCGCCAAGGTGCATGCCGATCCCAAGGCCGAGCCGCTGGCGCAGGTGTCGTTCCTGGTCGATGACTTCGTGCCCGAGCGTCTCGACCTGAAGCTCGACAGCAACAATGCCGTTGCGAAGCCGGAAGAGGCGGCGACGGTCATCGTGCAGGGGCGCTATCTCTACGGGCCGCCTGCAGTTGGCCTGGGCCTCGAAGGCGAAGTGATCGTCAAGGCGGCGGCCGGCGGGTTGCCGGGATTCCCGAACTATCGCTTCGGCTTGGCGGACGAACGCATCACCGCGGTGCGCAAGACGCTCGAAGATTTGCCGGAGACGGATGCGCAGGGCCGCAGCGAGGTGGCGGTGCGGCTGCCGCAGATCCCGCGCACGGCGCGGCCGCTGGAGGCCGACGTGCTGCTGAGGTTGCGCGAAGCGGGCGGGCGCACGATCGAGCGCAAGGTGACGCTGCCGGTCATGACGCCCGAGACGCGCGTCGGCATCAAGCCGCTGTTCAACGGCAACGAGGTCGGCGGGGGCGAGGCCGCGGGCTTCGATGCGGTGCTGGTCGGTGGCGACGGCAAGGCCATCGACGGCAAGCCGTTCAAGTGGGAGTTGCTGCGCCTCGACCAACGCTGGAAGTGGTACAGCCGCGACGGGCAGTGGAACTACGAGGCCGTTACGACGGCGCGGCGCGTGACTGGCGGCACGGTGGAAGGTCAGGCTGGAACGCCGGCGCGGATTTCTGTGAACGTGGACTGGGGCCGGTATCGCCTAGAGGTCACCGGAGCGGACAATGCCCTGTCGAGCGTGACGTTCAACGCCGGCTGGTATGCGGGCGATCAGATCGATAGCCCCGAGATGCTGGACATCGCGCTCGACAAGCCGAGCTACAAGGCCGGCGAGACGGCGCGGGTGAAGATCGCCAGCAAGCAGGCGGGCAAAGTAAGCATTGCCGTGCTCAGCAACAAGCTGCTGGCGACACATCAAGCCGACATCCCGGTGGGCGGCGGCGAGATCGCCCTGCCGGTCAGCGAGGGCTGGATGCCGGGCGCGTATGTGACGGCCACGCTGTTCCGGCCGCTCGACGAGAAGGCCCGCCGCATGCCCGGTCGCGCCATCGGCGTGAAGTGGCTCGGTGTCGATACGTCGGCGCGAACGCTTAAGGTGGCGCTGGAGCCGCCGCAGAAGGTGAAGCCGGCCAGCACGCTCACGGTGCCGGTGAAGATCGGTGGTCTCGGCGCAAGCGAGGAGGCGCGCATCACGATTGCGGCCGTCGATGTCGGTATTCTCAACCTGACGCGCTTCGAGTCGCCGGCGCCGGAGAAGTGGTTCTTCGCCCAGCGGCGTCTCGGCACGGAGTTCCGCGACTTCTATGGCCGGCTGATCGACGGCATGCGCGCCGAGCGCGGCTCGCTGCGCTCCGGTGGCGACGGCAGCGGCGGCATGAGCGTGCAGGGCTCACCGCCGGTCGAGAAGCCTCTGTCGCTGTTCTCCGGTATCGTCACGGTCGGTGCGGACGGCACGGCGAAGGTTGATTTCGCGCTGCCGGACTTCAACGGCACCGTGCGGCTGATGGCGGTGGCCTGGAGCGCGGGCAAGCTCGGCTCCGCGCACACGGACGTCATCGTGCGCGACGCGCTGGCGCTGACGGCCTCGGCGCCGCGCTTCCTGACGTTGGGCGACGAGGCCCGTCTCGAGCTCGACGTGCACAACGTCGAGGGGCCGGCTGCGGCCTACAAGGTGGCGGTCGAGCAGGAAACGGCATCGGGGCTGAAATCGAGCCTTGAGGGGCGCAGCCTCGATCTCAAGGCCGGAGACCGGCGCCGCGAGACGGTTGCGATCAAGCCGAACGAGATCGGCAGCTTTGCCTATACGGTCACCGTGTCGGGACCGGGCGGCATCGACGTGAAGCGCCGGCTGGCATTCGACGTCAAGCCGCCGGCCGGTGACATCCGCCGCACGACGGTGTCATCGCTCGCGGCCAAGGGCGGCAAGCTTACGCTCTCGCCCGATCTGCTGCAGGACCTGATCCCGTCGACGGCGCGGGTGTCGGTGAATGTCGGGCCGATCGCGTCCATGGACGTGCCGGGGCTGCTGACGCAGCTTGACCGCTACCCGTATGGGTGCGCCGAGCAGACGACGAGCCGGGCGCTGCCGCTGCTGTACGTCAACGACATGGCGCGCCGCCTCGGCATGGCCAATGACAACACGATCAAGGAACGCGTGCAGGCGGCAGTGGAGCGTGTGTTCGAGATGCAGGACGCATCCGGCGCGTTCGGTGTTTGGGGTCCGCGCGACGGCGACACGTGGCTCTCGAGCTACGTCACCGACTTCCTGACGCGTGCCAAGGAGGCCGGCTATGCCGTGCGTCCGCAGGCGTTCGCGCAGGCGCTCGACCGGCTGCAGAACTACATCGGCTACGCGCAGGACTTCGAGCGTGGCGGCGAGGCGCGGGCCTATGCGCTGTACGTGCTGGCACGCAACGGCCGCGCGCCGATCGGCGAGCTGCGCTACTACGCCGACACCAGGCTCGAGCGCTTCGCAAGCCCGCTGGCGCAGGCACAGCTCGGTGCGGCGTTGGCGATGCTCGGCGATCGCGACCGGGCCGAAAGAGCGTTCCGCGCGGCGCTGGCGCAGATATCCGCCGACGACAAGAACCTCAGCCGCTCAGATTACGGCTCCGGCATTCGTGACGGGGCGGCGCTGGTGGCGCTCGCGTCGGAGACGGGCATCGTGAAGTCGGAGGCGCCGCGGCTGGCTGGCGTCATCGCCAAGGCGTTCGGCACGCGCACCTACACGTCCACGCAGGAGCAGGCGTGGATGCTGCTGGCGGCGCGCGCCTTGTCCGAGCAGCGCAACGACACGCGTCTCAGCGTCAACGGCGCGGAGCACAAGGGCGACCTCAATCGCATACTGACGGCGGCCGAGCTGAAAGATGGCGTGCTGACGATCAGCAACGACGGCGATGCGGACACTGATGCCGTGATCTCTGTCATCGGCGCGTCGCTGACGCCGGAGCCTGCGGTGTCCAAGGGCTTCACGATCGAGCGCAGCTACTACACGCTCGATGGAAAGAAGGTGGAGCTCGGTAGTGCCGACGGCGGTGCGGCCAAGATCGACCAGACGATGCGTCTCGTGGTCGTGCTGAAGGTCGAAGGCAGCGAGGCCGGCGGCCGCGTCATGTTGGTGGATCGTCTGCCGGCGGGTCTGGAGATCGAAAATCCGCGTCTGATCGACTCCGGCGACATCAGCACGTTCGCCTGGTTGAAGCGGGACAAGGACCCGGAGCACACGGAGTTTCGCGACGATCGCTTCGTGGCGGCCTTCAACTTCTTCGGTGAAGGTGGGCGCAGCGGCTCGGGCGGCAGCAGCAAACCATCGGCGACAGTCGCGTATCTCGTGCGCGCTGTGACACCCGGAAGCTTCGTGCATCCGGCCGCGACCGTCGAAGACATGTACCGGCCGGATCGGTTTGCGCGAACTGCGTCGGGCCGTCTGGAGGTCGCCACGCGGAGCCGGCAGTAACCATGGTCCAGGATTCTGCATCCGCCATGAAAAGTACTCAGTACAGCCATCATCGTGCCACAGATGATTCGCGACAATGTGAGCGCCCTTGGATTTGGTCGTGCCGGCTCGTTGCTGATCTCGTGGCAAGGCGGCGCGGAAAACCCGAAATGGGGGAGGTGCCTCGATCTGAGGCACCCCAGCGCCGCGGAAGGGGGAGTCCACGCTTCCGCGGCGCTTTCACCAAGAGTGCTCTCGTCCTCTCAGTTCTGCTCATGGGATTCGGTGCGTTCCGGCTCGCATGGAATTCTTTGGGTGAGCCGCCGCTGGAGCGTGCTGAGGTGGTGTCGGTCACGGTACTGGATCGCAACGGCCGTCTGCTGCGTGCCTTCACGACGCCGGACGACCACTGGCGGCTTCCGCTCGATGTTGCCGACACCGATCCGCGCTATCTGGCGATGCTGATGGCGTTCGAGGATCGGCGGTTCCGC
>JBJXDX010000073.1:0-73970 GCA_046154585.1 Hyphomicrobiaceae bacterium | reverse complement strand
GGATCGGAGATTCAGGACGGGTATCCGGAGTTCACCTACGGTGTGCTCAAGAAGCTCGGTTGGGATACGGATCTTACCGAGGCGGAGCGCGCGACGATCGATCGCGTCGGGGGAGCGACGCCCGATACGGTCTCCTGGGCCACCGATCTGTCGGGCGGCATACAACGCGTCGCCATGAAGCACGGCTGCATGCACTACGGCAACGGCAAGGCGCGGGCCAACGCGTTCGGTCTGCCCGATGCCATCCCCGTGCACCGCGAGCCGATCTACACGCCACGCCCAGAGCTCGTTGCCAAGTATCCAACGCTGCCCAACGCACGCCAGTTCCGCATGCCCAACGTCGGCTTCGACGTGCAGAAGGCCGCGGTCGAGAAGGGGATCGCCAAGGAGTTCCCCCTCATCCTCACCTCGGGGCGGTTGGTGGAATACGAGGGTGGTGGCGAGGAAACGCGCTCCAACAAGTGGCTGGCCGAGCTGCAGCAGGACATGTTCATCGAAATCAATCCAGCTGACGCGGCCGATCGGGGAATTAAGGACGGCGCGTGGGTGTGGGTCTACGGTGCGGCCGACACGAAGCCCCGAGCGCGCGTGAAGGCGCTTGTGACGGAGCGCGTCGGCAGGGGAGTGACATGGTGCCCCTTCCACTTCGGCGGCTGGTACCAGGGAGAAGATCAGCGGTCCAAGTATCCGAAGGGAGCCGACCCGGTGGTGCTGGGCGAGAGCGTCAATACCCTCACCACCTACGGCTACGATCCAGTAACGGGGATGCAGGAACCCAAAGCCACCCTCTGCCAAGTCAGAGCGGCGTAAGGAGAAGCGGCCATGGCACGGATGAAGTTTCTCTGCGACGCCGACCGCTGCATCGAATGCAACGCCTGCGTCACCGCCTGCAAGAACGAGCACGACGTGCCGTGGGGCATAAATCGCCGGCGCGTCGTCACAATCAATGACGGCAAGCCGGGCGAGCGATCAGTCTCGATGGCCTGCATGCATTGCACCGACGCACCCTGTGCGGCTGTGTGCCCGGTGAACTGCTTCTACACGACGGCGGACGGTGTGGTGCTGCACTCCAAGGACCTGTGCATCGGATGCGGCTACTGCTTCTACGCCTGCCCGTTCGGCGCGCCGCAGTACCCGCGCGTGGGCAACTTCGGCAGCCGCGGCAAGATGGACAAGTGCACCTACTGTGCCGGTGGCCCCGAGGCCGATATCACGGCAGCCGAGTATGGAAGCCGCGAAAACGGTCAGTTCACCGGCTACGGATCCAACCGCCTTGCCGAGGGCAAGCTCCCCTTGTGCGCCGAGATGTGCTCGACGAAGTCTCTGCTGGCCGGAGACGGCGAGATCATCGCCCAGATCTACAAGGAGCGCGTCGTGCAGCGTGGATACACGTCGGGCGCTTGGGGATGGAAGACGGCCTATCGTGAGACGATCGCGTCATAGAGCCACAAGCGGGCGACGGGATTCAACCCCCGCTCCGGGGCGCCGAGCAGCGGCAGCCGAATAGGGGAGAAGGTCGGAATGGCGAAGATGCGCACACCGCTTCGGTTCTTGATTGCCGCCCTGGCCCTTTGTGTAACTGCAGCATTGGCGGTCCCAGCCAAAGCGCAGCAGAAGCAGCCGGATTCAGTCAATCCAATGGCGCAGTCCGTCAAAGAGCAGCAGCTGCTGCAGGAGTTGCAGAAGATCCAGGGCCGGAGCTCCTTGCCCGATAGCAGGACTGGCGTCTTGGAGCAGCCCGCCGGCCGCGATTGGCGCCAATTCCATCAGGTGACGCTGCGCTGGATCGGGGCCATCGCGATCCTCGGAATGCTGGCGGTGCTCGTCGTGTTCTATCTCATTCGCGGCATGGTGAAGATCGAGGCCGGCCGGTCCGGCCACACACTGGTGCGGTTCAACGCGTTCGAGCGCTTCGTGCACTGGATGACGGCGAGTTGCTTCATTGTTCTCGCCTTATCCGGGGCCAATATTACCTTCGGCAAGGAATTGTTGACCCCGTTGATCGGACCTGAAGCGTTCGCAGGCTGGTCGCAGTGGGCTAAGTACGCGCACAACTACCTGAGCTTTCCCTTCACGCTCGGCGTTGTGTTGATGTTCCTGATGTGGGTCGCGTGGAATTTCCCTTCCAGCGTCGACGTCAGATGGATCCGCGAGGGCGGAGGCATTGTTGGCGAGAGCCACCCACCGGCGCGACGCTTCAATGCCGGTCAGAAGGCCATCTACTGGGTGGTGGTGCTGGGCGGCGGTGCCGCCGCCATCACAGGCTACCTCCTGATGTTTCCGTTCTATGTGACCGACGTTTCGGGCATGCAGACGGCCCAGATGGTGCACGGCATTGTTGGCATGCTGTTCATTGCCATCATGCTGGCACACATCTACATCGGGACGATCGGGATGCAGGGCGCTTTCGAGGCCATGGGGACCGGCGAGGTCGACGTCAACTGGGCTCGCCAGCACCACAGCCTTTGGCTCGAGAAAGAAACGCAGAAGGAGCGCGTCAGCGGCGGCGGCGTGGCTCCGGCCGAATAGCCGGTCCGACATTGTTTTTTTTCTGATTGATCCGGCGTGCGCGCCTACGCGCACTTTTTTCGCGCGGCCGGTCGTGAATCACCCGCGGTTGCAACAGGAGGGCGGAACATTACGGCTGTTCCCGCGTTGATTTTCGCTGCTGCAGGAACGAGTGCGGCTTCGAGGGCCGACAGCGCCGAACGGAGAGGCAACCATCATGCCGAAGGTCATGCTCGTCATCGCGGTCGCGGTCGTGTTTGCTGGCGGCGCCAATCCTGGATGGAGCCAAGACAAACCAGATAGTCAGTCGGTCAAGGAAATTCAAAGGCAGGACACGTTGCCGCCGGCCACGGGTGGCACCCAATCGGAGCAGGCAGGCAAGGCGGAGCCGAGCTCCAAGATACCCCACACCAATCCCCACCCGAACGTGTTCGTCAACGGTGTGCTGTCGGTGCCAGGCGCCATGACCGATGTCGATACGGCACCCGCCAAGTTTTCGGCCCGCACCAACGCGGACGATCAGGTGACCATTGCCGGTTACCGGCTCAAGCATCTCACGAGCGAGCAGCGGAGCGAGATTGTTCAGGCGCTGGGTTCGCAGCGCGAGGCGCCCGCGGCCGGCGGCAATGGCGGGCTGACCACGATCGGCGCGGAGATCCCCTCGAGCGTAGCCGAAGCGGAGCTGACGCCCATGCCGGAGTGGCTTACCGGCAAGTTCCCAGGCCTGAGGGGGACCGGCTTCATGCGGACGGCGGGCAAGGTGCTGATCGTTGACCTTGACGATAGCCGCGTGGTCGGCGTGCTGTAGTATTTGCAGTCCGTTCGCCATCCCCCAATGCGATGAAGGTGCTCGGGGCCTTGGCGACCGGATCCTGTTCTACGCCCGAGAGCCATTGTCGCCGGAAGGAATGGTTTTCGCCGTGCCGTGGACGGCGACGCCCCTCTCGCTTCCCGACCAGTACCTGTGGTAGGGTCGATGATCTGTACTGGGAGGTGATGGCTATGCGGGCTTTTCTGGTCGCTTGCATTGCGGCGGTTCTAATCGCCGGCGCGGCGGCGGCCCTACTAACCAGCAGCTACGTACCGAATTCAGCAGCGGACGCCTTCTCGACCCAAGGCGTTCGTCTCTAGGAGCGCTGGTGCCGCGCGGCGGCCTTGCACCCATGTTCTTTAGCACTCGGCAGTTTCAACGCGTATGCCGTTACATGATCGTTCGGTTCTTCCGGACCAAGATAATCTTGTCGGCTCTACGTGGCTGAAGCGCAAGAGCGCTCCCTAGCCGAGATCGATTTCGCCTTCCACAATGTGGTTGAGTCCGGTCCCTTCTGCCGTCAAGACCATCTTGACTTTGAGCGTGCTTTGGCCGGCGAGAGCTTTCTCCCGCACCAGACGTTCTATCTGCTGCTGCGAAGTCACGCCCACCTGCTTAAGGAACTTCCTCAGTGACATGTTGAATTTGTCGGCTTCCATTACGTCCTCCACGTGTCGCGTTGCGCGTCACTCTAGCCCAAGAGTGCCGGTCGGCGTCAAATCCCCAACCGAGCACCCCGTGGAGTATCAGGACGTTGCGCAGAAAGAGCGCGCCCCGTCGAGAGCGCGCTCATAAGATGAAAGGCGATGAGTCTCCGATTGTCTGTTCTCAATGAGCGTCGTACTGCTCGATTGGAAGAATTTTGCGTCCTTCATCATTTGCATCGCGTCGATTGAAGACGCTGCCGGTGCCGACTGGTCAAATTTTTGGAGATGCAACAGTGATAACACCCGCGCTCCAGATTGCTGCCACAGCGGACTACAGCGATAGCGGCGATGAGAGCTGTACGCATCCTATCGTCTCCAGTTCGGGTTAATACGTCCGCTCCTAGCTGGACGTAAGACTCACGATCCCTGAAAGAGAAAGGCCCTGCTGTTACCTGCGTTACAGGTCTCGGAGGCGCACCGCTCCGTCACACAAGGCCACGCCACGCGACGCCTCTGCTGAGAGAGCCCACTGCCCCATAACTGCTTCTTCATGCTGCCCGCCTCGCACGGCCCGCGTTTCGCCGGGAACGGCGGGCAGCTCATAAATCGCACTGCCGCTAAAAAACTAGAAACCATCGTCAAATGACTGGCGGTATCATTCATAGTTTTTGAAACGTTTTGGAGTCGTTGGATGAGCGTCGAGTTGATCCGAAAAGAGCGTCTGACGAGTGGATCAAGCGCCACGGAAACGGGTTGATCGAGGTTGGAGGATCGCATTATCCTGGATCGCAACGGCACACCCGGATCGAAGGGTTGCGGCAAGTGACTGGCGGGAGGAGCAAGACGCCACAACCGGGACAGATGTTCGTAAAATGGTGCAGAGTTGGCCAACTTGCCATGGCTCTTGGGGTAAAGAGCAGCACCCTGAGCGTTTGGCTCGCTAACAACCGCCAATTGCTAGCGCCATATCGGCGTTCGGCTAATGCCAAGGGCTATCTGTATTATGCGAAGGCTGTTTGCGTGCTCCATGGCATCAACAAGAGAGGCGTCGGTCGACTTAAGGCTTGGAAGGCTCTTCGGCCACCATACCCGCGCATCAAAAGAATGAATTAGTTTCTTCCCGCGGCGTCCCCTGACGGGCAGCGGGCCAATCCACAGTCTAACGCGGTCGCGATCTTCACGCATGCCGCGCAGTATCTCCTCAACTTCCCAGATGACGGGGTTGGTGCTCACAGGGTGCACGTGATCCCAAAGCACGTGGCCCGTGTGGGTGCGGCCGGCGCCCGTTTCCCGCCTGCCGAACACGTCGACGCCATCCGGCTTCTCGGTGATGGTGATTTCAATGTCACCGCGCACCTTATCGGCGTGCTGGCGGGCCTCGTCGATCCACTTTTGACGATTGGCGGCATCCATTATTGGGCGGCATCCATTATGAATCCGCTTTCGGATCACGTTTCCTGGGCGGTCGGAGCGGAGGGATTTGAACCCCCGCCCCCTTGCTCCCGAAGCAAGTGCGCTACCAGGAAAAGCCTATTGTGTTCTGAGCTTAACTGACTGCGAGTGACGCTCATTGACGCCGTTTGACGATGGTTTCCGGGGCGATACTGGGGCATGAAGTGCGGCGAGTGATGGCCGTAGGTGCTTTCCAGCGTCGCCAAATCCATTCCTGTAAACCCGCTCACCTGAAACGGTGTACGCCAGCCTGGAGCAGCCACGTTACGCAGGAGTGCCGCAAGATGTGTGCTCCATCCGGAACGCTCCAGATGGGGCGGCCTTGATCATCCGTCCCCGTCTGTTGGGTGTGGCCAGCCTCAATGGCCACCGCAGCCCAAGAACGCCTAAGCTTGCGGATGGGCTTCCCGCCATACGTGACGAGGTAGGTTCGTCCCTTGGCTGAATCGGCTTTGTGCCAGCGTCGAAGATGCGGCAATAGTCGATCGTGGTGATCTGCCCCCGGGATCGATCCGGCCGCTAAGTTAGAACCCGGCCGTCATGAGCCAGCATCAGGGCTGGCCGGAGCGGAGCGTAGGGCAGACCTGATGCTGGCGGCAAGATCGCCTCAGGTGCGGGTGGACGATAGCCAAGCGAAGAGTGTGGACGCACGGCATTGTAGTGGCGTCTCCAGTTCTCGATCAGCACCTGTGCCTCGCGCAGCGTCGTAAAGATCTCCACGTTTAGCAGCTCGTCCCTGAGCTTCGAGTTCAGGCTCTCGCAATAGCCATTCTCCCAGGGACTGCCTGGTTCGATGTAGAGCGTCTTGACGCCGATCCTGCCGAGCCACTCGCGCACGCTGGCCGCGACGAACTCCGGACCGTTGTCCGAGCGCAGATGCTCGGGTGGCCCATGAGTGGCGAAGAGATCGGTCAAGCAGTGCAGGACATCGTCCGATCGCAGTCGCCGGGCGACGATGATCGCCAAGCAACGGCGAGTGAACTCGTCGAGCATGACCAGCATGCGGAAGGCGCGACCGTCCTGGGTGCGGTCCTGGATAAAGTCATAGGACCAGACATGGTTCGGCCGCTCAGGTCGCAGACGCACGCAGGATCCATCGTTGAGCCAGAGCCGGCTCCGCTTGGGTTGCTTGCTCGGCACTTTAAGCCCTTCCCGCCGCCAGATGCGATAGACGCGCTTGACGTTGACTTGCCAGCCCTCGGCCAGCAGCATCTCGCGGATGCGCCGGTAGCCGTAGCGGCCATAGCGTGTGGCCAGGCGCACGATGGCGGCTGTCAACACCGCTTCGTCGTCCGGCACCTTGCGATCGCGCCTCTGCGTCGAACGCGGCTGACCCACAACAGCACACGCGCGACGCTCCGAAATGGCAACCTGCGAGCGCACGTGATCAACGCACGCTCGCTTGACCGGCGCCAAGGATGAAGTTCTCCTTACCGCGCTGGCCCAGAACCTCAAGCGGCTGGCCAAGTTCGTCTGGCAATCCGCACAACCAGGCCCGATGCCAGCCTAACGATCAAGATCAGGGCGCCGCGCAAGGTCACTTCACCTGATAACCGACGATACCGACAATCATTGGGGGCAGCCCGTTTCCTGAAGGGCGTTTTGCAACACTATCGGGAGTCAAACGGACATCGTTGCTTGCCGCCCCGACGTTCCATCTTACCCTGAACGGAACCGGGATCAGGCTCATCTTGAGCCATATATCCGACCTCATTGCTTTCAGAGCCGACGCGGTAAACCTTCGAATTTCGCGGTGCTTTTGCGACCCGTTCGATGATGCGGTCGAATGCCATCCAGCATCGATCATGTGCGTCGATAGAAGTCGGCAAGAGAAACAGTGTGCTACGAAGGGTTTTCCACTACCGACACCTGGGCTGATTTCAGCAGCGTTTGACCGATCCGGAGACCGACGCATGAGTCAGAGCTATGAGCGAGACCTCATCGGCTACGGAGCCAACCCGCCGGACCCCAAATGGCCGGGTGGCGCTCGCGTCGCCGTCAACTTCGTCATGAACTACGAGGAGGGCTCCGAGCCTTCGATGCAGGACGGCGAGGGGTTCACCGAGCTTGGCCTGACAGAGGCGCATGGCCTGAACCAAGGCGTCAAAGGCCGCGACCTCGCCGGCGAGGGAATGTTCGAATATGGCAGTCGAGTCGGCTTCTGGCGGCTGATGCGGCTGTTTCAGGAACGCAAGCTGCCGTTGACCGTGTTCGGGTGCGCACTCGCCTTGGAGCGCCACAAGCCTGCCGCCGATGCCATCCGCGTCTCGGGCTTCGATGTTTGCTGCCACGGCTGGCGCTGGATCAAGCATTTCGAGCTGACCGAAGACGAGGAGCGCGAGCATATCCGCAAGGCTGTCGCGTCGCTGCGGACCACAGTGGGCGACCGGCCGCTTGGCTGGTACTGTCGTTATGGGCCCAGCGTCAACACGCGCCGGTTGGTCGTCGAGGAGGGCGGCTTTCTCTACGACTCCGACTATTACGGCGACGAGCTGCCATTCTGGAAAACGGTCAACGGTCAACCGCACCTGATCGTGCCGTACTCGCTCACCAACAACGACGGCAAGTACGCCGGCTCGGTCGGTACCTCGGACCAATGGTTCTCCTTCATCCGCGATGCCTTCGATATGCTTTACAAGGAGGGCGCGCAGACACCTAAGATGATGTCCGTTGGGCTGCACATGCGGCTGATCGGGCACCCCGCGCGCGCCGCGGGACTGGAGCGGCTCCTCGACCACATGCTTCAGCGCGGCGGCGTTTGGATCACCCGCCGTCTCGATATTGCCCGCCATTGGATGGCGACGCACCCTTATCCAGGCAAGGGCCTCAACGAGTAACCGTTGCAAGACCCATCGCTTTGGTCACGTGGAGCACGGCCTCAGGGATCGGCTCGACCACCGGAACGCCGACTTTGCCGCGCAGCGCGATGGCCGAGCGCCCGAGCGGCCCGCCGCCAACGACTATGGCCTGGGCACCTAGCTCGGCAACGGCTCGCCTGGCTAAAGCAAGCAAGCCGCGCTCCAGCTCGGCCGGCGCTGCCATCAATGCGACCGGATCTCCCTCCGTCGCCAGCACGCCGACGCAGTGCGTTCCAAGCCCGACCTCCTCGGCTCGCTGAGCCATGCGTTTTACCAGGCGGCCCGTGTGCGTCACGATGGCGAAGCGGCGCCCATTCGCGGCCGCCGTGCGCATGCCGGCCTCAGCGATCCCGATCACAGGCAAGGGAAGCAAACGGACCAGTTCATCGGCGCCGGGGTCGCCAAAGGCGCTCACAATCACGGCATCGGCGCGCTGCGCAAGCTCCCGCTCGAGAGCGCGCACGGCATCTGTGGCCTCATCGAGCTCTGCATCGCACGTGATGAGCGGGGCGCCGAACGCCGCGGTCAACCCTTCGATCTGGACGTTAGCGGGCGCGTGCTCGCGCGCGATATCGACCATCAACGTCGTGAGCGCCGCAGACGTATTGGGATTGACGAGAACGATCCGCTTCATGAGACATGTTCAATTTGGTGTTTGCGATAACATGTCGGACACTAACACAGTGAACCGCCGTGAAAGCCAGCGTCGCCATTCCCGATGCGGGCTGCGTTGAGCGGCTCGGCACCGCAAACGAGTTTACGACGGGGCCGCCTCGCCGCTGTGCTCGGTTTCAGGTCTCGGCAAAGCGCAAAGCGAAACACGATCTTGCGCGAAGGTGGTTGCGCGAGCCTCATGTGAGCCTTCAAGATCGTCCGATGAAACTCGTATACTTGGAGGACAGCCCGTGCGCTTCGTCGACTTGAGCCGCGAGATCTATCATCGCACGCCCACCCATCCTGCGCATCCGCCCGTCGCCGTGGGGGTCTGGTATGACCACGACGAGGTCAAGACCGCCGGCGAGACACGCTTCACATCGAAAGCTCTGCACTTCTCAATGAGCGATCATGCAGGCACGCATCTGGATGCGCCCTGCCACTTCAATGCCGATCCCAAGGCGCCGTCCATCGAACAGGTGCCGCTGGAGAACTGCTACACCGAGGCGATCTGCCTCGATCTCAGCCACGTGCCCCTCAAGCATGAGATCACGGTCGCCGAGATGGAGGAGGCGCTGCGCGAGTCGAAGCAGCAGATCAAGCCGCGCGACACGGTTCTCATCAACATGGGCGTCAACAAGCGCCTGTTCGGAACGCGCGCCTACCTGCATGACTTCCCGGGGCTGCACGTCGACTCGGTGCATTGGCTGGCGGACAAAGGCATCCTGATGTTCGGCGTCGAGGCCGTAAGCCCGGCGCCGGAGGGTGAGCCCAACTACAAGGCGCATCTGGCCTGCGCCGAGCGCGGCATCACCCACATCGAGTGCCTCTGGAACTTGGAGGAGGTGGTCGGCCAGGGACGCTTCCGCTTCATCGCGTTTCCCCTAAAGATCCGCGGTGGGACAGCCAGCCCCATCAGGGCGGTGGCCGTGCTCGACGCGTAAAGCACGGGACTGTTGCCGCGCCGGGCCTCGGCGCGGCGCTTTCCGGACACGCCCGCCGGGCTTCTCTGCTAAAGTTTGCGCATGACGGCAACTCAAATCCTGTCCGAGTTCGTCGCGACTACGTGCCTCAGCGACATCCCGTCCGACGTGATCGAACGGGCCGGGCTAATCCTGGCGGACAGCATCGGCTGCATTGTCGCGGGCAGCATGGCCCCCGAGATGCGCGGACTGGTGGCTTTGCAACCGGCGCCCGGCGCCGGCAAGGCGGCGGCAACGGCGCTCGGTACGGGGCAGCGTCTCGCTGCGCCCGATGCCGCCTTCGTCAACGGTGCTGCTGGCACGTGGCACGACCTGGACGAGGGCAACCTCAGCACGCGCACGCATGCGGGCATCCAGATCGTGCCTGCAATCCTCGCCGAATGCGAGGCGCGCAGACTGTCGGGGACAGCGCTGCTGGAAGCCCTGATCCTCGCCTACGAGGCAAGCGCACGAATCTGGCGAGCGACGCAGAGCCGCCTCGCCGTGCACCCCCACGGCACCTACGGCCCGCTGGCGGCCGCGTTCGCCCTGGCCAAGCTGCGCGGTGATGGCGCGGATGCCATGGCCCGGGCCGTCAACATCGCTGCGACGCTCGGCATTGCCGCCAGTCGCAACACGCTGAGCGACGGCGCGACGGTGCGGAACATCTACAGCGGTCACAGCGGGCGTGCCGCCTATGAGGCCCTGGTGCTCAGGGATACCAAATTTACCGGGGAGGCCGATGCGGTCGCATCCATATTCGGCAACCTCTACGGCAGCGCGTTCGCCCCGGAAGCGGCGACCGCGGAACTCGGCTCGACATGGTGGATCCGGCGCAACTACTTCAAGCGGTTCGCGGCGGGACGCTACACGCATGGCGCGCTGGACCTGGTCGAGGAGCTTGGCAAGCGTGGCGCCGATCTCGCACCGGAAGCGATCGAGAGGATCGACATCCGGACATACTTCATGGCCGCCACCATGAAACAGCAGACAGTGCGGACACCATTCGGCTGCCGCTTCTCCATTCCCATGCTGGTGGCGCAGAGGATTGTGCATGGCGCCGTGCCGCTGACCGATGATTGCATGCGAGCCTTCTCGGATCGCCGGGTCATCGAGCTTGCGCAGCGTGTGCTCGTGTCGGAGGATCAACAGGCGACGGCCGCGTATCCCGACCGGCAACCGACACACATGACGCTAACGCTTCGGGACGGCGCCACGCACACGATCTCGGGCGAGCGCATCTTGGGAGAGAGTGACCATCCATTGCCGCGCGAGGCGCTCGAGGCAAAATTCATGGAGCTCGCCGAGCCGGCCTGGGGCGCCAGGGCGCCGGGCATATGGAAAGACCTCGGTGGGATACGGGACGTTCCGGATGTCGGCAGCTTGATCGCCAACTGGTCCGGCTGCCAGGGAGAAGACGCAAGGAGGTAGGCCATGAGTGACGCTGTGCCAGTCATCGACTTGTCCGGGTACTTCGCCGGTGACGATCAAAGCAAGGCTGCCGTTGCGCGCAAGGTGGCCGACGCCTGCGAGCGCATCGGCTTCTTCAAGATTGCGCAGCATCGCGTGCCGGTGACGCTAATCAATGATGCGTTCGAGGCCGCCGGCGCGCTGTTCGAGCAGCCTGCCGCGGTGAAAGATCGCTTCCGTCCGCTGCGCAGCGCCTCGGCGCGCGGCTACCATGCGCTGGCCACGAAGAACCTCGCCAAGACGCTTGGCTACGACAATCCGGCCGATCTGCGCGAGCAATTCTACATCGGTCCGCTGGTAAACCGATCGGCCGAGTTCGCCCATATCCCGGGCGCGGCCGAGCTCTATGCGGACAACATCTGGCCCGATACGCCGGCCAATTACCGCCCGGTCTTCACGGACTACTACCAGGCGCTAGAGTCGCTCGGGCAGTCGCTCATGCGGATGTTCGCGCTGGCGCTGGGCATGCCGGAGCGCTACTTCGACGACAAGATCGACCGGCATTTTGCGACGCTGCCGGCCAACTACTATCCTGAACCCGAGGGCGACCCGTTGCCGAATCAGATCCGCGCCGGGGAGCATACGGACTTCGGCAGCCTGACCATCCTCGCCGTGAGCGATGCAGCGGGCGGCCTGCAAGTGAAACTCAAGGACGGCTCTTGGGCGGACGTCACGGCCAATCGCGACGAGTTCATCGTCAACATCGGCGACATGATGCAGCGCTGGACGAACGATCGATGGGTGTCGAACCTGCATCGAGTCGTTAATCCGCCGGCCGAGCGGCGGGTCGGGAGTCGGCGCATGTCGATCGGCTATTTCCTGCACCCCAACTACGATGCGGAGATCGCCTGCCTGCCGACGTGCTCCGGTCCGGGGAATCCCGAGCGCTATCCACCCGTGCGCGCGGGCGACATGATGCGCAAGAAGCTCGAAGCGCGCGCAGCTTAGTTGGCCGGCAGAACATGTCGGAGAAACCTCTTGTCGGTGCCATCGGCTGCGGCGGCACCATCTCATCGCTGGGTGCGAGCAGCACGGACGTACTGGATTACCCTGATTTCGGCCGCAAGCTGCCTATCGAGGAGGTGATTGGGCGGTACGCAGAGGTCGCGGAGGTCGCGCAACTGCTGCCTGTGCCATTCCGGAGCGTGGGCAGCACGGCGATCGGGCCTGCTGAGTGGCTGGAGCTTGCCGCCACCATCCACCGCGTCGTGGCCGAGCGGCCATCCCTCAAGGGGTTCGTGGTACCGCATGGGACGGCGACGCTGGAGGAGACGGCGTACTTCCTCCACCTCGTGCTCAAGACGGACAAGACCGTCGTGCTGGTCGGGGCGCAGCGGCCGGCCAGCGCACTCAGCAGCGATGCGGGCATGAACCTGCTCGGCGCCGTGCGTGTGGCCATCGATCCGGCAGCCAGCGGGCTCGGTGTGCTGGTTGCGCTCAACGACGAGATCCAGTCGGCGCGCGAGGCCACGAAAACCTCCACCTATCGGCTGCAGACCTTCCGCTCTCCGGATTTCGGTGCGCTCGGCCACATCGATGGCGACGGCATCCGCATCTACCGGCGGCCGGCGCGGCGGCACGCGCCTCATACCGAGTTCGACGTGTCCGACGTGCAGAGCCTACCGCGCGTCGACATCGCCTACTCCTATGCGGGCGTGGACGGCACCATCGTGGATGCGTTGGTAGCGGCCGGTGCGCGCGGTATCGTCTCGGCGGGCATGGCGCCCGGCATTCCGGCGCCGATGGAGCGGCAGGCTCTGGAGCGCGCGGCTAAAGCGGGCGTGCTCATCGTGCAGGCGACGCGGGCCGGCAGTGGCCGCGTCGCCCGGCGGCGCTACCTGCGCGAGGCCGGCATGATCGGCGCGGACAACCTCAATCCGCAGAAGGCGCGCATTCTCCTGACGCTGGCGCTGACGCGAACCACCAATGCGGACGAGATTCAGCGCATGTTCGACACATACTGATTTTTCGTCTCGTAGCTTCTGCGACGCTATTCGGCCGCCTCGCGCCGGAGCAGGTACCCGGGAATCGGCTGTATCTTGACGTCCGCGGTGCGTGCAGCGACGGGTCGTGCCGGGGTTAGCGTGTAGCCGAGCAGCCGGCTCGCCTGGCCGGTGGGTGTGCGGGTCAGGAGGCCGTTCGGCCGCAGCAGCACCACCAGCACGATGATGAGGCCGAAGAGGATCAGCCGGTACTCGTTGGTGAAGCGCAGCACTTCCGGCAAGGCAGTGAGCAGGACCGCGCCGAGCACAGGGCCCCACATGGTCTGCAGGCCGCCGAATAGCAGGAAGATAATGAAGTTCAGAGAAATGAAGAAGCCCAGGTCATGCGGACTGATCACCAGCATGTAGTGGCCTTGGACGGCGCCCCCCATCCCGACCAGCGCGCCGCCGACGGCAAATGTGATGGTACGCACTTGCGCGATCGAAATGCCCATGGCGCTCGCGGCGATGGGATCATCCCGCACGGCGCGCGACGCGAAGCCAAGCCGCGAACCATCGAACCGCCACGTGACATAGAGGGCGACGGCGGTGGCTGCTAGAGCGGTCCAGATCGTGGTCTTGAGACCGATGCCGGTGAAACTGTTGGCGCCGCCGATGTAATCCCAATTGAAGGCGAGCACCGCCAGCGCCTCACCGAAGGCGAGCGTGGTCAGCTTTAGGATGAAGTCGCGCATCTTGAGCGTCACGAGGGCGAGAAAAATGCCCACGATGGCACCGCCCACTGCCCCGAGCGCAATTGCGGGCAGGAACAGCCAATTGAACTTCACTGTCAGAATGGCTGACAGGTAGCCACCAACGCCAGCGATTGCGGCTGTCGCCATCGACAACTGGCCGGACATGGCGGTGACATAGAGCCCAAGCGCCATCACGACATTCAACAGCGTGAAGATGATGACAGGTTCGAGCGTCGCATAGCTCATCTCGTGACCTCACGTCGCGTAGGAACCGAACAGGCCGTTAGGCCGGAAATACAGGACGCCGATCAGCACGAAGAAGGCGGCAGCATCGCGCAGGCTCGAAGAGACATAGCCTGTCACCAATGCCTCGATAATGCCGATGCCCAGGCCAACAAGCATGACGCCTTCGAAATATCGGTTGCCGGCGACGAGCATGCACGTGAAGGCCTTGAGGCCGTAAAGCAGGCCCACGAAGGCCGACGCCGAGCCGTAAAGTGTGCCGACGGAGACAGCGGCGACGCCGCCCATGACGGAAGCCAGCAGGATCGTGACCTGGCAGATGCGCGCGACGTTGACTCCGAAGGCAGCGGCGACGTCCGGCCGCTCGGCAATGGCGCGCGTGGCGCGTCCGTAAGGCGTAAGCCGCACGTAGAAGCTGACGAGGGCCAGGAGCAGCAGACAGATGACAAAGTTTGCCAATTGCCGGACGGTTAATGCAACAGGGCCTATGTCGACGAAACTGCGAGGCAGTAGGGACGGGTACGGCACGGGATCGGGCCCGACAATCAGCGCCATGCCGTTCTGCAGGATGATGGCGACGCCCAGGGTTCCGATCAAGGTCATGAGGACATCGCGCCCGCGCAGCGGCGCGATCACTGTTCGCTCCAACGCCAAGCCGACGAGTCCGGCTCCAGCCGCGCCAGCGACCAGCACGCCGATCAATCCCACCATCGGCCACTGTATTGCAGCCGCCAGCCCGGCAAACATGCCAACCATGAAAATATCGGGATGGGCGAAGTTGATGACACGCAGCACAGTGAACGCCAAGGCAAAGCCAATCGCCACGACAGCATAGGTGCTGCCGATGATCAGGCCGTTGGCAAGCTGCTGAAGGAAGAGCTCCATTTTGGCGTCCTATTCGTTGACGTGTCCGCCGAGGAATACGGCCTGCACGCTCTCCTTGCCAGCGATCTCGTCGGCAGGTTGGCTTTCCACGATACGGCCGGTCTCGAGCAAGTATGCCCAGTGCGCAACCTTCAGCGCTTGGCGTGCATTCTGCTCAACCATAAGAATGGCGATGCCCATACTGTTGATCTCGCGCACCAGTTGGAAGACATCACGGACGACGAGCGGCGCGAGGCCGAGCGACGGCTCGTCCATCAGCAGTAGCTTCGGTCCCGAGATCAGGGCACGCGCAATCGCCACCATCTGTTGTTCGCCTCCGCTGAGCAGGCCTGCGATCTGGTTCTGGCGCTCGCGCAGACGCGGAAAGCGTTCGAACATCTCGTCGATCCGTCGCTCAACGAGCGCTTTGTCCTGCTGGCCGAAGCCGCCCATGCGCAGGTTGTCCATTACCGTCAGCGTGTTCCAGAGCTGCCGGCCCTCGGGCACCCACGCTATGCCCAGCCGGTGAATCTGGTGCGGTTTCAGCTTCAGCAGATCGATGTCACCAGCGAAGCGGATCTCTCCTGCTCGAGGGCGAAGCAATCCGAACAGGGTCTTGATGATCGTTGTCTTGCCGGCACCGTTCGCTCCCAGGATGACACGCAGTTCGCCGGGCTCGATGACCAGCGAGGCGCCATCCACGGCCGGCACGGAGCCGTACGATACGGCAAGGTCGGTGACGCGGAGCAACTCGGTCATTCCTCTGCCCCCAGATAGGCCTCGATCACCTTGGGATCGGATCGGATTTCGGCTGGCGTCCCCTCGGCGATCTTCTCGCCGAAGTTGATGACCACCACGCGATCGGAGGCCGCCATGACCACGTTCATGTTGTGCTCGATGAGCAGCAGTGTGACGCCGGCGTCCCTCAGCCGTGCGATGAGGTCGATGACCCCGTGCGCTTCGCGTGCGACCATGCCGGCGGTCGGCTCGTCGAGGATCAGGAGCCGTGGCTCGACGGCCAGCGCCCGCGCAATCTCCACGCGACGCTGGTCGCCGTAAGGCAGCTCGCCCGGCATACGGAAGCGGTTGGCTCCGACGCCGACCCAGTCGAGGAGGGACTCGGCGTGCTCCATCGTCGCCTTGCGCTCCTCGCGGTCTCGCCGTGTCCAGGCGAGCGCATCCAAGAGGCCCGCGCGCGTGCGCACCGTGCGCCCCACCATGACGTTCTCGAGCGCGTTGAGGTTCTGAAAGAGGCGGATGTTCTGAAACGTCCGCCCGATCCCCTGCGCAGCCAAGCGATGCGGTTGCCAGCCCGTAACCCGCTTTTCGTTGAACCACACCTCACCCGCATCCGGGGTAAGCAACCCCGTGATGAGATTGAAGACGGTTGTCTTGCCGGCGCCGTTCGGGCCAACGATCGATACCACCTGACGGGGCGGCACGGCGAAGCCGACGCCGTTGACTGCGACCAGTCCGCCGAACCGCTTTGTCAGGCCCTCCGCGCGCAGCATGATCCCTTACACCGCCACATACGTCCCACGGCCGGTGATCTGGACTGCCACCACCGAAGGGTTCACGTTGTTGCCATCGGATGGGTTCTTGAACGTTATGCGCGAGCCTATGGGTGTCGTGAAATCCAGATTGGCGAGCGTCGCCGATACCTTCTCCCTGTCTGCAGCGCCGGCCTTCTTGAGTGCTTCGACTAAGGTCATGACGCTGTCGTAGCCGAAGGTCGAAAACGAAGTGGCTTCCTGCTGCGGGAAGCGCGCATTGTATTTCTCCAGAAATGGCTTGAGCTGTGTGCTCGGCGCCGAAAGGTCCTGCGCGAGCCAGGTGAAATCACCTTTCACGGCACCCTTGGTGCCGTCCCAGTAGACCGGGTCTTGGAACGACCCGAAGCCGGTGACGAGCGGCTTGTCGATGCCCGACTCGCGAATCTGCGACACCACCTTGATGCCGTCGCCCGTTGCGGCTGCCACGTAGATGGCATCCGGACGCAGACTGCGGATCTTCGCGATTTGCGGCGAGAAGTCCTGGTCGTTGGCGCGAAAGGCCTCGAAAGCAACCACTTCATAGCCAAGCTTCGCAGCGAGATGCTTGCAGACCTCGGCATCGCCAGCCTGCGCGTCTTGCGTCTGATCATAGATGACGGCCATGCGCTTGACCTTAAGTTTGCTCACCACTTTCTCGACGAGGATCGGGACCGCGCCCGATGAGACCGGGTTCACGCGGTAGGAGTACGTATTCCACTCCTTGATGGGAGCGCCCGAGCCATTGCCGATCAGCGGAAATTTCATCTGGCCGGCAACCGGTACGAGCGGTACGTAGCCGACCGAATTGGTCGGGCCGATTGAAGCCAACATTTGCGAGTCTGCCGCATATTGGCGGAACAGGGTGATGGCCTGCTTGGGATCGTTCGCCATATCGCCAACCAGCATCTCGAGCTGATGCTTCTGCCCCTGGGCATCGGTCCAGCCGCCTGCTGCATTGACCTCTTCCACAGCAATCAGGGCGCCGTCACGCGCCCGAATACCATACGCCGCCGAGGGACCCGTAAGCGGCTGGATGTGGCCGAACTTGATCGTGCTTGCCGATTGGCCGCGCACGATGGCCGGCGCCATCGGCAGCGCCGCCGTCCCCGCAACCGCTGCAACGAACTGCCGTCGGGTCATGAACGCATGCCGCCGACGGATGGCAGATCCATTTTTTGTGATGCGTGTCACTGTTGTTACTCCTCGTTCACAAGTCAATCTTACCCATCCGTGCGCAGCAGCCGAATGGGTTCTCCGTGATCATAAGTCTTGACTGTCGCTGCACTGATCTTCCGCGCCAAACGGATGCCCTGCGTGGCAGTCTCGTCGACGGCATCAGCCCTGACGACGACCCCATAGTGCTCGAGCGCTGCCGCGCGTGAAATCTTCTCGTCGAGGACGTCGGCGAGCACAGCGTCCACCGGCCGCTCGAAAGGATCGCCATAGCCACCGCCACCGCCCGTTAGAACACGCAGGACATCGCCGGCCTTTAGCAGGAGCCGCGCCTTCGAAGGCACGCTCTCGATGCGCCCGTCTGCCTTCTGCACGAGTGTCTGCCAGGGCTCAGCGGCAAGGCCGCCGAACAGACCCCAAGGCCGCGTGTAATGCCGCTCAGAGCGATAGGAGGCCACGATCTCGCCAGCGGTGGCCATCAGCGCTCGGTCTACGCCCGTGCCTCCGCGCGTGCGGCCGGGCCCTCCACCATCGCGGCGCAACCGGTAATGCAGAACGCGCAGCGGATAGCTCATCTCGATGGCTTCCGCCGGCACGTTCATGCAGTTGGAGACATCCGTATCGATGGCCTCAATACCGTCGAGATCCGGCCGCGCGCCGCCGCCTCCGGCAATCAGGTCCGACAGGCCGTAGCGTGTACCGTCTTCGCGGGTGCCACCGAACGAGACGCAACTGATGCTGCCTGCCGGGGCGGCGGGAACGCGGTCGGGTATCGCCTGGACCAGTGCGCCGAGCACCGCATCGGCGGCCCGTTTCAGCGTATGCGCGCGAATGGCAACCGGAGCACCTGGCGCCGGATTGAGGAGACAGCCCCTTGGTACGACGACCTGGATGGGGCGGTAACAGCCATGATTGTTGGGAATGGTGGGATCAGTCACGCAGCGAAGCGCAAAGTAGACCGAGGCATGCGCACCGGAAAGCGGTGCATTGATCGGGCCACGCACCTGTGGGCTCGTGCCGGCATAGTCGACGACGACATCGCCGCCGCGGATTGTAACCGTAATGGAGATGGGCACCCGGCGATCGAGATCGATGCCGTCGTTGTCCATGTAGTCCGTGAAGCCGTAGGTGCCGTCCGGGATCTCGGCGATGCGAGCGCGCGTGCGACGCTCGGCATAATCGAGGAGGTGGTCCATGTAGGCCAGCACCTTGGCGGTGCCCTCGGAGCGGCACAGATCGAGGATGCGCGCACAGCCGACGGTGACGGCCGACACCTGGGCACCGATGTCGCCGAGGACTTGGCGCGGGAGACGGACATTGCGCTCGATCATTTTGAACAGGGTCGCGTCCGGGTGCCCGGCATCGTACAGCTTGTGCGGCGGGATGATAAGGCCTTCCTGGTAGATCTCGGTCGAGTCGGTCGGCATGCTGCCCGCCACCTTGCCGCCGAAATCCTCCTGGTGGGCGAGGCACACGCTGAAAGCCACGACACGCCCATCCACCACGACCGGCGCAGCGATGATGAGGTCGGGCAGATGCGTGCCCCCATCATGCGGATCGTTCATGGTGTAGACGTCGCCCGGCCGCATGGTGTCGAGCGGATACTCGGCGATGATGCGTGCGAGCGCTGGGATGAACGCGCCCATGTGTTGGGGCAATGCGGTCGACTGGGCCACGATCTCGCCGCGCGCGTTGAAGATGGCGGCGGAACAGTCCTCGCCTTCCTTCAGGATCACGGAGTAGGCGACGCGCAGCAGCGTGTGCTGGATTTCAGCAGCAATGGCGTCGAACCGGTTGCAGATCACCTCGAGGGTGATCGGATCGACTGCATCGCTCATGCTGCATCCTCCCATGTGAGGATGAGGGCGCCTGAGGCGTCAGCGCGGCAGTGCTGGCCGGGATAGACGATGGTGGTCGTATCGCTCTGCTCGATGATGGCTGGACCTGCCAGATGATGGTCGGCGGACAGGGAGGCGCGGGAGAATACGGGCGTTTCCGTCGGCGCAGCATCGGGCGAGAAGGATACAAGGCGATATGCGGGCATTGGCCTGTCGCTCGAAGGCGGGGGTGCGCGATCGATTGAGGGCGCTTTCGCGGCGCGGCCGGCGACCGCGCGCAAGTTGACGAACTCGACCGGCTCGCTCTCTTGGGCACGGCCGTAGGCGTTGCGGTGAGCCTCATGAAAGCGCCGCACGGCTTCTGCCACAGGGTCCGCGCTCGAGAGGTCGACAGGCACATCCAGTTCATAGGACTGGCCCGAGTAGCGCATGTCGGCGGCGTGGCGCACATACTCCGCGACATCCTCCCCGGAGCCGGTGAGATTGCTGCGCGCCTGGGCCGCCAGATCTTGCAGCGTGGCGCGCAGGCTCGGCTCTACCGCGGGCGTGACTGGGCGGAAGAAGGTGGTATGCCGCTCCTCCTCGATGGGCGCATGCAGGAGCCCCTCGGCGGCGAGCACGCCCGGGCGCAACGGCACGATGATCCGTCGTATGCCCAAAGCTTGGGCAATACGGCCGGCGTGCACAGGACCGGCGCCCCCGAGGGCAACGAGCGCGAAGCCGCGCGGATCGATGCCCCGCCGGATGGTTACAGAGCGAATGGCCTCCGCCATCGCCTCGTGGCAGACCTTGAGGATGCCCAACGCCGCACGCTCATGTCCGCCCAGTTGTCGCGCGATGGGGGCGAGCGCCGTCTCAGCGCGCGCGCGATCGAGATGAATGCCACCGGCAAAGCTCGCCGCATGCAGCATTCCAAGCGCCAGGCTGGCGTCAGTGATCGTTGCCGCCGTGCCTCCACGGCCGTAGCAGGCGGGGCCTGGATCGGCCTCGGCGCTCTCCGGCCCGACTTTCAAGGCACCGCCGTCATCGAGACGTGCAATGCTGCCGCCGCCCGCACCGATGGTGTGCACGTCGACCATGTGGACGCGCAGCGGATATCCACCGATGCGCCCTTCGCGCGTCGCCACCAAATTGCCGCCCTGGATCACCGCGATGTCAGTGCTCGTGCCCCCCATGTCGAGCGTGATGCAATTCACGTGCCCCGCTCGACTGCCTGCGACAGCACCTCCCAGCGCACCCGCGGCCGGTCCTGACAGTAGCGACACCACCGGCCGCTCGAGGATACGTTGGGCGCTGGCGACAGCGCCACGGGACTGCATCATCTCGACGGGCGCTCGGATGCGCGCACGCTCCAGTCCGCTGGCAAGGCCGGCGACGTAGCGCGACATGACGGGCCGCACGTAAGCGTCAAAGGCGGTGACACAGGTGCGCTCATACTCGCGGAAAGTCGGATCGATCTCTGACGACAGCGACACCGGTAGTCCCGGTGCGATCTCTGTGACAATGTCGCGTGTGCGGCGCTCGTGCTGCGGATTGCGGAAGGCGAAGAGATAGACAACGGCCAAGGCCTCGATCTTTTGCCGCTCGATGAGGTGCGCGACGGCCTTGCGCACGCCGTCCTCGTCAAGCGGCTCCAGGATCGTCCCGTCGGCTGCAACGCGTTCTGCGATGCCGACGCGCCGCCGCCGCGGCGCCAGGAAGACCGGTGTCTCTGGCGGCAGAAACAGGTCGTACATCCGGGAGCGCTTCTGCCGGCCGATCTCGAGCACATCCTCGAAGCCGGCGGTGGCGAGCAGGCCGAGCCTGGCACCGCGCGCGGTCAGCACGGCATTGGTGGCAACCGTCGTGCCGTGCACGAAGCGGTTCACCGCGGCGCGGTCGATGCCCGGCAGTGCCGCGATGGCAGCGATGCCGGCCTCGACGGCGGCAACCGGATCGGCCTTGTTGGAGGATACCTTGACGGCACTGATGCCGTGCGGGCCGGAAGCCACCACATCCGTAAAAGTGCCGCCGATGTCGATTGCGATCTGCATGCTGGCGTCAGCCTGATCCCGGCCCTGCGCCGGGCGGCAGTTTCGTGATGTAGCCGTCGCGCAGGTCGCTTTCGACGGCAGCAGGTGCGCGCTTCCTGGGACTGCCGTGGCCGGCGCCACCCGGCGTCTTGAGTCGGACGATGTCGCCGAGCTTGAAGTGGACGTCCGGAGCGCTCGTGGGCGCGATCGGCACATCGTTGACGGAAATCACGCCATGACTGCCGGACCCACCGCCGAGCACGCCTTGCGCGGGATAGCGCGTACGTCCCGCGGAGCCTGACAACACGAGCGGCGATGCCGGCGAGACATCGGCGCTCGCTTCCACGGTGAAAGCGAGCTCCTCGCCGAGCCCGCCGCGCCATTGCCCGTGGCCGCCCGAGTCAGCGATCAGCTCTCGGCGCTGGAACAGGACGGGTGTCTCGGTCTCGGACCACTCCACGGACACGTTGCGCACATTGTAAGGGAAGCTGACGGCGGCTAGGCCGTCCGCGCCCGGCCGGCCGCCCATACCGCCGAAGGCATGCTGATGCAGGGCCCAGGCCTCGCCGTTGCGGTGCAGGCCGCTGACGTAGAACTGCCAGGTGGGCATGGAGCCGGAGTCGGCGGGCACGCGCTCGGGCGCGATCTCGGCCAGGATGCGGAAGACAAGTTCAGAGACGAGCATGCCGGATGCCAGGCGCCAGAAGCACGCGGCCGGATAGCTAGGATTGATGAGCGTGCCGGACGGCGCGCTGATGTCGAGAGGCCGATAGGTGCCCTCGTTGTTGGGCAGCTCCGGATCGCAGATCATCTTGAGCGGCACGGCGACGTAGGCGCGCGTGTAGTTCATGGGCGAGTTGACGGGGCGCCGCACCTGTGGGCTGGTGCCGGTGAAGTCGGCGGCAATGCGGTCCTCCTCGATGGTGAGCGAGAGCGCGATCTGCGCCGGCTCGTCCATGCCGCCGATCTCGACGGGCATGGATTTCGAGAAGCGTCCCTTGGGGAGCGCGCGGATGCCGGCGCGCATGGCTCGCTCCGAGCGGGCGATGATCTCGTCGCCGACGCTGCGCAGATCCTCCAGATCGTGGTCGCCGGCGATGCGGGTCAGCGCTTCGGCGCCGACCCAGCCGGCGGCAAGCTGGGCGCGGATGTCGCCCATCACCTTCTCGCTGAACCGCACGTTGCGCGTGAGGATGGCGAGCAGGTCCTCGTTCGGCCGTCCCGCGCGATGCAAGTGCATGAGCGGGATCAGAAGGCCTTCCTCGAAGACCTCCTCGCTGAGGCCGGAGCCCTTGCGTCCGCCGATGTCGACGTGATGCACACTGTTGACCGAGTAGCCGATGACGCGGTCGCGGTGGAATGCGGGCGTGAAGATGAAGATGTCGGCGGTCTGCCCGTTGCATACCCACGGATCGTTACAGATGAAAACATCGCCGGGACGTGTTGTCTGCGGTGGGAATGTCTTGACGAGCAGCTTGCCCACCACCGGCATGACGCCGACGTGGCCGGTGGCCCCGAGCCAAGTCTGGCCGATGAGATTGCCGCGGTCGTCGTAGAGGCCGGTCGACATGTCGTGCACTTCGACCACGTCATGGGAAAACGCGGTGCGGAACAGCGTTGTTGCCATCTCGTCGGCAGCGGCGATGAGGCGCGGCCAGATGGTATCCAGGTTGAGACGTGCCATGGTTCACTCCGCGCCAAGGCTGATGTCGAGGGAGCCGTACCGGTCGACTGCCACGCGGGCGCCGGCATCCACCACGGTGGTTGCGGCGTCCTCCTCGATGAGACAGGGGCCAGCGAACGTCATGCCGCGGCGAAGCAGGGCGCGGCTGTAGACGTCGAACGGCATGAATTGGCGCCGGCCGGCCGAGTAGGCGCTGCGCTGCCCGCGTGCGCCGGTGCTGGCAACCTCCGTCGATGCCGAAAGCTCCACGAGAACTTTCACGTCGCCGCCGGCCGTGCCCGTGACATGCACGTTCACCAGCTCGACCGGAACGTCATCGTAGTAGTAGCCATACTTGGTCCGATACGTCGTGGCGAAGCTCTCAAGCACCTCTTTGGCGGTCAGGGCGGCCACAGCGTCGGGATTTACGCTGACCGGCACATGATAGCTCTGGCCGACGTAGCCCAGTCCGAGCGCAACATCGAAGCGAGGCTCGGTCGCGTCGACCTCGGCGATCTTGGCCGATATCTCTTCGCGCATGGCGGCGATCTCGCGCGCCAGATCCGCGAAGCTTAGCGCAGCGAGCGCTGTCTTGCGCGTGCGCGCAATGTCGAAGGCCGCCGGCGCCAGCACGAGGCCGAGAGCCGAGAGCACACCGGCCTGCTGTGGGATCAGAAGACGGCGAATGCCGAGCTTGGCGGCCAGATTGCACACGTGCACGGGTCCGGCGCCGCCGAATGCCGTCAGAAGCGGGCGCGAGACATCGCCGCCGCGCTCGCTGACATGCATGCGGATGGCGGCCGCCATGGATTCGTTGACGACATCGTGGATGATCCACGCCGCTTCCTGCGCATCGATGCCGAGCGGCGTGCCGATGTGCGCCGTGATCGCATGCTCGGCGGCCTGCCGGTCGAGGCGCATGGTGCCGCCGGCGAAGTTGTCCGCATTGAGGTAGCCGAGCACCAAGTCTGCATCCGAGACAGTCGGCTGCTCACCGCCGAGGCCATAGCAGGCAGGACCTGGATCAGCGGCGGCGCTTTGCGGACCGACCTCGACGATGCCCAGGGCATTGATGCGCGCGATGCTGCCGCCTCCGGCGCCGATCTCGATCATGTTGACCGCCGGGATGGCGACCGGAAAACCGCTCGACTTGGTGAAGCGGCGGGAACGGGCGACCTCCAGCTCGTCCGTGAGCGGCAGCGTGCCGTCGCGGATGAGGCATGCCTTGGCAGTGGTGCCGCCCATGTCGTAGGCCAGGATCTCCGGCACATCGAGGAGTTGCGCCAGCCGCTGAGCAACTACGGCGCCGGCTACGGGTCCGGATTCGACGAGACGCACCGGCATGTCGGCCGCAAGCCCGGCCGAGCCGATGCCGCCGTTCGACAGCATGATCTGCAGCGGGGCGCGGAAGCCGGCCTGCTCGATGCCGGCAGAAAGCCTGCCGAGGTAGCCGATCGTCAGCGGCTTGACGTAGGCGTTGATCAGCGTGGTCGAGCTGCGCTCGAATTCCTTGATCTGTGCCAGCACGTCGGAGGAGAGAGACAGCGCCACGCCCGGCAGCAGCTTGGCCAGGACCTCCGCGGCCGCCCGCTCGTTGGCGGGGTTGGAGAACGAATGCAGGAAGCAGATCGCAATGGTCTCCACGTCCTGGGCCTGGAGCTGCGCGGCAATCCTGGCAATTTCCTCGGAATCGACAGGCTTCAGCACGGAGCCGTCGGCGCGGGTCCGCTCGTCGACCGGCAGGCGCAGGTAGCGCGGCACGAGCGGCGTGGGCGGATCGGCGAACAGCTCGTAGGTGGTCACGCGAACGTAGCGGCGGAGCTCGATCACGTCGCGGAAGCCCGCCGTACAGAGCAAGGCCGTCTTGGAGCCCTTGCGCTCGATGATGGTGTTGGCGACGAGCGTGGTGGCGTGGGCGAGACGCTCGGTGGATCGGGCATAGCCTGGCACTGCATTGGAGAGCTCGGCAAGGCCGGCCAGCATGGCGCGTGCGGGATCGGCCGGTGTGGTCAGGCGCTTTGCCGTGTGCACGGCGCCGGTGGCCGTGTTGAGAAGAACGAAATCGGTGAAGGTGCCGCCGATATCGCAGCCAACTCGAAACACATCACTCACGCTGTATCCCCCGTCTTCCCATCAGCCTTGCCTCCTGGATTGCGGCAGAGCGCCGATCCCGCCACTGCGCTTCGACCAGGCGGGCGGATCGGCAGCAAAGCTCTTCACGTCCTGCAGTGCGCGCTGATCCAGACGCTGCCCGGCTGCTGCGATGATATCCGCCAGTGTCGTCAGGCTGGTGATCGGGGTCGGCGAGGCAAAGATGGCGTAGTCCATCAGGACGAAGATGCCCACCACGCGGGCTTCCGCGCGCTCGAGGGCGGCGCGGAAGGTGGCCTTGCTGACGCCGTCGGTCGCCAGATCGTCGATCATCAGGGCACGGATGCCCGGCTCGAACGTGCCTTCGAACTGGGCGAGGCGGCCGAAGCCCTTGCTTTGCTTGCGGACCACAACGAGGGGCAGGCCGAGGCGGTCGGCAATGATCGCGGCAAACGGAATGCCGGCGACCTCGCACGCGGCAACCATGTCGAACGACTTGGCAGGGAACGCAGTCGCGATCTTTTCCAATGACATGGCGATGAGCGTGTCGCGCGCGCCCGGCAGCGATACCAGCCGCTTGATGTCCACGAAAATGGGACTTGCCCATCCCGAGGTGAAAAAGAAGGGATCGCCTGTGCTTCGCGTGTAGATCGCGCCGCTCTCCACGACGATGCGGGCAGCCTCGGCAGCGTTGCGATGAGCTTGCGTCATGACCGGAAATCTCCGGCGTCGTTGGCCGCCTGCCAGACCCCGCGCGCCAGAACCTCCGCGCCTGCAAAGAAATCTGCGAGGTCCATGCTTTCTTGCGGGTTGTGGCTGCCCTTGTCGTTGCGCACGAAGATCATGCTGGACGGCACGCCCGCGTTGGCGAACACGGCTGTGTCATGTCCGGCGCCGGACGCCATGATCTCGCAGGCCACGCCGGCAGACTCGGCCTCGCGCTGCAGGAGTGTCGTGATCCTGTCCGACATGCGTGCAGGCGGCGTCAGCGCCGGCGGGCCGAAATCGAAGGTCACGCCACGCCGGGCTGCCACCTGGGCGCATTCGGAGTGAATCAGGGCGCCGAAGGAGGTCAGCGTCTTGGCGTCCTGGCTGCGATACTCGAGCGCGAACGTCACCTCGCCCGGCACGCGCGACACCGCGTGCTCCTTGGGGTTGGTCTCGACGATGCCCGAGGTGACGACAAGGTCCTCGCCCCACTCCAAGAGCACGCGCCAGTGCTCGTCGAGCCGCATCAGCAGCTCGGCCATGGCCAGCACAGCATCGCGCCTGAGCCAGCGCGGCACGGCGCCCGAGTGGGCCGCCTCGCCACGGCACGTGACGCGGCGATGCCGGACATTGCCGCGAATGCCGGTGACGAGGCCCACGGGCTTCTCGCGCGCAATGAGGACGGGGCCCTGCTCGATATGCAGCTCCATCCAGCAGGCGAACGTTGCCACGTTGCGGAGCGGGTTGCGCGCTGTGAGCGGCGCCATGTCGGCGCCGCAGGAGGCCATATGGTAGGCGAGATCGTGTCCGGACGAGCGATGCGTGCTTTTGAAGTCGGCCTCAGTGAGCAGTCCGAATAGCGCGCGGGACCCGAAGTAGCAGGGGCCGCCGTACCACGCGCTTTCCTCGCCGCGCAGGACGTGGAGCTCGATGGACCTGAGCGGATGGCCGCGCGCCTTGGCGGAGAGCAACGCCATGAGGCCGGCGATGACGCCGGCAGCGCCGTCGAAATTGCCGCCCTGGGGCACGCTGTCGAGGTGCGATCCCGTGGCGACGACGGGCAGTCCGGCATCACGGCCTGGAAGGCGCAGCACGAGGTTGCGGGCTGCATCCCACGCCGTCTCGATGCCTAGCTTATGGCCCAGTTGCTCGACGACCTGCATTGCGGCCGTTTCCGCCGGACCATAGGTCTCGCGGCTGATGCCGACCCCATCGAACGACATTTGCCGGAACGTGCCGAAGAGATCGACGGCGAGGCGCTGCAGGTCGGGCGGACCGACCCGGGCTTCGGCGTGTCCCTCCGCAACTGGTGCGTCATTGGCCACGAGCGCCTCCTGGAAAACGCAAATCGGCGCCAGCGTGTCCCGCGCCGATGCCACCTCAGGAAGCGCCACATACTGGTGCGACCGTTCCGCCGACGCAACACCGCCGCGTCCGGAGAGCCCGAAAATTATTGTCGGCTGGCTACTCACGCCTGGCATCCGCCCTGTGTCTTCGCTCGGCTCGCGGCTTCGGCGGCGCTCGTCGCGCGGTGCGCAGCCTGATCGAGGGCTGCGCACGTATGGGGCGCCGGCTGCCGAGATTTCGGTCACCGGCGCGAGCAAAGCTCGCCGCGAGCGCAGTCGCGGCGTCTTGGAGCGTTGGAATGAGCTGGCGTAGCTGCTGCGAGCTGGTGCGTACGCTGAGGGCTGCCACGGACAAGGCGGCAACCAGCTTGTTCTCGTGATTGAGGACCGGCACGGCCGCACCGGAGACGTGCAGCATGTACTCCTGGTTGGAGATGGCAAAGCCTTGCGCGCGCACCTTGCGGATGTCGGCCATGATCTGGCCGGCGCTGGCGCGGGTGTAGGCCGTATAGGCCTTGCGGCGGCTTGCCCCCAAGTAGCCGGCCAGCTCGTGGTCCGACAGGCGCGCCAGGAACAGGCGTCCGCTCGACGTGCAGTAAAGTGGAGCCGTACGGCCGGCGCGAAACGACAGCATCAGGTCCTGCTGCGGCTCGGCGCTGGCCATATAGACGACCTCGTCGCCGACTTGGACGCCGAGGCTGCACATCTCGCCGATCGATTCGGAGACCTTCCGCAGGATGGCCTGCGTGGTGAGCTGGCTCGAGGCAGCCAAGAGCACGTTGGCGGCGAGCGTCACAAGCGGCGCCGACACGGTGAGCTGCCGCGATCCGGGCTCGCGCTGGAGATAGCCGAGGCGCTCGAGCTCCAGCGCGATACGATGCACCGTCGGCGCAGGGATGGAAAGCTCGGCGGCGATGGCCGACACAGAGGCGATGCCGCGTGTCGCCACCGTGTCGAGCACGGCGATCACCTTGGCTGCTGGTGAGTCGAGCGCTGCTGGTGGCCGGCGCACCGGATGCTCCCTATTGCTTCGACGCACTCATTCCGCGGCGACCGGCCGGTCGCCCACGGCGAGCGAGCTGGATTCGCGGAAATCGATGTCCTTGGGGTAGCCCGCCAAGGCGCGCTGGATGGCGATCTCCAGGCGGCTGACCATATCCTCGAGCTCCGCCTCGGTGACGATCAGCGGCGGCGCAAAGCGGAAGTAGTGCTTGACCGCGATGCTAATGACGCCTTCGAGCGCCGCGTTATAGCGGATACGCTCGGCCATGACCGGATCGGGTGCCTTGGACTTCTTGTCCTTGACGATGTCGAGCATGCGATAGAGGCCCTTGCCGCGCACATCGCCGATGCATTCGTACTTGTCGGCGAGGGCGGCCAGCTCGCGCTCGGCCACCTGGCCGAGGGCTTCGGCCCGCTCGGGGAGCTTGTCGCGCAGCACGATCTCGAGCTGCTTCAAGGCGACGGCAGCGGAAAGCGGATCGCCGGAATAGGTGCCGCCCCAGGGCAAACCGCACTGGCCGCGCACCTGCTCGGCGATCTCCGGCGTCGTGATAGTACCGCAGATGGCAAGGCCGGCGGACAGGCCCTTGCCCCAGGTGACGATGTCCGGTGTGACGCCGTAGTGCTCCATGGCCCACATCTTGCCGGTGCGGGCGGGCGCAAGCTGGCATTCATCGAGCACGAGCAAGGCGCCCCAGCGTTTGGCCAGTTGCGACAGACGCGGCAACCATTCCTTGGGCGGCACGATCATACCGCCCGGCACCGGGATGGTCTCGGCTATGACGGCGGCGATGTCCTGACTGGTGACGAACTCGAGCATTTCCTCGCTGGCGCGCAGGCAGGCCACGTCGCAGGAGGGATAGGTGAGATTGACGGGACAGCGGTAGCAGTAGGGCGGAAGCAGAGCATTGGACTTGGCCGGGAACATCAGCGGCCCGAGCCCCTTTTTGCGATTGCCGCCGACGCTGGTGAGCGCCTCCACCGCGAGGCTGCCTCCATGCAAGCCGCGGATCATAGAGACAATGTCGAACCGACCGGTTGCTGCCAGCGCCATGCGCATAGCAATCTCGTTGGCTTCCGAGCCGGTGACGGCGAAATTGACGACCTTGAGATCGCCCGGCGTGTTGGCGCCGAGCAGCTCCGCGAACTCCACGACCCATGGATTGGAGTACCACGAGGACTCGTGCAGGAAGGCGCCCGCCATTTCGCGGATGACCTCGGTCAGCTCCGGGTGCGAATGGCCGAGCACCATGCACATCATGCCGGAGGTGAGGTCGTAGTACTCGTTACCGTCGAGGTCGACGAGCTTGGTGCCCTTCCCGGCCTTGAAGATGATACGCGGCGAGTAGCGCCAGCCGAACACGGACTTGGCATCGCGGGCCTGGAAGTCCGTATGAATGTTTGAAAAGCGGAATGTCTTCTCCATGGTCGCCTCCGCCTGCTTCCTCACGCGTTTTGCGCCTAGGCCCTCCAAATCTAATTCAGTTTTACGGAATTGTGGAATCAGAAAATCGGAAGGGGGTGTGACGAGCGCGTTGCGTGTCGGATGACCAAGTCTTGCACTCGAGGCGGGCCGACAGCGCGGGCCATCTCAGAGGCACCAGAGAAGCCATCCATGTCGTCCGTCGCTTTGAGAACAGACCGACGCCCTCAATTCGCTGCGCCAAAGTCAGGAGCTGGCACGCTGCTGCCGACAATGCGTTTGCGGCGCTGCGGCAATTTTCAGGGGCCAAAGCTGACCTAGTTGCGACCCCGCACCCAAGGGAGAATTCTGACCCTAACCTGCCCTTGCCAACCCAGTGGCTCCCTCAGGGGGCGGCTTCAAATCGCAACGCGCCGCGCGAGCCATTCGGTGAGAACAACTGCGGCATCCAGGAAATCGGGAATTTCCATCGCCTCGTGCGGATTGTGGCTGCCGTTGGCATTGCGTACAAAGAGCATGCATGTTGGCACGCCAGCCACCGTGAATGTCGCCGTATCGTGGGAGGCGGGGCTGGCGAGCGGCATCGTGCTGATCCCCGCGGCGGCCGCGGCTTGGGTCAGCTCGGCATAGAGCGCCGGATCCGACGGTGCCACCTCGGCCGATGTCCGCCTGCCGAGGTCAATCCTGACGCCGCGCTTTTCCTCTACCGCAATTATGAGCTGCTTGACTTTTGCTTCCAGCGCATCGAGGTGCCCCCTGTCGTAAGCACGAACATCGAGGCTAAGCGACATACGCCCGGCGACCTTCGTCATGGCATGCTCCGTCGCATCCGTGAAGAAGCGCCCAATGGTAAAGGCCATCGGCTTACACGCCGCGTCCGCCGCCTTCCAGATCTCGTCGAGACCGAGCGCGAAGTCGCTGGCAGCGAGCACCGCATCGTGCCGAAAGCGGCGCGGCAGTCCGACGTGCGCCCACTCGCCCTTAATCTCTATTTCAGGATAGCGGAAGTTGCCCGGTACACCGGTTCCGATCGCGACCTGCAGCCCCGCCTCGATCAGTTGCGGCGCCTGTTCGATGTGCACCTCCACCCAGGCGCCAATATCTTGCGCTTGCAGCGAAGCTTTCCGCGCGCGCACCGCTTCGACATCGGCGCCGCAGTCGCGCATGTATTCGGCAAGCATGCGTCCGCTGTCCGTCCGCCTCGCCTCCAGCGCGCCGTCCGGCAGCATGCCAAACGCTGCGCGCGAGCCGATGTAGGAGACCTCGAACCAAACGCTTTCCTCCGCCCGTATTGCCATCGTGGTCACGTCGCAAGAGGGCGTGATACCCAGCGATTTCAGCGCCTGCGTCGCAACGAGTCCCGCGACAACACCCGCCGCGCCGTCGAAGTTGCCGCCGTTCGCGACCGAATCAAGATGCGAGCCCAACATGATGCGCGGCCGAGTTCGGTCATGCCCGGGAAGCGTCATGAAGAGGTTCGCCGCGTGATCGTAGCGCTGCTCGAGCCCGAGCCTTGATGCCCTTTCCCCGATGACCTTGTAGGCGAACTGCTCGCCAGGCCCGTAGGTGTCACGGGTGACGCCAGGCAATTTCGGGTCGAGGCTGCCCGCACGCAATTGCTCGAAGAGCGAGGCAACCTGCGCCTCCTGAGCCCGCACCGCAGCCTTGATATTTGCACTCGAAGGGGACACCGTCGTCTCCGACAGTTGCGAATGAGCGGCCCGCGCCGAGCCGCCAACATCCCATCACAACGCCAATCGGGGAGCAATCACATGCAATCGGACCTCGAAGGACGGTGCGCCCTAGTCACCGGTGCCCAGCAGGGCATCGGTCGGGCGTGCACCCTCGCGCTCGCTCGCGCCGGCGCCGACGTTGCCGTCAACTGGCTCGATGACAAGCCCGGCGCTGAGGCGGCAGCTGCCGATATTCGTGCCCTCGGGCGCAGGGCCGTGCTCGTGCAGGGCAGCGTTGCCACCAGCAGCGAGGCGGAGCGTATCGTCGAGGAGGCCGATGCAGCGCTCGCAGGGCTCGACACTCTCGTCAACAATGCTGGAATCTTTCCTCGTTCGCCTTTCTTGGAGTTGACGGTGGCGGAGTGGGATGAGGTCCACAATGTCAATCTCAAGGGGAGTTTTGTCGTCGCTCAGGCAGTTGCGCGCCGCATGGTCACCAACGGCCGGAAGGGGGCCATCGTCAATCTCTCTTCTTCGTCGGTGCGCGGCCATGTCCTTGGTGCCCACTACGCAGCCAGCAAGGCCGGCATCATCGGCCTCACCCGTTCGATGGCGCTGGCCCTCGCCCCGCATGGTATTCGCGTCAATGCTATCGCCCCTGGCCTTACCGACACGGCGCAGCCACGCTATCAATTCAGCGAGGCCGATTTGCTTGAACAATCGCGGCTTATTCCCCTGGGCGCTATGGCCAAGCCCTCTGACATCGCCGATATCATAGTCTTTCTCACCTCGGGCCGCGCCCGTTTCATCACAGGCGAAGTCGTGCACGCCAATGGCGGCCTCTACATGGCCTGAACTCCACACGTCCGGCGCCCACGGTGTTAGGTTGCTGCGGATCCAGCTCCGTCCGCACCCCCCGGGGGGACTGTCTAAGTTTTTTCGGGTTCGCTTAGGGAGCGGCGGCGGGACTTTTTTTCGCATATCTGCGCTCGAACTAAATTCTGGTGATACGAACGCGAGCGAATATTTTTTTCTTCGGGGGACGGAGGAATGTCGCAGCCAAAACTTGAGCCAAGCATGACAGCGCCCGAGATCCTGGCCGAACTTGGCGACTTCATCGGCGACGCGTGGTCCGTGCAACTCGACGAATTGCCCGGCCGCCTGAAACACCTTCCGGCAGACGCGCAGCGTGCTGTGATGCAAGCGGCGGAAGAGGCGCGTGATGACTTTACCGTGCGGACCAAGGCCGCATGCGAGAAGTCCGTGCGGGAGTTCGTGGCCGCATCGCGGAGGTGCTGACGATGGCCATGCGCAGAACGCCGCTGCACGTCGCACGCGCAACAGGACGCGACCGGGTGAACCCCGCACGCTTTGCAGACCGGCGCGAGCCAAAGAACCGCCCCATCGGAGATCCGCCGAAGCATCTGGGGCCCGAGGAAGCCGCCGCCTGGTACGAGTTCTGCGGAGAAATGGATTGGCTGCGGGAAAGCGACCGTGCTGCTTTGGAGCTCGCGTCGGCACTGCGCGTGCAAGTGAGAAAGCCGGACTGCAAACCGCGAACCCAAACGCTATTCCGCACGCTGCTGTGCGACTTGGGCGGCAACCCGACGCGGCGCGGCGGCGTGGCTTAAGGAAGGAAGGCTAAGGTCTCAACCACGAGATTTTTCAAATGTGGCCCCGTAGGTGGCCCCAGGAATATAGCGCGATGGCTGCGTTCGCTCTAACCGATTGATTTAATTGGCTCCGCGGGTAGGATTCGAACCTACAACCAACCGGTTAACAGCCGGTTGCTCTACCGTTGAGCTACCGCGGAAGACGTCCGTGCTTTGAGGCACGCCACTGCCGGCCGCCGGGGCGACAGGCGCCCGCAGGGGATAGCGCAGATCGGGGCCGGAATCTACCCCATGTGCACGATGTCGCGCAGTTTGCGGCCGGAGCGAGGAAGCCGTGGCGGCCCCAAGCGCTCGCGGTCATGCCGGAGGCATGCTTTCGGCATGATCGCTCCCTTGGCCGGGATGACAAACTTAGTTTGAGGCGCGGCCTTGCCGACTCACGCTGTCATCCCGAGCAAGCGCGGGCCAGGACGATGTCGGGAAGCGAGGCTTCAGCCCCGCGCGCGACCCGGGATCCAGAATCCCGTGCGGCAGCAGTCGAACCGGGAAGGCGCTCTAAAACTCGACTTCCAGCTCCTCCAGCTCGGCGGGTTCGGCCAAAGCGTCCGACAGCCACTGCGCGACGGCGGGCCAGTCCATGATGGCGCGGCAGTAGGCGGCGCAGACGGGATCGAGCGTCACGTCGTAGGTGAGGAAGCGGGTGCAGACCGGCGCGTAGAGCGCGTCCGCCATGCTCAACTCACCGAACAGATAGGGGCCGCCGTACTGCTTGATGCATTCGCGCCAGATGGTGCAGACGCGCTCGATGTCGGCCTGGGCGCCTGCGAAAATCTTGAATCCGGGATGGTGCGCCTTGAGGTTCATGGGCAGCGCCGAGCGCAGATTGTAGAAGCCGGCGTGCATCTCGCCGCAAATCGCCCGGCAATGGGCGCGCGCGGCCGGAGCGGCCGGCAGGAGGCCGGCGTTGGGTCGCGCCTCCGCGAGATACTCGGCGATCGCCAGCGTATCCCAGACCTTGATGCCGTCGTGGGTCAGGCAGGGCACCAGGAACGAGGGCGACAGCAGCAGGAGCTCGGCGCGGGTCGACGGGTCGTCGAGCGGCATCACCTGCTCCTCGAACTCGATCCCGGCAAGCTTGCACAGCAACCAGCCGCGCATCGACCACGACGAATAGTTCTTGCTGCTGATGGTCAGTGTGGCCGGCGTCATGTCGGCGGATCTCGCTCTGGTTCGAAATTTGCACCTGCCATAGTCGGAACATCGACTGGAGCCGGTCCCGTGGGACTCTCACACCGTGCAACATTCGTTCCAGAGACTGCTGACGTAACGATGCACGGGCCTCATGCTCTATCTCGCCTACCAGACCCAGGCCGACATCATGACCCCGGTGCGCGAAATGGCGCGCGCCGGCCTGACGGCGCTGGGACCACTGGCCAACGGGCACATCAAGAGCCTGCGCAACGTGACCGCGGCCTATGAGCTGATTGCGCGCACGGGCCTGACCCACGTGCGCCCGGCTTATGGCATCGACAGAGTGCGGGTGGGCAATCGCGAGGTGGCGGTGCGGGAGGAGGCCCTGCATACGACGCCGTTCGGCACGCTGCTCAGATTTCGCAAGGATATCGACATCGCGCAGCCGCGCGTGCTGGTCGTGGCGCCATTGTCCGGCCACTTCGCCACACTGCTGCGCAGCCTGATCCGGACCATGCTGCCGGAGCACGACGTGTGCATAACAGACTGGCACAATGCCCGGGATGTAAGCACGAGTGACGGCCGTTTCGGCTTCGATGACTATCTCGGGCACCTGGTCGCATGGCTGGAGCACATGGGCCCGGGGGTGCATGTGGTCGCAGTCTGCCAGCCGTGTGTGCAGGTGCTCGGAGCGGCGGCAGTGATGGCCGAGGCCAAGAGCCCGGCCCAGCCGCGCAGCATGACGCTGATGGCCGGCCCGATCGATACGCGGGTCAACCCGACCAAGGTCAACGACCTCGCCAACGGAAAGCCCATCCGGTGGTTCGAGAACAATCTGATCGCGACGGTGCCGGCGCGCTATCCGGGCGGGGGTCGCCGGGTCTACCCGGGCTTCGTGCAGCTCAGCGCCTTCATGTCCATGAACCTTGACCGGCACCGCAAGGCGCATATCGAGCTCTACCAGCACCTGGCCAACGGCGACCTGGCCAAGGCCCAGCCGACGATCGACTTCTACGACGAGTATTTCGCCGTGCTGGATCTGGCGGCCGAGTTCTACCTCGAGACGGTGCAATGGATCTTCCAGGAGGCGCGGCTGGCGACGGGGGCTCTCACGTATCGTGGACGACCGGTCAACCCCAAGGCGATCCGGCGCACGGCGCTGCTGACGGTTGAAGGCGAGCGCGACGATATCTGCGCGCTCGGCCAGACGGCGGCGGCGCATGATCTGTGCACGGGGCTCCGCCCGCACTTGAAGCGGCACCACCTGCAGCCGGGCGCCGGCCACTACGGCGTCTTCAGCGGCAAGCGCTGGGAGGAGCAGGTCTATCCGCAGGTGCGGAATTTGATTTTGGCGAGCGATTGATTGACCGGGGCCGCTAGTCTCTATGCGGATGGCGCGGTGACCAACTCGCTTGGCTCAAGAGCCTCTCTTTCCGTCATGGCCGCGTAGGCGGCCATCTACGCGCCTCCTGAAACGCAAACACGCAGCCGCTCGTGGACGGCCGCCTGCGCGGCCGTGACGTTGTGGGGAGGGACTTGAGCACACAGTCGCGGTGAGCGCGTTGCAGGCGCGGCGGGCATCTAAGCGGAATGTGCTTGGTGGTGGTTTTGCGCCGCGATCCATCGCAAGGCGCCGCGGGCGGCGGCAGCGCCGGTGGCGAAGGTGGCCTGCAGGAGGTAGCCGCCGGTCGGTGCTTCCCAATCGAGCATCTCTCCGGCGGCGAAGACTCCGGGCCGCGCGCGCAGCATGAAGTGCTCGTCGAGCGAGGCGAAGGCGATGCCGCCGGCGGTCGAGATGGCACGGGCGATTGGGGCCGTTGCGGTGAGGCGGATGGGGACAGATTTGATGAGGTCGGCCGTCTCCTCTGGAGTCAACGCGGAGAGGCGGCGTGGCGATGCCGCCACCGCTTCATTCAGTAGACCTATGGCCGCGGGTGATAGCCTTATGGACTTGCGCAGGTGCGTGGAGATCGATTGCTTGCCCCTGGTGCTGTCAAGGCGGCGGATCAGCGAGTTGCGCGTGAGGTCCGGGCGCAAATCGATGTACAGGTTCGCGGCGCCCGACGCGGCGATGTCGTCGCGCAAGCAGGCGGACAATGCGTAAAGTCCGCCGCCCTCCAGGCCGGCGCGCGTGATCATGGCTTCGCCGCGCACGCGCAGGGAGCCACACGACAGCGCCAGACGCTTCAGAGGCTGGCCTGCGAACCGATCGCGGAACAGAGGCGACCAGTCGACCAGGAAGCCGCAGTTGGCGGGGCGTAACGGCGCGATGCCGGCGCCGGCGGATGCTAGTGTGTCGACCCACGCGCCGTCCGAGCCGAGATGCGGCCAGCTCGCGCCGCCGAGTGCGAGGACTGTGGCTTGAGATGGCAGGGCTACTGTGCTGTCGCCATGCACGAAAGTGAGCCGGCCATCGGCGTCCCAGCCGGTCCAGCGGTGGCGCGGCTTGACGGTCACGCCGGACGCCGCCAGGCGCCGGAGCCAAGCCCGCAGCAGGGGAGATGTCTTCAGCGCCGCGGGGAACACGCGGCCGCTGGTGCCGACAAATGTCGGCTGCCCGAGCTCGGCGCTCCAGGCGCGCAGGGCGTCAGGAGGGAACGCGGCGATGGCGGCCTTCAGATGCGGCGCTGCCCAGCCGTAGCGGGACAGGAAGCCATCGAGGCTTTCGCTGTGCGTGAGGTTGAGACCGCCCCGGCCCGCGAGCAGGAATTTGCGCCCCAGAGACGGCATCCGGTCATAGAGCGTGACCGCGGCACCGCCGACCGCAAGCACCTCCGCAGCCATCAGTCCGGCAGGACCTCCGCCGACGACGGCGATGCTGGGGCGCGAGGAGTGCGGCACGGATGATCCAATGGCGAAACGGCGATGGACGGCGTCGTAGAGGCGTCTCGGCCGAAACGTGAACCCTGCTCCATTTTAGAGTGCGATTCACGTCTCGCATGGAATGTTAGCGCTTCTATGCGAAACGATCGCGCCTTAGTTGAGAGCACCATGGAGTTCGTCGAGTGCATGGATCAAGTGCGCCATCTGCTCGTCCGAGTGCGCTGGTGATGGCGTGAGACGCATCCGCTCGGTGCCCTTCGACACCGTCGGATAGTTGATTGGCTGCACGTAGATTCCGTATTGGTTGAGCAGCGCGTCCGTCACTGCCTTGCAGCGAATCGGGCAACCGACCATCACAGGGACGATATGGCTTGGATTGTCCATAACGGGCAAACGCTTCGCCTTGAGTGAAATCTTGAGTGTCTGAACCCTCTCCTGGTGGCGGGTGCGCTCGAGCGCGCTCGTCTTCAAATGGCGGATGGACGCAAGCGCCCCGGCCGCGATTGCAGGCGCGAGCGATGTCGTGAAGATGAACCCCGAGGCAAACGAGCGGATGGCATCGCAGAGGTCGCGCGAGCCGGCGATGTAGCCGCCCATGACGCCGAACCCCTTGGCGAGCGTGCCGTTGATGATGTCGACCCGGCCCATGACGCCGTCGCGCTCGGCAATTCCCCCACCGCGCGGGCCGTACATGCCGACCGCGTGAACCTCGTCGAGGTAGGTGAGCGCCCTGTACTTTTCGGCGAGATCGCAGATGGCCGCGATCGGCGCGATGTGCCCGTCCATGGAGTAGACGCTCTCGAAGGCGATGATCTTGGGTTGGCTTTTGGGAAGTTTCCTGAGCTTCGCCTCGAGGTCGGCAACGTCGTTGTGGCGAAAAATCTGCTTCTCGCACCCCGCGCGGCGGATGCCCTCGATCATCGACGCGTGATTTTTCTCGTCCGAGAAGACGACCGTACCGGGAACGAGCTTGAGGAGGGTCGAGAGTGTCGCGTCGTTGGCAACGTATGCCGAGGTGAAAAGAAGCGCGGCTTCCTTGCCATGGAGGTCGGCAAGCTCGTTTTCGAGCTCCACGTGATAGTGGGTTGTGCCGGAGATATTGCGCGTGCCGCCGGAGCCCGCTCCCACGGCGTCAATCGCCTCGTGCATGGCCATCAACACCGCGGGGTGCTGGCCCATGCCGAGATAATCGTTGGAGCACCAAACCGTAACCTCGCGCGCGCCATTTGCCGCGAAATGATCAGCGACTGGAAAGAACCCGCGGCGGCGCCTCAAATCCGCGAAAACGCGATATCGACTTTCTCGATGAAGGGTCTCGAGCCGCTGCTGGAACATGTCCTCAAAACTCATGTCGGTCTCCTGCACGCTTTCCCTCATTCGACCTTCAGACCGAGTTCAATCGCCGCGGCCGTGATCTTGCCCGATGCCGCCTGGTCGTCCTTGAAGACCTCGAGCGCCTTGCGGTACGCCGTCGCCGCGACCTCTCTTTCACCAAGCACAACGCGAGAACGCATCAGGCGAGTCCAGCCCTCGGCGTCTCGTGGAGATTTCTCCAGGCGATGAGCGAGGCCGTCGACCATCGATCGGATTGCAGCGTTGCTCTCGTGCGGAGGAGTTGTTTGGAATCCGCTCATATTGTCGGCGCTTGGTCCGTCACCGCTCTTGCCGACGGCTTGGTTTGGCGAAGACGAAGCTGTCTCGAGATTGCCGCTCCCCGAGGCCTTTGCCCTGGCCGCGTCATGCAAGCGCTTGAGCTCGGTGGAATTTGGATCAAGCTCAATCGCTTTCGCATAGGCAGTAGCTGATTGTTCGTAGCGCCCCGTGTTGAAATACGACCAACCGAGCATTTGCCAGCCTTTGACGTCCTCCGGCGCGGCCTCGAGCCGCGCCGCGAGCCGTTCGATCATTGTGTTTACATCAGGCAGCAAGTCGCCGGCTGCTGCCTTGGGCGCCGGTTCTTCAGTTCCAATAGAACGCGTGTAGTCCTTGAGGCGCGCAAGGTCGCCATCCGCCCCGGAACGCGCCGGCGAGGTGGACACCGCGGTCCGTGTGCTGGTCCCCGCAGCGATATCCCCCCAAAATGAAACAGCCGCGCCAATGCCTGCAACGAGGACAAAGACTGCGGCAGCAACGATCAACATCCCGGCGGTACTTTGAAGGCTATCCGGGCGCGAGCCCAATGGCATCATAGGCATCCCCAAGCTCCGAAACTCGTGCCTCACCTTCTTCACTTCCTCCGCAGCCTTTGACTGCGGACTGCTACCGGGCCTCGATAATGACTGCGGTAGTAATAGTAGGTGGGGTAATAGATATAACCCCCTATATGCGTGGGATAATAACCGCGGGCGTAATAGTAGGGATAATCATAGTAGATATAGCTCGGGCCGACAGGCAGGCGGATCTTTGTGCCGCGGAGACGCCGCTTGTTCTTCAGCACATAGGTCCTGGTACTTTTGTCGGGCTTAAAAGAGGATTGCCCGGCCGGTGCGCCTGTTGCTACGGGCGCTGTGCCGAGGAAGCCAAGCATCGGCGAGCAAGCCACCAGAACCGACGCAAGCAAGTTTCGACTGCTCACGAGTCGCCCTCCCATAGTTGCCTCTGTCATGCCGGTACCGCCATCGGTCAGAACTTCCTGCGAACCTCGGCGCGGATACCAAAAGTGTCTTCGTCGACGCCCTCGGTGATCTGATAGGTGGCGTCGGCGCGGAACAGCCAGGCCCGGCTGAGCGGGATCTGATAGCGGACACCGAGGGCATACTGCGGGGTCGCGACGCCGATGCCAGCGATCGGATCGCCGAAAGGCTGCACCGACGCCACCTCGAAGAGGAGCTGCTGGTCCAGGTTGAAGAGGTATTGCACGCCAATCGCGCCGCCAAAGGCGTTGGAGCCGGTGTCGTTGAGCTTCGGGTAGCCGGTCAGGGCGTCGGTCTCGAAGTTGATGCCGACGTTCTTCAGGATGCCCGCGCCATTGCCATCGACCAGGGGTTGAGGATTGCCGAAGCCGACGAAGAAGTTGGCATAGGGGATCAGCGTGCTCGGCAGGCCCGAAATCAGGCTGTTCTCAGAAAGGATGGCCACGCCCTCGTCGTCCTGGCCGTTGCCGAAGTTCGCGAACACGCGGGTCGAGTTCGACAAGGTGTTGGCATAGCGTCGGGTGTAAGCGGCGGTCACGAAGTTCGTGAGTTGGCCGTCCCTATCCTCGCGGCCCTGTATCAGACCGTAGCCCGCTTCGATATAGCCGCTGAAGGCGTCGATGAAGGTCGTCACGCCGTAGATGCTGGCGTTGTTGTTGTTGTTTACGCCGTTGTTCGACCCGAGGATGGTCTTGTTGTCGACATTGTCGAACGCGGCGAAGAAGGTGGTGTCGAAATTGGCAAGGCCGAGCTTCCTGGAGTTCTTCGCAGGCAGGCTCACCGCGCCGCCGAGGATCGCGTCGTTCGCCCAGATCCCGTTCTGCAGGAACAGCGGGAAGAGGCCAACCGTGAAGGGCAGGTCGAAACTTGCTTCCTTGCCGGAGAAGCCGGAATAGAGGGAGCCGAGATCACCCTCGAAGAACAGCGTCTGCGGGTTGAGGTCGATCTCGTCGTTGAACTTCCCGTTGCCGTCGCCGCCGCCGAACTCGAAGCGGGTGAATGCATTGCCTCTCTGAAGCGGCGAGAAGAAAGCGTGAATTCGTTCGGTCCCGGTGAACTTGAAATCGACGTCGATGTTCAGCCGGGTCGCGATCTGGGCGATATCCTTGCCGTTGTTGCTGTTGTAAGCCACCGCCGTTCGCCAGTCGCCGTAGATGGCGAGGCCCGGCAGCAGCGGATTCAGTTGTCCCAGAAGCGTGCTGCTCTCGTCGTACGCGCCGGAAGTGTATTGCGGACGACCGATCTCGATTGGCGGACGCGGCGGATCGACCACGGTCTTGGCGCCGTAGACATCGACCTGCGATTTGGCATCGTAGCTTTTGTCGTACTGCGGGCCGGGCCGGAAAAGGTCGTCCTTGGCGCCTGCCTTTTTGGGTTTGCTTGCCGCCTGGTCCGCGGTGTTGTCTGCGGCGTCCTTTTCATGGACGGAGGACGCGCCGACATACTGAGGACCGAACCGGAAAGGGTCTTCCTTGCCGTCGGTGCCGCGCTTGCTTGCGCCTGCATTGCGGGCGGGTGTTTTTTCATGGACGGACGATCCGCTTTCCTGCGGCTGGGAATCGGCTGGAGAGACCCGTGAGGCGCCGGGCCACAATTGGGTAAGCCAGCCGCCCTTGCGGGCCTCGCTGCTGTCTTGGCTTGCCACAGGGTCTGCGGTCAGGCCGGACATCGCAAGATAACCACCGGTTACCAGCGCGGTCGTGGCGAACGTTGTCCTCGTACGGGACCAATGCTTGCTTTCTGCCTTAAATGTCACGCGTGTATGCTCCACACCGGCAAAAAGGTTGAAAAATCGGATCCAGCCCCCCGCAGGTCGGAGCCACGACGTCAATTCAAACCGTCGGCGTCTAGGGCTTCACTTCAAGGTCCACGGTGGAGACTTTGAAGTTCAGCATTCGCTCGTTCATGCGCCGCTCCATTTCCTTGGCGGCACCGACAAAGCGCATGAAGTAGATCGGCTCGGCGCGACTTCGCATGCGGAAGGCGAGGCGGTATTTGCCGGGCTTCTTGATCAGGTTGCCTGGCACCTGATACCTGGCGAGCTTCTCACCCAACGGCGGCAGGGAGTGGTTCTCCATGCGCACCAGCGGCGGATGGTTGAGAACGGTGGTCGGGACTTGCGGCGGACGCAGATGTGGCAGCGGATCGATGTCGAAGTTCACGGGCAGGTACATCTCGCGATCCGTGCCCTTGACGTTGGTGGTCAGGAATTTGGTCTGGAAATTCACCAGCTGCTGGTCCGTCTTGATCCTGCCGGCCGCGACCTCCAGGCTGTGCAGATCGGCCAGGTCGCCGTTGTTGTCGACGTAGCCCGACTCCCAGATGTTCTGGCCGTCGGGATCGACGAGAGCCACGTTCACCCAGAGCTGCGGCTGCGCACCGAGCGAGCCGGACGGCAGGTTGTGCCCTGCATTGAGATTCTTGATGTTGTAGGAGAACGCCAGAGTCCTGCCGACTTGAGCGATGCCCTCGAGGTAGGGGCCGTCGACTTTGGTGCCGTTCTCCATGACCTGCCGCCGAAGCTCGTAGCGCTCGTCGAGCTTCTTGAGATTCTCATCGAGAATCTGGCGGGCATCTTCACGGTCGAGCGAGTCGGTCCAGCGCTTGGGAAATGCGATCTTGGTCTTGCCGCCAGCAACCTTGTTCTCGAAGTCGGCGGTGCCCCAGCCGGCGCGCCAGTCGAATTCCAGCCATTCCTTGATGCTGATGTCCTTGGCCTTGGGGTTGTGGGGGAAGATCCCGGGGTGGGCGATGGAATATCCCGGCCCGATGAAACGGTGATTGGCGTGCTTGCGCCCCGGGTTGATCTCCTTGCCGCCGACCACGGCGGAAGGCGCGGTCGAATAGCCCTCGGGCTTTCCGGGGACCTTGCCCATGTGGCAGTCCTGGCAACTGACGCCAGCCTTGCGTGCAGGGCTGTCGCGATACTGATCCCACACGATCTCGAGCTTGATCCCCAGGTTGACCGCAACCTGATGGCAGCTCACGCAGAACTCCGACTTGGCGAGCTGCGGGTTCGTCATCATGCCGTGGTGGATGTCCGTTCCCCGCCCGTCCTTGCTGGTTTTTACGGAGTAGGTTTCCTTGTTGGCGAGGATGTCCTTGATGACGCTCTTGTCGCCGGTGCCGTAGACCGGCTCGAAAATCTTGCCCGGCTCGACCCGGCGCTCGCCGTTGACCTTGCCGTACTGCTCCTTCACCCGGTGGCAGGTGATGCAGGTCACGCCCTCGCGCGAGATCTGGCTGCTCGCCCAAAGTGGCGTTTCGCGTTTCTCGCCGAGCTGGGTGCCGACCTGCTGGTGGCAGCGCGTGCAAAAGGTGCCGACCGTACCTTGGGTCAGCTCCTGGAACTTCTGCTCGAATGCGTGGAACATCGGCGAGATCGACGCATAGGCATGCTGCGACGAAGACCATTCCTCGTAGATTTGCTTATGGCATCCGCCGCATTCCGCCGCGGTGGGAAAGAGGGAGAGGGTCTCCGCGTCGACGGGAGGGATGGGGGCTTCCTTGCCCTTCTCCGCCTTTGCTGCTGCCTGGAGGACCGTGATCTCCCCACGCGCGGCCGCTTCTGCGCCGGCAGGCAGCTTCCCCTTGCTGCCGGCCGCGGTTCCGGCTTTGCCCGTTGCTGGCTCGCGGGCTCTTTTCTCTTCATCCTCTTTGACAAGGGCTTCGAGAAGAGCGTTCGGATCGCTTTTTCCGGCAGCTCCCGCATTCTGGGCGAGCTGCACTTTAGGCTGTGCCTGCGCCGACCGGGCCTGCCCAGCCTCGTTGCCCCCGGCGTCGGCATTCTGGCTTAGGAAGAGTGTGTAACTCAGCAAGGCGCCTGCGAAAGTGCAGGAAAGAACCGAAATATCGGATAACCGCTGAAGCGCACCAAACATTACCCTTGTCCCCCATAGACTCAGGGCGGCATCCAAAATTTCGCAGCTCCCGCCTGCGTGCTGGATAGCCGAACCGAATGAGTGGCAAGGTTAATCGGGAAAAGGGGGCGTCACGGGGACGCGTCTATAGCGAAACCGTGATGAAAAAGGGCAATCTTGAGAACTAATGCTCGCTGTCTGAGTTTATCCAATGAAAGGCGATGATATATTCATTTTCTGAGAATAATGCATTTCGAATAGCCAGTTTTGGAGCATAACGCGTCCCGGTGTATAGAGCAGCCTGCCGAGCGACGAGCATCGGGAGCCGAAATCCCAATCCGTGCTGGCTTTCGAAGCGCGTAAGCGTGTTGCCGGTAAGCGCCTGCGCCGTTTCGCCGGCGAAATCAGAGCGCTCCGGGAAACGCATTGCCAATCGGTTTGCGGCTCCGCCCAGAATTCACCCATCCAAAGCCTTTTGCCAGCCATGATGGGCCGATAATTCTTGGCCGATCCTCAAGGCAAACGCACCCAGAGCAGGGGTTTGGGTATGAATGCTTTCGCCTTGGGTTGCGTATTCGCGTCGAATCTCAAGGGGAGTCAGCAAATTGACGGGCGCCAACAAAAAACGACGTTTCTGCTGCCGGCCAATGACAGTGCGTGCCGGCCCAGAGTCTTTGATCTGCTGAGCATCCCGGGAAGCACAGCGACGACTGGTCATCCGCACCAGCCGTAGATGGGAAGCTTCACGCCTTCCGGGGATCAGGCAATGGCAGTTAGTCACCAAATAACCATCAATGGCGATAGCTTTCTGGCGCGCCGTGGCGAGTTGCTGTTGGATGCAGCGCTTAGTAATGGCATCGACCTACCCTTTGACTGCCGCGCCGGCCATTGCGGCACCTGCTGCGTGCGGGTGGTCGCTGGCGAAGTCCACGGCGGTGAAGGGGGCGAGCCCGGCATCGTACATGCCTGTCAGTGCCGGATCGTCGGCGACGTCATTATCGAGCGAGACCAGGGCTCGGGCGTTCGCATCGTCGAAGGCGTGCTGACCTCGTTGCGTCCCCTGTCGCCCGAGGTGATGGAGGTCGGTATCAGCACGGAGCGTGCGTTACCCTATCACGCCGGGCAATATGTGCAGGTGCGCTTCAGCGGTTATCCGAGCCGTCCCTTCAGCATCACTCATCCCTTGCGCAGCAATCGGAACAGCCGTTCGATCTGGTTTCATGTTCGGCGCATGCGGGACGGCCGTGTCACGTCATCACTCGGCAAGCGTATCAAGCCGGGCCATCGGGTGAAGCTGACGGGCCCCTATGGCTCCGCGCACTTCCGGCCCAATCAGGACAGCCGATTGGTCCTCGTCGGCACCAATACCGGCTTTGCACCGATCTGGTCGATCGCCGTCGCTGCGTTGCGCGAGAATCCGGAGCGCAGGATGATCGTCATCGCTGGTGGCCGCACCATCGAGTCAATCTATATGGGCGCGGCTCTCGCGCGGCTGGCCCGCTTCCGCAATGTCGTCATCGTCCCGGTCTGCAGCACGCCCCAGACCGTGACCGATGCGGTGAAACTGGGCCGGCCGACGGACTATCTGCCGCGCCTGCTGCCGACGGATGTGCTCTACGCCTGCGGCGCGCCGGCGATGGTCGCCTCCATCAAATCGATTGCAGCGCATAGCGGCGCTGTTTGTTACGCGGACCCGTTCCTGCCGACCACCGACGACACCGTCGAGGAAGGCGTACTGACCCGCGCTATGGACTGGCTGGCCGAAAACACGTCCCGGCAGCTTGCACAGCTTCCTCTCGGCCGCCCCCGTACCCGGCCGGGACAGTCGGCGCAAGGGCATCGCATGCCTGAAGCAGTGGTGAGGAGTCATTATCGCTCCAAGAGCGGATAGTCTTCGGTCGATCGGATGGGGGGGTGCGGGCCCTCTCCTCTCCTCCGTGGTTTCTCTCTGCGGCGTGCTGACGATCTTCAGCTTGGCGGCGGACGGCCAAGTTGCGCCCGATCACGCCAAGATCGTCGGCCCGAATGCCTGTGCCGAATGTCACAAGCAGGAGGCCGAGGCCTGGAAGAGCACGCATCACTTCAAGACCTTCGGCGAGATGCCGCGCCGGAAGGAAGCGAACGAAATCGCCGCAAGAATGGGCGTTCAGCGCATCAGAGGGGAGGGTTTGTGCCTGACCTGTCATTACACCGTGCAGGAGAAGGAAAACAAAAAGCAGCCGATTGCCGGCATCTCCTGCGAGTCCTGCCACAGTGCTGGTGACGACTGGATCAAGGTCCACAGCGGATACAGCGGCAAGACCGACAAGACCGAGAGCAAGGCCGAAAAGGACGCGCGCTGGAAGCTCGCCGAATCCAAAGGGATGATCCGGCCATCCTCGCTCTATCGGCTGGCGAAGAACTGCTACAGCTGCCACGTCGTGCCGCAAGAGGATCTCGTGAATAAAGGCGGCCATCCTGCCGGCAGCCCCTTCGAGCTCATGTCCTGGTCGCAGGGCGAGGTGCGGCACAATACCTGGCACAACAAGGGCAAGGAAAACGCGCCGGCGAGCGCGGCGCGCAAACGAATGCTCTATCTCGTCGGCATCGGCGTCGAGCTCGAAACCGGAATCCGTGCGGTCAGCCGGGCCACGGCGAGGAAGCTCTACGCTTTCGAAATGGCAAAACGCGTCGATCGGGCGCGCAAGCAACTCGCCGCTGCCGCGAAAGCTGCGCCGGATGTGCCGGAAATCGCCAAGATGGTCGAATATGCCTATTCGGCCGGGTTGAAGCTGAACAATGAACGCTCACTGACGACTGCCGCCGAAAGCGTCTCCAAGCTCCTCGCGAGCATCACCGAGAAGTACGACGGCAGCACGATGGCCGGGCTCGACAGCCTGATTCCTGGACCGGACAAGATCAAGGGCAAAGCGAGGGAAGCCGGCGCGGTCAATTGATCTTGGCCGCCCGGCGAGACAACAGCCTGAAAGAGTTGGATGGGAAAAGAGCCAGTGCAATGCATGATTTTGGGGGGCCGTCGTGAGATCGGCGGCGCAGCGCGCGTCTGACAGCTTGATCGGCGCACACGCTGCGAGATTTCTCATCAGACAGGCAGTCCGAGGCCTCTTGTTCGCGGCCATTTCCGGCGGCCTGTTCTGGCTCGTCTGGATCTACGGCAACGGGCTGCGCGATCCGCGCTATCTCGATGGCTGGGTGCTGGCCGGCGGTATGGGCGTGCAGATCTACTTCCACTTCGCCAAAAAAACGGCCCGCCTATCGCCGAAATCCGCCATGCGCTGGCGGAAGATCCATATTTTTCTCGGCTATCTGCTGATCGCCGCCTTCATCTTGCATTCGGATTTCTCTCTGCCGGACACCGCCTTTGAATGGGCGCTGTGGGCGGGCTTCGTGGTGGTGGCGCTCAGCGGCATTTTCGGCACCTATCTCGCCTGGTCGCTGCAGACCAAGCGCCTGATCGATGAAGGCACCGGCTACGATCGCATCCCTGCTCTTCGCGCCGAGCTGGCGCGGCATGTCCAAGCGGTTGTCGCCGAGACCGATCCAGCCGCCGCTGCAATCGCATTGCCGGCGCCGCCCTATGACGCCTGGATCGCGGACCTTTACAAAGACCACCTGCGGGATTTTTTCCAGGGGCAGCGCAATTCCGCCGCCCATCTCATCGGATCGCAACGCCCGCTCAAGCAGCTGACCGACGAGATCGATAACCTCTCGCGCTATGTCGACCAGCAGGGCCAGGAGAAGCTCGCCGCCATCAAGAATCTCGTGGTCGAGAAGGATCGGCTCGATTTCGCGCGGGTCTATCTCGGGTTGACCAGGGCCTGGCTGTTCGTGCATGTGCCCGTTACCTACGCGCTGATCGTGCTGACGGTACTGCACGTCCTCGTCGTCTATGCTTATTCTGCGGGGCTGTCGTGATGCGGCGATGGCTCGGCATCGGATCGGCGCAACCCGAAAGCCTGGACGCTCCGGGGTCACGGCGCGACCGCCTAGCGATGAGGCTGGCGTTCGTGACCGTTGTGGGGCTTGGTGCGGCTTTCCTCTTTGCCAAGAACCCGCAGTTCCTGATGCCGGGATCGCTGACGAGCGCTCACGGAGCAATCGAAAATTGCAGCACCTGCCATACGCAAAGCGGGGACGGCAAACTGACCTGGATACACGGTCTCGTCGCCGGCGACCGGCACGCGGACAGCAAGGCCTGCCTCACCTGCCACAAGATGCCCGACACGGCCTTCAACGCGCATGGCGCTTCGGAGAATGTGCTGAAGCAGAGCACCGAGCGATTGACGAAAGTCGCCGCAAGGACACCAGCGCCGCAATCGGCCCATGCGCAGAGCGTCGCCTTTCCCACTGACGACCTAGTCTCTCGCGGTCTCTATTGCGCGACCTGCCACCAGGAGCACCAGGGTGCCAATTTCAATCTGAAGAAGATCTCCAACGAGCAGTGCCGCTCCTGCCACGTTGTTAAGTTCGACAGCTTCGACGGCCATCACCCGAAATTCGAGAACTATCCCTTCAAACGGCGCACCCGGATTATCTTCGACCATGCCGGCCATTTCGGTAAACACTATCCCGAGGTGGCGGGGAAGGATCCGGCCAAGCGCATTCCCGCGACGTGCTCGACCTGTCACGACAGCGGCAAAGACAAGCGGGTCATGGCGGTAGCGCCGTTCGAGCAAACGTGCACTGCCTGCCATCTCGACCAGATCACCGGGAAGGAGCGGGCCAGTGGCCCGAAAGGCGTTGCTTTCCTGACCTTGCCTGGCCTCGATCTGCAAACGCTGAAGAAGAAGAATGCCTCGATCGGCGAATGGCCGGACGCGTCCGAGGCCGGGCTCACGCCGTTCATGAAAGTGATGATCAGCCGCAATGAGCGGGGCCGCGCCTTGATCAAGGCCGTGGACCGCTTGGACCTCCAGGATCTGAGCCGTGCCAGCAACGCCCAGATCAAGGCGGTGACCAATCTGGTTTGGGAGATCAAGGGGCTGTTCTATGCGCTCATCCGGGGAAAAGCGTCTGATGTGCTGGGGAACCTGAATATAGGCGGCGGGGCGAAGCTGAGCGCAAACCTTGTCGCCGATCTGACCGCGAACATTCCGCAAGATGTCATCATCAGCGCGCAGCAGCATTGGCTACCCAATCTCGGCACGGAAATGGCCAATCGTCCGGAGAAGAGTGATCAGGAACAGGGCGGCTGGACCGCAACGATTACGGAAGCGAGAGTGGCCGTCGATAGCGAAACGGCAAGCATAGCCAAAGCTGGCGGGCCTGCTCAGGCCAATCAGCAAACAGAGACCGTTGCAGTCGCAGCCAAGGCAGCAGCGGCACAGCCTGAAGGAGCAGCCGGAAAAGCCGATGTCGCGAACGCCAAGCCCGGCAAGGAAGCGCTCTCCGCCAACGAGCCTACTCAGAAGAAGGGCGCGGACCAAACCGACGATCTGCTGTTCCCCACGGAGGAAGAGCTGCGGGCGATGAAAGCAGGTACCAAGGGCACCGAGAAATCAGCCCAGTCTGACGCAGCGACGGGAAAAACCGAGACCGCAAACGCCAAGCCCGCGGCTGCGGATGCCGCTCCCAAAGCGGACGCAAATGTGCCGCAGCCTCAAGCAAGGGCTGCCGCGCCCGTCATCAGCATCAAGAGCGACGTGGATCCGGAAAGCTGGGCTGCCTACGGCGGCTGGTACCGGCAGGACTACGCGATTTTCTATCGTCCCACGGGCCACAAGGACAAATTCATCCACTCGTGGCTGTTTCTGACCGGCCCCCAGGCCCCGAAAGGCCATAAGAGCCCGGCCGCTGCGGTCTTCGATGTTCTCACGAGCAAAGACGCTCAGGGGTCATGCACGAAATGCCACAGCGTCGACGATCTCCCCGGCAAAGGGCGAGTCGTCAATTTCTCGTCGCCGTCGGCCGAGCGCAAACAGGGGCGCTTCACCAACTTCATCCATGAGCCGCATTTCGGCGTCGTGGGCGACCGCGGCTGCCTGGCCTGCCACAGCCTTGAAAAGGGCCGCCCCTATCTGGAAAGCTACACGCAGGGCAATCCGCAAAGTTTCGTGTCCAATTTCGGTTCGGTCAACAAGGATCTCTGCCAGACCTGCCACACCAGCAGCAAGGCGCGTCAAGACTGTCTCACGTGCCACAAATATCATGTGAATGGCGTGATTACGCCGATCATGAGCACGAGACTCCCAGCTCAATAGCGTTCGTGCCTCGCGGCCAATAGTGTCGCGGGTCGTCAGCATGAACTGCCCATGCTTACTTCGCGGCTATCCACGACAGCTCTCGATGCACGATAGCGCGGATGGCAGGCGGCGCCGTGGCGCCTACCCGAGCATCTCCTTCACCAGCGCACTGGCCTTGCCGAAATCGAGCTGCCCGGCGTAACGCTGCTTGAGGACGGCCATGGCCTTGCCCATGTCCTTCACGCTCGCCGCGCCTGCCTCCTTGATCGCCGCCGCCACCGCCGCGCGCGTTTCGGCCTCGCCGAGCTGCTTGGGCAGGAACTCCTCGATCAGCGTGATCTCGTCCTTTTCCTTTTGCGCCAACTCCGGCCGCGCGGCTTTTTCGTAGGCTTCGATGGAGTCGCGCCGCTGCTTGATCATGCGCGCCATGATCTGCGTGATCTCGGCATCGCCCGCAGGCTCGCCCGTCTTGCCGCCCACCGGCTTGATGCCGAGGTCGTGGTCCTTGATCGCCGACAGCACGAGACGGATGGTCGTCAGGCGCGTCTGATCCTTCGCCCGCATGGCGTCCTTCATGGCTTGGGTCAGGCGTTCGCGCATGGCATCTCTCCGCTTTGGGTTGGTCCACATGTAGGGCAGGGGAGGGCCATGTCACAAGCGGCGCACCCGAGATACCCTCCTTATTCCGGCTCGAATGTCCGCTTACAGCCTGTGTGGGCGGGTGCAAAATGGCGGGTGAAACATGATGCGGGGAATTTTGGCGGCGTGCGCGCTCGCACTGGTTGCCAGTCTTTGGACGGCGGCCGTCGGGCGGGCGCACGCTGAAACGCTGCTGTTTCACGCCTCGTCGTCCGGCAAGCAAACCCTCGACCAGGGCGAGGGCGGCGGCAACCCGTTCGCCACCTCGCTCATCGAGATGCTGGCCCAGCCGCACGCCGCGCTACGTGATCTTCCCGCAGCCCTGCAGCGCCTGACCGTGCAAAAGAGCGGCGGCTTCCAGACGCCCGACGTCCCGGCGGGCGTAACGCGTCCCGATTGGTCGCTCGTCCCCGCACAATCGGGCGAACGCCGCATCGCCCTCGTGATGGTGGTCTCCGACTACAGAGCAGGCGGCGCGCCATCGCTGCCCGGCGCCAAGACCGACGCCCAGCGCATCGCCACGGCCTTGCATCGTGTGCGCTTCGACACCGAAGTCGCGCTCGATCTCGATCTCATGTCCATGCGCCAGAAACTCGCCGATTTTGCGTCCCGCTCGGCGCACTACGATGCCGCCCTCATCTACGTTACCGGCCACGGCGTGGAAGTCGCCCGCACCGTCTACCTGCTTCCCGGCAGCTATCCCGTCGATCTCAAGAACGCCGCGCTCCCCGACCAAGCGATTCGCCTCGCCGACATCGCCGGCGCCCCCCGCGCCCGCCAGGTCAACCTCGTCTTCTATGGCGGCTGCCGCGACAACCCGTTCGAATAAATAGGGCAGCGTGGCCGCAGTCCGAGTTATCCCATCAGTTTCGTCATCCTCGCGCGAGCGTGCCGAAGGCACGTCATGTCGAAGACATGCTTTCAGCACGAAGCGCGGGGAACCAGCATCAGACTCGTCGAAGACGCCGTAGATATCGAGCCTTCGGCCCTCTCTATGCTGGATCCCCGAGACGGCTTCGGTCATGGCGGAGCCATGCTTAGCCATGCTTCGCATGGACGCCTCCGCCGCTCGAGGATGACGAGGCGACATTGACCCCAGGCCCCGGCGCCCCTAGTTTCCGCGCCAAATCGCGCCCGGCCAAAGCCAGGCGCGCAACCCACAGGCAGCGAGGCTCCACCCATGTCCGCTCCGGGCACGTCCACCACGACTGCGGCACCCTGGACCGAGGCGCCGTCGACCGCGCGCCTCATCCTGGCCGACGGCAGCATCATCGCCGGCCAAGGCATCGGCGCCACCGGCACAGCGGTCGGCGAGGTCTGCTTCAACACGGCCATGACCGGCTACCAGGAGATCATGACCGATCCCTCCTACGCCGGGCAGATCATCACCTTCACTTTCCCCCACATCGGCAACGTCGGCACCAACACCGAGGATACCGAGACCTCCAACCTCGCCGCGCGCTCGGGCGTCCGCGGCTGCGTGCTGCGCGCCTCCATCACCGACCCGTCCAGCTATCGCGCTGCCGAGCATCTCGACCGCTGGCTGAAGGCGCGCGGCATCATCGGCATCACCGGCATCGATACGCGGGCGCTCACCGCCCGCATCCGCGAGCAGGGCATGCCCAACGCTGTCATCGCGCACGAGCCGTCGGCCAGGTTCGATCTCGAAAAGCTCAAGGCCGAAGCCAAGGCCTGGCCCGGTCTCGACGGCATGGACCTCGTACCCGACGTCACCAGCGGCCAGAGCTACACCTGGGACGAGATGCGCTGGGTCTGGGGCCGGGGCTACCCGCGCCAGGAGAATCCGGAGTTTCACGTCGTCGCTGTCGACTACGGCCTGAAGCGCAACATCCTGCGCTGCCTCGCCACGTCCGGCTGCAAGGTCACCGTCGTACCGGCAACCGCCAAGGCCGACGAGATCCTCGACCGCAAGCCCGACGGTGTCTTCCTCTCCAACGGCCCCGGCGATCCGGCAGCGACCGGCAAGTACGCTGTGCCCGAGATCAAGAAGCTGGTCGACAGCGGCCTGCCCGTGTTCGGCATCTGCCTCGGCCATCAGATGCTGGGGCTCGCGCTCGGCGGCCGCACGCACAAGATGAAGCAGGGCCACCACGGCGCCAACCATCCGGTGAAGGACTTCACCACCGGCAAGGTCGAGATCACCTCGATGAACCACGGCTTCGCCGTCGATCCCAAGACGCTGCCCGACTCCGTCGAGCAGACGCACGTCTCGCTGTTCGACGGCAGCAACTGCGGCCTGCAGATCAAGGGCAAGCCCGTGTTCTCGGTGCAGTACCACCCCGAGGCCTCGCCCGGCCCCGAGGACAGCCACTACCTGTTCGAGCGTTTCGTCAATCTCATGCGCGCCCGCAAGGGGTTGCCGCCCATGCCCGAGCGCAGCAAGTGATGTCCGTTCGCGCGATGCAGACCGGCGGCGTTGCCCTTGGGCTGCTGGTCGCTATCGCACTTGTCCTGTCGATCGGACAAGCTGGGGCTCGGACGCCGCCGGCGAACGCCTTCGGCTTTTCTTGGCAAGAAGCCGGCTCGCGCGACCATCCGCTCGTTGGCCGCATCTGGTCGGCCGCCGACGGCTCATTCCTCGATCCGGCATCGCTGACAGCCACGCTCGCGCGGGCCGACTTTCTGCTGCTCGGCGAAGTGCACGACAATGCCGACGCCCATGGGCTGCAGGGGTGGGCGATCGGCCGCCGTGTTGAGGCCCAGAGCAAGTTCGGCGTCGTGTTCGAGCATATCCGGACCGATCAGCAGGAGGCGCTTGCCAAGCTCGACGAGTTCGACCGCACCGCCCGCCGCGTCGCCACCGCCAACGATTTGTTCCGCTTCCTCGACTGGCAGAACGGCGGCTGGCCATCGGAGACCAAATTCGTCGGTCTCTTCAATGCCGTCTTCAATCCGCGCCTGCCCATCTACGCCGCGAATCCACCGCGCCAGCAGGTGCGGGCCGTCGCGCGTAGCGAGGAAGGCGCGCTGTCGCCGCAGGAGCGCACCCGTATCCTGCTCGACGCAACCTGGGACAAGCCGCTCGCCGACGCGCTCTACAACGAGCTGAAAGGCAGCCACTGCGGCGCCATTCCCGAGTCGGCCGTCCCCGCCATGAGCGTCGCCCAGCGCTACCGCGACGCCGCCTTCGCCGATGTCATGCTCACAGCCGCCAAGGATCACGGCGCCGCCATCCTGATTGCCGGCAACGGCCATGTCCGCACCGACCGGGCCGTCCCCTGGTACCTGCGCGAGCGCGCGCCGGGAAAAAACATCATTGCTGTCATGATGTTGGAGGTCGAGGACGGCCAGGCCGACCCAGCCGCCTACGCCCCCCGCGCGCCCGACGGCAAGCCCGCTGTCGATTTTGTGATCTTTACACCACGCGCCGAGCGTCCGGATCCTTGCGAGGCGCTGCGTCAGCGTAGCCAGCCCAAGCAATAAGCCACGGGTCCCTCTACGGAACTGAGGGTTGGCCGCACCCGGCTATAGCCAAAGTTCCTGCGCTGCAATATGAAGCGGCCTCATGCCGAAGCGCACCGACATAAAATCCATCCTCATCATCGGCGCGGGTCCCATTGTCATCGGACAGGCCTGCGAGTTCGACTATTCCGGCACCCAGGCCTGCAAGGCCCTGAAGGCCGAGGGCTACCGCATCATTCTGGTCAACTCCAATCCGGCCACCATCATGACGGACCCGGAACTGGCTGATGCAACCTATGTCGAGCCGATCACGCCTGAGATCGTCGCCAAGATCATCGAGAAGGAGCGCCCCGACGCGCTCCTGCCCACCATGGGCGGGCAGACAGCGCTCAACACCGCGCTGGCGCTGGACAAGCAGGGCGTGCTCAAGGCCTTCAACGTCGAGATGATCGGCGCCAAGGCCGAAGCCATCGACATGGCCGAGGACCGCCAGCTCTTCCGCGAGGCCATGGACCGCATCGGCCTTGCCACGCCGCGCTCGAAGCTCGCGCACAATCGCGAGGAGGCGCTCGCCGCGCTGGAGCACGTCGGCCTGCCGGCCATCCTGCGCCCGTCCTTCACGCTCGGCGGCACCGGCGGCGGCGTCGCCTACAACCGCGAGGAATTCCTGGAGATCGTCGAGCGCGGCCTTGACGCCTCGCCGACGCGCCAGGTCCTCGTCGAGGAAAGCGTGCTCGGCTGGAAGGAATTCGAGATGGAGGTCGTCCGCGACACGGCGGACAACTGCATCATCGTCTGCTCCATCGAGAACGTCGATCCGATGGGCGTGCACACGGGTGATTCCATCACGGTGGCGCCGGCGCTGACGCTCACCGACAAAGAATACCAGATCATGCGCAACGCCTCGATCGCAGTGCTGCGCGAGATCGGCGTCGAGACCGGCGGCTCCAACGTGCAGTTCGCCGTCAACCCCGACGACGGCCGCCTCGTCGTCATCGAGATGAACCCGCGCGTGTCGCGCTCGTCCGCATTGGCCTCCAAGGCCACCGGATTCCCCATCGCCAAGGTCGCCGCGCGCCTCGCGGTCGGCTACACGCTCGACGAATTGGAGAACGACATCACCGGCGGCGCCACGCCGGCCTCCTTCGAGCCGACCATCGACTACGTCGTCACCAAGATCCCGCGCTTCGCCTTCGAGAAATTCCCGGGCTCGGATCCGACGCTCACCACCTCCATGAAATCGGTCGGCGAGGTCATGGCCATCGGCCGCACCTTCGCCGAGAGCCTGCAGAAAGCTCTGCGCGGTCTCGAAACCGGCCTCTCCGGACTCGACGACATCACCTTCGAGGGCCTGGGTGCCGGCGACGACAAGAACGTCATTCGCGCCGCCCTCGGCCAGCCGACGCCCGACCGCATCCTCAAGGTGGCGCAGGCCATGCGCCTCGGGTTCGATCACGAGCAGATCCACGCCTCCTGCAAGATCGATCCCTGGTTTTTGGCGCGCATGCAGGAGATCGTCGATACCGAGGAGCGTGTCCGCCAGCACGGCCTGCCCGGCACCGCCGGCACCATGCGCACGCTCAAGGCCATGGGCTTCTCGGACATCCGCCTGGCGAAGCTCGCCGGCCTCAGCGAAGCCGCCGTGCGCGAGCGGCGCATCGAGCTCGGCGTGCGTCCCGTGTTCAAGCGCATCGACACCTGCGCCGCCGAGTTCGCCTCGCCCACGGCCTACATGTACTCGACCTACGAGTCCGGCCTGTTCAGCGCGCCCGTCTGCGAGGCCGATCCGTCCGACAAGACCAAGATCATTATTCTCGGCGGCGGCCCCAACCGCATCGGCCAGGGTATCGAGTTCGACTACTGCTGCTGCCATGCCTGCTTCGCGCTCTCGGACGCAGGGTTCGAGACCATCATGGTCAACTGCAATCCCGAGACCGTCTCGACCGACTACGACACCTCCGACCGGCTCTATTTCGAGTCGCTGACCATCGAAGACGTGCTGGAGATCATCCACGTCGAGCAGGCGAAGGGCATGCTCAAGGGCGTCATCGTGCAGTTCGGCGGGCAGACCCCGCTGAAGCTCGCCGAACCGCTGGAGAAGGCCGGCATCCCCATCCTCGGCACCTCCTTCGACGCCATCGATCTCGCCGAGGATCGCGATCGCTTCAAGGCACTGGTCGAAAAGCTGAAGCTGAAGCAGCCCGAGAGCGGCATCGCGCGCAGCCCTGCCGAGGCCCGCGTCGCCGCCGAGCGCATCGGCTATCCGATCGTCATCCGCCCATCCTATGTGCTGGGCGGCCGTGCCATGGAGATCCTGGCCGACAACTCCGACCTCGACCGCTACCTCGCACGCCTCTCGGCCACGCTCGACCGCCCCTCCGAGCTCGTGGTCTCCGACAAGCGGCCGCTGCTGATCGACCGCTACCTGTCGGACGCCACCGAGGTCGACGTCGATTGCCTGGCCGATGGCAAGGACGTCTTCATCGTCGGCATCATGGAGCACATCGAGGAGGCCGGCATCCATTCGGGCGACTCGGCCTGCTCGCTGCCGCCCCATTCGCTGCCGTCCTCCGTCGTCGTGCGCATCGAGAAGCAGACCAAGGACCTTGCACGCGCCTTGAATGTCGTCGGCCTCATGAACGTGCAGTACGCCGTCAAGGGCAACGAGATCTACATCCTGGAGGTCAATCCGCGCGCGAGCCGCACCGTGCCCTTCGTCGCCAAGGTCATCGGCAAGCCGGTCGCCGGCATCGCCTCGCGCATCATGGCCGGCACGCCGCTGGCGAGCTTCGGCCTCACCACGCCCAAGCTGTCCCACATCGCCGTCAAGGAGGCCGTGTTCCCCTTCGCCCGCTTCCCCGGCGTCGACACCGTTCTCGGCCCCGAGATGCGCTCCACCGGCGAGGTCATGGGCATCGACCGCGACTTCGCCATCGCCTTTGCCAAGAGCCAGATCGGCTCGGGAACCATTCTACCGCTCGCCGGTACGGTGTTCGTGTCGCTGCGTGATTCGGACAAGGACCGCATCCTCGGCGCGTTGCGCGATCTTGCCGACATGGGGTTCCGTGTTCTCGCCACGCGTGGAACCAAGCGCCACCTGGAGAGCCACGGCATTCCCTGTGAGCACGTCAACAAGGTACTCGAAGGCCGGCCGCATATTGTCGACACTATGAAGAACGGCGACGTGCACTTGGTTTTTAACACGACGGACGGCGCCAAGGCGCTCGCTGATTCCAAGGATATCCGGCGCGCCGCCTTGCTGAATCGCATTCCCTGTTATACAACTTTGGCTGGCGCTATCGCGGCAACGGAAGCCATCAAGGCGCTCAAGGCAGATACTCTCAAGGTCGCGCCGCTGCAAAGTTACGTCGGCCGCGCATCCTGACCGTGGCTCTCGCCATTCTGTGCGCAAGGGTCTGGTCAAACCTCTAGGACTGAGTGAGACTGTTCATCAAGGCGCTGGGCACGAGGGTCCAGCCGTCTGGGAGACGTGAGCTATGGCAATGGAAAAGGTGCCGATGACCATTGAGGGTTACAAGACCCTCGAGGAGGAGCTGCACCGCCTGAAATCCGTGGAACGTCCGCGCATCATCCAGCAGATCTCGGATGCCCGTGAGCACGGCGATCTGTCCGAGAACGCCGAGTATCACGCGGCCAAAGAGGCCCAGGGCATGAACGAAGCCAAGGTCGCCGAGCTCGAGGACAAGATTTCGCGCGCCGAGGTCATCGACGTCTCGAAGCTCTCTGGCGACACCGTCAAGTTTGGCGCCACCGTCACGCTCGAGGACGAAGATTCCGGCGAGAAGGTGAAGTACAAGATTGTCGGCGATTCCGAAGCCAATGTGCGCGACGGGAAGGTGTCGATCTCCTCGCCTATCGCCCGCGCGTTGATCGGCAAGTCGAAAGGCGATTCCGCCGAGGTCACCACGCCCAAGGGCTCGCGCTCCTACGAGATCCTCAAGCTCGAGTACAAGTAGCGCATCGGCGCCCGTGTGATTTCTGGGCACGTGCGAGCAGCTTGATAGCGTGCCGAGAGCCTGACTCAAACTTGCTGCTCGGCAAGCCCGCGAGCGACTGCCGCTCATGAAAACAGACCGGACGTGCCGACCATGTCGGCGTCACCTCGGGCGCAGGTCGACAAGGCGCGCAAAGGCGTGCAGTTCGCGCTCCACGTCCGCGCCGCTGGTGCCGAAGATGACGCCGGTGGCGCCCGCGGCCTCGAGTTCGGCGAGGCGGGCACGCAGCGCGTCGGGCGAGCCGGTGAATGTCATCTGCTCAGCTGCGCTGGTATCGATCAGCGCATCGTGGCCGTTGGAGATGTCCCAGTTGTGACCGCGATTGATCGACAGGTGGCGGATCGACTCGGGCACCTGCATGACGCTATCGACCCACGCTTGCCCGCCGGGCAGCCGCCTGACGGCGTCGGGATCGCTCGCAAACGTGTTATGAAAGATGATGCCGATCAATGGCGCCACGGCTGCCTTTACGCGGGGGCTCGTCGCCGACTCGCCCGGATCGAGCACCGTTCCGTTGATCGACACTAGGCATGGATTGAAGCCCTGTGCGGGACTGCGCAACGCGATGAGGCCGTCGGCGATCTCCTTGGCGACGGCGCGGCCCTTCGGACCTTGGGCCGCCAGCAACAGCGGCGTCTTGATGGGGCGGTCGGGCAGCAGGCCGGGCGAGGCCAGGATCTGCGCCATGCCACCGTCGATGTCGACGGGCTCGCCGCGCAGCAATGCGCGTACCTGGAGCAGATGGCGGCGCATGGCCTCCCACGACAACGGCTTCTGGCCCATTGCGACCCGGCCGGTGAAGCCGGTGCCGAAGGCCACCATCAGGCGGCCTGGCGCGATGTGCTCAAGCGTGGCGATGGCAGAGGCCTGCGCCATCGGATGGCGGTAGCTCGGGGTCAGTACGGCGGGACCGATGCCGATGCGCTCTGTGCGCTCCGCGACACGGGCGAGGTGCACCCAGATGTCGTGGCCGAAGGCTGGGATTTCGGGCGACCAGATGCGCTCGTAGCCGAGCTTCTCCGCGAGGATGGCATGGTCGAGCGCTTGCGGACTCGGCGGCAAGCGGAAGGCGTAGGTCAGCGGCATCTACACTCCATTGAGTAACTTGCACTTCTGCGGCATTCCAATCGACCGCGCCGAGGTCCGATCATTGGCAGAAGCGGACCAAGGGTCTGGCCGCCATCACTCCTCGGGCGTGCCCTGGATCGGCACGCCGGCCTCGAACTTCGCCTCCCGTATGGTCACCGTCGTCTTGACGCTCGCGACATTGGGCGCGGCCGTGAGTTCGCGCAGCACGAAATCCTGGAACGAGGTCAGGTCGGGCGCCACGCACTTCAGCATGTAGTCGATGTCGCCCGAGAGCATGTGCGCCTCACGTACGAGCGGCCACTTGAGGGCGAGGTTTTCGAACGCGCGCAGGTCGGCCTCGGCCTGCGCCACCAGCCGCACCATGGCGAATGCCGTCACCTCGAAGCCCAGCCTGCGGGCGTCGACCACGGCATGATAGCTCTTGATGAGCCCGGCCTGCTCCAGCGCCTGCAGGCGCCGCAGGCATGGCGGCGGTGTCAATCCGACGCGCGCCGCCAGCGCCACGTTGGTGATGCGGCCGTCGGCCTGCAGCTCCTTAAGGATGCGCCAATCGGTAGCATCGAGGCGGGCGCGCATTGCGGTTATCTGCCAGCTGTTGGTGTGGCCGGCGCCGACGCGGGCAGCGCAGGGCGGCGACGCAGACGTATTCCTGCAACCCCGCGAACGCAAGATTGTTTCGTTCGGCCGTGCAGCAGACCTGTGCGCGTAAGGCGCTCGAGAGGGATCGATGGCTGACGACCTTGCGGCGCACATGCCGCTGGCCGGCGCCAAGGCCTGGTGCCTGACCGACGACAAGGCCGGGATGCAGGTCCAGGTGCGCGGCGTGGCCGAGGCCCTGGGTCTTGCCGTGGACTGGAAGCAGGTGCGGCCGCGCAGTCTCTGGCGCGCCATGGCACCGTGGGGTCCCGTCGATCCGCGCGAGGCGTTCGGCGATCCGGCCGGACGGTTTTCGCCGCCGTGGCCCGTCATCGCCTTGGCGACCGGTCGTCTCTCCATCCCCTACATCCGCCTGCTCAAGCGCCAGGCCGGCATCGCCACCTACACGGTCGTCCTTCAGGACCCCAAGACGGGTCCCGGCACGGCCGATCTGATCTGGGTGCCCGAGCATGACCGGCGCCGGGGCGTCAACGTGCTCACCACGTTGACCGCGCCGCACAATTTCTCCCCCGCCCGGCTGGCCGAGCTCCGAGGATCCATCCCACCCCAGATTGCAGCCCTTCCGGCGCCCCGCATTGCCGTCATCCTCGGCGGCAAGAATGGCACCTACCGCTTCACCGAAGCCGACGACGATCGTTTCGCCGCCTCACTCCAATCCCTGGCCCGCCTCGGCGCGAGCTTCCTCATCACGCCGTCCCGGCGCACGCACAAGCGCCTGCTGGCCGCTGCGCTACGCGCGACCGAAGGGGCGCCGCGCTTCGTCTGGGACGAGACCGGCGACAATCCCTATCCGGCCTTCCTGGCGCACGCCGATCGCTTCATCGTCACCGCCGACAGCGTCAACATGACCGGCGAGCCCTGCGCCACCGGGCGCCCCGTCTGGGTCTTCCAGCCGTCGGGTGGCTCTGCCAAGTTCGAGCGATTCCATGAATCCTTGCGGCGCTATGGCGCGACGCGGCTGCTGCCGGATGCGGTTACTACTCTGGAGACGTGGGATTACCGGCCGCTCGATTCGGCAACGCGCATCGCCCGCGAGATCGAACGGCGGTGGCTCGCGCGGCGGCGGATGCTTTCAGGCCTGGTCAGCCCGGCGGACAGGCATCAGCAGTAAGCGGCCCGGGTTCGGCCGTGGGGGATTCGCAGGAGTGCATGATGGCCCATCTGGCAATGGACAAGCTCAACGCCGCGAAGATCGAGACCAGCCCCTACATGTACACGATCGTGCCGGGCTTCCTGCCGCCTGAGACGGTCTCGCGCATCAACGCCACCTATCCCAAGATCGAGAAGGGCGGCAGCTACCCGATCGAAAGCCTCGATGCCAGCATGGCCATGAAGGAGGTCATCGACGAACTCGACGGGCCCGCGTTCGAGAAGGCCATCGCCGAGAAGTTCGCCGTCGACATCGCCGGCAAGCCCAAGATGTACTCGCTGCGCGGCTACACGCGCGCCAAGGACGGCCAGATTCACACCGACTCCAAGGACAAGATCATCACGGTCCTGCTTTACCTGAATGAGAACTGGCAGCAGCCGGGCGGACGCCTGCGCATCTTGCGCAACGGCCACAACGTCGATGATTTCGCCGCCGAGGTTCCGCCCGACAACGGCAGCCTCCTGGTGTTCAAGCGCTCCGACAACAGCTGGCACGGCCACCATCCCTTCGAGGGCCCGCGCCGGTCGCTGCAGATGAACTGGATGACGAGCGAGGGCTCCAAGGGTTGGCACAAGGTGCGCCACACCCTTTCCGCGGCCATGAAAAAGCTGGTTCCGGCCTGAGCCGGGCCGCTTTTCCGCTCCACCTTCCGTAGACGTCATACGCCCTTTGGGCATGACAGCCTTGCTGCTCAGGCAGACCAGCGCCGTTGGTGGGCCCTTTACGCCCGGATAACATTATGTGACACGTTTGGACCGGAGATCGGGCAACGTCCTGATCGCTCCGGGCGCAGTTCGTAGAAAAAACGTTCAGTGGAGGACCGCATGCTGATCGTGACGTCCGCAACCGATGCTTTCAAAAACCAGCGCCAGGTGCACGTCAACGGTCGAGAATACACCTTGAGTGAGTTCGTCGGCGCCATGCCGCTGCGCGGGCACTATCAGGAAGGCAACGAGGTCAACGACAACGGCCAGCCGCAGGGCTTCCTCGTCACCCAGCCGCCGGGCTCCGTGACGCCCGCCCATTTCCACGAGCCCAATCAGTTCCAGGTGTTCGTCGACGGCTCCGGCCGCATCGGTGCGCGCGCGGCGCCGCCCTTGAGCGTGCAGTATGCCAACGGCCACACGCCGTATGGTCCGATCGCCGCCGGTCCGGAAGGTCTCAGCTACTTCACCCTGCGCCAGCAATGGGACCCAGGCGCCAAGTATGTTCCGGCCGCCTTGGCCAAGATGCGCAAGGGCGGTCAGCGCACGCGCATGGCGAGCGGTCTTGGCGTAGCGGATGAGACCGAGCGCAAGGCGCGCACCGGCGTCACCATCGAGACCGTGTTCGAGACCGAAGCCGATGGCTTGGCCGCTTTCATGTATCGCGTGGGCGCCAGCCACAAGGTGACGGGCCTGCCCGACGCGCGCGAAGGCGGCGGCCAGTATCTGCTGGTGGCCAGCGGCACGCTCAAGCACAACGGCAACGAGCTGCCCAAGTGGTCGACCATTTTCGTGCCGCCACGCAAGTGCCCGCCGTCGATCGAGTCCGGCGACACCGGCCTCGATCTTCTCGTCCTGCAATTTCCACAACGCGCCGCCAAGTGATGACCGCCGAAGCGTGACCGATTGACGGCGCGCCGCACCTTCACCGTTGCTCCGTCTCCCACCGGTTGCATCGCGGGGATGCCGACCTATGCGAGTGCCGATCGTTCCGCTGGTCGTGGCCACCGCGCTGTTCATGGAGAACACGGACTCGACCATCCTGGCGACGGCGCTCCCCGTCATTGCCCATGACCTGGGCCTCGACCCGATCTCGCTGAAGCTCGCCGTCACGTCCTATCTCGTCAGCCTCGCCATCTTCATTCCCGTCAGCGGCTGGGTCGCCGACCGCGTCGGCGCGTGCACCACCTTCCGTCTCGCCCTCGTCGTGTTCATGGCCGCCTCCATTGGCTGCGCCTCCTCGCGCTCGCTCGCCGAATTCGTCATGTGGCGCGCCCTTCAGGGAGCCGGCGGCGCCATGATGGTGCCGGTCGGCCGCATGATCGTCGTGCGCTCGGTGTCGAAGAACGATCTCGTGCGCGCCCTGTCGTTTCTGGCCATGCCCTCGCTCGTCGGCCCGATGATGGGTCCACCACTCGGCGGCTTCATCGTCACCTATGCCGACTGGCGCTGGATCTTCTTCGTCAACATTCCGATCGGGGTTCTCGGCATTGTACTGGCGACGCTTTTCATTCCGGATGCGAAGCAGGACACGCCCCCGCTCGACGTGAAGGGCTTCATCCTCTCGGCGCTGGGCCTGGGCGGTGTCGTGGCCGGCCTTGCCGTCAGCGGTCGCCGCATCGCGCCGCCAGAAGTCTCCATCGTTCTGATGTGCGTCGGCGTCGCCGCGATCTACGCCTATGTGCGCCACGCCTTCCGCGTCGAGAAGCCGCTACTCGACTTGCGCCTGCTGAGGTTATCCACGTTCGAGGCTGGCATCCTCGGCGGCACGCTGTTTCGCCTTGGCGTCGGCGCGTCCGCGTTCCTGCTGCCGCTCATGCTGCAGCTTGGTTTCGGACTCGATGCTTTCAGCTCCGGTCTCATCACGTTCGCCGGCGCCCTCGGCGCCTTCGCCATGAAGCCGCTCGCGCAGCGCTTCCTGCATCGCTTCGGCTTTCGCCGCTTGCTGATCGTCAACGGCCTCGTCGCCTCGGCGCTGCTCATGATCAACGCGGCGTGGACCGCGGCGACGCCCGGCCTTCTCATCTCGCTCGTGCTGCTGATCGGCGGCTTCTCGCGCTCGCTGCAGTTCACGAGCCTGTCGGCCATTACCTACGCGGATCTGGAGACGCGCCAGATCGGCGCTGCCACCGGCATGGCGACCGTGGCGCAGCAGGTCTCGGTCAGCTTCGGCGTCGCCATCGGCGCCATGGTGCTGGAGGCGTCGGAGTGGCTGGGGGGCCGGCACACGCCGGCACCGGCCGATTTCTCCGCCGCCTTCATCGTCGTCGGTTTCCTGTCAGCCTTGACGTCGCTTGCCATGCTGCGTCTGCCTACCGGGGCCGGCGACGACATCAGCGGACGCAAAAGCGCCGCCGCGCCGTCGCCTATCGCTCCATAGATGGGGGACGCCGGTTCTCAGCCCCGCCGCAACCGCGTCGGATCGCGGCCGGCGAGATACACCACCGAATCGATCTCGCTCCGGCTGATGCCGATGTCCTGCAGTTGGCGATCTTCCATGCCATGCAATTGCGCGATGGCCGCCTGGCGGCTGCGCCATTTGCGGAACTGCGCGGCATAGCCCGCGAAAAGGCCTGTCGTGGGCCCCGCGACCGTATCGGTCACGCAGCCGTCGAAGGTTTGTGTCTGTGCCATGGTCATCTCCTGTCGTTCTTGCTGTGTCGATCGCGGGCGGTCAGGCTGGGGTGCCGAGCGTCGAGGCGTTGCCACCTCGGCTTCCGCGCCGGAATGCGAGGAAGCCGATAAGCCTCTTCGCCATGGCGCCGATCGCCTTGGAACGCTCGGCATGGGCGCGCCGGATGGCGTTCTGCACGACAGTTGCGCGCTGCTCCGGTGACAGGGATGCGAAATCGACTTCGATAATGCTGGGCTCATGATGCGTGAGCATTGGTCTGCTCCATTTTGCTGGGCACCTGGCGTTGTGCCATGCCCGGATGACCCCTCTTTACGCCTGGCCAATCATCACGTAAAATGAATAATAATGATAGTAATGTTCTCAAGGAGAGAACGATGGAACTGTCCGATCTCAACGTCTTCCGCACCGTTGTTTCCGCGGGCGGCATCACCCGCGCCGCCGAGCAGCTGCACCGTGTGCAGTCCAACGTGACGACGCGCGTGCGCCAGCTCGAGGAGGAGCTGGGTGTCGAGCTCTTCATCCGCCAGGGCAAGAAGCTGAGCCTGTCGCCGGCCGGCCGGGTGCTGCTCGACTATGCCGACCGCCTGCTCGCGCTTGCTGCGGAAGCGCGCGATGCGATGCAGGATTCAGAGCCGCGGGGCGCCTTCCGCCTGGGCTCCATGGAGAGCACGGCGTCCGTGCGCCTGCCGGGCGTGCTCAGCAAATATCACTGCAGATATTCCTCCGTAGCGCTGGAGCTGCGCACGGGCAACACGCGCGAGCTTGCCACCAGCGTCATGGTCGGCGAACTCGACGCTGCACTGGTGGCTGAGCCCGTTGCGGACGGTCCCTTCGACAAGCGTCCGATCTTCAAGGAGCAGTTGGTCATCATCGCGGCCGCCAATCATCCGCCCATCACGAAGGCTGCGGATATTCGCACCAAGGCGATTCTGGCGTTCGAACCGGGATGCGCCTACCGCCAGCGCCTGGAGGATTGGTTCGACGATCATGAGCTGCTGCCCGAACGGCTCGTCGAGCTGGGCTCCTATCACACCATGATGGGCTGTGCCGCCGCAGGCATGGGCGTGGCGATGGTGCCCGCAAGCGTGGTCGAGACCTATCCGCACCCGGAAGCGTTGAGCGTGCATCCTCTGCCCTCCGGCAAAGGCGAGGTCTGGACCGTCCTCATCAGCCGCAAAGGCGTCGTAGGCCCCAACCTCAATGCGTTTGTCGAGATACTGAAAGAGAACGCACCGCCTCTCGGCGCCACGCCCTTGCCGCGCCGCAAGCCCAAAGCGCCCACCAAGCTCGCCGCGTGAACCGTTAAATCCCGTCAATCTCCGGGGAGTGTGTGCACGTTGTCGAAGAACGCGTCCGTCCATCTGGACAGCGCGTTGTTCAGCAACCCCGATTTCTTCATGTAGTCGGCGTAGGCCATCACGCCGGTCGGCTGCGGCACGAAATCGAGCATATTGCTGTCCTCCAGCAGCTTCTGGATCGTGTCCAATCCCAGCTTGGACGCCTCCGCCTTCAAGAACAATTCGGCCGCGGCCTTCTTGTTCGATGCGATCACTTTTTGCGCCTCGGCGAGCGCCTGATAGGTCGCCGCGTACAGCTTCGGATTGTCATTCCGCCACTTCTCGGTGGCGTAGGCCACGATCAGCGTGTGCTTCTTGCCCACCACATCGTAAGACGTCATCACCGTGCGGACGTTGGGGCTCGCAAGCTCCATCTGGATGAACGGCACGGTCGTGGCGTGCGTCTTGAACGCGGCGCCGCCCGAGAGAAGGCCGGCGACGCCATCGGGATGCGAGATGCCCACCGCCAGCACGTCAAGCTTGTCCCGGTTGGCCCAGCCGAACGCCTCCGCCGCGGCCATCTGCAGCACCACTGCGTGCTGCGTGCCCTTGCCGGCCGTCATGGCGATGCGATCGTTCTCGCCGAAGTCCTTCACCGACTTGATGCGCGCATCCGTTGTATTGAAATAGATGGGCGAGTCGGCGATTGCCATCATGCCTTTCACCGGCGCGTGCGCGGCGGTCTTGTCGCGCAGGTTGAGCATCACCGTCAGTCCCGCCATGGCGACATTGACGCTGCCGGAGATGATCGCGTCGTTGGCTGCGGCGCCACTCGCCAGGCGCACGACCTCGACTTTCGCGTCAGGAACGCCGAGCTGCGCCGCATGCTTCTCGATCAGCTTGCCGTCGAGCGCCACCAGCAGCGGCAGATACGAGATGCCGAACTGCTGCACGATCTTGACGGTGTCCTGTGCGGCGGCCGGCTGCGTGATCCCGAACAGCGCTGCGGCGGCCAGGACAACCATGCGGTGTTTCATGCGGCAACTCCTTTGCCCAACGAACGTCGACGTTACATGAGTTTCGCCAGCCCCGGCCGCGTCACGGGGATCTCCATCAGGTCCTCGCCGAAGAACAGGTTTCCGCTATAGACCTTGGCCATCTCGCCGATGACACGCTCGCGGATACCGGGCTTGTCGAACTGCTCGGTGATGTGCGTGAGCACGAGATTCTGCGCCTGGGCGGCCTGCGCCAACCTTGCCAGCTCCATATGACCCATGCACGATTCCGCGAACTGCTCGTTGAGCGCCGTGCCGGACAGGTAGTGGCACATGTGCACAAGCACATCGGCGCCGCGCGCGAACTCCTCCATGGTCGGACACGGGCCGCTGTCGCCGGAATAGACGAATGTCAGGCCCTGGTGCTTCAGCCGGAAGGCGAATGTCGTCAGATACGGCTGGAAGTGCCGGGCATCGCCCACCTCGACGGACCATTCCCGCTCGCTGATGCTGTCGCCGAGCTTCAGCTCGCGCACGATCGGTGACGGGCGCACGCGCGGCAGCATGCCGCCGCGCGCCTCATAGATGCCGAGGCTGCAGCCGTGGCTGGTGCGGGCCACGAGGTCGGATTCATAGACGCCGCCGGCGCCGAAGAGCTGGTCTGTCATGCGCGCCAGCGGCGCCGGCCCGAACACTTTTAAATCGCCGACCTCGCCGGCGCCCTGATCCCAGCGTGTCAGGATCATCCGCGCGTAGTCGCCGCAGTGGTCGTAGTGCAGATGGGTGAAGAAGAGGTGGGTGACGTCGGTCGCCTTCACGCCCAGCTCCAACAGCCGGTGATGGGCGCCGAAGCCGTGATCGAACACCAGCACATCAGAGCCGGCCTCGATAACGTAGCCGGACGATTGCCGGCGCAACGAGGGTGTGGGCGTGCCTGTGCCCAATAGCCGGATGCGCATGGTCTTGTCCCGTATCCGCTCTAGCGACGACCGAGCCGCTTCGGATAAGGCCAGGTGATCCAATCGAAGCGATCTTGCATCCAGTGTGCGGCAGGTTCGCCGGCGCCTGCAAGTCTATTGGCCAGGCACGACGCGCTGGCCAGGGTGGCATCACGTCTCGGCGCGCGCCTCGGTTACTTTGCGCAGCCACATCTCGATCGCCTCGGGCAGCCCGTCGATGGGCCGGAAGCCGTTCGTCACCTGCGCGTAGCCGTCGCGCTCGTTGCCGGCAACGAGGCACGGAAAGCCCTGCACGCCCGCCTGTTGCGCAACGAGAAAATCGCGGAACGTCTCGTTGCGCGTCTCGGGCGCCAGGAATTCCGCCGTGAACGCCGCCGCATCGGTGCCCGTCTCGCGCTCGGCGATGGCAGCCAGCACCTCCGTCTGCGTGATGTCCTCATTGTTGGCGTAGAACGCGCGCTGAATCGCCGCCATGAAGCCAAGCGCCTTGTCCGGCGCCAGCCGTCGCATGGTCACCACCGCCCGGCACGCCGGCTCTGTGTCGTACACGAACGTCTCGCGATCGAAGAACGCGAAGTCGAACGGCTGGCCCGAGGCCTCGCCCACACGCGTCCACGCGCTCCGGATATAGTCCCTGTCCTGCGGCCGCATGGCCTGCGTGTTGCCGGCGCGCAAGCCTCCCATCACCAGCCGCACCGGAAGCCGTGCCGCAAACTGTTTCGCCAATGCGCCAATGACCGGCGAGAAGCCGTAGCACCACGAGCACATCGGATCGGCGAAGTAGACGAAGTGCTTGTCGCTCATGGCCGTCTCCTGCTGCGAGGAACTTGCGCGTCTTTAGCATGGTTCTCCCGCACCCCGGAAACGCCGCCGATCCGGTTTGGTCCCCAACCCTTGGAGGACCCGCGGGAACTCCCCATCTTTACGCCTCATGTGCGATGCCCGCATCGCATGGCTTGATGAGGACCGTTGACCACCGATGTTCCCGCTCAGAGACAGCGTCGCCAGAAGCCGCCCGCCTATCGTGGTGGGCGTCCTTATCGCGCTCAACGTCGCCGTCTTCCTGTTCCAGCTCAGCCTCGGCGACCGGGAGCTGGAGCGCTTCATCGCCGACCACGCGCTTATCCCGCTGCGCTACTTCAGTCCCGCGTGGGCCGCGCGCAACGGTCTCTCATCCACTGATGTCACGCCGCTCCTGACCAACACCTTCATGCACGGTGGCTATCTGCACATCGTCCTCAACCTGTGGACGCTCTACATCTTTGGCCCGGCGTTGGAAGACCGTCTCGGCCCTGCGCGTTTCCTCGCGTTCCGCCGGCATCATCGCCAGCATCGCCCACGCCCTGTTCAACGCCACATCCGGCATCCCGGCACTCGGCGCCTCGGGCGCCATCGCCGGTGTCATCGGCGCCTATGCCGTGCGCTTCCCCTACGCGTGGGTGCGCGTGCTGATGCTGATCGTGATCTTCCCGCTGATCTTCAGCATCCCGGCCATGGTGTTCGCCGGCATCTGGTTCCTGACCCAGGTGATGCAGGGCACCACCGAGCTGTTCCTGCCCAACGCTGGCGGCGGCATCGCCTGGTGGGCGCACATCGGCGGTTTCCTCGCCGGCATTTTCCTGGTGCGTCCGCTGCAGCCAGCCACTGGCTCGGCCGCCGCCGGCGGGCCGTGGGCCAACCGCGATTACGAGCGCGCCTACGAGCAGCGCGCGCACTTCTGGACGCCAAGCTCCGGCGGCCCCTGGTCGCGGCGTTGATCGAGACGTGCAACGTTTCGCACGTCTCCCAGGGTTCATCACCCCACACGTCATGGCCGCGCAGGCGGCCATCCACGAGCCTGTACCAATCGCGGATCACCGCCGCCGCTCGTTCATGATCTCGAGCTGCACCCGCTGGATCTCGGCCAGCCGCTGCCACTGCCGGCTGATCAGGTGGTCCATCTTCTCGTGCAGGTGCCGGATCTCGAGCTCGGCCTTGAGGTTGATCTGGTAGTCGTTGAGCGACCGCAGCCGGTCCTTCGCCTCCTGCCGCTTCTGGCTCATCATGATGATCGGCGCCTGCAACGCGGCCACGCACGACAGGATCAGGTTCAGCAGAATGAAGGGATAGGGGTCGAATGCGTTGCGATCGCCGGTAGCAACGTTGAACGCAATCCAGATCGCCAGGGCCACGCAGAAGCCGACGATGAACATCCAGCTGCCGCCCAAGCTCGCAAGCTGATCCGACAGCCGCTCGCCCAGCGTCCGCTTGTCCTCGTAGTCCTGCTCCACGTTCTCGGACAGCGTCTCGTGCGTCAGCAGGCTATCTGCAACCTTGCGCTCCAGCTCCGTGATCTCGCCGCTCTCGGCTTTCAGCAGGTCTTCCACGTAGAGGGCGCGATAGCGCGCCACCTCGGCCCGGGAGATCAGCGCATCCTGCGCCAGCTCCGGGTGATCCTTGAGGATCCGTGCCAGCAGACTCGGCCTGACGGTATCGATGGGAACCAGATCGCGCCGCGCCTTCTCCCGGCCGGTGATCGCGCAATGCAGCCGCTCCTTCTTCGAGGCATATGATCGATCGACACGGCGCGCTCCGTGGTTTTTGGATTGATCGGGATGTCGTTGTGTCGCGGCAGGGAGGCAGCGCCGAAGCTCCAGCCAGGCCGTCGCGGACCGCACCGGTTATTTAGTGCTGCCCTTCGGCCCCGTCCACCCCCAGGCGCGCGCCCGATCACGGAGCATTGTCAGGGCCGTCCGGTCTAGCTAAAACGGCGCCAACCCCGACATCGTCCTGCTCAGAAGGCGGCACCCCATGGCGAACCCGCAATACGTCTATCACATGCACAAGCTCTCCAAGACCTATCCGGGGGGCAAGCAGGTCTTGAAGGACATCTCGCTGTCGTTCTTCCCCGGCGCCAAGATCGGCATCGTCGGCCTCAACGGCGCGGGCAAGTCGACGCTCCTCAAGATCATGGCCGGCGACGTCGAGGATTTCGTCGGCGAGGCCTGGGCCGCCGAGGGCGTGCGCGTCGGCTACCTCGCCCAGGAGCCCGAGCTCGATCCCACCCAGGACGTGCTCGGCAATGCCATGCAAGGCGTCGCCGAGAAGAAAGCCCTGGTCGACCGCTACAACGAGATCGCGGCCAACTACTCCGACGAGACCGCCGACGAGATGGCCAAGCTCCAGGACGAGATCGAGGCCCAGGGCCTGTGGGATCTCGACACCCAGGTCGAGCAGGCGCTCGACGCCCTGCGCTGCCCGCCGGGCGATGCCGATGTCTCCAAGCTGTCGGGCGGCGAGAAGCGCCGCGTGGCGCTGACCAAGCTGCTGCTCGCCAAGCCCGACATCCTGCTGCTCGACGAGCCGACCAACCACCTCGATGCGGAATCCGTCGCCTGGCTCGAACGCTATCTCAAGGAGTACGCCGGCTGCATCATGCTGGTGACGCATGATCGCTACTTCCTCGACAACATAACCGAGTGGACGCTCGAGCTCGATCGCGGCCAGGGCGTGCCCTACAAGGGCAACTATTCGAGCTGGCTCGAGCAGAAGGCCAAGCGCCTCGAGGTCGAGAAGGGCCAGGACGAAGCCAGGCAGCGCACGCTCAGGCGCGAGCTGGAATGGATCCGTTCCTCGCCCAAGGCTCGCCAGGCCAAGTCCAAGGCCCGCATTCAGTCTTACGAGAAGCTGGCGGAGGAAGCCGGCCGCGACGAGATCGGCAAGGCTCAGATCCAGATCCCGCCCGGGCCCCGCCTCGGCGATCTCGTCGTCGAGGTCGAGGGCCTGTCCAAGGCCTACGGTGACCGCCTGCTGATCGACAACCTCTCCTTCAAGCTGCCGCCCGGCGGCATCGTCGGCGTCATCGGCCCGAACGGGGCGGGCAAGACCACGCTCTTCAAGATGATCACCGGGCAGGAGCAGCCCGACGGTGGCGCCATCCGCCTCGGCGACACTGTCAAGCTCGGCTACGTCGACCAGAGCCGCGGCCATCTCAACGACAAGAAGACCGTGTGGGAGGAAGTCTCCGGCGGCCTCGACCAGATGAAGCTCGGCGACAAGATGGAGGTGAGCTCCCGCTCCTATCTCGGCTGGTTCAACTTCAAGGGCCCCGATCAGCAGAAAAAGGTTGGCCTGCTCTCGGGTGGCGAGCGCAATCGCGTGCATCTGGCCAAGATGCTGAAGGAGGGCGGAAACCTGCTGCTGCTCGACGAGCCCACCAACGATCTCGACACGGAAACGCTATCGGCGCTCGAATCGGCGCTCGAAGACTTTGCCGGCTGCGCCGTGGTCATCAGCCATGATCGCTTCTTCCTCGACCGCATGGCGACGCACATTCTCGCTTTCGAAGGCGACAGCCACGTCGAATGGTTCGAGGGCAATTTCCAGGACTATGAAGAGGACAAGAAGCGCCGCCTCGGCGACGCCGCCGTCGAGCCCCACCGCATCAAGTTCAAACGCTTCGAGCGAAAATAAAGTCGGTCCCCGGGTTGCGCATTCGCGGAAATTGCGTGTAGCTTTGACACTGCTTTTCGATGGTGTGCGGCTAGCTCGGGGATCAACATGGCGGCCGCGCGGTGTCTTAGTGTGCTTGCTTATTTCAGCAATGCGGTTCCCGCTCCCCAGCGTCACGTGGGCGCCCTGGCGCAACAGCAACAGTCGGCCGTAGCTTTGCGAGCTGGCGGACATTTGGCGTGACGGTCAGCCCAGTCGCAACGCTGGCGCATGGCCAATGCAGCAGCACCGACGGTGTGCCGCGCCTTCCTGCCAACGAGCTCGTGTCGTTCTGGCATGGTCCGATCGGCTGGATGGAGCACATGTGCATCAGGTCCATGTTGGATACGGACCACCGCCTCACCGTCTATATGTACGAGCCTCAGCCGATCGCACCGGGCGTTATTGTGCGCGATGCGGGCGAAATTCTACCGCGCGACAGCCGTGCCTGGGAGGTTCTGGCCGTCGATTGCGCGCAGTTCGCGGACGTTTTTCGCTACGAGATGCTGGCGAAAGGTGTCGGCATCTGGACCGATCTCGACTTCTACTTCCTGAAAAACCTCGGGGACCAGCCCGAAAGTATCTACTGCTGGGAAAAGCCTGGCCGCATCAATAATGCAATCCTGAGGCTGCCGGCCCGCTCCGCCGAGCTCTCAGACTTGCTTGCCTTCGTGCACCGGCGGCCGCTGTGGGGACCATGGTGGCGGCCCAAGCACAAGGTGCGCCAGGCAGTCTCGATCGCCTTGGGCCGCCCCATGTCTCTCGCGCAGCTCCCCAAAGCCCAATTCGGGCCCAAAGCCCTGACGTATTACCTCGGCCAGCATGGCAAGCAGCATTTGGCTCAGCCGAGCGCTGTTTTCTATCCCGTCGCGCCGCAAGATCACGCCGATCTCCTGGGATCAGACCCCGCGTGCCGAGAAAGCGTGGAACAGCGCATCACCGACAAGACCATCGCGGTCCACCTGTGGGCGAACGGGATGAGAAAGGCGTTGCAGGGCTCAATGCCCGACCCTGGCAGCTATCTGGGCCGTCTTTACGCCCGGTCGGGCGTGCTGCAGACGTAGAGCATGGTCCCGTCGCCCGCCCGCCGCAATTCCCGGTGAACCTCCCGGCAAGTGGTGCGTTAAGCTCCGTCCGAGGCGGAGAGGGATCCAGGCTGTGACGGTGGACCTTCTGGTCATCGCGGCGATCGGCTTCGCGGCGCAGCTCGTGGACGGCGCTTTGGGCATGGCCTTCGGCCTGATCTCGACCACGGCGTTGCTGACGCTCGGCATTCCGCCGGCCCAGGCCAGCGCCGCCGTGCACACGGCCGAGGTCGCGACCACGGCCGCCTCCGGCATCTCCCACCTGTACCACCGCAATATCAACTACAAGCTGTTTGCTACCCTCGGCATTGCCGGCGTCATGGGCGGTGTGCTCGGCGCCTATGTCCTCTCCAACATCGACGGGCATGCCATCCGCCCCTTCATCGCCGCCTATCTGCTCATCATGGGTATCTTCATCCTGATGCGCGTCGCCCGTTTGTCGCCGGTCGAGGATGCCACGGCCAGCTACGCCGCGCCGCTCGGCCTCGTCGGCGGCTTCCTCGATGCCATCGGCGGCGGAGGCTGGGGACCGATGGTGTCATCGACGCTCATCGGCTCGGGCCACGCGCCGCGGCGTGTCATCGGCTCGGTCAACGCGGCGGAATTCTTCGTCACGATCGCAGTTGCGACGACGTTCTTCATCGAGCTCGGCACCGCGCACGTGCAGCACATTCTGGCGCTGATGGCGGGCGGCATCCTGGCCGCCCCGTTCGGCGCCTACGTCGCCCGCTACCTGCCGCCGCGCCTTCTCATGGCCGTCGTCGGCGTCCTGATCGTGGCGCTGGCGATCTTCCAGCTCGTCCAGGCGAGGGGCTGAGCGCAACCTCGCTTGAGTTTTCCCGTTCGCAAGAAACTGCAGTTGTGCTCCGCGCGGGACTAGGTCCCGGGTCGTGCGCGGGAACGTATGCCTTTGGGAAATAGCCGCCGCCTTGGCCCGCGCTTGCCCGGGATGACAATCTGGA
>JBJXDX010000072.1:0-4420 GCA_046154585.1 Hyphomicrobiaceae bacterium | reverse complement strand
CGGTGACCATCTTGCCGAAGAAATTGTCCTCCTCGACCGCCGGAAGACTGTTGTGCGCATCGGTCGAGCCGACGAGACCGAACTTGAAGGGGTTTTCGCCCAGCACCGCCCCGAGCTTGAGGCCGTTCTTATAGGCCGATCGAGCGTGTTCGAACCCCAGCATCTCCTGCGTCTTGCGCACCGAGCCATCGAGGTTGGCTCTGTCCCAACGCTCGAAGTTGGCAAACTCGTCATTGGGCGAAAGGTAGGGATGCGTCTCGCTATCGCCCTTGGTCTGGGTCACTTCGTAGAGCCGCTCCCACTTCATGCGGGTCTGAGCGTATACCTTGTCGAGCGCACCGCCGGAGACCGGCTCGATAATCGGGAACATGCGGCCGTTGGAGAGATTGCCGTTGTGCGCGATGGCGAGCAAGCGGCCACCGGTCTTCTCCTCGTAGGCGGCCATCCACTTCCAGAGATCGCGTGGGTCGTCGCTGCCGAGCGGTGGAAACGTAGTGTAAGGCTCGATTTGACCGGCCTTCGAACCGCCGTCGCGGTATATCACGTTGCGATGCAGGTTATTGCCGCCGGTATTTGAGGTCCACTCGTAGCCGATGAAGGCCGTGAACCGCCCAGGCTCATAAGCCTGTTCCGCTGCCTTGATGGTCGCCTGCCACGCCGACTGGTAGCCCGGGCTGCCCGGCAGATACTGCATCGTTGCCGGCATCTTTCCTGCGCCGTAGAGCGGCAGCAACTCGGTGAAGGCCTGCCCAACCTTGCCCTCGCCGATAAGGTCGAACCAGCGGCGCGCGGTCGGGTCAGCCAGCACCTCGGGCTTCCCGCCAAGGAAGTCCGGCGCGAGGCCCATGAAATCCGAGTGATCCGCCACCACGAGAAAGTCGAGCGGACGTGAGAGGCGCGCTCGCTGGCCGGAGGAGGAGGTCACCTCCTCGCCCTTTGCGAAGCGATACGCCTCCACCGGGCTGAGCCGGGCCCCGAACATGCCCGCGTCAAACGACATCGCAGTGTGCAGATGCGTGTCGCCGAATAGGGGACGGATTGGGAAATTGCGCCCCGCATAGGGCGAGTAGCTTGGCTGTTCGCCGACTTCGGCGTCTTTCTTGGTCAGTTTACCCGAGTCCTGGGCTATGGCCGAAGCTGCGACGGCCACCGACGCGAGCGCCAGAATGCAAATGGCCGAGAAACGATGACTATGTGACACGGATCCCTCCTCAAACTTGACACAACCGGCAGAACAGAGCCCCGGTGACCACCGTGATCCTGATCAAGATCGGATCATCCCCAAAAAAGCTAGGCCCAGCGCAATTCAAATACCGACATTAAGGTGCTGAACGCCGAGCAAGTCAGTATATATGCAGTATTATATCCCACAATGACCATTGGCTTCACGTCAGCCAATACGCAGGCTAAATGCTTGGAAATGCGCTACCATTCTCGCTTGGTGGCCGTTGCCGGCCTCAGAAGGCGCTCACACGAGAGATAAGCCAAGCTGCCGAGATCGTGCCGATGACGTAGGCGGCAACTCGCGCTCCGACGACCGGTATTTCATACAATGATGTAGCGGCCCTGACGCCGAGCAAGACCGCCGCGACGAAAATCAACTGTCCCGCCTCGACGCCAAGATTGAATGTAAGCAGGGCCAATGGGACATCTGTCTGCGGCAGTCCGATCTCCTTCAAGGCCCCGGCGAAACCGAAGCCGTGGAGAAGTCCGAAAGCGAACGCGACCAACCATGGGTAGCTCTCGGACAGTCGCCGCTCGCCCGGTCGAACTTTGGCAAGCTCGCTTGCCACGAAGGCGATGCTGAGGGCGATGGTTGCCTCGACTGGGGCTTGCGGTAGGCTCAGATAGCCGAACGTCGCGCCAGCAAGCGTGATGCTGTGCGCGACCGTAAAGGCAGTAATGGTCTTGACCAGCATCCAGCGGTCGGGGATCAGCAGCATGAGGGCGACAACGAACAGCAGATGATCGAGACCGGTCAGGATGTGATCGACGCCGAGTAGAAAATACGTTTGCGCCACCTCGAGCCCGCTCTGGACGCCAGAAGCGACGAATTGTGGGGTCTCTGGCGTCAGTCGAGCAATCTGCATAGAGCCGCCTTGATGCTCGATGCGGACAAGGACGTCCGTGAGTGTCGAACGCAGGCCCTCAATCGCCATCTCCTTGCCCTTGATGCCGCCAGCGCAATTTATGCTCCATCGTTCGAAGTAGGCCCCAGCCTCGATCGAGCCCACCGGCTCGGTCTTCGACTTGCACGCGTCCGGCAGGCGGACGTAGAGGCTAAGCCGCCGATCGCCGAGCGCCGGAACTTTCCAGACGACGGCGAACTGGTCGGCGGCCGTCTCCCGCATGTCGAGGTAGGCCGGGCGGAGCTCGTGCCCGACCGCCGGTTGGGCTGACAGCGCCTGAATGAGATAGGCCACGATGAGGATGAACCGGATCATCGGGCGGCCGCCGCTTGCGCCGCGTTCTCCGCTCCGCTCTCGATCGTGACCTCGTAGCGTTTCAACAGCTCGGAAAAGCGAGCATCCGCAAGCGCCTTGCGCTTGTCGTTGGCCCACTCGCGCGCGACAGCATCGCGCACGTCTTGCAGCATCGGTGTACGGCCCGGCTTTATCTCACTCACGTGTACGAGATGAAGGCCAAAGCTCGATTGGATCGGCCCGCTCCAGGCGCCCGGGGCCGTCGCAACGATGGCCTCTGCAAACTGAGTCCCAAACGTCTGGCTGATCGCCGCCTTGCTCGTGAGGGTAAGTTCGGACGGCAGCAACGTCGTGTCGCCGAGGGACTCCGGATCGAGCGCTGGATTGGAGCGCAGAGTTTCTAGGATAAACTTCGCCTCTTCGTCGGCTTTGTCTCCGCGCCGCTCGCGGTTGAGATAGATCTGCCGGAAGGCGATGGCCGGTTCTATCGCGAACTTGGCGAGGTTGGCCTTGAGGTATTGTTCGAGTTCCGCATCGGTCGGCTTCAGCGCCTCGGTCTCCGCGTCATTCAGAAACTCCATCTTCTGACGCAGCCGGCGCCGGATCAGCGTGTCGTCCTTGTCGAGTCCGAGCGCGAGCCCCTCGCGGTAATAAACTTCCTCCTTCACGTAGTCGTCGATGAGACCCTTGAGCTCCGCTGGTGTCGGAGGCCGTTGCCACGTTCTCGCAAACAGGCTGGCGATCTGCTCGATCCGGGCTTGCGTGACGATAATACGGCCCGGCTGCGCGGTGTCGGAATTGTTGAGGGCGCCGTAAGCAACGAAGATCACGAGCGCGAGCGCGAGAAAATGCACGAGCGGTTCTCTGAGGACGGTTCTCAGCACGGTCGAGCCTCTCGTGGACTGAGGCCAAAGGCGGCGGCTTCTGTAGCGGGCCTGGCAAGCGCGAGGGCAAGGACAAGGACGGAGGCCGCCACAATCCATGAGCCGGCGATCCGAACTCCGACCCGTTGCCAGTGCTGTACCGGGTTTATGGTCAGTCCCGCAACGACAGCGGCAAGATAGAGGGTGCCGGTCGTCAAGCCGGCATATGCCAGGGTCGATTCGCGCAAGGCTGAAGCCTCTGGTGTGAAATCGAGCCCAATCCCGACCCCTGCGATTCCCGCGACCCCCAACGTGATGAGGTTTGGCGTGCGCAGGCCGAGACTCACGGCACCCCCGACAACCAGACAGCCGACAAGCAGGACGGACTCATGCACACCAGGTATGGGACCCGCGCTCGAGGCGAAGAGGCCAGCAGCGAGCCCTAAAGCAAACACGATGAGCCCGCGACCAGCGACCTCGCACCCCTGCTGACCCAGCAGCAGCGCAACCGCAATCAGCAAAAGCGCATGGGCCGGCACCAAGAGCGGATGCAGCAAATGATTGTAGAATGTGCCGAGGCCTTTGATCGGGCTATGCGCTTCGGCAATTCTCGGACATGTGACCAGGGCTGCCAGCACCAAAGCGGTCCATCGCCCTGTGCATGGGTTCATGAATAGCCCGTTAAGAATGCTAGTCCCACTGCGGCAATAGCCGCGCCGCCGGCTCGCACGGCATAGCGCCCCGCGGTCCAGCGCGAGAGAAGTCCGAACCCGATGCCGCAGAGGTGCAACAGTCCGGTGGCAATGACGAAACCAAGTGCGTAAGCGAGAGGGTTCGCCGCTTCCGGCAACTCGGTTCCGTGCGCATGACCATGGAAGACGGCGAACGCGGCGACGATGAACGCGGCGACCCAAAGGGGCGGGCGCAACGCCAGCGCCACGCACAGGCCAAGCACAATGGCCGATGACGCAATCCAGAATTCGACGCCAGGCAAGGGCACGCCGATCACGCCGAGTGCGCCGCCCAAAGCCATGATGAGCGGAAACACGATCGGCAGCAGCCAGATGGCCGGCATCCCGAGAAACGCTCCCCACAGGCCGACCGCGACCATCGCCACGACATGGTCCAATCCCA
>JBJXDX010000071.1:0-18648 GCA_046154585.1 Hyphomicrobiaceae bacterium | reverse complement strand
AATCTCGCGCCGCGCGCCCATGCTGATCTGTCCCGCCATCGGCGACACCGATCCGATTCGGTATCGCCGCCCCACGCCTGACGGTCAGTTCTCCGGTACCATTTTTGATGAGGCAATGCGCCCACCACCGGGACGCGATAGCGCCAAGCCCTCCGGCGCTACGCTGCGCGCCTCCAGCCTTGGCGTTGCGTCGTTACAATCTAGAGGGTGGTCAACTTCGACGCCGATCCTGGTCAGCAATTCGACATCTTCGATGCTGCTGTCTGCCGAAGATCTAAAATAAACCGTGGCGCGCTCGCGCACGCGTCAGGGATTTCCTCGGGTTGGCGGTGTGGTCGCTGCCATGCAACCAATGTTACCACATGGTTCGAACGCTGGGCTGATCCCCGAGAGCCTCAGATCTGCCATCACGCAGCCGAGGAGACGGTCAGACCTTATGCGACTTAGCCCGTTTGAGCCGAACGGCGTAGAGCTCGAGGCGATGATCGACAAGACGAAAGCCGTGGCGCCGAGCGACCACGGCCTGTAACCGTTCGATCTCAGGTGATTGAAACTCGATCACGCGTCCGCTCTCCACATCGATCAGGTGGTCGTGATGACGCTTCGAGACGACCTCATACCGTGAGCGCGCGTCGCTGAACCGGTGCCGCTTCAGGACGCCGAGCAGCTCCAAGAGCGCAATATTTCGATAGACGGTAGGCAGGGAGATCTTGGGATCGATGCGCTGCGCCCGGCGGTGCACTTCCGGCACGTCGGGATGATCGTGCGCTTCCTCAATGACGCGGATCACCACGCGGCGCTGCCGCGTCATGCGCACTTTGCTCTTCGTACAGTGTCGTTCAAACTCGGGCAGCTTGGGCAAGGACCGATGCCTCTGGCTGGACCAACTTTCCGCGATCGCGCCAGACACCTCGCGTCTAGCACCATACCTTGACACCCCACAGTATTGCTAATAGCTCTTAACAGCAATAGCGGTTGAACTTTTTTGTTGGGTGATGCCATGCGCAGCTGGCTCTTGAACCGCTTGAATCGGCGCGGCGCGCTCGCGGGCGGCCTGGCCCTCGCCGGCGGTTCTGCGCTTGGCGCGCTAACCTATCCCGATCGTGTTGTCTCACAGCACGCCGCACATGGTGGCCAGGGCGCTTCCGCTCGCTCTGCCGCGCCTGGTCAAGCGGACCACGCGGGCCACAACGCTCACGGTGACATGATCACGGTCGGGGATGTGGACAACGCCAAGAACGGCTTCGATCCCTCGGCGCTTCTGACTGACTGGGAAACCGGAAAGGTCTCTCGGCTCTCGAGCGGTCAAACTCTGCGCAGCTTCGAAATCACCGGTGTAGACAAGGAGATCGAGATTGCCCCCGGCATCTTCTTCCCGGCGTGGACCTACAATGGGAGGGTGCCCGGACCGACGCTGCGCGTGACCGAGGGTGACCGATTACGCATCCTCTTCCGCAACCACGGTTCGCACCCGCACTCGATGCACTTTCACGGCATTCACTCAGCCCGTATGGATGGCGTTCCGGGTGCCGGGCTCATCGGCCCGGGGGAGCAGTTTGTCTATGAGTTCGACGCGCTGCCGTTCGGGTGTCACCTCTATCATTGTCACGCGCTGCCGTTGAAGCGGCATATCCATAAGGGCATGTACGGAGCCTTCATTATCGATCCCGATCCTGCACGCCACCCCGATCAGATGGCTGCGGCCCGGTCGCGCCTCCTTGGCACGCCGGAGAACAAGGAGTGGCAGGAGTTCGTCATGGTGATGAACGCCTTCGACACGAACTTCGACGGCAAGAACGAGATCTACGCTGTCAACACTGTCGCCCATCACTTCATGAAGCATCCCATACGAGTCGTGCGCAGCAAACCGGCGCGCCTCTACCTGATCAACGTGATCGAATTCGATCCAATAAACTCGCTACATCTGCACGCCAATTTCTTCGACTACTACGATCATGGCACTACCCTCACGCCGACGCTGCGCACCATCGACACCGTGATGCAGTGCCAGGCGCAGCGGGGCATCCTCGAATTCTCCTACAAGGATCACGAAGTCGGCCAATACATGTTCCACCCGCATCAGTCTGAGTTCACCGAGCTCGGCTGGGTGGGCATGTTCGACGTGGTGGAGGCAACGACATGAACGACCGAGAGCCGTCTGCCAGCGCGCTTGATGGCCGGCGCCCAGAGTCGGGGCTGGCTCGATCCGCCGCGCTGATCTGGATCGTGCTGCCGCTTTTCATCCTTGGGCTAGCTGGCGCGTGGCTATTCAAGAGCGATCCGCTGAGTGTCTTCAACACTGGCGCGCCGCCGATCGAGAAGCTCACCTTCGAGCGGCGCATTCTTGACGAAAACGGTATCCATCTCGATGTACGCGCCGGCGGCTCGGAGCCCATGACCATCGCCCAGGTTCAGGTCGACGAGGCCTACTGGAAATTCACTCAGGACCCACCCGGCGATCTGCCCCGCGTGACCTCGGCCTGGCTGCACATCCCTTACCCCTGGGTGCTCGGCGAGGCCCATAAGGTCAAGGTCGTCACCAAGACCGGCACGACCTTCGAGCATGAGATCGCGGTGGCGGTGGCCACGCCGAAGGCCAATCTCAATCAGCTACGCCCACAAGCTCTCGTCGGCGCGTTCGTCGGCATCTTGCCTGTCGCGATCGGACTTTTGTTCTACCCGGCCCTGAGACGGCTCGGACGCGACGGCATCAACTTCGTGATGGCTTTGACGGTCGGTCTGCTGGTGTTCCTGCTGGTGGACACCCTGGAGGACGCGTTCGAGATCGCCGCACGCGCCGCGGCGGCATTCCAGGGTCACGTCATGGTGGCGTTGGTTGCGCTGATGTCGTTTTTCGGACTGCTGGCGCTCGGGCGCCGCGGCGGCGCGCCAACCGGGCTCGCACTCGCGACGTATATAGCCCTCGGCATCGGCCTGCATAATCTCGGCGAAGGGCTTGCGATCGGTGCGGCGTTCGCGACCGGTGCGGCAAGCCTCGGCACATTCCTGGTGCTGGGGTTCACCTTGCACAACATCACCGAAGGCGTGGGCATCGCCGCGCCCCTGCTCAAGAACCGCCCAAGCCTTGCGGTTTTTGTGGGTCTTGCTCTTCTGGCCGGCGCTCCTGCGATCCTTGGCATGTGGATGGGAAGCCTGGCGCATACGCCACACTGGGCGGCGTTTGCGCTCGCCATCGGCGCCGGCGCCATCCTTCAGGTCATCGTCGAGGTCAGCGCTTACGTTGTGCGAAGTGAGGACGGCTCGACAGCGGCTCTGCTCTCCCCAGGGATCATCGGCGGGGTCGTGCTGGGGGTGGTGCTGATGTACACGACCGGAATGCTGGTCAAGGTGTAAGCCCGAAAGGCCCCGACGTAGATCTTCATGAGATGTCGCGAGCCGCGATTGGCCATTTGTCCGACGCCTGTCTGAGATCGTCCCAATGCTTGCTGTCGAGTACGCTGCTGTTTGTCGCTCGGCTCACGATGCGGTATCGCCGACGTTAGCTCTCTAAACCTGACGCCTGCATCGTGAATGCCTGATGCTGCTTCACACCCACTGCCGGTACACGTATCGACCTGGCGACCATTCTCAGACCCTCATGGCGGGCGAGACGCTGATCCGGTAGCACCGAGCGGCAATACCGGCGTGCACTTTGGGTCGTCTGCGGAGACTTGGCACGCGCCCGGAGTGTCTGGTCGGTTGGACGTCTCTTGCGTTGATTGCCACAAGCGCTCTCGGCAATGTGATCGACACGTGGCGTCAAAGGGAGGTAACAGACTTACTGAATCTGCATTGAGGGCTGGCGCTATCGCATACTCACCTTGGTGACGTGGTAATCGGTCTCTTAGACATGCTAGCGGTGTGAGCGCATGCAAGTATTGGGGCCTTCAATGAAGAGCATTTTCAGAGTTCGCACTCGATCCGTCGCTGCAGCGATTGGGTTCGCGATCGGGACTTTTGCCGTGCTGCTGCCAGTCATGGCTGACACGGAGATCGAAATGTATCGCACGTCCGGCTGCTCGTGCTGCCTCATTTGGGTAAAGCGCTTGGAGGCCGCAGGCTTCAAGTTTTCCGTCAAAGAAGCAACGATGGGCGAGCTAATGCGTATGAAGCTCGATGCTGGGCTGCAACCAGACCAGGCCTCGTGCCATACAGCTAGGATCGGCGGCTACGTCGTGGAAGGACACGTACCACCGCGCGAGATCAAGCGCTTGCTTGCCGAGCGGCCTAAGGCTGCAGGCCTCACGGTTCCCGGAATGCCAATTGGGTCACCGGGCATGGAATCCGGTGACCGCCAGCAAGCCTACCAGGTGCTTCTCTTTCGCAAGGATAGTCCGACGGAAGTGTTCGCGAGCTATCCGGCCCGGAAGTGATCGCGGGCTGGGCTGATCAATGGACCAATCGAGAGACTCACCGATGTTTTTTCTGGCAACACGGACGCTCATGGCTTTGGCGATCGTTTGCATGCTCGCGGTGGTCTTTTATCGAATTGCGCCAGCACACGCACAGAACCTCAAGGTTGGCGCGCTGGAGGTTGTCGAACCTTTTGTGCGCGCCATGCCGGGCGGTGCGCAGGTAGGAGCGGGTTATCTAAAGATCCGCAATTCCGGGGATCAGCTGGATCGGTTAATAGCGATCGAGTCAGCATCAGCCAAGAGCGTGGAAATCCACGAGATGGTCCAGGACGGCGGCGTGGTCAAGATGCGACGTCTCGGCGACGGGCTGCAGCTTCCGCCCAACGCTACGACGGAGCTTTCTCCGAGCGGACTACACTTGATGTTCACGGAGCCTCGAACACCCTTCAAGCTCGGCGAGGTGGTCAAAGCAACGCTGGTGTTCGAGAAGGCGGGCAGGATCGAAATTGCTTTCACGGTGAAGCCGATGGGTGCGCGGTGAAGGAGAACGTGGTCGGTAGTCTCCACGACACGATCACGGTTCTCTATGCATGAGGCTTGCAAGTTTTTGCCCCATTCGCATCGCCGCATGAGGTCGGGTGCGCCGCGCTCGTCACCGCACTGGTTTGCGAGGACATGTCGATGTGATGCGCGTCGCGCTTGACGCGCGAGGGCCTCAGGCAGGGCGCGATAGGCTTATGAACAAGGTTGCGCGGACTTGGGGGCGACTTAGATTAGCAATTGCGCTTGGTCGTTGCCGTCGATCCACGCGTGGGTGAGCACGTCCCCGGTGAGCGCACGGGCGTGCGTGAAACAGAACAAGCGGCGAATGTTGTTGGCGTTCGTGAGTTTGGCGAGTGTCATGCGCATGTTGCGCGCCCGATCTCGGTGTTGGTCACGAACAGGATGCGGAACGCTTTCCAGCCGAAAAGGCTCTCGTGCAGGTTATTGGCGTAGCCGTTGATGTAAGCGCTGAACTTGCGCTCGATTGACGTCTGCAGGAAGTTGGCGCGTTCCAGCGGCATGCTGCCGCGATCAACTTCGACGATATAGGACCGGCGGCTGATGATGGGGGAGCGGTCGAGCGGGCGTTCGATAACTGTGGCATCGATGTGCACGAGCCGATGATGCAGCCTGCCGCCGGGCGCGAAGTCGACGTGCCGTACGATCGATACTCCAGATTCGACTGCGGCCATGAAGCAGCCGAGGAGGCCTCTGCCGAGGCTTTCCGCGCGCCCGAAGCGGTTGATCACGATGAGGTCAACCCCATCGGCGAGAGACCTCATAATGCTCGGCTCGGCATCAATGAGACCGCGCTCATCTAGACGGCAACCGCGAGAACAGGAACCGCGATCTTCCCAAATGTTGAAGGCCTCGCCTGAGCGAAGGTCGACAACGTGGATCTGGGACGCACAATGCGCGGGATCGCTGGAGGAACTTTGAATGACACCACCGACGCGCAGACCGCGTGATTGCAGCTCGGCACATGAGGCCAGCAGCAGACCATCCACATCGAAGCCGCGTTGGTATGCGATGGCCGCGAGCGGGACTCGCCCGCTATTCTGCACCATCAGGTCTAACCCATGTTTTGCTGCGGTAGGCAACGGCCCCTCGTAGAATTGCAAGGGCCGCTGCCGTCCGGGCCAGAAGGAGGTCAGCCCGCCTTGTATTCCTGCACCTTGAAGCTCAGGTGTTTCACGCCCGCCGGAGCCGCAGCCAGCCTGCGGATGTTGGCCCAGGTTTGCTTGTAGTTGGGCAGGATCAGCTCGTTGGTGCCGGCGTTGACCACGTTGCCCTGCACGCCGGTCGGATAGGCGAACAGCATGAAGGTGTGGCCCTTCTTGGCGGTGGGCGTCGGGTACACCATCGCCTGGGTCGAGCCGTCGTCGTTGTAGACCTCCACGAGGTCGCCGGCGGCAACCTTGAGCTCACTCATGTCGTCCGGATTCATCTCGATGAACGGATAGGGCCAGCGATCCATGATGAACTCGTTGTCTTGATCGAGATAGGCGTTCTGCCAGACGTGGTTGGTGCGCCCGTTGTTGATGAGGTACTTGAACTTCTTTTTCTGCTCCTCCTTGCCGGGGGCCTGCAACCCACGCCACTTGGCCTCCATGAAGATCGCCTTGCCGTCCTTGCCGCCGAACTTGCCATCAGCGTAAAGGCGCTTGGTGCCGACGATCTTGTCATCCTTGAACTCGACGGCTGGTTCCTGGAAGCCGTTGTTGCCCATGGCCTTGAGGCGTTCGTAGGTGACGAACTGACCACCCCTCTCGTGCTTGTGGTAGCCGTCCATGAAGGCATCTTCTTCGGTCTTCCAGTCGAAGCCTTTGAACTGATCGGCATATTTGGCGTCGCCAAGCTCGCGCAGCACGCGTTCCATCTGATTGGCGATGCGCGCTGCGATCAGGCAGTCCGGCATGGATTCGCCCGGCGGGTCCATGTAGCGCTCGGTCAATCGCATGCGCCGCTCGCCGTTCATGGAGGTCAGGTTCATCTCGCCCGAGGTCGCGGCCGGCAGCCAGACGTGGCATGCCTCGCCGATCTTGGTCGGGACGATGTCGACGTCGACCGCGAACAGGCCGCCCTGTTTGATAGCGGCGACGATCGCTGCCACGAGAGGTGGTTTGTCACCCGCTGGCACCGCGTTCATGGCGGCCTTCACGATGTCGGTGCGCTTCTTGTAGACCTGCTTGAACTTGTGGGCGTTGAGCGTGGTCTTGTAGTGATCGCACGCCCAGATGTGGTGGACGCCTCCCCGACCCTCGATCAGCAGCTTGTCGACGTAGGCGGCCGGCTTGCCGACATGTGCATCACCGGGACGGGAGTAACCCTCCTGGTGGCCGCCCATGCGCACGCAGCCGCCCCCCGGACGGCCAATGTTGCCGGTGGCGAGGGCCACATTCACGACCGCAGAGTTGGTGCGGTAGTTGTCGTTGCCCCAGATGAGTCCCTTCTCATAGGCGAACATCGTGCGACGCCGCCGGCCGTCTTTGGGCTCGGCAATCCAGGCTGCGGCCTTGGCAATATCCTCGGCCTTGAGCCCGGTGATGGCGGCAGCGTCGGCCAGCGAGGTCTTGTTCGCCGCCAGCGTCTTGTCGAAGTCGGTTGTCGAGGCGGCAATGAAGGCCTTGTCCTGCCAACCCTTTGCTTCAATCTCCGTGAGCAGCGCATTGAACAGCACCATGTCGGTGCCGGGCTCAATGGCGAGATGCAGGACCTTGTCCTTGCCAGCTTCTGTCTCACACGCCGCTACTGTGCTGGTACGGCGTGGATCGACGACAATCACGCGCGCAGCGGCATGCGGCTCCCCTGTGAGCTGCTGCTGCTTCTTCTGTAAGCTGGCCCCGCGCAGGTTGGGGATCCAGTGATTGAGGAAATAGTTGGTCTGCGTTTCGTAAGCGTTGGTGCCAACCGCCATGATCGTGTCGCAAAGCTCGGCGTCCTCGTAGCAGTTGTTGAGCTCGCCCACACCCATGTCGCGCGTCGCATGCACCTCCGAATTGTAGGCGGGCCGATTGTGGATGCGGATGTTCTTGACCTTCATCGCCTCGAAGTAGAGCTTGCCGGTGCCCCAGGTGTTCTCGTAGCCGCCGCCGGCACCGCCGTGGTCGAAGGCCGAGACAAAGAGGTTGTCCTCGCCGCCCGGCTCCTTGAGCATGGCGACCGTGACGCGGGCCACGAGATCGAGTGCGTCGTCCCAGGACGTCGGTTGCATTTGTCCGTAGCGGAACACCATCGGCTGCGTCAGACGCTGCTGCTGCGTCGCTCGCGCCCTGGAGAAGCTCATCTCGGCCATGCGCGCGCCGCGGATCGAGCCAAGCCCTGAGTTCACCTCGCAAGCCTTGTCGGGCTTGATGACGATGTGGACGTCCTGCCCGTCCTGCTGGACGATGTTGTACATCGAGGGCGCGTACCAAGCGTCCGTGTCCGGGTCCTGCTGCTTCGACAGATCCGCCTTGAAGACGTTCTGACTGGGATCAGGACCTCCCTGCTTGTTCACGGGCCACGTGTAGGCGTGATAGCCGCAGCCAACGATGCAGAAGTGGCAGGTGACGTTTTGCTTCTTGGCGTCCACCGGGACGATCGGCAGACGGTCGATCTGGCGCTTGAATGCCATGGTCCAATCCTCCCTCAGAGCACGTTCGACAGACGGCCGTAGATCAGTTCGTCGACGCCTTCGGCGAAAATGTCGCCGTTGGCTGCAATCCGCAGCTTGAACTGGGGCAGGTTCTGCGTCGCCTGGCCCATGATCTGCAGCCCACCCTTCTCGCAGTCGAAGCGCGAATAGTGACCGGGGCAGTTGAGCGTCTTGTCCCCCGTGCTGTAGTTGAGCGGAAAGCCCTTGTGTGGACACAGCGTCGAGAAGGCCACGATGTCGCCGTCCGGTCCGGCGCCGCCCTGCACCCGCGTACCGAGCTTGATCAGAACGCCGGGTGAGCCCTTGTCCGGGTAGCTGATGTCCATCGGTGCGTTCGGCTTCAGCTGTGAGACGTTGGCCAACCGGTTGGAAGGGTATTCGACTCTGGCAGGCGTCGGCCTGGCCCTCGCCTCGCCCGGCAGGACGGTTGCAGCCGCTGCACCGGCCGTCGCCAGTGCGCCACCGCGCAAGAAATGGCGCCGACCGACATCGACGAGCTTGTCGCATCCCTTCATTGGCTTCCCTCCCATGAACAGGCGGCTTGAGCCGCCAGTTCGCATCGCAATGCGCGTGCCAGCGCGGAGGAAGCCTTAGATCCCTGATGTCGTTGAGATTGTCTGTGGACTATCGGAAGGCGAGGTTCGGATTTCCGAACGCGATCGCACTTTGGTTCAGAAATCCGAACGCTCCGGTCACGCGCCCGTGTCTGCCAGGCCGTAACGTTTCATCTTCTCCCACAGCGTGGTGCGGGAGATGCCAAGCGCCTTCGCTGCCGGGAGGATAGCGCCGCCGGTCATTGTCAGCGCCCGCTGAATGTGGCGCTTCTCGGCATCTTCACGTGCTGTACCGAGTGACGCGATCCAGCTGCTCACCGCATCGGCGCCGTCGTTGCGCTCGGGGAAGAGATCACCCGGCATGATCCAGCGGCCGCCGGCGAGCGCCACGGCACGCTCGATCCGATTCCTGAGCTCACGCACGTTGCCCGGCCATGCATATTCGCGTGCCGCTTCGTAGCCGAGTGCAGAGACACCGACGGCATTGCCCTCCATGCGTTCGGCAAACTCGGCAAAGAACCTCTCGATGAGCCATTCGATATCATCGATGCGCTCGCGCAGCGGCGGTACGCGCAAGGAGAGCACGTTGATGCGGTAGTAGAGATCATCGCGGAACTTGCCCAGTCGCACGTTCTCAGAAATATCTGCATTTGTGGCGCAAATCAGTCGTGCCTTGAAGGGGATGGCCTGCTCTCCACCGACGCGATGGAATGAACGGTCCTCGATCAGCCGCAACAGCTTTGCTTGCAGCTTGGGCGCCAGTTCGCCGACCTCGTCGAGGAACAGCACGCCGTGGCCAGCGCGCTCAGCGTAACCGAGATGACGCGATTGGGCGCCCGTGAAAGCGCCCTTCTCATGCCCGAACAATTCGCTTTCCAGAAGGTCGGCAGGAATGGCCGCGCAATTTACGGCCATGAATGGCCCTGCGGGTTTCTTTCGCAGGGCATGCAAGAAGCGCGCGCAGACCTCCTTGCCTACTCCGGTTTCACCCGTCAGCAGCAGGTGCGAATCCACACGTTCGGCTCGGCGTAGGAAGCGCTCGGCTTCGCCCATCGCTCCCGACACACCCAGTACAGGGTCCCCTTCCGGCTCCGCGGGACCCAGCACGTGCTCGAGCCTCGTCAGGAAGTCGCCCATAAGAAAGGGCTTGGTTAGGTAGTCTCGGGCGCCTTCGCGCATCAACTTCACGGCCTGGTCGACGTCACCGTAACCCGTGATGAACAGAAACGGCGGCGTTCTGCGGTCCCGTGCTACGGTGCGAAAGATCTCCTCCCCGGAACTATCAGGGAGGCGGATATCACAGATCACGGCGTCGGTAGTCGTATGCGGTAGGCCAGCCAGGGCTTCTGCAGCAGTCCGCCACCAGTGCACCTTTGCACCTTCGAGGTGCAGCCGCTGCATCAGCGATTCACCCATGATGAGATCGTCCTCGATCAGCGCGAAGCTGCGGTTCTCAAGCGACATGGCTGAGCTCCATCCGCTCCCGCTTCATCGGCACCGCGACGATTACGCGGGTGCCATTGCGAGCTCCAGTCTCGATGTTGATCGTACCCGCAAGCTCGCGCACCAGCCGACTGGTCATCCATAGACCGAGCCCCGTGCCTTGGCCGATCGGGGCTTGCAGTCCCTCCGTGCCTTTCAGCATGGCTACCGCCTCTGGCTGCATGCCGGGTCCCTGATCCTCAACAACGAGAACTAACGCACGGTCCACCTCGCTCAATCCCACCAAGATCCAGGAATCCCGAGGCGCAATCTGGCACGCATTCAAGACGAGATTGAGAATGATCTGCCGCACCGCCGATGCAGCCACCGGAAACTCTCGGACCAAGCCATTGCGCCACTCCAGAAAAACCCCGCGCCGCCGCGCCTCTGGCGAGATCAATAGACGAAGGTCCTCGATATCCTCAGGTCGCAGAAACCGCTGATCGCGTTCAGTTCGGTAGCTCATGAGGCCGGCCCGGACCACGTCACGAATGCCCTTGAGGCCACGCTCCACCAGGTCGATTGTGCTCCTGCGCACGGCGGGCTTGTCGCCGTGCTGTTTCAGGGTGTCGATGGCGTTGAACAAGCCGCCCAACGGGTTGTTGATCTCATGCGCCATGCCGGAAGCCAGTCGGCCGAGGCTCGCAAGTCGTTCCTCTTCCGCAAGTTGGGCGCCAAGCGCCTCGCGTTCCGCCAGTGCCGCTGCCAGCCTATTGTAGGCTTCGAACGGCTGCCTGTAGTCGCCGCTGGTGCGCGCCAGAACAGAGTCAGGGATCGGCGAGACCTCTCCCGTTTGGCTGCGCTCCAGGTATCGAGTGAGCACGCGAACCGGCTGCATCATGCGGCCGACGACCAGCCAAGCTGCTCCAGCAAAGAGCAATGTCAGTCCGGCGTTGGTCAGGATCAGGGTCCAAAGGACCTCGCGGCGCTCGGCTAGCAGGGGAGCTATGTCCAGGCCAGCATAGATGCTGCCAACCGACCGCTTCTCGTAGATCACCTCGCGGCGCACATAGGCTTGCGACGTACCATCGGCGATTGCCATTTTGCCGTCCAACCCAAGAGCCTGCAGATAGCGCTCTGGCACGCGTGCTTGGGATGGAACTCGAACTGGATCTGACGACGCAATCACGAACCCGTCGGCACCAGTCACGATGGTTTCGACCGGCTTGATATCACCAGGCCGCCGGCGGGAGCGGTCGAGAATGTCGAACACTTGCCAGATGTCCTCGCGGAGCATCGAGTCGACCAGCGCAAGTGCGAGCCCATCTAGGTAGTTGTCTGCCAGATCCTGCAGCTGCCGCGTCTGCGTTTCCGCGAGGCGGCTCAGAACACGTTCCGACGCGAAGCTCGAGACCGTCACCATGAATAAGGTGACGATCAGCGGCACGCGAACCGTGATAGGCGTGCGGAGCAGCTTCACTCGGGCGCCCCCCTCACCAACTTCATCTTGGCAGCGATGCCGTCGAACAGCTCAGGTCCCTCCTCGGAAAAGCCATCGAGGCGCAACATCTGCAGAACCGTTCTGCCCCGAGGATCGACAGCCATCCGCACCAATGCATCGCGCAACCGCACAGCCGTCGGCGAGCCGGCATCTTCGGCCGCGCAGGCAATCGGCGGAAAGCCCAGCAGCTCGGATTTGCGGATGATGCGGGTGTTGGCAACGAGCTCAGGGTCCGTCTCGGCAAGCACGTCATAGACGTAGCCATCGACGCTTCCGCCGGCGCTGAGCCCGGCAGACACCGCCCGGATGACGTTGCGATGGCCATAGGTATAGAAAAATTGCCGGAAGAATCTGGTCGGCGATGACCCCATTTCGGCAAGCGCCGCACGTGTGACCAGATACCCGGAATTGCTGTTGGGATCAGAGAAAGCGTGCACCGTACCGGCCAGATCGCCGAGCTTTTCCGCTTTGGTGTCGCGGCCGACGATCAAATACGACTGGTAGAGCGGCTTGCCGTTCCACACCGGTACGGCTACGAGCGCCAGCTCATTACGGAAGGCGACGAACGGGTAGCCGCAGATCCAGGCTGCGTCGAGCTGCCGAGACACGAGAAGGGCGGTAATTTCTTGATAGGTACGACGGCTCACGAGCTGTACGGGCCGATCCATTGCACCCGCGAGGTAGGCCTTGAGGGCATCGAGAAGCACGAGATCGGACGTAAGAAAGACGGGCGTTAGGCCAAAGCGGAGAGGCGGTTCGGCGGCGCGCGCTGCGCGCCAAGTGGGCGCTGCCAAGCCAGCTACGCTCCCCATGCCCGCCAGAAAACGGCGGCGATCAAATGCCTTCCGCCGCGCCACGATCGGTTCCTCCCTAGGGCCGATGGTTATCCCACTGGCTCCATGTGTTGTTCGGGTGACGCTACTACGGGGACTGGCCTCGGACAACGTTGCGCCTCTTTCCCCCCGGACAGTCCGATCGACCGGTGCGCCCGCTCACGCAGCAGCGTCGACCATGCTCGCGGGTTGCTTCGCGGCCTCGGTGCACGCCGCTTCAACATGCGCTGCCCAGAACTCCAGTGCGCCGCGGACCTGAGCCGCCGCAGCATGTCGCACATCTGGAAAGGGAAGTGGAGCGTCTTCAAGACGACCGCGAATTCTTGCGCGACCAGATCAAAGTAAAAGACGGACAGATTGCATCGCTTCTTGAACGCGACCGCGAGACCAACATCTTGATACGCGGGCTGCAGGAGATGCTCACACCCTTGTTGGGGTGGCCACGTCGGGAGCCGCCTGTCCACGAGAGCCCGAACCCGTAACGTCGCCAGATACCCGTCACAAAGACGGAAAGGCAGGCCGCCCGGTTGGACAATTCTGCTGTTTGGGGTAAGCGGTCGAGGCGCATAGATGATCTGAAGGAGATGAGCGTGCTGGCCTACGTCTTGGAGAGGTGCGGGGACGCCGACCACGCAGTGATGCGTCAGGAGCCCGCGCCTGAGCCCGGTCCCGGTGAGATCCTTGTCCAGGTGCGCACGGTCGGACTTAATCCGGTCGACTTCAAAATTCGACAGGGCAAGCTGCGCGCGGTCCTCAAATCAAAGTTGCCGATTGTCATGGGCAATGAACTTGCGGGCGAGGTTGTCGGAGTAGGCGCCACCGCTGCCAAGTTTGCTATCGGCGATCGTGTCTACGCACGCGTTGCGAAGGGTCGGCTCGGTGCGTTCGCAGAGTTGGCGTGCGTTGACGAAAAGGACGCCGCTCGCATGCCGCTCTCCCTCGACTTCACGGCAGCGGCGGCGGTTCCATTGGCAGCCCTTACCGCCCTTCAGGTGCTCAGAGACGAGTTGAGTGTGAAGCCCGGACAAAAGGTGTTCATTTCCGGTGGGGCAGGCGGCGTCGGAACTTTCGCGATACAGCTCGCAAAGTGGCTAGGAGCGGATGTCACCACGACGGCCTCGCCGAATGGTGAGACACTCGTGCGGTCCCTGGGCGCGGATCGCGTGGTGGACTACACCTCTCAGGCTTTTCAGGATGCTCTCCACGGATTCGACAGTGGCTTCGATCTGATAGGCGGAGACACCCTCAATAAGATGTTCTCCATCGTGAAGCGCGGCGGAAAAATCGTCTCAGTGGCGGGCGTTCCCGAGCCGCAAATGGCGCTGAAGGATCTTGGCGGCCGGCGCCTACTCGCGGCCCTGCTATAGTTCATGAGTTTTCGGATCAGGACGAGGACGCGCCGCGCAGGCGTTGCGTACAGATATTTCTTCATGCATCCGAGCGGCGGCGATCTTGCGCTACTGGCTGATCTCATCGATCAAGGGAAACTCAAGGTGATTGTCGATAAGGTGTTTCCGTTCGCGGAGATCGCGGATGCAATGGCCTATCTGGAGGGCGGCCGCGCAAAGGGCAAGGTTGTGGCGCGGCTACGTAGGCTCTGCCATGAGTTGAGTCAAAATTCGGCGTCGGCGAAGAAGTCCACCCCCAAGTGGGCCAATGCAAACTTCTTTCCAGCTGGAACGAGTTTGCGAGCTCGGTGTTCCTACCGCGGGAGGGGTATAACATGGCTGCAGCAGCCACTAAGCCGGGGGCCGCGCTCCACAATCCGACAGTTCTCGTTGTCGAAGATGACGTTCTCATTCGCCTGTCGGCCGCGGATGCGTTGCGCTCAGCTGGCTTCGCCGTGGTCGAGGCAGCAACGGGTGACGAAGCGGTGGCGGTTCTTGGAAGTTCCGCTGCCGTTGATGTCGTGTTCACCGATATTCAAATGCCGGGCTCGATCGATGGGCTCGGACTTGCCCAGTTCGTCCGTCAGACGAGACCGGACCTCAAGATCGTCGTAACCTCTGGCCACGCGCCTGAATGGCCTTCTCGCGACCTTGCAGATGTATTCATCGGGAAACCCTACTCGCTCGACAGGGTAGTAGAGCGCATCAAAGGACTGCTCGGCAGTGACTGACCCGGCAACCTCGGGCGACCCCACGCACACCGTTCTCGTCGTCGAGGACGAGGTCCTCGTGCGGATGGTCATCTGCGAGTACCTTCGCGATTGCGGATTTCGGGTCATTGAAGCCGCCACCGGCGAGGAAGCCCTCATTGTCTTGCAGCAGCCGGATTTGGCGGTCAACGTCGTGTTCAGCGACGTTCAACTCGGTCCTGGCATCGATGGATTCGCGATATCGCAGTGGGTCCGCGCCAACCGGCCTGCTTGATGTCATGCTCGTGGGCAATATCGAGCGGGCGGCCGATGTCGCAGCAGAACTGTGCGAGGAGGGTCCGACCCTTTCCAAGCCGTATGAACCCCAAACGGTCGTCGATCGCATCAGGCGGCTACTCGCCGAGCGCAAGCCCTCCAGTTCCTAACCCCTTTCGAAGGCCGTTAACTAACCCGTGATTTCCAGGCGCGACCTGGCGGCCACCCGTAAACAGCCAACAAATCCTAGAGAACACCTATGTTTCGACCACGGTGATGTGCTACTTCGCGCCGAAGTTCTTTTGTAAAGGAGTACGCGGAATGAGCGGGTCAGCTGACACGCCAAAGCCGGTCGTCGAGCCCAATCCCACCGGCGACGTTCCCGATCTCACCCTGCGCGCGCTGTCACAGCGCATAAGGCAGCAGGAGATACTTTCCGAACTCGGCGTCATCGCGCTCCAAAACCCGTCGTTCGACGAACTCCTCAACAAGACCGCGGAGCTCACGGCCGAGGGTCTTCATGCCGACTACTCGAAGGTGTTGGAGTACGTGCCTGAGGAGAAAAGTCTAGTCGTCCGCGCGGGCTTCGGATGGCCCCCGGGAGTGGTCGGCGTGGCCAGCGTGGGCGCCGACCTTGCCTCACCAGCCGGCTTCGCGCTGCGCACGGGTAAGCCCGTCATCTCCAATCATCTTGAGAACGAGGAGCGCTTCAGAACGCCTGAGCTGTTGCTCGAACACGGCGTCCGCCGCGCGATGAATGTGATTTTGCAAGGCGACGGCTCACCGTATGGCGTCCTTGAACTCGATAGTCGATCCGAGGGCGAGTTCGGAGAGCATGACGTCGCGTTCTTGCAGGGAGCGGCCAACATCCTTGGCATGGCTATCGAACGGCAGCGGCATGACCGCAGCATCAAGCTCGCTCTGGATCGGCAGCGCGTGCTACTGCACGAGCTCAACCACCGCGTCAAAAACTCGCTGAGCATCGTGTCGAGCATGCTTTCGCTGCAGGCGCGCACAAGTGACGATGAGAACGTAACGCGTCACCTGCAAGAAGCTTCTAGTCGCGTGAGCACAGTCGCGCGCGCCCACGAACGGCTCTATCAGACGAGCGACGTTGAGGATCTCGATATCGGCGCCTACATCAAGGACGTCTGCGCCGACCTTCCCACCGCCGCGGGCACCAGCATCGCCGTCGAAGCCCCAGTCGGCATCAGGCTATCCACCGATCGGGCAATCTCCCTGGCCCTCATCGTTGTTGAACTCGGGACCAACGCAATCAAGTACGCCTATGAGGGCGGAAGGGGCGTGGTCTGGGTCTCGTTGGCGCGAAACGGAGATGCGCTCGTAGCGACCGTTCGCGACGACGGTTGCGGTGTGCCCGAGGGCTTCGCGCCTGAGAAGAGCAAGGGTCTGGGAATGCGCATCGTCGTCGCGCTTACAGGCCAGCTGAACGCTGAGCTCAAGGTTCAGCGGCCGGACAAGGGCACGTCGTTCGAGCTGCGTGTCCCCCTGCAGGCACCCCCCGATCCCCCACCGTCCGAGGTACTGCCCACCACCTAGGACCGATGACACGCCGGTTCGTCTTGCGCGAATCAGTGGGCGCTGGAACTATCGTGTAAGCTATACGTCCGTGCCGCTGGAGCGGAAAGGAACCATCATGGCTATTTCCAACGAAGGGCTACTCGTCATTTTGGTTGTCGGTCTCATTGCAGGCTGGCTCGCAGGACAACTCGTGCAAGGGACGGGTTTCGGGCTCGTTGGCGACCTCATCATCGGGATCATCGGCGCCTTCATCGGCGCCTGGTTGCTGCCTCAACTAGGCATCCGTATCGGCGCAGGGATCGTCAGTGCGATTGTCTCTGCCACTATCGGTGCGGTGGTCCTTCTGCTGATCCTCAGAGTCGTCCGAAGAGGGGGCCGTTGGTAACTCGGCGAAAAACTACCGTTCGCCACTCGATGGTAGAACCCGCGGCGCACCGTCGTCGCTTTCGCTCCTTTGTTCTCCCCTAGACTTGGGCCTCCCCCACGTGATCCGCCATCATCGCGCCTCGTGAGCCAAGAGGCTTCGAGCCGCCTTCCGTCGTGTCGCGAGCGGTCTGGTGCTCCATCTCCGCGTTGATTTCGCCGCCGAGCAGGACGATCACTGCGGAGAGCCACAACCAGACCATGAAGCCGACGCCGGCACCAAGCGAGCCGTATGTTGCGTTGTAGCTGTCGAAGGTGGCGACGTACCAGGAGAACAGCGAAGACGCCGCGATCCACAGCAGCGCCCCGAGAATACTCCCCCATGTGACCCAACGCCAGCGAGCGTCCCTCCGGCTCGGACCATAGCGGTAGATGCAGGCTAGGCTTACCACGAGGGTCATGAAAAGGATCGGCCATCGCAGAATGGCAAAGAGCCATTCGGTCGTCGACGCAAGTCCGACGAACTTCAACATGAGCGGCAGGACAACCACCCCCGTGATCGCAATGATCACGAAAACGATTCCCGCGAACGTGAACAGGAAGGTGGTGGCGTAGAACCGCACCAAGCTACGCTTTTCCCGCTCATTGTAGACGACGTTTAGCGCATCGAAGAGTGCTGCCATGCCGGAATTCGCGCTCGCAAGGGCAATGAGCAATCCCGCGACGAAAGCCGTTCCCAGCGTCTCGTTCCCCTGACGGGAGATAAGCGTGATCTGTTCGGCGATTAGCTGCAGAACCCCACCAGGCAAGAACCCGGAGAGGAGGGACAGGTGATTGCCGATCGTGCTTGCGTCGGGCAAATAGTCCGTACAGCGATACGATAGCCGCGATCCCGGGGAAGACGGCGAGTAGCGCGAAGAACGCCACGCTGCCGGAAGTGGATAGGATCCGATCTTCCGGGATCGACCAGAACACCCGCACGAGGATATCTTTCCAACCGCGAGGCGGGATTTGCTCTGGCGTTTCTGCTTCGCGCCCGCGCCCGGGTTCACGGGCGCGCGCGAGATCGACCGAGCGACCAGGAACACTCTTTGCCCCAACCTCAGCGCGCCAATCATGTGCCTTGTCGGCTTCGCTCGCGGCGGGGGTGCGCTCGGTCTCCATGGGCAACGACTCCACTTCCCCAATCCACCCCGTTCGACGTCGTAGCAGGTAGATGCGGTGAGCATTAGTAAGGTGGAACTCGTCGCGGGCACCCGAGAGGCCGCGCAGGCGCAACCGCTCGAAGGCATGGTGGGTCTTCAGGTGTGCGAAGCGCATCTCGACGCGCTTGCGCTGATCGCGGGACTTGAGGAACGCCTTGGTCTTCATCTTGCGTCGAGCCACATCGCGTGCGTCCTCGTGGACATCGCGGGCGATGTCCGACATCAGCACTTGTGAGTCAGATTTAGCGGCTTGAGGAACGGAGGATTTCGGGCTCATCGTGACCACCTGAGGAGTGGAGCATGAGAGCTAAATCCAGCACCCCTGGGACAGCGTCTGAGC
>JBJXDX010000070.1:0-3885 GCA_046154585.1 Hyphomicrobiaceae bacterium | reverse complement strand
TCAGCACCTGAAGCCAGTTGAGCAATTCGGCGGTGGAGGGCTGCTTGCGCATCTGTGTGCGGCGGCTGTCGGCGCGCAGGGAATAGAACAGGTCGAGCGCATCGGCCAGCAGCGGCGAATCAGAGCGTAGCTCTCCCAGGTGCGCGGCAACGATCTCACCCATTTGCGTCTGGTCGGGAAACGGAATGTCGAAATAGACGCAGCGGCGCAGGAACGGATCTGGCAGGCCCTTTTCAGAGTTCGAGGTGAGAATGACGATGGGTCGATAGGTTTTCGGCACGCCGCGGGTCTCGCCGTCAGCACCGGGAGACGCGGCGTTCTGCAACTCGGGCACGCGGAAATACAACCGTTCAATCTCGTTCAGCACGTCGTTGGGGAAGTCGCGGGGCGCTTTGTCGACCTCGTCGATCAGAACGACGGAGCGTCGAGGGCCAGCATGTTTATAATCACTGGTACCCGGCGGCGGAATCAGGCCCGTGACCTCTTCGGCGGGAAAGGCATCGAGGATGGCGCGGCCGAGCGCCAGGTAGCGCACGAACTGACGTGGATCGACGCTCTTATCCGCCTTGAAAGCCGAAAGTGCATCGAACGAATAGAACAGATCGCGCGCGGCGCTGGTCGACTTGGTCTCGAACTTGTGCACCGGACACGAAAAAGCGGCGCCAAGAGCCGTTGCAAGCTGCGTCTTACCCGTACCGGGCTCGCCGGTCAGCAATAGCGGCATACCGAGCACAAGCGCGACATTCACCGCCTCTACGAGGTCAGCAGAGGGAATGTAGGTGCGTGGGTCGTCGAGCCGCGCCCGGTCCAGCGTCGGGATCTGCTCAGCCCGGCGCGGTTCGGTCGCGCGGATCAGGTCCTTGTGAAAATACGGATAATCCATCGACTCACCCCAACTATTCCATCAAGCGCCCCGGAAAAACGGCAGCATCACCGCGGCGAGGTCAGCATGCGGCACACCGAACTGATTGTACTCCCGAACCCGGAATAACTTGGCAATACCATCCAAGGCCTTCGCCCGATCCTCATCCTCTAGCGAGAAGTGTGCGCTGGCCCAAGCATCCACATCGCCGCTCGGGACTGGCCCGAGAACGGCCGGGCGACCAACACCCAGAGCTGCAAATTCACCAGCGAGCTTACCCATCTCGTCCCAGATCATCTTGTTGCGTCGACCAGAGGCGTCGAGCCAGCCACTGCTCGGCACACCCTTCCATCCTGGCTTGGCCTTTGGCATTTTGAGGCTGAGAATGGGAATGACAACGCGCCCGCCGGGCTGCTCGGCGATCATCTGCCAGAAACCCAGCCATGCCCTCACGCGTGCGGCGGCGTCATCCTTCCAGTCTTCGGCGCGCAGACGGCTGATCACCGCCACTGGCCGTCCGCGTTCGGAGAGGGCGTCCGCCAATTCGCGCGCGGATAAGCGCGCACGGCGCCCGATGCCGCTGCCGACGCGACGGCCGTAAAGCTCGGCGAAGCGCGGCAGCACGTCCTCGACAGGCCAAGTTACCTCGAGGGCCTCCCACCCCATGTTGCCGCCCAGACAGCGCCGGCTCGAATGCTCCTCCAGCCGCTTCAGGAACTCATCGAGGCACTCATTCTCAGGTCCGGCGATGAAGAACGGCCGCACGCCGCCCGAGCGACCGAGCTCCTCGATGGCCTCGACGACCATATCCTCCTGGTGGGAGCGGTTGGCGAGATAGGGGGCCATCGGAGAGCGTTGCCGGCCAGAACTGCGGCGGCGTCCCGCGCTCCTTGCCGCCGTCCGCTCCATCACCCGCCTGATGTCTGAGACGACGAGATCGCGCTCGGTCACGTTGCGTGCGTCTGGCATTTGCTGGGCCGAAAAGCGGGGTAGCTTGCTGACGTCCAGATCATCGATGCGGCAGGAGACGAGCTTCTCCTCAGTGCGACCGTGCGCGGCCTCTTCGAACCAGACCGGATGGCGCATCAGGGCTTCGTCACCCTCCGCACGCTTCGACCAGCACACCAGAATGCAGCCAGCCTTGCGCTTGGCCTCGTCGATTTCGTCCTCCCAGCGCCCGCCCGCGCGCAGCCGGTAAAACAGGGTCTCGACCTCGCTCGCCGAATAGCCAAGGCCGGCCGGACGGTCGAGCCACACTTTCAGGCCGGCATCCAGCAGGGCCTCGACCACCTCCCGGAGGAGCGGCTTGTCTTTGTTGGCGTGGCTGACGAAGACGAAATTGTCCTGCATGCGCGTTCGCAATGTTAAAGGATTACACCGCGACGTTAGCCTACCTTCTGCGGATCGTCAGTCTTGATTCGGGTGCCCGCATGCATCTATCAAGGGGTGTGGCTCGAATGAGAGGGATGGCCCTCGTGTCCTCGCGTACTGCCTCGCACTGGCTCGTCCGGCTCGGTCTCACACTTTTGGTGTTCACAGGGCTTGTCGGTGCGTTCGCCGTCGGCCTTTGGGGTTTGGCCTGGATGGCAATCCACGACACGCCACAGCCTCTAGCATTCGCCCCCTCACGGAGTGATCGTAGCGCGACCGGTGCGACCGTCGAAACCGGATACGGCGCCGCGGCCTTGCTCTCAGTCCCTGGCAATCCATCCGTGGCTTTGCACGGCCACAGCGCATCCGTTGTCGCGGCGCGGTTCTCACAGGACGGCCGTTCACTCGTCAGCTTTGATGCAGCGGGCAACGTGCGCCGCGCTGATGTCGCGGCCTCCAGCGCCTTGCACAGCATCACGGAATTCAACGGCCTACCCTGGCTTGGCGACCGGCTATGGAAGTCCTACGGCCGCACCATCGGCCTCCTCGCGCTGGCAAACTATGCGCGGTCATACCCCATGACCTTCCGCGACTGCGCATCGTGTCCAGAAATGGTGGTCATCCCCGCCGGCCGCTTTAAGATGGGCTCTCCCGAGGGTGAGGAAGGACGAAGCGAAGACAAAGGGCCCCAGCACGAGGTCGTCATCGGGAAGCCCTTCGCCGTCGGTCGCTTCGAGGTCACGCGGGTCGAGTACGCGACGTTCGTGGCGGCCACGGGGCGTGCCGATGCACCGTCTTGCTTTACCGAGACCGTGATCGGCAAGGCCGATTGAAGGCCAGGGCTGGCGTTCCCCAGGTTTCGGACAGGAGGACAAGCATCCCGTCATTTGCGTCAGCTGGCAGGAAGCCAAGGAGTATGTAGACTGGCTCTCGCGTCGCACCGGCCACACCTATCGTCTTCTGACGGAGGCCGAGTGGGAGTATGCAGCCCGCGCCGGCTCGACGACGCGCTACAGCTTCGGCGACGCCTCCGAGGAACTGTGCCGATACGCAAATGGTGCCGATGCCAAAGCCAAGGAGGTCTACGGGAGCCAGAACTGGACCTTCACACAGTGCAGCGATGGCCATGTTCACACGGCTGCAGTCGGCAGCTATCTCGCGAACGCCTTTGGACTGCACGACATGCACGGCAACGCGTGGGAGTGGGTCGAGGATTGTTGGGTTGATACCTACAAAGATGCGCCAACGGACGGATCGTCGCGACTGGGCGGCGAGTGCGCTTCCCGCGTTCTTCGCGGCGGTTCCTGGGGCGGCATTCCACAGTACCTCCGCGCGGCCGTCCGCAGCAGGTACCAACCGGACGGCCGTGGCAACGGCCTCGGCTTCCGTTTGGCGAGGACGTTAAATCCTTGATCTTTTTCTCATTACGTCCTTTCCAATCGGCGTGACCGTGATTGTTGTGGAAAGTTCGGGGTCCAGGGTGCGAAGCACCCTGGTCGCTAAGGAATCGCTATATATTTGGACCGCTAGCGGATAGCAGTTCTGGCCGCTGGTGCCTAGGCTTGCAGCCGTTGTTGTGCCCAGGCCCTGATCGACCCCGCTTCCCGCGTTCTTCGCGGCGGTTCCTGGAACAACAATCCACAGAACCTCCG
>JBJXDX010000069.1:0-23738 GCA_046154585.1 Hyphomicrobiaceae bacterium | reverse complement strand
ACATGCCGCTGCTGCGCGACACCGGCGCCACCGTCGCCCATTGCCCGACCGTCTTCATGCGCCGCGGCATCGCCATGAACACGTTTGGCGCCTATGCGCGCCAGGGCATCAATCTCGGGCTCGGCACTGACACCTACCCGCACAATTTCCTCGAGGAGATGCGCAGCGCCTTCACCATCTCGCGGGCGGTTGCGGGCACGGTCGACGACGTGACGACGCTCGACATCTTCAACGCCGCAACCGTTGGCGGCGCCCGCGCGCTGCTGCGCGACGACATCGGCCGCCTCAAGGTCGGCGCCAAGGCCGACCTGGTGCTCGTCGACATCAAGCATCCCTCCATGATGCCGATGCGCGAGCCGATCAGGAGCCTGCTTTATGTCGCCGCGGACCGCGCGGTGCGCGACGTCTTCGTCGACGGCCAGCAGGTGGTGGCCGGCGGGCGAGCAGTCCATATCGACTATGCAGCGGCTTCGGAGGCTCTCGAGGAGGCGCAAAAGCGGTCCATGGCCGAGGTGCCGAAGCTCGACTGGGCCGGACGCACGGCCGATCAGCTCGCCCCCATGGTCCTGCCGGTTGTGAAAAACTAGGGAACGCAGCGCTGATTTCGACTTGGGTTTTTCCAAGCCGTAGCGGACTCTGTCTGCTCGATGATGAGCTTCCGCCCAACTAATCCCTTCCCTCCGGCACCCCGCCCGGAAAGAAATGCCGGTACGGCCGTCCCCCATCGATCGCGCGCGCCACCGAGGGTCGCGCCCGCAGCCGCTCGTAGTAGGCCACCAGATGTCTGTGCTCGTCGAACGGGTGCACCCAGTTCGCATAGAACAGCGCCGGTGCCGCCGCGCAGTCCGCGAGCGTGAAGGCCCCGGCGGCCACCCACTCCCGCGTCGCCATCCGCTCATCCAGCCACGCGTAGGCCTTGTCGAGCATGGCGCGCGCCTGCCCGACGCCATAGGGGTCATGCGCATCCTCCGGCCGGATGCGATCGAATACGATCGCCTGCATGGGCGTCATGACGTAGTTGTCAAAGATGCGGTCGTACATGCGCGCCTCCAGCGCCTGGTCGCGATCGGCCGGAATGAGGCGCACGGACCAGGGAAAGCGCTGGTCGAGCCACTCAATGATGACCGTTGTTTCGAGCAGTGTCTTGCCGTCGGCCACCAGCACAGGAAATCGCTCCAGCGGCCACAGGGCTTTCAGCTCCTCCCCGGCCTTCGGGTTCTCGGACGACAGGAGCAGGAGATCAAACGGCACGTTCTTTTCGTAGAACGCGATGAACGCCTTCTGGCAGTAGGAGGAAAAGGGGTGGGCGTAGAGCTTGAGCGCCATCGTGGTCTCCTTGGGCGGTCCGATCAATTTCCCTCCAGCTCGGCGGATCAACAGCGGCCCTGAAGCTGGGCAGAGCCCCTAGGACGTTCTCAATCCCCCGTGACCGACACGCCAAATCCTCCCAAATCGGCTATGGAGCATAAAGTGGGACCGGGGAACGGAGGCAGTCGATGGCGGTAGTGGGGGACGAGAGAGCCGACAGTAAGACCGTCGCGCCGCGCGTGAAAGCCTGGGACCTGCCGACGCGGCTGTTCCACTGGCTGCTCGCGCTGCTGATTCTCACCGCCTACCTCACGCGCAAAAACACCGACGACCTCGCCTGGCACAAGTGGACCGGCTACGCCATCCTCGTCCTGATCGTCTTCCGCATCCTGTGGGGCTTTGCCGGCAGCTCGACGGCGCGCTTCTCCTCGTTCCTCTATGGGCCGGCAACATCGCTGCGCTATGCCTTGGATTTCCTGCTGCGCCGGCCGCGCCGCTTCCTCGGCCACAACCCGCTCGGCAGCATCGCCGTCTTCGCCATGCTCGGCCTCGTCGCGGCCCAGGGCGTTTTGGGCCTGTTCTCCTACGACGACCACGACTCCATCGATGGCGGCCCGCTCTCTGGCCGCATCAGCGAGGGTCTGATGGCAACGCTCACCGCTTGGCATATCTGGCTGTTCTACATCCTGCTTTACGTCATCAACGCGCACATCGCGGCCAACGTGCTTTACATCCTCTGGAAGCGCGAAAATCTCGTCACGCCGATGATCACGGGCCGGAAGGGCGCCGCGGACTTCGAGGACGAGCCGTCGGCCCGCATCGTTCCGGTGTGGCGCGCAATCATCTGCCTCGCCCTCGCCGTCGTCATCGTCCTCGGCGGCATCATGCTCGCCGGCGGCAAGCCCTTCTGACGGTCGAAACCGTGGGCAGGGGAGCCGCATGAGACGGATGGCGAAGGGCATGCTCGCAGCGATCGCGGTAGCACTCGCTCAACCACGGGCGCACGCCGAGCAGCCGATCTCCGTTCCGAGCGACCCCGTCGTCGCCATGGCCTTCGCCGTCTTGGAACGCCATTGCGCGCGCTGCCATCAGGATGGCCGCCTGACGCGCCCTGCGGCCGCTGCCAACTTCCGCAACGTCCTGCATCTCGATCAGCTCGTGCTCGATCCGCGCTATGTCCGGCCCGGCAACCCCGACGCCTCGCGCGTATGGACGCACATGACGCGCCGCCTCATGCCCTACGACGTGTTCCAGCAACACACCGGCGGTGATGGTCCCACGGCGGAAGAGATCCTCGCCGTGCGCGACTGGATCGAGAAGGCCGAGCCGCTCCCCACGCGCGCCTATGCCGGCAAGCGCCGCAAGCGCAGCAACGCCATCCGTACCATGCGCTGGACGGCCGATGACGAGCTCATGCTGCGAGCGGACAAGGAGACCTATACGCGCGGCAACTCCATCACGCTCACCGTCCGCAGCCGCTCCGATTGCGGCTTGACGCTCATCAGCATTGACGCCAAGGGCCGCGGCACCGTGATCTTCCCCAACGATTTCGAACCCGCCCAGCGCATCGTGGCCGGCGAGGAGCTGAAGGTGCCGCGTGCCGACGCCGGCTATCGGCTGCGCCTGCGCGAGGCGGGCACGGAACGTATCGTCGCCCTGTGCAACACCGCGACGTCCGGCGCCGTCGACGGCATCCGCCACGACTTCGAGCGCCAGCGCTTCACCGAGATTGGCGACTACCGTGCGTTCCTCGCCCGCGCCTTGGCCCCGGAAGCCGAGCCGCGCCCGCAGCATGTGACGGAAACCGTGCGCCGCGGTCGTCGCCGCATCGTGCGCAGGCGTGTGGTCTCGCCGCCCGAGCCCCGCGCCGATCCAGCCAAGGTCCTGCGCACCGGCATCATCGTGGAGGTTCGCTAGTGACCCGCACAGCCGCCATCGTGACCATGGTGTTCGTTGCCATCGCATCGTCCGCGCAAGCCCAGCAGGGCGAGATCTACTGCGGCATCTCCGACAGCAACGTGGAATTGAAGCTGCTCACCAAGGTGCAGCCGGGCGGCGGCCAGGCGGCGATCCCCGGCTCACTGAGCGGCTCGCTCGACATCCATCACCAGAAGGTGCCGCGCGAACGCCGCAACCTGTCTCTGGACAAGCGAGCCTTTGCGCAGTTCTGGAACTACGCCAATGAGCTGAAGCTCCGCCTCTTCATCGAGCAGGACGACGGCCGCACCGATCTGGTCGTCGATACCAAGCTCCGCCCCGGCACCGACGGCGACTACGCCGGCAATTTCCGCCTCGAAACCTCCGACGGGGTCCGCGTCACCGGCCGCGCCGAATGCTCGAGGCCATGACCATCACATCCCCCTATACCGTCATGGCCGCGCAGGCGGCCATCCACGTGCCTATCCAACTCTAATCGCTGCAATTGCCAAATTGGGGTGATAGGATTTGATCTCGGGGCGCCAGCCCCGCCAGGACAGCATCAACAACAAGCAACAGCACGGGTGGAGAGCGCACATGGCTGCCGCAACAATCAATGCAAAAAATCCGGCGCGCGAGCGTCTGCAGAAGGGCGAGCTGGCGCTGGGCGTAGGCCTCCGCCAGGCCCGCACCGTCGACATCGCACCGATCCTCAAGTCCTGCGGATACGACTGGCTCTTCATCGACCTCGAGCACAACTCCATGACGCTCGACATGGCCGTGCAGATTTCCGTCGCCGCCAACGCCACGGGCATCTCGCCCATCGTGCGCGTGCCGCACGGGCAGTACGACATGGCCACCCGTGCCCTCGACGGCGGCGCCTTTGGCATCGTCATGCCGCACGTCGATACGCCGGAGGAAGCCCGCGTCATCGCTGACCGCCTGCGCTACCCGCCCATCGGCCACCGCTCCATCGGCGGACTGATGCCGCAGCTCGGCTTCCCCACCATGGCGCCCGCCGAATCCACCAAGCTCGTCAACGACAACCTGCTCATCGTCGTCATGCTCGAGACGCCCACAGCCATCAAGAACGCCGACTCCATCGCCGCGGTACCGGGCATCGACGTGCTGCTGATCGGCGCCAGCGATCTCACGCTGGAGATGGGCATTCCGGGCCAGCTGCTGCATCCCGATCTCGTCAAGGCCTACGAGACCGCCGCCGCAGCATGCAAGAAGCACGGCAAGTGGCTCGGCATGGGCGGCGTTTACAACGACGAAGGCCAAGCCAAGTACGTCGGCATCGGCGCGCGCATGATCCTCGCCAGCAGCGACATGACGCTCCTGATCCAAGCCGCCACCGCCCGCGCTGAGACGCTGCGGAAGCTCAAGTGAGGTTCGTCACGATGGCCGCTGGCGGGCGCGCCCACTGATGGGCGCCGCCGCCATCGGCATCATTGCCGTCACGATCCTGGCCACGTCGTTCGTGTCCGGCATCTTCGGCATGGCGGGCGGGCTGATCCTGCTCGGCGTGCTGCTGATCTGGCTCGACGTGGCGCCGGCCATGATTCTCTTCGGCACGATCCAGACCGCCGCCAACGGTTGGCGCGCCACGCTGTGGCGGCGGCACGTGCACTGGTCCATCATCTGGCGCTACCTCGTCGGCGCGTGCGCCGCCTTCGCCATCATGCGCGCCATCTCCTTCGTGCCTGACAAGGCCATGCTCTATCTCGGCCTCGGCCTCATTCCCTTCGCGGCGTATGCGCTGCCGAAGGCCCTGACGCCGGACATCACGCGACCCTGGGGGCCCTACATCTGCGGCTTCGTCATTCTGATCCTGCAACTTCTCGCCGGCGCCACCGGGCACATCCTCGACATCTTCTTCCAGAAGAGCGCGCTCGACCGCCGCGAGATCGTCGGCACCAAGGCCGTCACGCAATGCGCCGGCCACCTCATGCGCATCGCCTACTTCGGCTCGTTCGCCAGCGCCTACGATGCCTCCATTCCCGGATGGGCCTATGGCGGCGCGCTGCTGCTCGCCGTTATCGGCACAACGCTGGCGGGCTTCGTGCTGGAGCGCATGACCGACCTCAACTTCCGCTCCTGGAGCCGCCGCCTCACCATTGCTATCAGCCTCGTCTATCTCACGCGCGGGCTCTGGCTTCTCGTCTTCCCCGAATAGGTCCGTCGCCGTCCGCCACGTCATCCTCGAGCGGTGAGCGCAAAAGCGCGAGCCGTCTCGGGGATCCAGCGCAAGGAGTGCCGAAGGCTCCATATCTATGGTGTCTTCGACGAAATATTGCTGGATTGCGGCGCTCGCGCGAGGATGACGAACGCCCGAGAAAAGCCCGGTTGCTCGGCATGATGGGAACCGTTGATCGCTATCCGGCGTTCAGTATCCGGGTTTCCGCATGAGCAAATTGGGTGTCCGCATTTCTCGATGGTCGCTCCTTCTGTCCCTCGCCGTAAAGGCTGGGCTCGCCGCGTGGGTCCTGTTCGCTTTCCTCGGTGAGCCGACCGGAGGCGTGGCGCTGCCCGCGCCGGGCGCGGAGACCCTGCGCGCGCCGAGTTCCGTCGAGCCGGCGAAAGAAACCCGCCGCCAGCGGCGAGAGCGTCTGCGTCGCGAGCGCCTGGAGCGTGAAGAGGAAGCCGCGCGCGCGGCTGAGAAGGCCGAGATCGCCGAGAAGGAAGCTGCCGAAAAGGAAGCTGCAGCCAGAGAAGCAGCTGCCAAAGAGGCTGCCGCCAAGGAAGCCGCCGCGCGCGAAGCGGCAGCACTGGAGGCGGCCAAGCGCAGGTCCGATCAGTCCATTGCCGGCGAGCCGATCGGCAAGAACGCCTTCGATATTTCGCAACCGCCCAAAGGCAAGGCGCGCACCGAGCCCGGCAAGGGCACCGCCTCCAACACGCTACCCGTTCCATCTGAGCCAGAGCCCGTTCCCGACAAATGGTCGGACCAGGAGGTCATCGCCGCACTCGAGGAATGCCTCGCTCTCCTTGCACCCCTCGCCGCCCACATCGACGTGTCGAAGCCCATCCGCGACGGCCAGTGCGGCAGTGCTGCCGTCGTGCAATTGAAGCGCGTCGGCGCCACCGCACCCGTTGAGATCAGCCCGCCCGCCACGCTCAACTGCCGCATGGTCGTGAAGCTGCACCAGTGGGTCGAGACCAGCCTGCAGCCGGCCGCGCGCGAGACGTTCAACGCGCCCGTCCGGCGCCTCGTCAACGCCTCGGGCTACACCTGCCGCAACCGCTACGGCTCCAACGCTGTCACCGCCAAGATCAGCGAGCACGCGTTCGCTAATGCGCTCGATGTCTCGGCCATTGTCTTGGCTGACGGCCGATCCGTCGACGTGTTGAGCAACTGGGGCCACACCGAGCGCGACCTGCGCGCTATCGCCGAGGCCAAGGCGGAAGCCGAGCGTCAGGCCAAGGCAGCCGCCGCTGCCCAGAAGGCCGCGGCAAAAGCCAGCAAGGACGCCAAGCCCGAGCCGGCGGATGCGAAGAAGGCCAAGGCCGGCGGCAAGGAGCACGCTGCAAATAAGGAAGAACCGCCGGCCAAGGGCGGCAAGGGCTCTGCTGCCAAGGACGACGACGGCGATGTCGTGGAAGGCCAACCCACGTCGCGCGACGTGAAGAAGAAGGAAACGCAGCGCGGCCGACCGCTCGCATCCGCCGAACGCCAGGGTCTAGGCCGTCCGGACATACTGCCGGTTCCCGGCGGCGACACTACGGTCACCAAGGAAGGCGCATTCCTGCGCCGCCTGCATCGCGGCGCCTGCGGAATTTTCAGCACGGTGCTCGGCCCCGAGGCCAACGAAGCGCACCGCAACCACTTCCACTTCGACCTCGCCCCCCGCCGCCGCAACGCGTTCTGCGAGTAGCGGTTGGGGGCCGCACGCCACGCTTCAATCCCGTCGCCTTGGCAACGGCCCTCCGCTCACAACGTACACGCCGATCGAGATGGAGATGATGGCGATCCAGTCTATCGGCGTGGGCCACTCGCCGAGGATCGGGATGGCCATGAGGGCGGTCATCGCTGGGCATGAGGCGGCCAAAGCTGCGCCGCTGGAAGCACCGAGGATGCTGACCGCGCGTCCATAGACGATATACGAAATGACCGCCGTCAGGAGACCCTGCACGAGCGCCTGGAGGGCGACGGCGCTCGGCGAGGCATTCAAGATGCCGGCACCGGCCACCATCGCATACGCAGGCATGTAGATGACCATTGAGCCGACCGCAGAGATGGCGGCCGCGTGGAGGCCATCGAGTTGCGCCCGACGCATCGCGACTGTGTAGCAGGCAAAGGCCAGCGCAGCGCCGAGAAACAGCAGGTGGCCAACGCTCTGTGCCGTACCGATGGTACCGCCGCTGCCCCACACGATTCCAATGATGCCCGTCACAATCAGGGCGAAGCCCGCCCTTTTCTGCCGGGTAAACGACTCTTGCAAAATGGCTGCTGCGAGGAAGGCGACCATCAGCGGCATGACGCCGGGGAAGAGCGCGCCCGCATGTGATGCCGGTGCAAACAGCAGGCCTGCGTTCGCGAGCAGGACTGTAGGCGCGCCACCGAGCACGAGCGCCACCAGCCCGACCCGACCAAGCCGGTCCAGAGCAAGTCCCTTTCGCATCAGGTAGGGGACCAGAACCATCCCGGCCACCGCGAATCGTATCGCTGAAATATCCCAAGGCGTGAGGCTGGATCGTAGACCAAGGCCAGCCACAACGATGTTTCCGGCCCAGATGCTCACCGCGGCGAGGCCGAGGAGTGCACCACGTGCATAGTCTGCGGTCGTGGGTTCTCTTGCGACAGTGACCGCCTGGGTCATGCGCGCTCCTGTCGTAGAGATGATGACATAACCATATAAATTGCATATATAGGTTACGACTTGACATGAGACAAGGAAGAAGATGAGCGATCGTTCTGATCCATTCGAGTGGAGCGGCGGCCATCCGGCACTCGACTTCGTAAACACACTGGATGAGCGGCCCTCGGATTCGCCAATCGAGAACCTGTCGACCTATCGCGATCTCGTGCGGTTCGCTGAGTTGGCGGGTCTCGTTGAGGCCTCCATTACCGCGCGGCTCACGCGCCTCGACGGCCGCGCGTGCGCGCGTATTGCGGAGCGCGCTCGCAAATTGCGCGAGCATCTATATGCCGTGTTGGATGGGGGACGTTCCGGGCGGCAGGCGTCGCAACACGATCTGGATGCGATAACCGCGGCTATCAAAGCAGCGCATGCGGCACGGATACTGATCGGCTCAAAGCCGAACGCGCTCGCCCGATACGATTGGTCCCCCTCGTTAGCACCTGAGATTCCATTGCATGCCTGTGCGCTGGCGATCGAAGCCCTGCTGGTGCACGAGGACGGCAAGAGGATCCGGAAGTGTGGGGCCTCCGACTGCAGCGTCTACTACATCGACGCAAGCAAAGCGCAGTTACGGCAATGGTGCAGCATGAAAGGCTGCGGAAACCGCGAAAAGCAGAGGCGATGGCGCTCGGCAGCGCGATGAGGGGATAACCGCCGCCCCTTGAACCGCACATGAACGCTCCGTTGGGACCGCATTCAGGTCATGTGTCGTTCTCTATGGCCGTGTTTCACAACCATGCCATGGAGAAACTCATGTTTCGAACGGCAATGCTTGCGGCGGGCCTTGCCCTTTCCGGTGCGATGCTCGTGCCAGGCGCAGCGTCGGCAGCGCCTGCTAGCCCTCTCTCTTCTGTAAATGAAGCTTTCGGCTCCCTTGCGCAAAAGGCTCAGTATTACGGCGGGTGGCGCGATCGCGACTACTACCGAGAGCGCCACTGGGATCGCGACCGCGACTACTACCATCGCGAGCGCCGCTGGCATCACGATGGCTACTGGCATCGCCGGCGCTATTGCGAGCGGCTGCGGCACGCCTGCATTTACAAGGAAGAGCGCGGCGAAGTCGGTGAAGGCAACTGCCGCAGATATCGCCGCGAGTGCGGACGATAAGCTCTTACGCGCGGCATCCGGCTACCTCGGCCGGCGTCCTTTCACCGCGTGCGCGCGGGCGCCATAGGTAATGCGCCCCGCGGCATCAGCGGGAAGGCGCGCACGTACCTTGTCTTTGAGCGCATCGAGGTCCGCCGCGGCCATGGCCGCAATGATCGCGCTCATCGACGGCGACTTCGCGTTGATGACCCAGAAGTCGTCGAAGCTTGCGAACGTTCGCCGTACGGCAATCTCCCGCGTCTCCACCGCTTCAAGACCTGCATCTGTCCACAAGGCGCGCATCGCGTCCATGCGCGACGCCTCCATCTGTGGCGGTCGCGGTGGCGCCAGCCCCATCGCACGCATCTCGACGAGCATTGGATCGAGGGGAAAACCGCCGCCCAGCATGTCCCACATGTAGGTCGCAATCATGCCGCCCGGCCGCACAACGCGCGCCATTTCCGCAACGCCTTTGGCCGGCTCCGGGACGAAGACCAGCACCAGAGCCATGACGGCCGCATCGAATGTGCTGGCGGGGAAGGGGAGCGCCATGGCATCGCCCACCCGGAACTCCGCCACGCGTGCCGCCGGCCGTGCGCGCGCAAACGCGAGCTGCCCTTCGGACGGATCGACCCCCTGCACCTCCGCCGGCGCGCAGCGCTCGACCAGCAGCTCCGTGAAGGCACCCGTGCCGCAGCCGACATCGATCCATCGCAAGCCCGGCGACGGCGCCAGCCAATCGAGGAAGATCTCGCCGGCAAACCGGCTCCAGACTCCCATCATCCGCTCATAAGCAGCACCGTCATCGAAGCGAATGGTCTGTTCGGACATGGCACACGTCCTGCAGGAGCGGCGGATAATCCCGGAACATATCAGCCTGCACGGATTTCCAGAAATGCCCGGAGCGAGGCGGCGTGGAGAACCGGCCCTTCGCCGCGCTGCGAAGCAGCGCCCTAGGCCCGCATACATCCCTCCGCTAGAATGGCGCCCCAGAGCGCCACAAAAATTCGCGCCACGACATTTTCATACGGGAGGAAAGTCATGCGTTTTGTCATTGCTGCGGCTGCGCTGTTGGCCGTCACGTCCGGAGCCGCCGCACAGCAGGCACCCACCTTCGCCACCACCAAGGTCGAAGGCACGGACAACGTCTACATCTTCCGCTACCAGAATCATCAGTCGATGTTCGTCGTCACGCCGGCCGGCGTCATCGCCACCGATCCCATCAGCTACGGCCGTCCGCAGGCGGCCACGGCCTACGTCGAGGAGATCCGCAAGATCACCAAGGCGCCGATCAAATATCTGGTCTACAGCCACCACCATTACGACCACATCGCCGGCGGCAAGCCGTTCAAGGATGCCGGCGCCGTCGTCATTGCCCATCGCCGCGCCAAGGAGCGGCTCGCGGCACTCAAGGGGCGCGACGTCGTCGTTCCCGACCAGGCCGTCGATGCCAAGCGCACGCTCAAGCTCGGCGGCACCACGCTGGAGCTGATCTACGTCGGCCGCAATCACTCCGACTCTTCGCTGGTGATGCTGCTGCCCAAAGAGAAGATCATCTTCGCCGTGGACTTCAACGCGCTGGGCTCGGTGCCGTCGCGCCTTGCCGTCAACGACTCCTATCCGGGCGATTGGGAAGCTTCGCTGAAGCGGACATTGGCGCTGACGTGGGAGCGCATGATCCCGGGCCACCCTGGACCCGGCGGCCGCCTCGGCACCAAGAAGGACATGGAGCAGCAGCTCAAGTTCATGACGGACCTGTCCGCCGCCGTGAAAAAGGCCTCCGACGAAGGCAAGTGCTTCAGCCCGGCCGACACTGAGCTCAAGTTGCCCGAGTACGCATCGATGGGTGGTTACGAGCAGAACCTCGCCTGGAACATCCACCGCTGGTGCGGCTATTGGGGGCGTGGCATCTGACGCCGTCTCGCATTCGTACGTGGCCGCCTCAGGGGGCTGACATGTCCTGAGGCGCTTGCCGGCGGGCGCAGCATCGCGTGCCTTTCACCTCAAAATACGTTAACCTCTGATTCCGGCACGTTCAGTTGGGGCAACACATGCCGGACCTCTCGACACTCCTGGTTTTCGCGGCGGCCTGCGTTGCTCTAACAGCGACGCCCGGACCCGACATGCTGCTGATTGCCTCGCGCAGCGTCAGCCAGGGCCGCCGATCTGGTTTCGTCACCTTGGCCGGAATTCAGGCAGGCACATATGTCCATGCCGCCGCAGCCGCTCTCGGACTGTCGCAGCTGTTTGTCCTGGTGCCGCTGGCCTACGACGTTGTGCGATGGGCCGGCGCGCTCTATCTGCTCTATCTGGCATGGGCGACCTTCAGGTCGGCCGGAGGTGGCGTCCGCGCGCAGAAAGCGGTGCCGACAATCTCAATGGCCGCGATTTTTCGGCATGGCCTCTTCACGAATCTTCTCAATCCCAAGATGGCTCTCTTCGTCTTGGCGCTTTTTCCGCAGTTCGTGGAGCCTGCGTCCGGCTCAATCGCGTTGCAGATTATGGTGCTCGCGACGATCCTCAACCTCATAGGCTTGATCGTCAACGGAGCGGTCATCCTGGCAGCAAGTCACAGCCGCACATATTTCACCGGCGGCGGCAGGTTCTCCAACCTGCCGCACTATTTTCTCTCGGCGGTGCTTGCAGGACTGGCGCTTCGCCTGGCCTTGGCAAGTCGTGACTAACCCCACAGCCACGCCGCGCCGCGCACACCGCCGGCGTCGCCCCAGCGCGGCGGCCGGATCGTAACGGCTGGGCGATCCGAAAAGATATGCGGCGCCATCAGCTCCGGCAGCCGCGCATAGAGATGCGCCAGCCGCGATAGCCCGCCGCCGAGCACGATCACGTCCGGATCGATCACGTTGACGATGGCTGCCAGTCCGCGCGCTAGCCGCGACGCATGCCGGTCGAGCGTCGCCTGCGCCGCCCGGTCTCCGCCCTGCGCCTGCACCACGATGTCCTCCGGCGCCAGACTCGCGCCCGTAACGCGCGCATGATCGGCGGCGATCGCCGGACCCGACACCCACGTCTCCATGCAGCCGTGGCGCCCGCACCAGCACAGCGGCCCCGGATACTCGTCCGCCGTCGCCCAGGGGAGGGGATTGTGGCCCCATTCGCCACCGATGCCGAGCGGCCCGTCCAGTACCCGTCGCTCGTGCACGAGGCCGCCGCCGCATCCGGTACCGAGGATCACGCCGAACACGAGGCGTGCCCCGGCGCCCGCCCCGTCCACCGCCTCCGACAGCGCAAAGCAGTTGGCATCATTGGCAAGGCTGACGGCACGGCCGAGGCGCGCCTCGAGATCGCGCTGGAGCGGCTGGCCGTTGAGCCATGTGGAGTTGGCGTTGCGCACCAGGCCCGTCGCCGGCGACAGCGAGCCCGGCATGCCGATGCCGACCGTTCCCCGCTGCCCCGCATCCTGATCGAGCCGCTCCGCGAGCGCGCAGATTGCCGCGACGCTTGTTGCATAGTCGCCGCGTGGCGCCGGCATGCGATGCCGCGCCACCTCGGTGCCGTCCGCCGTCATGGCCACGCCCTCGATCTTGGTCCCGCCGAGATCGATGCCGATGTGAATGTGCTGCTCGCTGGCACTCATGCCGGGTGTCAATCCCGTGTCATTCCAGTATTTGGGGCCTGTCGTTCGCCAGTGTGTCGCGCGCCGGCCCGATATCCTCCGGCGGCAGCCCGATCGACGACGTGAACACCAGCAGCAGTGATTCGTCCTGCACCAGGTGATCGAGCACCGCCGTCAGGATGTGCCGACTGCCGGCGTCGCGCCGCAGATCGTCGAGACTCACGCCCGTCGCCTGCGTGAATTGCATTATGCGCCCAGCATCCGCCGCCAGGAACGCCAGCCCGTTGGCCGCGATCTCCTCGGCGCGATCGGCGGTCATCACCGGTTTTTTGTCTCTCGGGCGCCACATGGAAACCCTCTATTAACTGCTTCTCGTGTGACCATCGAGAAATTCGCCATAGCTACCGGCCACCTCTGAGCGAGTTTCTCGATCTGAATCACACGAGCAAGTGCATGATTCTAGTGTTCTTTTAATACCGAAGTTCGCTCTCCGACCCAGCCGAGAGTTCTTGCTAACTTCGGAATCGGGACACAAGGGTCTTAAACAGTTGGTTAGCGTTTTGGTGGAGAGTGACACGAGCAGTTCCCTCGAATCAGTGCAAGAGGGGGACGCGCGGCGCAGGGCTCGGGACTCCATGACGTATCAGGAAACGATGCGCACGATTGAAGGTCGTGGACCGCGAGTCGCCGGAACGGCCAAGACCGTTCTGGTGGTCGAAGACAACGAGCTCAACATGAAGCTCTTCCACGACCTGCTCGACGCGCACGGCTACCGCACCTTGCAGACGCGCAGCGGCATGGACGCGCTCCGCATCGCCCGCGAGCAGCGTCCCGATCTCATTCTGATGGATATTCAGCTCCCCGAAGTGTCGGGCCTCGAGGTCACCAAGTGGCTCAAGGAGGACGACGACCTGCGGCAGATCCCGGTTGTCGCTGTCACCGCCTTCGCCATGAAGGGAGACGAGGAGCGCATCCGGCAGGGCGGGTGCGAAGCTTATATTTCCAAGCCCATTTCCGTCGTCATGCTGATCGACACCGTGCGCCGGTTCATTGGCGAGGCGTGAGTTAGGGACCGCGAGCGCGGGGGAGTCACAGGAGTATGACGGCTCGCGTCCTCATCGTTGATGACGTTCTCGCCAACGTGAAGCTGCTCGAAGCGCGGCTGTCCGCCGAATATCTCGAAATTCTCACCGCTTATAGCGGACCCGAGGCCCTGGACATCTGCACGCGCGAGCGCGTCGATGTCGTCCTGCTCGACGTCATGATGCCGGGCATGGACGGGTTCGAGGTCTGCCGGCGCCTCAAGCAGTCGCCCGGCACGATGCACGTGCCTGTCATCATGGTGACGGCGCTGGACCAGCCCGCCGACAAGGTGCACGGCCTCGACGCCGGTGCCGACGACTTTCTCACCAAGCCCGTGGATGACATCGCGCTCGTGACGCGGGTCAAGAACCTCGCGCGCCTGAAGCTGCTCGGCGACGAGCTCGCCATGCGTACCATGACCGCCGGCGAGCTGGGCCTCCCGACCGTGGCACCCAACGTCGCGCCGGCTCCCGCCGAAGAGCCCGGCCGCATCATCATCGTCGAGGATCACGAGCGCAGTGCGGCCCGCATGCGCGAGGCCTTGGCGCGGTCGCATTCCGTCATGGTGGTGCCGGACCTGCAGGAAGCGCTCCTGCGGGTCGCCGACACCGGCTGCGACCTGCTCATGGTGAGCCTCAATCTCAGCCGTGCCGACGGCCTGCGCCTGTGCTCGCAGGTGCGCGCGCTGGAGCGCACGCGCCATCTGCCCATGATCGTCCTGCTCGATCCGGGCGACGACGCGCGACTGCTCAGAGCATTGGACATGGGCGTCAACGACTACCTGATGCGCCCCATCGACCGCAACGAGATGCTGGCGCGCGTGCGCACGCAGATCCGGCGCAAGCGCCACGCCGACCAGCTCCGGATGCGGCTCGAGCGCAGCGTCGAGCTCGCCATCATCGATCCCCTCACGGGCCTTCACAACCGGCGTTACATGGAAGGCCACTTGAGGACGCTCGTGGCGCAGTCGATCCAGTTCGACCGTCCACTGTCCGTGCTGATCGCCGACATCGATCATTTCAAGGCGGTCAACGACACCTGGGGCCACGATATCGGCGACAAGGTGCTGCGCGAGTTCGCCACACGCTTCAAGAGCAACATCCGCGGCATCGATCTCGCCTGCCGGCTGGGCGGCGAGGAATTCCTCAGCATCATGCCCGACACTGACATGCAGGGTGCGCTACAAGTCGGTGAGCGCGTGCGCGCGTGCATCTCCGGGCAGCCCTTCGATGCCGTCACCTCCGGCTCCCTGCATGTGACTGCCAGCGTCGGCCTCGCCACTCTGCAGAGCAGCCTCGATACGCCAGAGACGCTGTTCAAGCGCGCCGACGAGGCCCTCTACGCCGCCAAGCGCGAAGGCCGCAACCGCGTCATGACTGCCGCGGCGTAACATTCTGGTGTGCGGTTATTTCCGCTCGAGCCAAGCCACCAATTTTTCAAGCAACCGGGTTTCGAGCCTGCGGAGCCAGCCGAAAGGCAGCGTGTGGGATGGAAGGCCGATGCGTTCTCGAGCGCCCACCACCACGCCCGCGCCCCGCTCGGGAATTCCTGATCGTTGGCCGTCCTGTAACGGTCCACGATCGCCAGAACCGATCGGAATGCCCGTTCCCCGTCAGTCGTCATTGTGCGCTGTTTAGATCTGCCCCTTTTGGCAAGCTGGCATGCGCGTCATTCGGGATCGTTTCAAGTCAAATAAATGCTCACAAACAATCACTTAGGTCCGTGATCGGATGCTCCGCCGGCAGCCGTTGCCAGACACTACTGTCATGCAATCGCCACAAACCGTGTATTCCGAACAACTTGCGCCGCCCAGCGAAGTTAACAATCCGTGTGCAACCTGTTGCAGGGGTCCGGAACTTCTGCCATCCTAGGCAAGTGAAATTAGGGGACGAGCACCGGATTGCGGGCCGGTGCGTATCTGAAAATCAACAATCAAGATCCTCTCGAGGCTTGGGTCCGCCGCATCTCCCGAGCATCGAGTGGTGCCGGTCGGCTGTAGTGGCTGGAGTGGCCTCCTCGTTAGATGCCACGTAAAGCCGGCTGGAAGCCAGGTGGACGACCAACGCCCTCTTTGGTTCCACCTGGTCTAGTGCCGTGGTCTGTGATCCGCTCGGTTTCGTTAACCCCGCTGCCGAGATTGGTCACAGACCCGGCCGAGGGCGCCCTCACAGACGTGTCGAAGCGGCCCTGGCACAACGTGCCGGGCGCGAGGCGTGCGAGCGGGCGGAAAAAGGCGACGACCAGCCGATCCTACTTGATCTTGGTCTCTTTGAACGCGACGTGCTTCCTCGCGACGGGATCGTACTTCTTGAAGCTGAGCTTGTCCGTCGCCGTGCGCGGATTCTTCTTCGTGACGTAGAAGAAGCCGGTGCCGGCGGTGCTCAGAAGCTTGATCTTTGTCGTGGCGGGTTTCGCCATGGCGACCTCATAAACCTTATGGATAAGCTGAATCCGCGCACTCTATCGCCGGATGCCCCGATGTCAAGGCAAGGTGGCGGACGCCTTGAAATCCAGTCCCAGAGCCACAGGCGCCAGATTTCCGCACGTGTTCGTTTTGCCCTACGATGCAGGCCGCCATCCGAAGCGAGAGAAAGATGCCCATGGACCCGACCCGTATCGCCCAGGCCGCGGCGTTGCTGGTCGCGGCGAGACAGCAACGATCCCGGATCGGCCCGCTGCCCGCCGCCTGCCGCCCCCAAAGCGTCGCCGACGCCCACGCGATCCAAGACGCCGTGACCGCGATGCTTGGTGCCGAGGTTCGCGCGTTCAAGGCCAACGCCGCCGCCGCAGCTAGCTCGGCTAGATCTCCAAGCACGTCATCGGTCGATATGCCGTGGATGATCCCGGAAGGAGTGCGCGCCCCCATTTATGCGCCAACAATACGTGTCTCTCCGGGGAGCTTTCCCGCGGCAGAGATGCCGCAATGCGGCGTGGAAGGTGAAGTTGCGTTCCGCTTCCACCGGGATCTGCCGCCGCGCCCGACGTCCTATACGCGCAAGGAAATTGCCGCTTCCATCGATGCTTGCGCAGCGATCGAAGTGGTCAGCAGCCGCTTTGCCGACCCGGACGCTGCTACCTTTTATGACAAGCTGGCGGATTGCATCAGCAATGCCGGTTTCGTCCATAGCGAAACATCCCGCGACTGGCACAGCCTGGATTTCGGCAAGCTGAAGGTGACACTCACCGTCAATGGAGAAACGGTGTTGGGGCAGGCCGGCGGCCACCCGACCGGCGATCCGCTCGGCATCGTCGTCGCGCTTGTTGAGATGATGCGCACCGCCGGCGGTGTGACGGCGGGCCAATTCGTCACCTGCGGTTCCTACACGGGATTACGCTACCTGAAGCGAGGTGACATCTGCGGCGTCAGTTTCGATGGGCTCGGTGTTGCAGAAGTCGGGTTCGCGCCATAAGCGGACGGCCGGACATGGGAAGGCTGAGACACTGGGCTCGGGTGATCCGTCGGGACGCGGTCGCCCTCTATTTTGCCGCCCGCGATCCGCGCGTGCCGTGGCTCGCCAAGTTTTTGGCGATCATGATCGCGGCGTATGCGCTGTCGCCGATCGATTTGATACCGGATTTCATCCCCGTGCTGGGCTTCATCGATGAGGTCATCCTGCTGCCGTTGGCCATCGCGGGGGTCGCGCGGTTCATCCCGCCCGCAATCATGGACGAGCACCGGGCCCGCGCCGAAGCCTTGGCAACGCGGCCGGTGAGCCGGTCCGCGGCTGTCGTCGTCTTTGCAGTTTGGATCATCGCCGCCACGCTCGTCGCCCGATGGCTCTTCGGTTGAGCCACATCGCCCGCACCTACCGCGAAAACACCGCGTTCCAACCCGTAGCCACGCTGAGCCGGTCCAGGCGGCCGCGCACATCTGCTGTCGGCTTGGACACCGTCGCCCTCACCCAGCACACCAGCTCGCCCGCCTCGAAATAGAGCTCCACCGCATATCCCGGTCCGCCGTAAGCGCCGGTCCAGTGCGCGTAGCTGACGCGCCGCCCGATCAGCGTGAGCCAGAAGCGGCGCAGCAGCGAAACGCGCTCGCCGGGCGCCGCGACGCCCCGCGGCTCCGCATCGACCCATGTAAAGCGCATGCCAGGAAACGCATCGCCGAGATGCCGCTTCACGTCGGCGATGCTGCCGAGCGGCCTTTCGTCCATCCGCCGTATCCCAACACGAGCGCTCATTCCGGCTTGATTGCCAGAAACCCGACGCTGCGGCACCGCAAAGAGACGTGATCAACCCGTCATCGCGGTGTCAACAACTCGCGTCGGAAGCTGCCGTTGCGGTTGTGATAGTAGGGCACCGGGGCCTTGGCGTCGTGCAACTCGCCCGACTTCAGCCGGTCTGTCAGGTCCTCGAGGATCGTGCGCGTGATGGGCGGCAGGTCGAGGCTGCGCGCCTCATCGATCGTCATCCAGACCAGCCCGGACAATTCCTCCTCGGGCGCATCGGTCCGATGCACGATGGCCTCAGCATCGACGCAGAAAAAGCGTGTATCGAAACGTCGCGTCCGGCCGGGCGGCGTGATGGCACGCGCGAAATAGGTGAGCGGCGTGAGGAGGGGCGTATAGCCCGTCTCATGAAAGCGGCGCCAGGAGGCATCCTTCGGCAGGGCCGACCCATTGACCGGCGCGCCGATGACGAGGCCTGCCTCCTCGAACGTCTCGCGCACGGCGGCGAGCGCCAGGGCCCGCGTCCGCGCCGGGCTCGGCGTTCCCTTCATGTCGAGCAGCAGCTTTTCGATCTCCAGCGCCGCCAGGTCGCCGCCCGCGGCCGCGAAGCGGTCGGCGCGGTCCACGCGTCCGCCCGGAAACACGTATTTTCCCGGCATGAACTTCATGTCCATGCGCCGCTTGCCGAGCAGGACGCGGGGGGCGTGGCCGGTGCGGTCGACGATGATAAGCGTCGCCGCATCGCGCGGCCGCAGTGTCGTCGCTTTTGGTTTCGTGTCTGTTTTGGCCTCGGGGGAGGTTGGGGGGCTTTCCCCGGTCATGTCCGATCCCCGCCGCCGAGCAGGGTGGCCGGCATCGGCCGCTCCATCGGCTCGTCTGGCGCACCGCCGAACCCGTGCATCCGGAGCGCCCACTGCAGGCCGATCAGCGCACCTTTGACGCGCGGCAGCAGCAGCATCGACATGATCAGCGTCGCGGGCAGCCAGACCGCCGACTGTACCCAATTGGCCGGGTGGAACGCCTGCTCCATGGCGAGGATACCGCCGACGACGATGTGCGCGACGATCAGGATCGTGAAATAGGGCGGCGCGTCGTCGGCCCGGTGATGATGCAACTCTTCATGGCAGTGCGGGCATTCGTCCGCCACCTTCAGGTAGGCACGGAACATCCGGCCCTCGCCGCAGGCGGGGCAACGCTCCCACAGCCCGCGCAGGATCGATTGCTGCACGTCGCGCGGCTCGCTGACGACCGTGGGTTCTAGGGTGTCCATGGGCTCTTCCACCGTGGCCTGGCACAAAGGTCTACATCGCTCCGGCCCGCCGTCAAGGCGCGAAAGGACGCCGGGTCGTTACCGCCGGCGGTTCCGTTGCAGCATCCGTTTCGGCCCCCGTCCTGTCCGTGCGGTGGCGGAGCCGCGGCGGGCCTCCGACAGCATTTCAAAGCGCAGCGCGCCCGCGGTCGGAATGGCCTCGACCAGCTTGACCTCGACGTCGTCGCCCAAGCGATATGTGTGGCCCGTGCGATCGCCCACAAGGGCATGCGCTGTTTCGTCGTGGCGCCAGAAGTCGCCGCCGCCGAGCGTCGAGGCCGGAATGAAGCCGTCGGCGCCCGTCTCCTTCAGCCGCACGAACAGTCCTGAACGCGTCACGCCCGAGATGCGGGCGGGAAACTCCGCGCCCACCCGGTCGGCCAGAAACGCCGCGATGAGCCGGTCGGATGTCTCGCGCTCCGCCGCCATGGCGCGGCGCTCGGCCTCGGAAATCGTCTTGGCCGTCTCCGCAAGCTGCGACTCCTCCTCCTTCGCCAGTCCGCCCGCCCCCATCTGCAGCGCGCGGACCAGCGCGCGATGCACCAGCAGGTCCGCATAACGGCGGATCGGCGACGTGAAGTGCGCGTAGCGCTGCAGGTTCAACCCGAAGTGCCCGATGTTCTGCGTCGCGTACACGGCCTGCGCCTGCGAGCGCAGCACCACCTCGTTGACGAGGTCGGCTGAGGGCATTGCCTTGGCCTGCGCCAGCACGCGGTTGAAATGCGCCGGCTTCAGCCGGTCCGACGCCGGCAGGCTGAGCTCGAGGCTGTCGAGGAAGTCCCGCAGCGCCGTCAGCTTCTCCTTGCCCGGCTGATCGTGCACGCGATAGACGCACGGCGTGCGTTTCTCCTCCAGCGTCTCGGCCGCCGCCACGTTCGCCTGGATCATGAACTCCTCGATCAGGCGATGCGCCTCCAGCCGCTCCGGCGTGACGATGCGTTCGACGCGCCCCGTCTTGTCGAGCAGGATCTTGCGCTCGGGCAGATCGAGGTCGAGCGGCTCGCGCCGGTTGCGCGCGATCTTTAGCGCCGCATACGCCTGCCACAAAGGCTTCAGTACGGGCTCCAGCAGCGGCTCGCACTTGGGTGTCGGCCGCCCGTCGATCGCCGCCTGCGCCTCCTGGTAGCTGAGCTTCGCCACCGACCGCATGACGGCGCGATGAAACGTGTGCCGCCGCTTGTTGCCCTGCGGGTCGAAGATCATGCGCACGGCGAGGCACGGACGGTCCTCGGCCTCGCGCAGCGAGCACAGGTCGTTGGAGATCTTCTCCGGCAGCATCGGCACGACGCGATCGGGAAAATACACCGAGTTGCCGCGCATCAGCGCCTCGCGGTCGAGCTTGGAGCCCGGCCGCACGTAGCAGGCGACGTCGGCAATGGCGACCGTCACCACGAACCCGCCCGCATTCTTCGGATTGTCGTCGGGTGTCGCATGCACCGCGTCGTCGTGATCGCGCGCGTCCACGGGATCGATGGTCAGCAAAGGCAAGTTGCGCAGGTCGGTGCGCTTGCTGAATTCGGGCGAGGGCAGGTCGTCGAGCTCGTCCAGCACCGGCTGCGGGAACTCATCGCGCAGTCCATGCGCGTGCACGGCGATAAGGCTGATCTGGCGCTGGTCATCGGGATTGCCCAGCGCCTCGACGATGCGCGCCTCGGGCACGCCCTGCCGATGCGCGCGCACGATATCGAACCGCACGAGATCACCGCTTGCCGCGCCGCCGTCGTTGCCGGCCCGCACCGGCCATGCCTTCAATTCGCGCCGCTCCACCGGCTCGATCATACCGCCGCCGCCCCGCGCATTGGGCCGGTAGATGCCGAGCGCGCGCCGGCGCTCGCGCGGCAGCTTCTTGATCGGGCTGCACTCGTAGCGATAGCCAAATACGTCGTCCGTCTTGAGCCGGCTGACGCGCGCCAGGATGCGGTCGCCGATGGACAGCGGCATGTCGGAGCTGCGCCGGCGGTCGCGCTGGGTCAGCACCAGCGCGCGCGGACGCTGGCCGTCGTCCTCTCCCCACACGACGGGTTCGGCCACCAGCTCGCCGTCGTTGTCGCGCGCCACGATCTCCATGACCGAGACCGCCGGCACCTGCCCCGGCTGCTTCAAGGTTTTGCGGTTGCCGAGCAGCTGGCCATCCGCCGTCATCTCGCGCAGCAGGCGCTTCATCTCGATGCGGTCGCCGCTCTTGAGATGAAAGGCCCGCGCGATCTCGCGGTTGCCGACCTTGCCCTGCGCCGCCTGGACGTACTGCAGAATCTCGTCCTTGCTCGGCAGGGAACCTTGTGGGGGCGTTTTCGCCGGAGGGCCCTTGCGCCCCTGTTCGTTGCGTCTTTTGCTCGCCATCACCCCGACCGACCATCCGCCCGCCCGCTTGTCAAGGCGCGCCGTATACGGCAGCCCTGACATCGGCATATTTCTGTTGAACCTGTTTGCAGCTAGAACCTCTCCCCATGTCCCACGACAAAATTGTCATACGTGAAGCCACCGCCGCCGATATGCCCGGCATCTCGCGCGTACGCCTGTCCGTCATCGAGAACGCAGCAACACCGGAAGGGCTCGCGGCACGCGGCATCACCAACGAAAGCGTCGCCGCCTCGTTCCTCAACCATTCCAAAGGCTGGGTCGCCGAAGAGGCTGGCGAGATCGTCGCCTTCTCCATCGCCGATCGGGCAGCTCATAGCATTTTTGCGCTGTTCGTGTTGCCGGCTTATGAAGGCCGCGGCCTCGGCACTCGGTTGTTTGACACGGCCGTGCAATGGCTCTGGGACAACGGCGCCACGCACCTCTGGCTCACCACCGGCCCCCGCACCCGTGCCGCGCATTTCTACCAACGCCGCGGCTGGGTCTACACCGGCGACGCCGAGCGCGGCGACATCCGCCTCGAGCTGTCGCGCGGCTCCCTTGCGGAGAACTAGAGCTACTCCGCTGCCTCGCGTGTCTTCGCCACCTTGGCCTTCGGCTTTCCTTTCGCAGCAACCTTCGCTGGCTTCTTCTCCGCAGTCTCCTTCACCGCCTTCGCCTTCACAACTTTCGGCGCGGCCTCCTTGGCGGCCTTCGCACCACGCTTGAAGCTGCGGCCCTTCGCCGGCGGCCCCTTGGCCGCGCGCTCGGCCAGCAGCCCCACCGCCTCATCGACTGTCAGCGACGCCGGATCGCGCCCGCGCGGAATGTTGGCGTTGACCTTGTTGTGCGTCACGTAGGGGCCGTAGCGCCCGTTCAGCACCTCGATCTTGCCTCCCTCCGAGGGATGCTCGCCCAGATCCTTGAGCACCTGCCGCGCCGCCGCGCGCCCGAAACGGCCGCCCTTGCCGGCCTTCTTGTCGGCCAGCGCCGACACCGCCCGGTTGAGACCCACCGCGAACACCTCGTCCACGCTCTCGAGGTTGGCGTAGGTCCCATCGTGCAACACGAATGGCCCGTAGCGCCCGAGACCCGCTGTGATCGGTTTGCCTGTCTCGGGATGCATGCCGACCTCGCGCGGCAATGACAGCAGCTGCAGCGCCTTCTCCAGGTCGAGCGTATTGGCGTCCCACCCCTTCGGAATGGAAGACCGCGGCGGCTTCTCGTCGTCCGTCCCGTCGCCAAGCTGCACGTAGGGGCCGAACCGCCCGAGGCGCAGCGTCACCGGCAGGTTGGTGTCGGGATCATGGCCCAGCAGCTTGCCCTCGGGTTTGGCCGCCTCGCCCGGATCCTCGCCACCCTGGCTGAACTGGCGCGTGAAACGGCACTCGGGATAGTTCGAGCAGCCGATGAAGGCGCCGAATTTGCCCGTCTTCAGCGACAGGCGGCCGGCGCTGCAGCTCGGGCAGGCGCGCGGATCGGAGCCATCGCCCTTGTCGGGAAAGATGTGCGGCCCGAGCAGGTCGTTCAGCGTTTCGAGCACCTCGCCGACGCGCAGGTCCTTGATCTCGGCCACCGCCGCCGTGAAGTCCCGCCAGAAGTCGCGCAGCACGTCCTTCCACGCGAGCTTGTGGTCGGAGATGAGGTCGAGCTTCTCCTCCAGGTCGGCCGTGAAATCGTATTCGACGTAGCGCTTGAAGAAGCTTTCGAGGAAGCCGATCACCAGGCGTCCCTTGTCCTCGGGAATGAGGCGCTTCTTGTCGATGCGGACGTAGTCGCGGTCCTGCAGCACGGCGAGCGTGGACGCATACGTCGACGGCCGCCCGATGCCGAGCTCCTCCATGCGCTTGACGAGCGTTGCCTCCGAGTAGCGGGGAGGGGGCTCCGTGAAATGCTGCTTGGCCTCGATGCCCTTGTCCTTGAGGTGATCGCCCTGTGCCAGCGGCGGCAGGCGGCGGCTTTCTTCGTCCTCCTCGTCGCGGCCTTCCTCGTAGAGCTTCAGGAAGCCGTCGAACATCACAACGGAGCCTGTCGCACGCAGGCCATAGGCCTTGCCGTCGCGGCCGGCGACGTCGATATCCGCCGTC
>JBJXDX010000068.1:0-6734 GCA_046154585.1 Hyphomicrobiaceae bacterium | reverse complement strand
CCCGCATTGCCGATCACCCCGCCAAGCAGATCGCCGACCTGCTGCCCTGGAACTGGAAGGCCGCCAAGGCCGGTGCCGCTCAAGCCGCCTGAGCACTCACCCCTGCGGTCTTCGCCGGATGCGTACGCTCCACGCGCTTGCGGTCGCGCCGCGATTGTTCGAAGGCCTCGGTGTCCAGAAGTGCGCGAGCGACCTCGCGGGCGTCCTCGTTGACATCACGCAAGATGCGGCGCGACGGCATGTTGGGGCAGCACTTGGGTTTGAGTGCGCAGGCTCTACAATCGCACGGCAGCTCGTGGCACTTTTTGTCCGTTCTAGGCTTCGCACAAATCCGGCAGCTTTCGGGGGGGGTCATCTGCCGTGCGTTTGACGCCGACGGACCGGCAGATCATGACCCATCTCGGACATTCGCGAGACGCGACGCGCCGATGTACTAGCGCTGCACTCAAAGCAACTCTGCTCGGCGGTGAACGACGGTTTGCATGCCAACGTGGCTGACGCTGGAACTTGCCCGGCCCGCGACGGGGCGGCGAGACATCGTTGATGACGAGAGCATTGACCTACCCGACATTGATGCTTTCCGGCGGGTAGCGCCGCAAGAGCGCCAAGGAGATCCTTAGTCAGGACGTTCTGAAGATCAGTATCCAGCGGCCGACGGAGAACAGTAAAGGCGCCTGCCCAGGAGCTAACTGGTGGCGCCCATACCACGAGGGACTAAGCCTCTACCTACGACCGCGTCCGCCATGGAAGCCGCGTCCACCGTGGAAGCGGTGACCGCCACCCCAGTGGCGTCCACCACCCCAGTGACGACCTCCACCGAAGGAGAGTGCGATCGAAGGTGCGTATCCGTAATATGGATACCCGGCGCCGTAGTACGGGTAGTCGTAGTACGCGTAGCGCCTGTACCTCGGACAATGCCAGTGCCCGTGGTGCCGCCAACAGCCCCGGCGGCTATAGCGCCTGTAATGGCCACGGTAGTGTACGGGTTCGACGTTAGAAGTAGTCTGCTGTTGTAAACCGCCGACATTGCCAAGTGGCAAAGCGGAAGCAGGGCTTGCTAGCATCCCCACACCGAGCAGAAGCCCGGCGGATGCCAGCCCAATGGACAGTTTCCTCATCCTTTGTTCCGTTCAATTAGGGTTGGTGAGACCCGGCGTGATCGGGACAACAACGACACTTTATCGACGCTGGTTCAAGCGATTATTTGGATTTATTTCGCGGCGAGCCCGACGGATTCGAGAGTTCCATCCGTTACATAACCCGTCGTCGCGTGTGTATGATTTCACTATATGGCCAACCCAGTCATATGGCCAACCCAGTCGGCCGCCAGACGAGCTATAGCTTTCCGTGATTGCGGTGCTCGGGATGTTTGTCGCGGCTCTATCTCTCCCGGGGTTGCCGGCTTCGACCCGGGCAAGCGTACCGATCGAGATCCTTCGCACCAAGCAGGCGCCGATCATCTTGCACGAGCCGCCGGCGGAACGTTCGATCAATTAGAGTGTGTGCATGTCCGATAAAGAACTAAACGACTTGAAAACCATCCTTGATCACCTGAGCCCCAACATGTCGCTGTACATGGACGAGGTGTCCGTCGTCGAATGCTTTGAGACAGTTAGCGGTGTGATCGATGGGAGGCTTTCGGCTCATCTGGTTTGAAGTTTAGGCGGCTTTCATTTGATGCTGCAATCGTCGTTTGTGGATGGTGTCGCGTTTGATCCTTTCTCGTTGCAACAGGATGGTTTGGCCGCGTCCAAAGTAGACATCGGCGGGGGTTATGTTCTTCAGGCTCTCGTGGTATCGGCGGTGATTGTAGAAGTCGACGAAGTCGCCGATGTGGGCTTCGAGGTCGCCGGGCAGGTAGTAGTTTTCGAGCAGGATGCGGTTCTTCAAGGTCTGATGCCAGCGCTCGATCTTGCCCTGGGTCTGCGGATGATGCGGCGCACCGCGCACGTGATCCATGCCGTTGTCATCGAGCCATTCTGCGAGATCGACGGAAACGTAGCTCGAACCGTTGTCGCTCAACAGGCGTGGTTTGTGGACGACGCGGGCTTGGTCGCAGCCTGAGGCTGTCAGAGCCAGCTGCAACGTATCGGTGACATCCTCCGCTTTCATCGTCGTGCACAGCTTCCAGGCGATGATGTAACGCGAGTAGTCGTCGAGGATGGTCGACAGATAGAACCAGCCCCAGCCGATGACCTTGAGATAGGTGAAGTCGGTCTGCCAGAGCTGATTGATGGCGGTGGTCTTGTCCTTGAACTCATCGGCCGCTCTGATGACGATGAAGGCCGGGCTGGTGATGAGGTCGTGGGCCTTCAGCAGGCGATAGACGGAGGCTTCAGATACAAAGTAATTCTGGGTATCTGTGAAGCGTGCCGCCAGCTCGCGTGGCGACAGCTCGGGTTCATCGAGGGCCCTGTCGATGATGCTCTGGCGCACGTCATCAGGAATGCGGTTCCAGACCCGCGACGGCTTCGATGACTTGTCGGCCAGAGCTTCGACGCCGCCAGATTGATAGCGATCATACCAGCGATAGAACGAGCCCGGCAGAATGCCGAGCTTGTCCAGCGTGCGCCGCACCGGCAGATGCGACTGTTCGACGATGCGGATGATCTCGAGCTTTTCGGATGCGGGATATCTCATGCCTCTTCTCCCCCATCCCCGGTCATGCTTTTTTTCAGCAGACGCAGTTCGAGGGCTTGCTCGGCGACGACCTCCTTCAGCTCCAGGGCCTGGCGCTTGAGGTCTTTGACTTCGCTGGTTGTGGCCGACCGAGCCGTGTCGCCGGCCAGACGCCGCTTGCCGGCTTCGAGGAACTCTTTCGACCAGCTGTAATACAGGCTCTCGGCGATGCCTTCCCGGCGGCAGAGTTCGGCAACCGTAGCCTCGCCACGCAGGCCGTCGAGGACGATGCGGATCTTCTCCTCGGCCGAATACTGCTTGCGGGTGGCTCGGCGAATGTCTTTGACGAGCCGCTCGGACGGTGTCTCAGGCGTGTTGGATCTAGGTCTCATGCCAACTCCTCAGGGGGTGACGATGAGCTCAAAATCCTCCGTTCCTCAAGCCGCTAGTTTTGTCTCACAGGTGCTGATGTCGGACAGTATCGGAGATCGGCAAGACTCTTACGAAGGCATCCATCACCGATATTCAAGAGGCGTTGAGCTAGGATGGCCTCGTAATTCGGCACCGCTTCAACGCCACCGACTAACACAGTCTGCGTAGCGCGAAGGTCAATCGTTCGTGTGTGCCGCAGATCAGGCCACTCCGTATTGGCGGGCTAACCAACGGCCTGTGCTCCGCGCAGCGCCCGATTCTGGAATAGCGAAGTGCGGCTGCGCCGTACAAGCGTAGCCGCACCTCAAGTGTCTACTTGATATGGCCAGCCTTGGTCGCGGCAACGAATTCGTCGCGCGAGATCTTTCCGTCCTTATTGGAATCTGCCTGGACCATTGTGCTCTTGTAAGCGTCCAGTTCGGCGCCTTCGAGCATGCCGTTTGTATTCTTGTCGGCCGCCTTGAATTTCGCTTCGACGGCAGCATTAGCAGCTGGCGGCGTAGCTTGTGCCAGCGCCTGACCCGAGGCCAGCGCAAGGGCGAGAATGGAGCCGGTAATGAGTTTCTGCATCGCTATCACTCCTACATGAGGGAAGTCGTCTCGTGGCCTGACACTAGGCTGGTGCAGGTGAACCCTGGGCCAACAACGCATTTAGACGTCGTTCATCTCTAAAAACGCATCAAACGGGAACAACAGCAGGTCACTCTCGTTAATGAGTGTTGCCTGGGCTCGGGAGAACGGTTTGATGAAAAGTGCTCTGAAAGCAGTTCTTAGCCGTCCGCATTCTGCTCTCTCTCTGTTTGCAGGACTGTGCCTCACGAGCCAGTTCTGGACTTTCTCGGTCGCAGCCGATCCACTCGCGGCGCCAAGCGACCGTGTCCAGATTGCCCAGGTGACTGAGCCTGGCCAACGCGGCGACAAGGCGGACCCTGACGACGAGAAACGCAAACAGAAGCAGGCTCCGGCCAAATCGGAGCAGGAGCGCCCGCAGAAAGGGTCGCCCAGCCAACCATCCCCTGAGCGTCGAGGTGAGCCGCAAAAGCAAGAGCGCGAGCCGGCACAGAAGCGCGGCGAGAGCGGTCGGGAGCGCCAGAACGAGGGCAGTGGCAAGGCCGAGCAGGATCAGAAGCAGCGCGAGGATCGCGCGAAAGCCGACCAGGAGCGCCAGAACCAGGGCCGCGCCAAGGCCGAGCAGGATCAGAAGCAGCGCGACGATCGCGCGAAGTCCGACCAGGAGCGCCAGAACCAGGGCCGCGCCAAGGCCGATGAGCAAAAGCAACGCGAGGATCGCGCGAGGGCCGACCAGGAGCGTCAAAACCAGGGTCGCACCAAGGCCGATGAGCAAAAACAGCGCGATGATCGCGCAAGGGCCGACCAGGAGCGTCAAACTCCGGCCCCCGGTAAGGCGGATGAGCAGAAGCAACGCGACGATCGCGCAAAGTCAGATCAGGATCGTCAAATCCCGGGCCGCGGCAAAGCCGAAGAGCAGCAGCGTGAAGGGACCGCGCCGGGCGCGCCGGTTGACCGGCAAAAGCAGGACCGTGCGCGAGCCGACCAAGAAGGACTCAATCAGGATCGAGTTCGATTGGAGCAGGAGCAGCAAAAGCAAAAAGACGACCGCGCCAAGCTTGAGCAAGATCGCGCGCGCTCTTCGCAGGACAAAGCCCAGGAAGAGTCCTTGCGACAACGAGAGCAGCGGCTGAGGGCAGAAGAGGACAGACTAAGAGCACAGGAAAACCAACTGAGAGGTCGCGAGGATAGGTATCGGCTCGAACACGGCCGGCTGCAAAACGCTGAGCGCCGCCTAGATCGTCTACAGGACATTCAACAGCAACGCCGGGAGCGCGTGGAGGCGGGCGGTCAGCGCACCATTATCGAGGAGCCCGACCGGCGGGTGATTATACGAGAACAGGGGCGTGCGATCATCCGACACGACGAGACGGCGCGCTTTTCTCGATTAAACCGAGACACCCGCACTGATCGGCGTCGCGACGGCGTCACTCTCAACGTTTTCACGCGCCGTGACGGTGGGGAGGTGGTTTCCGAGGTCGATGACGAAGGCCGGCTGCTTCGCCGCTACCGGCGCGATCGATCTGGCCGGGAAATTGTTCTCATCGATAACAGAGACTATTACCGCCGGCGCGGCCGGGGCGAAGGATTTGTCTTCGTCGATCTACCCGCCCCGCGCATCACGATTCCCCGCGAGAAGTACATCGTTGATTACAGCGCAGCCTCGGGCGAGGACCTCTACGAGGCTCTTACTGCGCCTCCCATTGAGCGGATCGATCGCAGCTACTCGCTGGAGGAGGTCCGGCGCAGCCATCCCGTCCGCGAGCGCATGCGTCGCGTCGATCTTGATGACATCAATTTCGAATTTGGGTCTTGGGAGGTTACTGGTGAGGAGTTGCCCAAGCTCGAGCGACTGGCGCGCGTCATCAAGTCGATTCTTGAGCGGAGGCCCACGGAAGTGTTCTTGATAGAAGGACACACCGATGCCGTCGGTTCTGATGTTGACAACCTGACGCTGTCGGATAGGCGCGCAGAATCAGTGGCGGTCATCTTATCTGACAGCTTTGAAGTCTCGCCGGAGAACTTGACGACCCAGGGTTATGGCGAGCAGTTCCTGAAAGTGGATACGCAAGACGCCGAACGCTCCAATCGCCGCGTCGCTGTGCGGCGGATCACTCCGCTGCTGTCAAAGGTAGGCGAGGTTGATAGCGAACCGAGAAGACGGCCCAGGTGATGATCCCGCCGTGAACCAACTGGAGGAAACCATGCTTCGCAAACTCATGTTTGGTGCGATCGCGAGTACCGCGCTCGCATTCTCAACGACTGCCTTCGCGCAGGGCCAGTTCGGTACTGCAGCTGAGGCCAAAGCCATGCTCGAAAAAACGGTCGCTGCTGTGAAGGCCGAAAAAGTAAAGGCTCTGGATCAGATCCAGAAGGGCGACGCCGGGTTCAAAGATCGCGACCTCTATGCATTCTGTGCCAATGCGAGCGATGGTATCATCACTGCCCACCCCTCACTCAAGGGCAAGAACATCCGAGAGATCAAAGACAAGGACGGCAAAGCTCTCGGCGAGGAGATGATGAAGGTCGCGACCGAAGGCAAGATCGACGAGGTCAGCTACATGTGGCCCCGCCCTGGTGCCGACACGGCGCCGGTGCAAAAGGTCAGCTTCGTCACCAAAGCTGGCGACCAAGTCTGCGGCGTCGGTTACTACAAGTGACGGTGTGAGACGGGCCGCGCTCTAATCGGCGCAGCCCAGACGCTGGCCGTGCTGATCGCCGCGATTGCCCGTTGATCGCCACACGAGCCGCGCTTCCTCGGGGAGCGCGGCTTTGTTTATTGGTCCCGCGCGACCTCGGTGAACACCCTATGAACGCTCTGTTTTCTCCACGTTCAGACCCACTCTGCTTGATGATCCAATGGCGTCACTGCCGCAGATCATCAACGTGGAGTGAAGGAAACATGCGAACAATGATCAGTGCAATTGTGCTAGCTGCCTGCCTAGGTTTTGCGAGCGTTCCAAGCGTCGTGGCCGCACCCATCGGCTCTGGTACCCCCGGCACTGGCATTCTGTAAGCCTCCGGTCAGGACCGCCGGGATGAGCGGAACAGCTCAGGCGGCGGGGCGGGCAGCTGCCCAGCTCCAGGGTAGCAACTCGGCGAGCTTGCTGGCG
>JBJXDX010000067.1:0-25176 GCA_046154585.1 Hyphomicrobiaceae bacterium | reverse complement strand
CTGGACGTGGCGGGACCGCTCGCCGTGCCGTTCGGCGACGACGACGACTTCGGCCACAACGAGGCGCCGATCCGGCCCGAGTGGGCGGCGACCTTGGCGCCGTCATACTTCAACAACCGCAAAGTCTCGATCTACGGCGGCTCCAACGAGATCCAGCGCAATATCATCGCCAAGGCGGTGCTGGGGTTTTAGGGATGCCGCCTTTTGTCATCCCGGCCAAGGGAGCGAAGCGACCCCGAGCCGGGATCCAGGAGCCACAACTACCGCGGCTGCCGCATTTGGCACTGGGTCCCGGGTCGCGCGCAGGAATGATGCCTGAGAATTTCACCACCGTCCTCGGCCTGCGCTTGCCCGGGATGACAGTGTGGGTTGGAGAGACGTAATGACGATCGAGACCTGGCTGGCGTTTGTGGCGGCGACGAGTGTGCTGCTGGTGATTCCGGGGCCGACGGTGCTGCTGGTGGTGTCGTATGCACTGGGGCAGGGCCTGCGCACGGCAGCGCCGATGGCGTTCGGCGTGGCGCTTGGTGATTTCACGGCGATGACGCTGTCGATGCTGGGACTGGGCGCGCTACTGGCGACATCGGCGACGCTGTTCACCGCACTGAAGTGGATCGGCGCGGCGTATCTGATCTGGCTCGGGATCAAGCTGTGGCGCGCGGGCGGGGCCATGCAGGCGACGCCGCGCACGGACAAGGCGTCGGCAGTGAAGATGGTGGCGCATGCGTGGATCGTCACCGCGCTCAACCCCAAGGGCATCACGTTCTTCGTCGCCTTCCTGCCGCAGTTTCTCGATCCGGCAGCCGATTTCTGGACGCAGATGCTGGTGTTTGAGGCGACGTTCCTGGTGCTGGCCTTTGCTAATGCCTTCGGCTATGCGCTGCTGGCGGCGCGGGCGCGCGGCCTGATATCGAGCGCGCGGGCGATCGGCATCGTCAATCGCGTGGGCGGCAGCCTGCTGATCGGTGCTGGCGTCGCCGCCGTGAGCATTCGGTCCGGCAACTGACAACAAAAGTGTTACGGGGAGCGCAGGCCCATGGATTTTGAACTTTCCGAAGAGCAGCAGATGCTCAAGGACAGCGTCGACCGGCTGACGGCGGACCGCTACCCGGACCTCAAGGCGCGCGCGGGCTACATGCAGCAGCCGACGGGCTACAGCGCCGCGATCTGGAAAGAGTACGCGGACCTGGGCCTGCTCGGCATTCCATTTGCGGAGAGCGACGGTGGACTAGGGCAAGGCGCGGAGGCGACGGCGCTGGTGATGGAAGCGATCGGGCGCAACCTGACGCTGGAGCCGTATTTCGCGACGGTGGTGATGGGCGGCGGCGTGCTGCGGCATGCCGGCAGCGCGGCGCAGAAGCAGAAGCTCATCCCGGCGATCGTGGACGGCACTGCGACGCTGGCGCTGGCGCATCAGGAGAAGCAGTCGCGCTTCGATCTGGCGGATGTCGCGACGAGCGCGAAGACGGACGGCGACGGCGGCTATACGCTCGAAGGCGAGAAGTGCGTCGTGCTCTACGGCGACAGCGCCGACTGGCTGATCGTGACGGCGCGCGTCTCCGGAGACCGGCGGGCGCAGGACGGCATCGGGCTGTTTCTCGTCGATGCGAAGGCGCCGGGCGTGTCGCGGCGCGGCTATCCGACCCAGGACGGGCAGCGGGCGGCAGACATCTCGCTGGCGAGCGTCAAGGTCGGGCGCGATGGCGTGATCGGCACGCCTGGCAAGGGCTTCGCGGTGCTGGAGCGCGTCGTGCACGAGGGCATTGCGGCACTGGCAGCGGAAGCCGTGGGCGCCATGGCGGCGCTGAACGACTTGACGGTCGAGTATCTGAAAACGCGCAAGCAGTTCGGCGTGCCGATCGGCTCGTTCCAAGTGCTGCAGCATCGTGCCGTCGACATGTTCACGCACCTGGAGCAGGCGCGCAGCATGGCCTACTACGCGACCATGATGTCAGGCGAGGCGGATGCCGGCGAGCGGCGGAAGGCCATCTCGGCGGCGAAAGTGCAGATCGGGCGATCGGCGCGCTTCATCGGCCAGGAGGCGGTCCAGCTGCACGGCGGCATCGGCATGACCATGGAGTACAAGGCCGGGCATTACTTCAAGCGGCTGACCATGATCGACATGATGTTCGGCAACGCCGATCATCATCTGCGCGAGCTGGCACGGGCGGGCGGGCTTATTGCGGCGGGGTGAGGTTGCCTATTGATGCCGCCAGACCTTCACCGCGGACATCAACAAGACGACGACCAGCAGTGGGATCAGCACTGGCGACGGCACGATGCCGAGGAGTTGTCCGCCGAGGAAGCTGCCAGCGATCGACCCAGCGGCCATCGCGAACACGAAGCCGGCATTGTCTTTGAGCACAGCGAAGGTGCGATCTTGCGCGTATCTCGCGAAGCCGACAATCATTGTCGGCAAGCTGACCGCGAGCGACAAGCTGCCGGCGAGCTTGATATCGGCACCGAACAGCAGAACCAGCGTGGGAATGAGAAGCTCGCCGCCGGCGACGCCGAGCAGCGAGGCGACGATGCCGATGGCGAATCCGGCGACGACGCCAGCGACCGCCTGCGTTGCCCCAGTCAGCATCGCGCCCGACGAGGCAGCGCCATGGCCAAAGAGCAGAACTGCAGCAATGACGACGAGCAGCACTGCGATGACGCGATAGAGGGCTTGTGACGACAGCCGCGTTGCCCATCCGGCCCCGATCCATGCGCCGAGAAGGCTTCCGGCCAACAGGTTGACGATGACGGGCCATTGAGCGGCAACGCTCGAGAAGGGAACGGTCGCGGCGCGAAACGGCAGGGCGGAGGCGACCACGACAAGGCTCATCGCCTTGTTGATGATGACGGCCTGAAGGGCTGCGAACTGAAAGGCGCCGATCAGGACAGGAAGCCTAAACTCCGCACCGCCGAGGCCGATGAGCCCGCCGACAAGACCAACGACCGCGCCGGCAAGAAAAGCCGCAATGGCATGCCGCGGAAAACGCTCATCCATACTGGCAACCGCTACTCTACTCCACCTCCAGCACCACGCGGCCACGGATTTTGCCGGCGAGGATGTCGGGGGCGAGGGCGAGGACATCGTCGAGCGGGCGGGTGACGGTGAGGGCGTCGAGCTTGGCGCGATCGAGGTCGGAGGCCAGGCGGGACCAGGCTTCGATGCGCTTCTTGCGCGGCGCCATGACACTGTCGATGCCAGCGAGCGTGACGCCGCGAAGGATGAAGGGCGCCACGGATGCCGGCAGGTCCATGCCTTGGGCGAGGCCGCAGGCGGCGACACAGCCGCCGTACCGGGTGGCGCTGATGGCGTTGGCGAGCGTGGTGCTGCCGACGGAATCGATGGCGCCGGCCCAGCGCTCCTTGGCGAGCGGACGTGCCGTGCCCGACAACTCCGAGCGGTTGATGATCTCGCTGGCGCCGAGGGATTTGAGATAGGTCTCCTCCTCCGGCCGCCCCGTGGAGGCGATGACCTGATAGCCGAGCTTCGACAGCAGGGCGATGGCGACACTGCCGACGCCGCCCGCCGCGCCGGTAACCAGAACCGGGCCGCTGGCAGGCGTCACCTCATGTTTCTCGAGGGCCAGCACGGCCAGCATGGCGGTGTAGCCGGCGGTGCCGATGGCCATGGTCTGGGCGAGCTTGAGAGCCTCGGGCTTCTTGACCAGCCAGTCGCCCTTGACGCGGGCAAGTTGCGCATACCCGCCGAGATGGGTCTCGCCGACGCCCCAGCCGTTGAGGATCACCTCGTCGCCGGCTTTAAAATCCGCGTGGCCGGACTGGGTCACCTGGCCGACGAAGTCGATGCCGGGTATCATGGGCCAGCGGCGCACGACCGGGGCCTTGCCGGTGATGGCCAATCCGTCCTTGTAGTTGATGGTGGAGTGGCTGACGCGGACGGTAACATCGCCGTCCATGAGGTCGGCTTCGCCGAGCTCCGACCAGGCGGCTACGGGAGCCTTCTCGCCCTTGGTCAGCACCAGTGCCTTGAACCGCTGCATCGCTCCACCCTCCATTAGACCTGTCTGGGGATAAGCGATGGCGGAAAATGTGTCGAGGGTCGAGGTGGGGAGCAAATGATGCTGCGAGGCAGCCGATGCTGGCGGGGCAATTGGTAAATTCTTCCCTGCACAGTCTTGGACCAGGAGGCGATGCGTCCGGATCTAGGCGAATACAAGGAGATTACAGGCGGGCGATACAAATACAACGAACCATAGGTGGTGAAACGACGCTAACATCCAAAACAGTTCTGGCGATTCAACTACTTTACAGGGGGCGACCTGTAAATATATCAGCCATTTTCTCTTAGTTGCCCACCAGACGCACTGTGATGAAGCCAGAACGTCACACTTTATAGATGACAATACAAGTAAAACACCGCCATTATTTTGCGCTGCAAAAACTTTTTCGCTTGGCACGGGGAACAATCGAACCTTAAGGTTCGTTCATCGGCGCACGTGTTTGCGTCAACCCCCCACCACATCGGCACGCCGATGAAGGAGGCACGATGGAACTGAAGATGAGGCTGAACGTGCTTGCCGCGCTCATGTCCTTTGCGTTCCTGGCGGCAGTCGTGTTCGGAATGATCTGACGTTCGGAGGCATAGTCCGCGTTCAGAGTCCCCCCTTCAAACAGATCTGAGTACAAGTGCACAAACAAAATAGAGCCGCCGGCGCAAACCGGCGGCTCTTCACATTATGGCCAGGCGATCAGCGTTTGATGAAATAGCCGAGCACTGCGCCGATCAGCGGATAGACCTCTCTCCGAAGACCCAAGTTGAGGCTGGAGACGAACGCGGTCACGGGGTCGAAAAGCGTGAGCGCAGCGAAAATCAGCGCAAACAGAAGCGCGGAGGTCAGGGTCCCGGTGCCGGGCGTTCCCACGCCCTGCAGAACGAGCGAGCCTGCAAATCCCACCAGGGTCACGAGCAGCGCAACGACGATCGCGTAGACGAACAGGTCGATGACGCCGCCAAACTTGGGCAAATAGCGCAGGATATGCGGCGCGGCAAACCAGCCGACCGCGAGTTGTACGAGCAGCAGGATGAAACGTGCGAGCATAGCGGTTCTCCCCCTGATATCCGTCGTGCGTCGATGTCCCCGGCACGACTCGGACCCGCGCCGCAAGGTAGCAGGCAGAACACCGGGGGGCGAGCACGGGCCCCCAGGCACAGCGTCTCGCCGCCGCCCAGGTTCGGCTGTAGGACGGGCGAACCATTTCGCCGGGCAACATGAAAGCATCATGACAGGCATGAGCACGGGCAGCGTCGTTTCAGGAATTGCAGCCGTCGATGACTATCTCGACACCGGCTACGCGACGGTGGTGGGCATGTCCTCGCGCTTCGCAGCGGCGGTGTCGTGCGGGTTGATGCGGATTCAGACGAGCCTCGGCGTCAAGGGGCCGGTGGCCGAGATCGGCACGTTCGAGGGCCGCTTCTTCATCGCGCTGGCGCATGCGCTGGCCGACGGCGAGAAGGCGCTCGGCATCGACCTGTTCGACTGGCCCAATCCGCAGGTGATCGACCGCTTCGAGGCCAATTGCGCCAAGCACGGCGTTCCTGCCGACAGGCGTATCACATGGCGGGCCGACAGCCGCAGCATGGCGCCCGACGACCTGCTGGCGAAGCTGGATGGGCAGCGCGTGCGCCTGTTTCATGTCGACGGCGAGCACTCGCGGCACGCGCTGACGCGCGATCTGGAACTGGCGACGGCCGTGCTCGCGGATGGCGGCGTCATCGTGCTCGACGACATGCTGCATCCGGGCTACCCGACGCTGATGGTGGCGGTGCAGGACTACCTGCAGCGGCATCCCGACATGGTCGTGCTGTGCATCATCGACCGCGAGACCATCGTGGCGGCGACCAAGTTCGTGATCTGCCAGTCGGCGTGGTTCAAGCGCTACGAGGAGAAGCTGCTCGAGGCCTACAAGGACAACGTGTGGCCGCTCGGCGCCGACTTCGAGCCGCATTGGTGCCTGGTGCTGTCGCTCGATACACGCCTGGCCGACATCGTGTGAGGGACTGCGCACGTGCGGACGTGACCGCGGCGCTTGTGTCCAGGCCGATGCAGCGGTCAAACTACACCGGCAACAATAACAACAGTCCAGGAAGGCCCGATGACGACCGCCGAGACCCTTGCCGAGTTCCTTGTCTCCACGCGCGCCGAGGATCTACCCCAGCAAACGACCGAGCTGGCCGCCATGATCGTCGCCAGCACGCTCGCCAGCGCGGCCTGCGGCCGCCACATCGAGTCCGCCAAGGTCATTCGCGATGTCGAGGTCGAGCGCGGCGGGCGCACCGAGGCCACCCTTTGGTTCGAGCCCAGCATCAAGCTGCCGGTCGTCGGCGCGGCGCGCGCCAACGCGCTGATGAGCGATGCGGCCGCCTCCGACGACAGCGACCTACGCAACATCGTGCATGCGGGGACACCGCTGACGGCGACATCGCTCGCCATTGCAGAAAGGACGGGTGCTTCGGGCAAGGACGTGCTCGCCGCAATCATACTCGGATACGAGGCTGCCGGACGCATGGGCGAGGCCATTATTCCGCGCTTCGACTTTCGCGGCCATCACGGCTGCATGGGCGCGGCCTTTGCCGCCACCGGGGCCGCCGTGCGGCTGCTCGGCCTTGACGCGCGGCAGGCGGCGCATGCGATCGTTCTGACGGCAACTTCCATCGGCGGCGTGACCAAGGCGGCGGACACCAGCGTGTCGCGCGAATATCACGCAGGCGCTGTCACCGTGGCGGGCATCGAGGCGGCGCTGGCTGCCAAGCGCGGCTTCACGGGCGAGCTCAAGCTGCTGGAGATGGAGCGCGGGTTCTGCCAGGTGTTCGGCGGCCCCGAAGCGGACGCTGCAAGTATCACGCGCGACCTCGGCAAGAGCTGGGACATCGTCACCGACATGGCCTTCAAGCTGATGCCGGGCGCGCACCCCTATCACGCTTTGGCGGAGGCGGCAGCGAATGCGGCTCGCGAAGGCAATATCGCGCCGGAAGAGATAGCCGCGCTCATCGTCTCGCGCCCGGGCTGGACCAAGCTGCCAGGCCCGCTGCATCCGGACGATCTGATCAGCATGGCCCACAGCCCGGCGTTCTTCGTCGCCGCGGGCGCGCATGATAAGCGTTTCGGCTGGGAGCATGCGGGGGCGAAAAAAATCGCGGAGCGGAGCATTCACGCCCTGATCGGCAAGGTTCGTGTCAGTCCGCAGCCGGCGGACGCGACGGGCTATCGCCAGGGTGCGACCGTGACCATCGAGACTACGGATGGCCGCAAAGTGACGAATACCGTACGGATCCCGAAAGGTGCCGCAAGCCTCGGAGTCGACTGGGCCGATATCGATGAAAAGTATCGCGCGCTGGTGCCGAACGCGCCGATGTCTCACGAGAAGATCGAGGCAAGCCTCAAGACGATCAGGGCGTTGCCGTCGGCGCGCGGTGTGGCGGAGCTGGTGAAACAGCTGGGGTAGTTATGCGCCTCCCTCTATCGCCATGGCCGCCCAAGGCGGCCGTCTACGCGCTTTGCTGCATGCCCCGCTAGCGATCGCACGTGGATGGCCGCCGGCGCGGCCATGACGAACGGGTGGGGCGGCCTCGACCATCGGACTGCAGATCCCCTGCGATCTGGTTTCTCACGCTGCCGCCTGCGGCTCGGCCGGGGCGGGGTCGTAGTTGAGCACGGGGGCGAGCCAGCGCTCGCATTCGGCAATGGACCAGCCCTTGCGGCGGGCGTAGTCCTCGGCCTGGTCGCGTTCGACCTTGCCGACGCCGAAATAGTGGCTTTCGGGGTGCGCGAAGTAGAGGCCGGACACGGCCGCGCCGGGCCACATGGCGTAGCTCTCGGTGAGCTGGATGCCGGCCTGCGCCTCGGCGTCGAGCAGATCAAAGAGCGTGGCCTTCTCCGTGTGATCGGGCTGGGCCGGGTAGCCCGGTGCGGGGCGGATGCCGCGGTATTTCTCCAGGATGAGATCTTCACTCGTGAGCGCCTCGTCTTGCGCATAGCCCCACAGCTCGCGGCGCACGCGCTCGTGCATGCGCTCCGCAAAGGCTTCCGCGAGGCGATCGGACAATGCCTTGACCATGATGCGTCCGTAGTCATCGGTCTTTTTCAGATGGCGCTCGATGGCCTCGTCCTCACCAACGCCCGACGTAACGGCAAAGCCGCCGATATAGTCGGTGAGGCCGCTGTCCCTGGGAGCGATGAAATCGGCGAGCGCCGTATGCGCGCGATCGCGGCCCGGATCGCGGGCGATCTGCTGGCGCAGGGTGTGCAACATGGCAATCGGCGTGCCGCCGCCGTCCGTGTCGTAGAGCTCGATGTCGTCGCCAACGGCGTTGGCGGGCCAGAAGCCGATGACGGCATTGGCCGAGGTCCACTTCTCCGCCACCATGCGCTTCAGGATGTCCTGGGCATCGGCGAACAGCTTTGTGGCCGCGTCGCCGACCTTGGAGTCCGTCAGGATCTTCGGGTAGCGGCCGGACAGCTCCCATGTCTGGAAGAACGGGGTCCAGTCGATGTAGGGGACGAGCTCGGCCAGATCGTAGGCCGCGAAGGCGCGCGTGCCGAGGAAGGACGGCCTGGGCGGCACGTAGCTGGACCAGTCGAGCTTGAGCCGGTTCTGGCGCGCCGTCGCGAGCGTGATGCGCCGCTTGGACCGCTCGTTCTTTGCGTGCGCCTCGCGCACCTTCACGTATTCGGAGCGGATGCCGGCGACGTAATTGTCGCGGTTCGTGTCGGAGAGCAGGGTCGAGACCACACCCACGGCGCGGCTGGCGTCGGTGACGTAGATCGCCTGGCCCTTGGCGTAGTTCGGGCTGATTTTGACGGCGGTGTGCACGCGGCTCGTCGTGGCACCGCCGATCAGCAACGGTACGTGGAAGTCCTGGCGCTCCATCTCGGCCGCCACGTGGCACATCTCGTCGAGTGACGGCGTGATGAGGCCGGACAGGCCGATGATGTCGGCCTTCTCCTTCTTTGCTGTCTCGAGGATCTTGGCTACGGGCACCATGACGCCGAGGTCGATCACCTCGTAGTTGTTGCACTGGAGCACGACGCCGACGATGTTCTTGCCGATGTCGTGCACGTCGCCCTTGACGGTGGCCATGACGACCTTGCCGGCGGCGGGCATGGCGTCGAGCCCGGAAGCTTTCTTCTCCGCTTCGAGATAGGGCTGCAGATAGGCCACGGCCTGTTTCATGACGCGGGCGGACTTCACCACCTGCGGCAGGAACATCTTGCCGGCGCCGAACAGATCGCCGACGACGTTCATGCCGGCCATCAGCGGGCCCTCGATGACATGCAGGGGACGCTCGGCGGCGGCGCGGGCCTCCTCGGTGTCGGCCTCGATGAAATCGGTAATGCCGTGCACGAGGGCGTGCTTGAGGCGCTCGTCGACTGTGGTGTTGCGCCAGGTGAGATCGACCTCTTTGCGCTTGCCGCCGTCGCCCTTGTAGCGCTGCGCGACCTCGAGCAGACGGTCGGTCGCGTCGGGCTGGCGGTTGAGGATCACGTCCTCGCACAGCGTCCTGAGCTCGGGCTCGATGTCGTCGTATAGCGGCAGCTGGCCGGCGTTGACGATGGCCATGTCCATGCCGGCCTGGATGGCGTGGTACAGGAACACGGAGTGCATGGCCTGGCGTACGCCCTCGTTGCCGCGGAAGGAGAACGACAGGTTGGAGACGCCGCCCGAGATGTGGGCGTGGGGGCAGCTCTGGCGGATGCGCCGCGTCGCCTCGATGAAGGCGAGGCCGTAGCCGTTATGCTCCTCGATGCCGGTGGCGACGGCGAAGATGTTGGGGTCGAAGATGATGTCTTCCGGCGGAAAGCCGATCTTCTCGGTCAGCAGCTTGTAAGCGCGCTGGCAGATCTCGACCTTGCGATTGGCGGTGTCGGCCTGGCCCTGCTCGTCGAAGGCCATGACGACGACGGCGGCGCCGTAGCGTCGAACCTTGCGGGCATGCTCGAAAAAAGCCGCTTCGCCTTCCTTCAGCGAGATCGAATTGACGATCGGCTTGCCCTGTACGCACTTGAGGCCCGCCTCGATGACCGTCCACTTGGAACTGTCGATCATGATGGGCACGCGGGCGATATCAGGCTCGGTGGCGATGAGATTGAGGAACGTCGTCATCGCCTTTTCGGAATCGAGCAGGCCCTCGTCCATGTTGACGTCGAGCACCTGGGCGCCGCTCGTCACCTGCTCGCGCGCGACGGCGAGCGCGGCCTGATAGTCGTTGGCCTCGATGAGCTTGCGGAATTTCGCCGAGCCCGTGACGTTAGTGCGCTCGCCGATGTTGATGAAGCTGGATGCTGCGTTGGTCGTGGTCATTGCGTGCTCACTCACCCGTGCACGAAGGGTTCGAGGCCGGAGAGGCGCATGCGGGTTTCGATCTCGGGTAGTTGGCGCGGCGGATACTTGGAGACGTGCGCGCGGATGTGGGCGATGTGCTCAGGGGTCGAGCCGCAGCAGCCGCCGACGAGGTTGATGAGGCCGTCGCGCGCCCAGGGCTCGATCTGGCAGGACATGTCGTGCGGCGTCTCGTCGTACTCGCCCATGGCATTGGGCAGACCGGCATTTGGATGCGCGGAGACGAGCGTGTCGGCGACGGCGGCGATCTCGGCGATGTAAGGCGTCATCAGCTCGGCACCGAGCGCGCAATTGAGGCCGATGGAAAACGGGCGGAGATGGCGCATGGAGTACCAGAACGCTTCGGCCGTCTGGCCCGACAGCGTGCGCCCGGAGCGGTCGGTGATGGTGCCGGACACCATGATCGGCAACTCGATGCCGACCTCCTCGAATGCCTCCAGCACGGCGACGCCGGCGGCCTTGGCGTTGAGCGTGTCGAAGATGGTCTCGATCATGATGATGTCGGCACCGCCTTCGATGAGGCCGCGTGTCTGTTCGGAATAGACCTCGCGCAGCTCGTCGAAGCTGACGTTGCGGAAGCCGGGGTTGTTGACGTCGGGCGAGATCGACGCCGTGCGATTGGTGGGGCCGATGGCGCCGGCGACGAAGCGCGGCTGGTCGGGCGTCTTCTTGGTCCAGGCGTCGGCGGCCTCACGGGCGAGGCGCGCGGCGGCGACGTTGATCTCGTAGCTCAAGTCCTCCATGCCGTAGTCGGCCATGGAGATGCGCTGCGCGTTGAAGGTGTTGGTCTCGATGATGTCGGCGCCGGCGGCGAGATAGTCGTTGTGGATCTGACTGATGATCTGCGGCTGCGTGAGACACAAGAGATCGTTGTTGCCGGTCACGTCGCGCGTGGTGTCGGCAAAGCGTGCGCCGCGATAGTCGGCTTCCTTCAGCTTGTAGCGCTGGATCATCGTGCCCATGGCGCCGTCGATGATGAGGATGCGCTTGGCGACGGCATCCTTGAGGGCGCGCGTGCGCTGCTTGTGATCAGTGCGGGTCGTCATGCGGCGGCTCCATTGCGTGCGGCAACCGGCTCGGGGCGCAAGCCCAGCAGGTGACAGACGGCGTAGACGAGATCGGCGCGGTTCAGGGTGTAGAAGTGAAACTGCCGGGTGCCGTGATCGACGAGATCCATCACCTGCTCGGCGGCGACGGCGGCGGCCACGAGGTGCGAGGTCTGGGGATCGTTGTCCAGGCCGTCGAAGCGGCGTGCCATCCAGTCGGGAATGGTGGCGCCGGTACGCGCGGCAAAGCCCGCCACCTGCTTGAAGTTGTGGATCGGCACGATGCCCGGCACGATGGGCACGGTGATGCCTTTTGCGCGCACACGTTCGACGTAGGCGCGATAGAGATCGTTGTCGAAAAAGAACTGCGTGATGGCGCGCGTGGCGCCGGCATCGATCTTGGCCTTGAGGTTGTCGATGTCGGCTTCGACCGACGGGCTGTCGGGATGCTTCTCGGGATAAGCGGCGACGGAGATCTCGAACTTGGCGAGGCGTTTCAGGCCAGCCACCAGATCGGCCGCATTCTGGTACCCCTCGGGATGGGGCACGAAAGCGGTGCCGGGGCCGGCAATGGCGTCGCCGCGCAAGGCCACGATGTGGCGGACGCCCGCCTGCCAGTAGCCGCGCGCAACCTCGTCCACCTCACCGCGTGTGGCTTGGACGCAGGTCAGATGCGCGGCCGGAATCACCATGGTCTCTCGCACGAGGCGCGAGACCGTTGCGTGCGTGCGCTCGCGCGTGGAGCCGCCGGCGCCATAGGTCACCGATACGAAATCGGGCCGCATCGGCTCGAGCCGGCGGATGGAGGTCCACAGCGTCTCCTCCATCTTCTCGTTCTTCGGCGGGAAGAACTCGAAGGAGACGGTCATATCCTTGCCATCCACGCGGCGGCTCGAACGTTCGACGGTCTCAGCCATCAGCCCGTGACCTCCATGCTGGAGTGCGCTGTTTGGCCTGCGCGCTGCCGCGATCCGGCGCGCTGTGCGAGCCAAAGCGTGACAGTGAGCTTGTCGCCCTCGGCACCGGCGGGCGGCTTCAACTCCTGCACGACGGGGGTTTCCAGTCCGCCGTCCGTCAGCCACTCGCCGACGGTCGCGGCGGGGAACCCCAGGCGCTCGTGGGCGTAGGACTGGCGCAGGAACTCAAGCTCATGCGGCGCGAAGTCGACGATGAGCAGGCGGCCTCCGGGAGCGAGAATGCGCGCGGCTTCGCGCACAGCCTGCGCCGGCTCGGACAGGAAGTGCAGCACCTGGTGCATGACGACGGCATCGGCCGATTCATCGGCAAGGCCGAGATGATAGAGGTCGCCGTGGCGCACCTGCGCGCGCGCGAGATCGGCGGCGTCGAGCTTGCCGCGGGCGTAGGCGAGCATGGTGTGGTTGATGTCGAGCCCGAGCCCGCGTTGGTAGGTGTCCGCGAACAGCTCAAGGGAGCGGCCGGTACCGGTACCGAGATCCACGAACAAGCCGAACGGTCCCGAGCCGAGCGCCTCGCGCATGGCAGTTTCGACATCGCCTTCGTCGACGTGCATGGCGCGGATGCGGTCCCAGTCGGCGGCGTGGGCCTGGAAGAAGGCCTGGGCGGCGGCCTCGCGCTCGCGCTTGACGGCATCCCAGCGCTGCCGGTCGCGCACGAGCTGACTGTCGGCACTGTCGGTGGCCCCGAGGAGCCGGCGTAGAAGGGCGCCGCGCACGCCTTCATCTACGGTCTGGAAATACACCCAGCTCCCGTCGCGCAGGCGGCGGATGAGGCCGGCTTCGGCCAAGAGCTTCAGGTGGCGGCTGATGCGAGGCTGGCTCTGGCCGAGGATGCGGGTGAGGTCCTTGACGTTCAATTCGCCGCCCGCCAGCAGCATGAGGATGCGCAGACGCGTAGGCTCCGCCGCGGCTTTGAGCAGCGACAGCACTGAGCCCGGATCGAGAACCGCACGCATGGTCATGCTCCAATACTGTCGCAGAACATATAAACATATCTTTATGTGTCAAGGGGGATCGCAGGCGGGGCGGCGCCGCTCGGGCCGCCCCTGGCGGCTCAGTCGGGCTGTGTTGCCGATGTCACGGATCAATGCCGACTTTGTGAAAATTTGAGGCCCGGAAATGAACCGTTTGTCCGCGGATTGCGTCTAGAAGGCCATATCGACGTTGCCCAAATGCCTAGCCTGAACGCAGATCGTTAAGGTCCGGGTAAGCATCGTTCAATATGGTCGCGAAATTCTAAAGGGCGGGGCACTTTCCATGTTTCATGTCGGGTTTGACCGGGTTACGCCCGCGACGGCGCTTGAAGAGCTGCCGATCCACCTCGAGCAATCGACCTCGCACGCGTCGGTGGTGCTGAAGGCGCTGCTGCTGGTGCCGGCGCTGGCAGCGGTAGCCGTGCCGCTGGCGCTGCTTGGTGCCCATGCCATGGCCGAGCCCGCCGCATTCACGATGCTCGCCGATCACCCGATGGAGGCCCTGCAGATCGGTCTCGGACTGGTGCTGTGGTGCGCGCTGTTCGTATGGCCGCTGCGGCTGGTGCTGGCGCGCGCCGGGACCGGACGTGTCGTGGACATCACGGTCGACATGGTGCGCGTGACAGACCGCGGTCCGCTGCGCAGCACGACCTGGTCGGAACCGCTCGGCTGCTATCGCGGCGTGGCCCACACCGTGCGCTCGAGCCTGTCGGGCGTACGCCACGAGATGATCCTGGTGCACGCCGATCCGCGGCGGCATGTGCTGCTGGCCGCGGCACCGTCGATGCCGCAGAGCCTGCTGACGCGCACGGCGTCGCTGCTCAATCTGCCGGAGGTTGCGGCGCGCGACCTCTACGCCGCCGAGCGCAGGCGGATCGCGCCGATGCAGAGCGACGACGTGCTGACCACGATGCCCGCGATCGCGCGCGGCTGAGTGAAGCGGCTTACTTCTCCTTGAACATGGTGCCAAAGGCGCTGCCCGTCGGCATGGAACGGGGATCGCGTGGGCGCCAGCTGCCGCGATCGACGGCCGACAGGAAGCGCTCGACCAGGTGATTGAACAGCGCCGGCTCCTCGTAGTTGAGGACGTGGCCGGAGCCCGGCAGGATCGCGAGCTGCGCCGCCGGCATGATGCGCTTCATGAAAAGATTGGTGTCGAGACAGGGCTCGTCCTCGTCGCCGACGATCAGCAGCACGGGCACTTTCACAGCGCGCAGCTCCTTTTCCAGCTCGTAGAGCGAGGGGCGCTTGCCCTGCACGTTGCGCAGCACGCGCGCCGAGCCGGCGGGCGGATGCTCGGCCAGATGGCCGACGAACTCGCGCCACCCCTGTGGGTCCTTGTTCTGAAGCTGCACGCGCGTGGGGCCGATGCCCATCTGCTCCGCATCGAGCCTTGCCGCTTTTTCCATCACGCGTGAATTGACTTCGGCCTCCTGCAGGAACGTTGCGCGCTGAGAGGCATGCGATCCCGAGCCGGCGCCCGCCGGCACGGCCGAGCGCAGGCGATCAGGGAAATGAATTGTGAGCTGCAGGGCGGTATAGCCGCCCATGCTCAGGCCGACGACGTGGGCGCGGTCGATCTTCAGGTGATCGAGCACGGCGATGGCGTCGCGGTTGGCGATGTCCTGACCGTACGCGGCATCGGTTGCCGGAACATCCGATGGCGGGTAACCACGCGCGGCCATGCTGATGCAGCGGTAGCCACGGCTGAAATAGCGCACCTGGTCGGCCCAGCTCCGATGATCGCCGGCGTACTCGTGCAGGAAGAGGATCGGCGTGCCCTCGCCCGTCGCCTCGAAATAGACGTTGGCGCCCTGCGATCTGGCGTGCGGCATGACGTTTCCCCTCGGATGGCGGCCGCAATTGCGGCAGAGTGCGGGCTGGCAGCGATGATCCGGGACCAACATTCGCCATAGCGATGCCTTGAAGCAACAGCAGATTTACCGGCCACGGGTTACACCTTTGACGAAATGCGGCGCCCCGTGCTCCATTCCCAAGGCTCGGTCGCGCAGATTGGGCGAACGGCCCCGCGGGGCGGGCCGGAAATGCGGATGAGGGACTTGCATGAGGTTCGATCTGTCGAGGCGTGAGGCTGGTTGCGTGCGACGCATGGGCTTGAGCCTGCGCCTCGGTACCCTGCTGGTGGCGTTGTTTGCGCTGGCGGCTCCGGCGGCGGCCGATCCGGCCGTCCAGTTCGTGCAGCGCATGGCCAACGAGTTGCATATCGCAGCCCGGGCGAAGTCGCCCCAGCTCATTTCCAACGTCATCCAGCGCTACGGCGATGTGACCTATATCGGCAGCTACTCGCTCGGCAATTACCGCGCGCAGCTCGCGAGCACCGACCGGACGCTCTACCATTCCGGCATCATCAAGTTTCTGGGCCGCTATGCGGCGAACGAGGCGCCGAAATATCCGGTCGCAAAGTATGAGGTGATTACGCCCAGCGTCCAGGGCGCCAACGGCACGATGGTGGACAGCCGCATCACGCTCAGGGACGGCACGACCTACGACGTGCGCTGGCTGCTGACGAAGTACGGCAACACCTATCGCGTGCGCGACGCGATGGTGTACGGGTTCTGGATGACGCCGTTCCTGAAGAAGCTGTTCGAGGATTACGTCGGCGAGAACGGCGGCAATGTGAAGGCCCTGGTGGTGGTGCTGAACCGATAGGGTGGGGCCCTGTTGTCATCCCACCCGTGAGCCGTGCTCCGCACGAGGTTGAGCCGTGCTCCGCACGAGGTTGAGCCGTCGGTTTTCGGCCATCCTATCCGCCCGCGCTTGTCGGGATGACACTGGGGCATGGGCATCACAACCTCACACAAGCGTCATGGCCGCGCAGGCGGCTATGACGACAAAGGGCGGGCGTTCTCGACCCTCGCTGAAGTGCTGAAGGCGCTTTAGAACTCGTAGCCAAATTCCCTGATCTCGGGGGCGTACCACGAGGCGATCAGATGGCGGCTTTGATCGTTGTAGTGGGCGCGATAGTCGTGCGAGACGCTGACGGCGGGCACCGCGACCTGTCCCGTCAGTCCGAGACGGCCGGCGACCATGGCGAAGTCCTCGGCCAGCGTCTCATAGCGGCCGACGAAGTCGACGGCGATGTTGCCGTCGATGGCATACAGGTCCCAGTTCTCGACCCAGGCGCGCCGGCGATCGCTGTTGAAGGCGTCGAATGACGGACGCGTGCCGCCGGCTCGCGATTTCATCTTGTGCTGGTACCAGGACACCTGCCGGTCCCAGGGATTGCGCTCGAAGCTGAACTTGAAGTAGCTGCGCCAGATGCTCTCGCCGACATAGATCCTGATCATCGACGCGGGCATATGCTCGAAGAATCCGACCGAGGGATGGTAGTGGCGCTCGGGCCGGCCGAGCAGACGCCGCCACAGCGGACGCTTGGGCACGGCGGGATGGTCGAGCCGGAAATTCTGCGCCGGCTTCTGGCGCACCCCGCGCAACTGCTCGCTGGCCTCGGTGATGACGTCGCCGGGGCCGCAAATGCCCGAGAGCGCGGCTTCGATCGAGTTCGAGCCGGTTTTGTAGGTCTTGATGTAAATGAACTTATGGTCGTGGGACAAAATCATCGGGTGGTGGGTAGCACAATGCATAGCTGGCCTCCACCCGCCGTTGCACACGCCGCACCGGAAATTGGCAGCCCTTGGCGCGCGCTTCACGCTTTGACGGGTTTCCGCATCGCACCGCAGCAGAAAAGCATAGCCCGCCGTCATGTCCGGACATATCCTGACAGGGGAGTGGTGCATGAGCCGAGACGAAACAGTCGCCGGAGACTTGACGCCCTTGCGGCGCGCCTTGGTTCTCATCTCGGTCGTGCTGGCGACGACACTCTATTCAACGACCATTCTTATTGTTTCGACCGTGCTGCCGCAGATGCAGGGCACATTCTCGGCAACGGCGGACGAGGTATCATGGGTCGTGACGTTCAATATTCTGGCAACCGCCATCGTCACGCCCATGACCGGATGGCTTGCCGGCCGCTATGGTGTCCGCAATGTCATGGTGTGGAGCGTGCTCGGCTTCACGCTAGCGACGCTGATGTGTGGATTTGCCCACTCGCTGGAGAGCCTCGTTTTCTGGCGGATTCTGCAAGGCGCGCTGGGCGCGCCGTCCACACCGCTTGCCCAGTCGATCCTGATGGATACGTTTCCGCGCCGCCAGCATGCGATGGCGATGGGGCTTTTCGGCTTCGGCGTCGTGATCGGTCCGGTCATCGGCCCTGCACTGGGCGGCTACATGGCGGAGCAGTACAGCTGGCGATATGCGTTCTACGCGTTGTTTCCCGTCGGTGTGGTCGCCGTGCTTTTTCTTCGCATCTTCCTGCCTATCGATAGGGCCTTCAATAGGCGGTCGCTGGATTGGACGGGCTTCCTGACACTGTCCGTTGCACTTGCCGCGACCCAACTCGTCCTGGCGCGGGGCCAGCGGCTCGACTGGTTCGAAAGCCCCGAGATCATCATCGAGACTTTTGTGGCGGTCGTGGCCTTCTGGATTTTCGTGGCCCACATCCTGACGACGCGGCATCCGTTCCTCAATCCGCGCCATCTGCTCAACCGCAACTACGCGATAGGGCTGCTGCTCGTCACGCTTTACGGCATGCTGAACTTCACGCCGGTCGTTCTGCTCCCCCCGCTTTTGAAGGCACACGCCAATTTTCCCGAATCGCTCGTCGGCGAGATCATCGCCAGCCGTGGAATTGGAGGGTGCATCGGCTTCCTGATCGGCAGCGTCGCCGGCCGCCTCGATCCGCGGATCTCCATGATCGCCGGATTCGGATTGTTGCTCGTGGCCGGCCTGTGGCTCATGACCATCGACCTCAATGTCCACCCGTCCATGCTCGCCGCCAACGCGGCGTTGCAAGGAATTGCCGCCGGGACACTCTGGGTGCCGTTGACGGTTGCCACGTTCTCCAACATTGCCGACGCCGATCGCGCAGAGACGAGTGCCGTATTCCATCTCCTGCGCAACCTGGGATCAAGCTTCTTCATCTCGGCCTGCGTGGCCGAAATCGTTCATTCCACCGGCGTGAACTACAGCCGCATGATCGAGGGCATCTCGGTCTACAATCCTTCGCTGGCGCTGCCGTGGGTCGTCGGCGCCTGGGACCTGACCTCGCTCGCCGGACTGCAGAAGGTAGCGAACGAGATCTCGCGCCAGTCTGCCTTGATTGCGCACCTCAACGTCTTCGGCATGTTCTCTCTCGCCTGCGCCGTGACGATCCCTCTGGTGCTCCTCATCGGCAAGAGCCGGCCCAGAAGCGGCGATGCGCCGGAGGAAAAATCCGGCGCATCGTCTTGAGCAATTCATTGGCGGCTGCGGCCGTTGTGCAGGCCTACCACCAGCGGCGGTACCAGCGGCGGTTGCCGTCGTGGGCCTCTTCATAAATGTGGCGGCTGGCGGCATTCTGAGCAGCGCGAATGCGGTCGCGCTCGTAGTGCGAGACGTATCCGTCGGCCTTGGCGTTGCGCTCCATGTGGCGGATATGGGCCTGCTCGCGCTCCAGCCTGCGATATTCGTGGCGCGTGATTTCGCCGGAGCGGACGCCCTGATGGATACGATAGTCCTGCCGGTCCTGGCGGCGATCGATGTTGCTGCCGCCGTACCAATCATGCGCACTGGCCACCGACGTGGACGCTACGAGGCCAAGCACCGCCGCAATCACTGTCCTGTTCATGAACAAAACTCCTGGGTTCTGCTCGGGCGACCGGCGCGCTTGCCGCGCTTCGTAACCGAGAACGCGCCAAATATGCGCCTCGCGCACTGAACCGGCTCTGAACCGTGCTCATAGCTGCCGTTCATCTTCCGGCCTCCGGTCCGCCTAAATCGCGCTGCGATCGGGCGAAAGAAACCAAGCTGTTAGCGCTTGGCCGGCATGCCTTGCGCCACCCGGCAACACCCGCTATAGACCCGGCTTTAATGACACCTGCGGCCCACTCCTCCTCCTTCCACTTCCCGCGGCGACACCTCCTCACGTGCGAGGGGCTCTCCGCCAAAGAAATCAATTCGCTGCTCGATCTCGCCGACAAGGCCGCCGAGGTGAACCGGCAGGTCAACAAGAAGCGCGACATCCTGCGCGGCCGCACCCTCATCAATCTGTTCTTCGAAGTGTCGACGCGCACGCAGAGCTCGTTCGAGCTCGCCGGCAAGCGCATGGGCGCCGACGTCATGAACATGAACGTTTCGACCTCCTCCGTGCAGAAGGGCGAAACGCTGATCGACACGGCGATGACGCTGAATGCCATGCGGCCCGATATCATCGTGGTGCGGCATCACGCAGCGGGCGCCGTGGAGCTGCTGGCGCAGAAGGTCGACTGCTCGGTCATCAATGCGGGCGACGGCGCGCATGAGCATCCCACACAGGCGCTGCTCGAGGCCCTGACCATCCGCCGCGCCAAGGGGCGGGTCGGCGGGCTCCGGATCGCCATCTGCGGCGACATCCTGCACTCGCGCGTGGCGCGCTCCAACATCCACGTGCTGAATACGCTCGGCGCCAACGTGCGCCTGGTCGCCCCTTCGACGCTGCTGCCGTCGGCGGTGGAGCGGCTGGGCGTCGAGGTCTACACGGATATGTGGAAGGGGCTCGAAGGCTGCGACATCGTCATGATGCTGCGGCTACAGCGCGAGCGCATGCAGGGTGCCTACGTGCCTTCGACGCGCGAGTACTATCATTTCTTCGGGCTCGATCACGACAAGCTCGGGCAAGCCAAACCCGATGCGCTGATCATGCATCCGGGGCCAATGAACCGCGGCGTGGAGATCGCGTCGGCGATCGCGGATCACTCGCGCAGCGTCATCCAGGACCAGGTCGAGATGGGCGTCGCCGTGCGCATGGCCGTGCTGGAAGCGGTCGCGCGCCATCTCCCCAATCATTGAGTGGTGCCATGAGCCCGGCGCGTAAAACTGGTGCGACAGGGTCCGAACCGGCGGCGACGGTGTTTCTCAATGCGCGGCTGATCGATCCGGCATCGGGGCGCGACGAGCCGGGCGGGCTGCTCGTGCGCGACACGACGATTGCCGACATCGGTGGACACCTGCGGCGCAATGCGCCGGAGGGAGCGACGGTGATTGACTGCCAGGGGCATGTGCTGGCGCCGGGGCTGATCGATTGCCAGGTCTTCACCGGCGATCCGGGGCAGGAGCATCGCGAGACGCTGAAGACGGCGAGTTTCGCAGCAGCCGCCGGTGGCGTGACGACCATCGTGTGCATGCCCGACACGGAACCCGTGATCGACCAGGTGGCACTTGTCGACTACGTGCAGCGGCGGGCGCGCGAGCGCGCCATCGTCAACGTGCATATCATGGCCGCGCTGACACGAGGCCTGAAGGGCGAGGAGATGGCCGAGATCGGCCTGCTGCAGCGCGCCGGTGCCATCGCCTTCTCCAACGGCAAATCGAGCGTGGCCAACTCGCGCGTGATGCGCAACGCGCTCCTGTACGCCAAGGATTTCGGCGCGCTGGTCGTGCACCACACCGAAGATTCGTTCCTGTCGGCCGGGGCGGCCATGAATTCCGGCGAAGTGGCGACGCGCATCGGCCTGCCGGGCGTGCACAAGGCGGCCGAGACCATCGTCGTGGAACGCGACGTACGGCTGGTCGAGCTGACGGGCGGGCGCTACCACGCCTCGACGCTGAGCTGCGCCGAAAGCCTCGCCGTGATCCGGCAGGCGAAGGACCGCAAGCTGCCGGTGACCTGCGGCGTGTCGATCAATCACCTGACGCTCAACGAGAACGACATCGGCCCCTACCGGACGTTCTTCAAGATCCGCCCTCCCCTGCGCGCCGAGGAGGATCGCGTGGCCATGGTGCGTGGGCTTGCCGGCGGCGACATCGACGTGATCGTCTCCAGCCACGATCCGCAGGACGCGGACGTCAAGCGGCGCCCGTTTGCCGAGGCCGCCGACGGCGCCATCGGGCTCGAAACGCTGCTGGCGGCGGCGCTGCGGCTCTATCACAACGGCGAAATCCAACTGCTGCCGCTGCTGCGCGCTATGACCATCAACCCTGCCAAGCTGCTGGGGCTGCCGTCGGGGCGCCTGGAGAAGGGCGCGCCGGCCGACCTGCTGCTGTTCGATCCCGACGTGCCGTGGGTCGTCGATCGCGAGCAGCTCAGGTCGCGCTCCAAGAACTCGCCGTTCGACGAGAGCAAGATGCAGGGTCGCGTGCTGCGGACCATTGTTGCCGGCAAGTGCGTCTACCAGTACGGTGAGCCACCCCGCGGCTGACGCGGCGCGCTCTCTTCGCAGCGAGAGCGCGATCGTTTCGGATGGAAGCACTTCCGGCTTCCATGCGAAACGTGAATCGCACTCTAAAACTTATAAGGTAGAGCGAGATTCACGTTTCGGCCGATGCGCTTCGTTGGGGGGTAAGGTGATTCAATCCGAAACGATCCTGCTCTAACGTTGCCGCCATGGATTCGATCGTCACAGTTCTGCTCATCGCATTCGCCATCGGCTACCTGCTGGGCTCGATTCCCTTTGGTCTGCTGCTGACCAAGGCGGCGGGCGCGGGCGACGTGCGCAAGATCGGCTCGGGCAATATCGGCGCGACCAACGTGCTCCGCACAGGCAACAAGGGCCTGGCGGCCGCGACATTGCTGCTCGACATGCTGAAGGGAACGGCGGCGGTTCTGCTGGTCGAGCGGCTGATCGGCATTCCGGCGGGATATGCCATCGTGTCGACTTTGGCGGCCGGGCTCGGCGCATTCATCGGGCACACCTTTCCGGTGTGGCTCGGTTTCCGCGGCGGCAAGGGCGTCGCGACCTACATCGGCGTGCTCCTGGGCATCGCATGGCCGGCCGCGCTTGCCTTTTGCGGCATCTGGCTGGCGGTCGCGGCGGTGAGCCGGTACTCGTCGCTGTCCGCGCTGCTGGCGGCCGCGGTGACGCCGCCGGTGCTGCTCGGCTTCGGCGATCGGCCCGCAGCGATGCTCTTTGCCGTGCTGTCGCTGCTGCTGTTCTGGACGCACCGGGCCAACATCCGCCGGCTGCTCGCCGGCGAGGAGCCCCGGATCGGTGCCAAGAGCTGACCAAATCCCCCTGTTTGCCAACGCGCCGCTGCCGCAGGCGCCGCTCGACGATACGCAACGCCTCGCCTGCCTGCGGCTGATCCGCAGCGAACAGGTGGGGCCGGTGACGTTTCGCGAGCTGATCAATCAGTTCGGGGGCGCCGATGTCGCGCTCGAGGTGCTGCCGGAGCTGGTCCAGCGCGGGGGCGGCAAGCGCACGATCCGGATCTGCCCGCGGGATGCGGCCGAGGCCGAGCTCGCGGCAGCGTCGAAGGCGGGCGCCATTCCGCTGTTCACGATCGAGCCCGGATACCCGGCGGCGCTGGCGCACGTCGATGCACCGCCGCCGATGCTGTACGTGAAAGGCCGGGCCGAGCTGCTGGCTCGGCCGGCCGTCGGCATCGTCGGTTCGCGCAATGCCTCGGCCGCGGGGCAGAGGTTCACGCGGCAGATCGCGACGGCGCTGGGGGCGGAGGGGCTGGCGATCGTATCGGGCCTTGCCCGCGGCATCGATGCCGCGGCGCACGAGGCGTCGCTCGCGACCGGGACGGTGGCGGTGGTGGCGGGCGGCATCGACATTATCTATCCGCCCGAGCATGACGCGCTGCAGGCGCGGATCGGGTCGGAGGGATGTCTCGTCACGGAGCAGCCGCCGGGCTTCGTGCCGCGGGCGCAGGATTTCCCGCGCCGCAACCGCATCATCTCGGGCATGTCGCTGGGCGTGCTGATCGTCGAGGCGGCGCGGCGTTCGGGGTCGCTGATCACCGCGCGCACGGCAGGCGAGCAAGGCCGCGAGGTGATGGCGGTGCCGGGGCATCCGCTCGACCCGCGCGCGGAGGGCACCAATCAGCTGCTGCGGGACGGGGCGACGCTGGTGACGCGGGCGTCGGACGTGATCGAGACGCTGGCGCCGATCCTGCAGGCGCGCGTGCTCGACCGGCAGGCGGAATTGCACGATGAGCCCGACCCAACCCCATCATATGCGCCGCGGAGTGTTGCGATCGGGGAGGACGTGCGCGCGGCGGTGCTGGCGGCACTCGGGCCGGCACCCGCCAGCGTGGACGAGATCTCGCGCGCCGCGCGCCTCGACATTCGCAGCGTGCGGATCGCCTTGCTGGAGATGGCGCTGGCGGGGCGCATCGAGCAGCACGGCGGGCAGCTCGTGTCGCTGCGGCCGGATTAGATCACGAAAAATCAGGAGCGGCGGGCTTGGCTTCGGGCTTCCTGGTAGGCGACCTCCAGGATGCCGCTCAGGACATGAAGGCCTCCCTCGGCTGCCATGTCCTTAAGTTGCATAATCATATCCGCCATATATTCGACGCGCTCCACAGTCGAATAGTCTGGTGGGATCGGTTTTTGGTTGTTCGTGGGGAATCTTACAACTTTTTGGCGCAATGTTTTGATTGCCATGGTTTTTCCATCGCTCAAAGCAACCTCTGATTGCATTAATCTACCAGAGCGACCCACAATGCGCAATCTTAGCGCGTATTTGGTGCGGAACTAGGGGAGGCCCGGTTTGACAGTCCGGCAATCCTCACCCATGTTCCAGCGCCCTTGCGGGGGCGATCGTTAACGCCTCACCCCGCCAACCGCGCTCCAAATCGCCGTCAGGATCTAATGAACATTGTCATCGTGGAATCGGCCGCGAAGGCCAAAACGATCAACAAGTACCTTGGCTCCGATTTCAAGGTCATCGCCAGCTATGGCCATGTGCGCGATCTGCCTTCGAAGGACGGCTCTGTTGAGCCCGACAAGGATTTCGAGATGCACTGGGATGTCGACGGCAAGTCCGCCAAAGTCATCCGCGATATCGCCGCCGCCGTCAAAACGGCCGACAAGCTGATCCTGGCCACCGACCCCGACCGCGAGGGCGAGGCCATCTCCTGGCACATCCTGCGGGTGCTGGAGGAGAAGCGCGCGCTGAGGAAGGGCGTGCCGGTGGAGCGGGTGACCTTCAACGCTGTCACCAAGCAGGCGGTCCTGGAGGCGATGAAGGCGCCACGGCAGATCGAGACGCCGCTGGTCGAAGCCTATCTGGCGCGCCGGGCGCTGGACTATCTCGTCGGCTTCACGCTCTCACCGGTCCTGTGGCGTAAGCTGCCGGGGGCGCGATCCGCCGGCCGCGTGCAGTCGGTGGCGCTGCGGCTCGTGTGCGACCGCGAGGCCGAGATCGAGGCCTTCAAGACCGACGAGTACTGGACCATCGAGGCGCTGCTGGCGACGGCCAAGGGCGAGGACGTGCGCGCGCGCCTCAACGCCATTGCCGGGAAGCGGCTGGACAAGCTCGATATCAAGGACGGGGCCTCGGCCAACGCCATCAAGGCGGCAATCGAGAAGGGCGACTTCCGCGTCACGTCGGTGGAGAAGAAGGCGGTACGGCGCAACCCGTATGCGCCCTTCACCACCTCGACGCTGCAGCAGGAGGCTTCGCGCAAGCTCGGCTTCTCGGCGCGGCAGACGATGCAGGTGGCCCAGCGCCTGTATGAGGGCGTCGACATCGGCGGCGAGACGGTGGGTCTCATCACCTACATGCGAACCGACGGCGTGCAGATTGCACCCGAGGCGATTTCTGAGATCCGGCGCAAGCTGGAGCGGGACTTCGGCAAGCGCTACGTGCCGCCGTTCATCCGCGAGTACAAGGCCAAGGCCAAGAACGCCCAGGAAGCGCACGAGGCGATCCGGCCGACGGACGTATCGCGCTCGCCCGACGAGGTGGCCAAGCGCCTGGAGCGCGATCAGGCGCGGCTGTATGAGCTCGTGTGGAAGCGCGCGATGGCGAGCCAGATGGCGTCGGCCGAGCTGGAGCA
>JBJXDX010000066.1:0-46339 GCA_046154585.1 Hyphomicrobiaceae bacterium | reverse complement strand
CGATGAAGCCAATGTTGCCGTTCGTGCCGCGGAGGATCATGCCGCCGACGTACAGAGCGTGATCCGGCGTACCGGCGCCCGCCATGCCACCCAGATCGATCAGAACCAGGTTGTCAGTAGCTGTTGACCCGTGACCTGTCTTGATCATGCCGAGTTGCGTATGACGCAGCCAAACGGTTGAGTCGCGCAGCAACGGTGCCGCCGCGCCACCGAGATCGTCACCGCCGTTAAGCTGGTTCATGGCGCCGATGGCATTGCCATTGATGCCAAACTCGTACAGGAAGCCGGCACTCAAGGTTGGGCTGATCTTGGCCGATCCGACGAACCGGAAGCGCGAGAAGTAGTTGCCGCCATCGCCGAAGTACACGTCGGAGCTATGGCCGTCGTCCCACCACATGACGTTCTGGCCGACGAAACCGGACAGCGTCACGGACACCTTGCGGTTGCCCTTGCGAACCGTCGTGGCTTCGAGTTCAGCGACCCTCTCTTCGAGGTCGGCGCAGCAGTCCCCACCCAGGTCAGCAGCGGTGGCAGAGCCGGCACCGAAGAAGCCAGCCGCGGCGAGAATGGCCGCTGCGCTAGCCGTTTTTAGCAGTCCCCCATACATTCTTACTTCTCCTGACTAACGCTACCCCAAGCCACTATTGACTCTGGAGACCGTCTCTGGCCGATCGAGCCTTTCGTTTTGCGATTGCCTGATACGGCCATCGACCTCGTCCGGTACGTTAGGCTTATCGCGGGGGCAGAGGGACGGTAAAGCGGAAACGCCCTCGCGCACTTGCTTTGGAGATAGCTTGTTGCTTGATCGCCACATCGCTCGATTCGCGAGAATAACGGCAGCTTTGCCATATATTCGGCTTTCTTGCGGCGGCGTGGCGAGGCGTTGCCATATCGGCGCTTGCCAGGTGTTCGGCGGGATTTGCGCAAGCCCCTGATTTTTCTGCGTTCACTCAGCGCATTAGCTCGACTGCCGGAGTTCGCTCTTGTGTTTCGGGACGCAGCACAGCATCAGTGTTGCGCTGCAGCCACCGAACAGTCAGCGCCTGGTTTGCGCGACTCCGCTCGAAAAGACCCCGCGCACATGCCGTCCTCTTCGCTGTGGAAAAGTCCGTGACGCGAGATGCGATGTTCGATGCCGTTGTTGTCGGCACCGGCCCCGCGGGACTGGTGACCGGTCTTGCGCTGGCGCACGAAGGCGTGCGCACCGCCGTCATTGGCCCGCCCGCGGAAAAATCCCCTGCACAAGATCCGCGCACGACCGCTCTTTTTGCAGGCAGCGTCGAACTGCTGCGCCATCTCGGCGTCTGGCCCGGCATCGCGCGCACTGCCGTCCCGTTGGCCGGATTGCGCTTCGTGGACGACACGGGCCACCTGTTACGCGCGCCCGAAACCCTGTTCCGCGCCGGCGAGCTCGGTCTCGACGCCTTCGGTTTCAATGTCGACAACATGTCCCTCGCCGAGGCCTTGCATCAGCGCGCGCTAATCCAAACCAGCCTTACCATCCTCGCCGGGACCGTAGTGGGATTGGACGACCACGGAACGCACGTCGGCGTGACGCTGTCGGACGGCCAGTCCCTCCGCGCAGCGCTTGTCGCCGCCGCGGATGGCCGCGGATCGACCATCCGCGCGCACGCTGGCATCACACATCGTGCTTGGTCCTACCCTCAAAGCGCGCTCGCCACAAAATTTCAGCACTCCCGTGCGCACGCTTGTATTTCGACCGAATTCCACCGGGCTGCCGGGCCGTTGACCACGGTGCCGCTCTCCGGAACATCATCGAGCCTCGTATGGGTCGAGCGTCCCGAGGAGGCCGCACGCCTAAAAAATCTCACTCCCGATCTCTTTGCCGCAGAGCTTGAGCAGCGGCTCCAAGGTCTGCTCGGCTCGATCTCGCAGATCGGGCCGCGCTCCGTCTTTCCCCTCTCCGGCCTGACGGCCGATCGTCTTGCACACCGGCGCGTGGCACTGGTCGGTGAGGCCGCCCATGTCCTCCCGCCCATCGGCGCCCAAGGCTTGAACCTTGGCTTTCGGGATGCAGCCGTTCTGGCCGATGTTGCCGGCAGCGCCCAAGCATCCGGCCTCGATCCGGGCGGCGATACGGCGCTCGCCGACTATGAAACGCGCCGCGCCGCAGACGTCCTGTCGCGCACGATGGCGGTCGATCTGCTCAATCGCTCGCTCATCAGCGGATTTCTTCCGCTCCACCTCGCACGCGGCGCCGGCCTGCATCTTCTCGGCGCGTTTCCGCCGTTGCGGCAGCTCGTTATGCGTGAGGGCATGCAACCTTCGTTCGCCCTGCCGCGCCTCATGCAGCCGCTGCAGTCGTCTTGACGATCCGGCGCATATCCGACAGGACGAGGGAATGCCACACGCAATGCTGGTCTTACTCGATCTGCAACATCGGCTGGAATATCTGCTCCTGCGCGTCGTCGTGGGCCTGGTCCGGGCCATGCCGCTCGAAATGGCGGCCACCGTGTCGGCGTGCCTGTGGCGCCTTGTTGCGCCCTGGCAGCGCAGGCATCGCCGCGCGCTCGAGAATTTGGCCATTGCCTTTCCCGAGAAGACCCCGCGCGAACGGGAAACCATCGCGCTCGCCATGTGGGAAAACCTCGGCCGCGTCATGGCCGAGACCATGCAGATCGATCGCCTGATCAAGGATCGCGATCGCATCGACATCGTCAACAAGGCTGTCTTCGATCGCTACAAGGACAAGCTCGGCCCCGCCATCGGCGTGTCACTGCACATGGGCAATTGGGAACTGGCCATCTGGCCGCTGACCGTCGCCGGCGCCAACCCGGCCGCCGTCTATCGCAATGTCAGGAACCCTTACGTTGACCGCTATCTGCGCCACCAGCGCCGTGATCTCTATCCCGGCGGGCTCTTCGGCCGCGGCAAGGTCGAGGGCAACGCGGAGGAAGCCCAGCGAACAGCGCGCCTGATCATGGATTTCGTCCGCAAGGGCGGCAGACTCGGTCTCGTTTGCGATCTCTATGACCGCCGCGGTCTTGCCGTGCCATTCTTCGGCACGCCGGCGCGATCGGTGGCCATCCCGGCCATGATCGCGCGCCGCGTCGGCGCCCGCATTTGGATGGCGCGCTGCATGCGGATCGGCAAGGCCAGTCGCTTCAAGATCGAGATCAAAGAGCTCAAGGTGCCGCGCACGCAGAACGCCAGCGATGACGTGCTGTGGGTCACCACGGAAATGCAAAAGCAGTTCGAGGCCTGGGTCCGCGAGGCGCCGGAGCAATGGATGTGGTCCAATCGGCGATGGGCGTGAGCGCGACCCGACGCGCACAGGTACAGCCATGAGTCTGCCGCGTCACGTCACAGGCGCTCTAGAGACCTTGCTACACGGCGTCTCGCGCACAGACCTGGCGCAGCGGGCGGCAAGCCTGTCGCGCAGCTATCGCAGTGGCGGCGCCTCCCCGGACGCCATCGTCTCATTCCCCGATGCACTGGCTTATGCCGTCACCCGCATGCCGGCCACGTTCGCCGGCATATCGGCAGCACTGGCCTACACTGCCGGGCAGCTGCCCGATTGGCGGCCCAGCAGCCTACTTGATCTGGGTGCGGGGCCCGGAACAGCGGCGTTTGCAGCCGTCGATCTGTGGCCGGATATTCGGCACGTCACAATGGTCGAGCGCAACGCGACCTCTCGTTCCCTGGCACGGAAACTTGCGGAGGGCGCGCCGATGCCGGCGCTGTCCGGCGCGCGCATCATCGCCGGTAATCTCCCGGCCGGCGCCGCGCATCTGCCGGACGCCGATCTTGTCGTCGCGGCGTATGTGCTGGTCGAGCTGCACGAGGCCGAGGTGGTCCCAATGGTGCGAGCCGCCTTGAGCAAGGCCCGTCAGGCTCTCGTCCTCGTGGAGCCGGGCACCCCGGCAGGCTTCGAGCGCATCCGCATGGCTCGGACCGCCCTCATCGGCCTGGGCGCCAGACCCGTGGCTCCCTGCCCGCATAGCCACGCCTGCCCGATCATCGCGCCCGACTGGTGCCATTTCTCGGTGCGGCTGTCGCGGTCTCGCGACCACAGGCTCGCCAAGCAGGCCGAAAGATCCTTCGAGGACGAGAAGTTCAGTTACCTGGCTGTGAGCCGGACTCTGGTCCCGGCAATACCCGGACCGCGCATCATTTCTCCACCGCGCATCGGCAAAGCCGATGTCACACTCCGTGTCTGCGATGCTCCTGGCGTCGCGGAACGCCGCATTTCCCGTCAGGACAAGCTCAATTACAAAGCAGCCAAGAAGCTCGGCTGGGGCGACATTGTGCGCGATACTGACGGGCAGACCCCGGAGCTCGAGACGCCATGACCCGAACCCCCGCCAAATTCTACGCGTCGCTCGCCATTGGCGCGCCCGCCCCGCTGCGGCAGCTGCCCGTGAAGCTCGAACGCATGATCCACTTCATCCCGCCGCATATCGAAAAGATCCGCGCGCGCTTGCCGGAGATCATCAGCCAGGTCGATGTCGTGCTCGGCAACCTGGAAGACGCCATTCCTGCCGATCAGAAGGCGGCGGCGCGGCGCGGCTTCATCCAGATGGCCGAGGCCAACGAGTTCGGCGATACCGGCCTGTGGACGCGCATCAACTGCCTGAATTCCCCGTGGGCGCTCGACGATGTGCTCGAGATCGTACCCGCCGTCGGTGCCAAGCTCGATGTCGTCATGCTGCCCAAGGTCGAGGGTCCCTGGGACATCCACTATCTCGATCAGCTGCTGGCTCAGCTCGAAGCCAAGCACGCCATCGCCAAGCCGATCCTCATCCACGCCATCCTGGAGACGGCCGAAGGCGTCCAGAACGTCGACGCCATTGCCGGAGCCTCGCCGCGCATGCACGGCATGAGCCTCGGCCCCGCGGATTTGGCGGCCTCGCGCGGCATGAAGACCACGCGCGTCGGCGGTGGGCATCCGGGATACGGGGTGCTGGCTGACGCCGGCGCGACAGGCAGCGAACGCACTTTTTTCCAGCAGGACTTGTGGCATTACACCGTGCAGAAGATGGTCGATGCCTGCATGACCCACGGCCTGAAGCCGTTCTACGGCCCGTTCGGCGATTTCTCCGACGGTCCAGCATGCGAGGCGCAGTTCCGCAACGCGTTCCTGCAGGGCTGCCTCGGCGCATGGTCATTGCATCCCACGCAGATCGGCATCGCGAAGGCCGTTTTCAGTCCTGACCCGGCGGACGTTCTGTTTGCGCGCAAGATTGTCGCAGCCATGCCCGACGGCACGGGCGCTGCCATTGTCGATGGAAAATTTCAGGACGACGCGACATGGAAACAGGCGAAAGTCATTGTCGATCTTGCGCAATTGGTCGCAGCCAAAGATCCCCACCGCGCAGCACTGTACGGACTGTGATGTACGACGGAAGTCGCACGCCCGGCATGAGTCCATCGACTCCATTGACTCGACCGACGTTCTCTAGCGATATCTAGTAGCATGAAGCAGCAACAAGCCACCAAATCGGAAACAGTCGCGCCGCGCGCACGCCGCAGCGGCATTCGCAAGGCCAAATACCGGCTGGGACAGGTCGTCCGCCATCGCCATTATCCGTTCCGTGGCATCATCTTCGACGTGGACCCGGTCTTCAGCTCTTCGGAAGAGTGGTGGCAATCCATCCCGGCGCAAATTCGCCCGCGGAAAAACCAGCCTTTCTATCATCTTCTGGCTGAAAACTCAGAGACGGAATACGTCGCCTACGTCTCTGAGCAGAACCTGGTGCCTGACACATCGCGCACGCCGCTGCGCCACCCGCAGGTGTCAGAGCTCTTCCGGAAGCAGAAGAACGGCGGCTACCGCGCGATCGTGCAATCGCATTGACGTCGTGCGACACATAGGTGCGCCGCGATCGTCCGTAGCCCTTTGGGCGTTCGAGCTCCGGTTTCGCTAGGCATAGAAACCCTGTGCCCAGTCGCGAAAGGCGCGGCGAGACTCATCCCAAGTGTAGAACATATGGCCGCCGCCGAAATGACGGATGAACAGGTGCTCGCGCTGTTCCGGCAGCAGCCGCATTTGCCCGACTAAGCGTTCGGACGAGAAATAGGGTGTCACCATATCGTAATAGCCATGCGCGATCAGGACCTTCATGTCCGGGTTCATGCTCATGGCGAAGCGCAAGTCGTCGGTTGCACCGAGCGGAGCCCAGAGCGCGTGGGGCGGCTCGTCACGCTTCCAGTCGCGATTGACGGCAAGGCTCAACAGCTCATACCGGCGCTCTGAATCGATGCCGAGTTCGGCGCGCAAAACGTGATTGATGGCGCTAGCGAAGACCCGCTCGATGCCGGCCAGGGTCGGATCCGGCGCCTGATGATAGTCGCGATCCGGAAACGGATCGATGCCGGTGATCGTCGCGTCATAGAAGCCGACAACTTTCTGCTCGGGTTTCAAAAGCTCGCGTGCGAAGCGCCAGAACGGCACACGGCCATGCGCCAGCTGGACAAGCTCCACCGGCAATCCGAGAAAATCCGCGGCACGTGCAAACACCCGGGCCTGCTCGTTGGAGTCGTGCGCCGCGCCGACAAGGAGGGAATGCGCAAGCTCGCGGGTGGCAAAGGCCTCGATCTCGCGGCGCTGCTTTTCGACCGGCGTGCCCGCTGCGAATGCGCGCGAGCGGCCATGGAAGGTTGCCGCAAGCGCCATCGTGCAGAAGCAGTCCATCGAGTGCAGCACGTCGTAGTCATTGCGATCCAGGAGCGACCATTCGAGCACGGGTGAGATGGCAATTGCCGTCGAGAGGCCGATGCCGTGGGTCTCCTGCAGGCGCCGCATGAGCTTGGCCGTGCGGAAGCCACCGTAGCTTTCGCCGATGATGGCAATAGGCACGTCCCATAGCTTGTACTTCGAGAGAAAGCGCTCGATGAACTCTCCCAAAGACTCAAGATCGCGATTGAGCGCGTAGAACTCCTTTTCCTCGACGGTCTTTGCAGGATCGGGCTTCTCCTTGTCGTCGGGCTTCTTGTCAGGCTCGATAATCCGCGAGAACCCCGTGCCGACCGGATCGACGAACACAAGATCGGTGAAGGCGATCCAGCTTTCCGGATTGTTCACGAGGCGCACGGGTGGTGGCTCGAGATGGCCGTTCGACTTGAAGAGCACGCGCCGCGGCGAAAGCCCGCCGACATGAAGATAGGCGGAAGAGGCACCGGGTCCACCATTGAAGACGAAACTGACTGGCCTCCGGCCGTTGGCTCCCGCGAGCCGATAGTAGGTGTGGAAAACCTCGGCGGCGGGGTGCTCCTTCTTGCGCAGGACGATCCATTCCGAGATCACATCGACGTCGGCGGCCTCACCGGCATCACTCGTCCAGGTGACCTTATGTGTCACACCTTTCGGCGGCCGGTGTTCCTTCTTGTCTTTGTCGGATGCCGAGGCTTTTGGCGCTTCGTCGGTCATGGCGGACCCTAAGAAAAAGGAGGGCGGGAGGTTACAAACAAAACGGGCGGCTCGATGGCCGCCCGCTTCGCTCGTGTGATGATCGAGAAATTCGCCGTATCTAGCGGCCGCCTCTGAGCGAATTTCTCGATCTGAATCACACGAGCAAGTTTATAATTCTAGTGTCCCTTTTGATTCCGAAGTTCGCTCTCCAACCCAGCCGAGAGCTCCTGCGAACTTGGGAATCGGGACACTAGCTTCCCTCGAAATCGAACCTACTTCTTCTTCTCCGCAGCCGGTGGCGCACCCTTCGCCGCGGCGCTCGGGGCCTGCTGGCCGCCGCCGGCGCTGCCCGTCGCCTGCTGCTTCTTGTAGTCTTCCATCATCTGCTGCTGGCGCTGGGCGATCTGCGCCATCAATGTCTTTCTGGCTTCGCTGTACTTGGCGTTGTCGACCGGCTGGCCGTCGAACGCTTCCCCGAAGCCCGTCAGAGGCACGGGAAAGGCGATGACCTGACCCTGCGCGTTGATGGCCATGATCATCAGGCCGCCACCCGCCTTCATTTTTCCGACGACGTCCTTGCCAGCCTCAACCTCGGCCGTGCAGCCGGCGGGATGGCACAGCGCGTAGGAAAGCTTGACAGGATCGAGCTTGGAATCGTCGACCTTCTGGTTCTTCTGCGCCTGGTCCCAGAGATCCTTGGTGTAGACCGTCGCGCGCAGGCCCGGATGAATGGCCATGCCCAGCGGCACCATCACCATGAGATGGTTCTTGTCGGCGCCCTCGATCTGGCGAATGGCCGCCGAGACGAGGACCATGCCCGTATTGCCGTCGAGACGTTCGTGATGCGTCAGGCACACGTTCTTCTCGTCGCGGATGTCCTTGCCGTCCTTGTCCTTCGACATGATCGGCGCTTTTTCGCACAGTTTCACCCAGGCGCTCTGCTGTTGCGCGCCTTGAGCGTCCTTGCCCTTGGCCGCGGCAGCCGGCTCGGTCTTCTTCGCCGCAGGAGGCTGCTTGCCATCCTTTTGCTGCGCGGCCACCGGCGCCATGCCCATTGCCATCGCCAGAGCAGCCGCTACACCGACCTTTACGCCCGCATGTCTGAGCCACCCGCGTCCCAACACCGAAGCTATCTCCGTCATGAAATTTCGACCTTTCGCTTGCGGTCGATGCCTGCAGCAGGCCCCGCCCCGTCGTGTCCCCAATTACGCCTTGTCGTGGACGGCCCGATGAACCATCTGAGAGCCACTCCCACGGCGGTCGACCCCGCATGAGCCTCGGAGTAAGAGCCTGATTGCGGCAATCCCGTGGCCATGATCCGATGCAGCCACGTCCTCAACAGGCGTCGTGCTAAAGGCCGTGTCTCTCCAGCAACGACAGATATAGGAGCAGGTGAGCAATGCTGAGGGGCAAGGTCCTGCCTGAGAAGTTCACGGTACGGGCCATGCACCGATTGTCGCACCCTCTGCGGTTGGCCCTCACCGCCCTCGCGCTGGCGTGCCTTGCAGCCCCCCAGACCGCTGCCGAGCCGCTCCACGGCATCGCCATGCACGGAGCGCCGCAGCTCCCGCCCGCGTTTACCCATTTTTCCAACGTCAATCCCGACGCCCCCAAGGGCGGCCGGCTGACGCTCGGGCAGCTCGGCTCCTTCGACAGCCTCAATCCGCTGATCATCAAGGGCGTCTCGGCCGTCGGCGTGCGCGATTACGTCTACGAGAGCCTGCTCATTCGCGGGCCCGACGAGCCGTTCTCGCTGTACTCCCACATCGCCGAGACCGTGGATGTGCCGCCGGACCGCCGCTGGGTCGTTTTCCAGTTGCGCCCGGAGGCCCGCTTCTCGGACGGACAGCCGATCACGCCCGAGGACGTGGTCTTCTCCTGGTCACTGCTCAAAGAGAAGGGCCAGCCCTTCCATCGCAGCTACTACAAGAACGTCGCCGCCGCCGAGGTCACGGGACCGCGTTCCGTCACCTTCACCTTCTCCGACGACAACCGCGAGATGCCGCTGATCATGGGGCTGATGCCCGTCCTGCCGAAGCATCGCATAGACCCGGAAACCTTCGAGCGGACCGGGTTCGATCCCCCCGTCGGCTCAGGCCCCTATCTCGTGTCAGAGATCGACGCCGGCAAACGCGTGACCTTCCGCAGGAATCCCGACTGGTGGGCGCACGACCTTCCCTCCGCGCGCGGCCGCTTCAACTTCGACGAGATCCGCTACGACTATTTCCGCGACACGACCTCGATGTTCGAAGCCTTCAAGACCGGCGCCCTCGATCTGCGCGAGGAGGACAGCCCCGACCGCTGGGCCACAGGCTACGACTTCTCCGCCGTCACCGATGGCCGCGTCGTCAAGCGCACCTTCGACATCGGCACGCCTGCGGGAATGAGCGGTTTCGCACTCAACACCCGCCGCCCGCTGTTTGCCGATTTGCGCGTGCGCCGCGCGCTCATTCTTCTGTTCGATTTCGAGTGGATCAATCGCAGCCTGTACCACGCGTTGTATACGCGGACCGGCAGCTTCTTCGAGCGCTCCGTCCTGTCTTCCTACGGCCGTCCGGCCGACGCGCGCGAGCGCGCACTGCTCATGCCGTTCCCTTCAGCGGTCACGCCGGACATTCTCGATGGCACCTGGCGGCTGCCGCAAAGCGACGGTGCAGGTTTCAACCGCGAGCAGGCGCGGATCGCCGTCGGACTCTTGCGCGAGGCCGGCTACGAGCTTCGCAACGGCCGCATGGTCGAAGCCAAGACCGGCGCTCCCTTTGCGTTCGAAGCGCTGGCGCGCTCGCGCGGCCAGGAGCGGCTGATGCTGGCCTATGCCGAGAGCTTGAAGAAAATCGGCGTCGCGCTGACCATCCGTCAGGTGGACGACGCGCAGTACTGGTCGCGCCTCAAGACGTTCGACTTCGACATGATCCAGTGGAATTGGAGCGCGTCGCTGTCGCCCGGCAACGAGCAGGTCAATCGCTGGTCGAGTGCCGCCGCCGACATCGCGGGATCGCTCAACTATCCGGGCGTCAAGAACGCCGCCGCCGATGCCATGATGGATGCCCTCCTGCAGGCCGAAGGCCGCGAGGATTTCGAAGCCGCGGTGCGCGCCTTCGATCGCGTCCTGCTCTCGGGCGACTACGTCATCCCGACCTTCCACCTCAAGCAGCAGTGGGTCGCCACGTGGTCCACGCTGGCTATTCCCGACACCACCGCCCTCACCGGCTACAGCATCGACACCTGGTGGCACACCGACGCAAAGCGCTGACGCACTTCCGTCATCCTCGGGGCGCGTGCGCGAAGCGCATCGCGATCCCGGGGAACCAGCGTAAGACTCGTCGAAGACACCTCAATTATCGAGCCTTCGGCCCTCTTTGTGCTGGATCCCCGAGACGGCTCGCGCTTTTGCGCTCACTGCTCGAGGATGACGAGGCCTAGCCCACCACCTTCCCGAAAAACTCCGTCATGCGCTGATTGGCGAGCTCCGGCACCTCGAAATGCGCGAAGTGCCCGCCCTCCTCCGCGCGCTCGAGCGTGAAGTCGGTGAAATACTCATCGAGCTTGTCGGAGAAATCGTAGCGCAGCACAGGGTCGTGCGCGCCCCACAGGAAATACGTGGGCACTGCGATCTTCGGCACGGTGAGTGCCCCCTCCAGCATCATGCGCGCGCGGAAGCGTGCCACGCCGATGTACCAGTCGAAGCCGCCCTGCAAATTGCCCGGCCGCAGGAAGTTGTCGACCCATTCGTCAAGGTAGGGCGTGAACGCTTCTTTCTGATGACTCCAATGCCGCAGGAAATACCGGAAGTAGATCCGCGCCGCGTCGCGCGATGAGCCCACCAACGCGGCCGCCAGCTCCTTCTGATGAAACTGCTGGTACCAAGTCTCGGGAAAATGCCGGAAGTCTCCCCAGCGCTTGCCGATTCCCGGATAGGCGCAGTTGAAGAAGAACAGCGCCGATACGCTCTCGGGATAGGCCAGCGCAAACTGCTGGGCCACGAACGAACCGACATCGTGCGAAACGATGGCGAACCGCTTGAGCCCCAGCGCCTCTGCGAACTCCTTCAGATCCTTCGCCAGCAGTTGCGGCGGCGTTCCGCTCTCAGGCCGCGGCACTTTCGAGACCGTGCGGCCGAACCCGCGGAGATCCGGCGCAATGCAGTCGTAGCGGTCGGCCAGCACGGGCATGTTGTGCAGCCACGTGCGGTTGAACTCCGGCCAGCCGTGGAGGAACACAATCGGTGCTCCCTTGCCGGCGCGCGCGTAGTTAATCGTCAGCTCGGCCGTGTCGATGCTCCGGCCTGTCCAATCGATCTCCATGGTGCGCTCCTGCTGCCTAGGCCTCGACCATCTCCGCCAGATAATCCGTGGCCGCCTGCACGCCGCCCGATCCATGCGGGATCTTCAGCGCCTTCAGCGCCATCTCCGTGGCGCCCAGCGTGCCGATCACCATCGGCGCATTGACGTGGCCCATGTGCGCGATGCGGAACGCCTTGCCGGTGAGGTCGCCGATCCCGACGCCCAGCACCACGCCACATTTCTCGCGCGCATAGTCCAGGATCGGCTGCGGATCGCGCCCCTGCACCAGCACGTTGGTTACCGAATTAGCGCGCTTGGCGGGATCGATGATGTTGAACGACAGCACCTGGCCTTCCGTCCACCGTTCGACGGCCCGCCGCACCGCCTCCGCCAGCAGCGCGTGCCGCTTGAAGGCATTCTCCAATCCCTCGTCCAGCAGCAAATCGAGCGCCTTGCGCAGGCCGAACAGCAGATGCTCCGGCGGCGTGCCGCAATACTTCATGTAGTGCTGCTCGCCCTGCCGGAACGTCCAATCCCAGTACATGGTCCTGAGGCCGGCCGTCTTGTGCACCGCGTGCGCCTTGTCGTTGGCCGCGACGAACGCCAGGCCCGGCGGCGTCATCAGTCCCTTCTGCGAGCCGCACATGGCGACGTCCACGCCCCATCCATCCATATCGAACGGCATGGTGCCGAGCGACGCCACCGTATCGACCATCAAGAGCGCCGGATGCTTGGCCCGGTCCATCGCCTTGCGCACGGCGGCGATGTCGTTGACGACGCTCGACGCCGTATCGATCTGCACCACCATGATGGCCTTGATGGCGTGCGACTTGTCAGCCTTGAGCCGCTCTTCCACCGCAGCGGGCTCGACAGCTTTGCGCTGATCCTGCGGCAGAACCTCGATCTCGACACCCATCATCTTCGCCATCTCTCCCCAGCCGATGGCGAAACGGCCGCTCTCCAGCACCAGGATCTTGTCTCCGCGCGACAGGACGTTGCTGAAGGCCGCTTCCCAGCCGCCGTGACCGTTGGCGGCATAGATGTAGGTCTGCCCGCGCGTGCGGAAGATGTTGCCCATGTCTGTCATGAGCGACTCCGTCAGCTTCATTAGGCTGCCGGAGTAAATGTCGATCGCCGGCCGCTGCATGGCCTGCAACACTTCGTCCGGCACCGTCGTAGGGCCCGGAATAGACAGGACTTCTCGGCCGTGGCGAACGCTCATGCTGCTTGCCTCGCTCTTGGGAGATGGTCGCCGTGCCCGGCGCTGGAATGTCTCCGGACGGTCTTAAGGGAGACGCGCCATCGCGGCAACCATGGGCGTGCATCCCAGGCGCGGCACAGGGTTGCATCTCCCGTTTATGAGGGCTTTCCCGCCACGCCGGCGTCCGCCAGCTTGCCGCCGGAGGCGGCGAGCCGGTCCAGCAACGGCGCAATGGTCCATCGGGGGCCGTGCACCGTCTCGTACCCGCGGATTTTCTCCGCGGCAGCCTTCAGGCCCATGATGTTCTCGGCCTGCCACATGGGCCCGCCGCGCCAAGCCGGAAAACCATAGCCGGTCAGATAGATTGTATCGATGTCGGAAGCGCGCATGGCGATCCCTTCATCCAGGATCTGCACCCCCTCGTTGACGAGCCGCAGCAGGCAGCGCTCGACGATTTCCTCCGCACCGGGCTTGCGCTGCACCACGCCTTGCGCCGCTGCCTCGGCGCGGATCAGCGACTCCATCTCGGGATCGGCCTGACGCTTGCGGTCGCTGCCGTACTTGTAATAGCCCGCGCCGGTCTTCTGCCCGTGCCGTCCCATACTGACGATCGCATCGGTGAACCGATAAAGCCGGCGGCGCTCGTCCGAGATCTCATGCTCCTGGCGGATGTGATAGCCGACATCGAGCCCGGCCATATCCATCATCGCGTTCGGCCCCATGGCGAGGCCCCACGCCTCCAATGCTCCGTCGACCTCGCTCGGCGTTGCCCCTTCGAGCAGCATCGCCTGCACCTCTTCGAGGTATGCTTCCAGCATGCGGTTGCCGATGAAGCCGAAGCATACACCCGACACCGCGCCGACCTTGCCGATGCGCTTGGCCACTGCCATCGCCGTCGCCAGCGCACCCCTGGATGTTGCCTTGCCACGCACCACCTCCAGCAGCCGCATGATGTTGGCCGGCGAGAAGAAGTGCATGCCGAGCACGTCACCCGGCCGCTTCGTCGCCGCCGCGATGGCATCGACATCGAGCGTCGACGTATTCGTCGCCAGCACGGCTCCGGGCTTGGCAATCGTATCGAGTTTGCCGAAGATCTCCGTCTTCAGCGCCAGCTTCTCGAACACCGCCTCAATGATGAGATCGCTCGCGGCCAGCTCGTCGAGCTTGAGCATCGGTGTCAGTTTGGCTAACCGCCGCTTGCCTTCATCCGCCGGGATGCGGCCTCTCGCAACATTGCTCTCGATCGTTTCGCGAATACGGGCCACACCCTTGTCGAGCGCTGCCTGCGCCGTTTCCACGATCATCACAGGAATCCCGGCGTTGAGGAATGCAAGCGCGATGCCCGTGCCCATGGTGCCCGCGCCGACAATGCCCACGCTCTTGATCTCGCGCGGTTTCACGTCCGTGCCGATGTCGGGAATGTTGGCCGCCTGCCGCTCGGCAAAGAACGCATACTGTAGCGCTCGCGCGTAGGGACTGGCCGCAAGCTCGGCGAACAGCTCCCGCTCGCGCTTGAGCCCACCGCGGAACGGCAATGTGACGGATGCCTCAACGGCCGCAATGCAGTTCTTCGGCGCCAACGGCCCGGACGGATGTCGCCCGAGCGATGCGCGTTTCTTGTCGAACAGACCGGCGGGCACCGAGGCTGCATCAATGGTCTTGTCGCTGGCGCGGCGCGGGCCCTTGCCCGACGCCACCAATTCGCGTGCAAAGGCAACGGCCGCATCGACCACATCGCCCTCGGCAATCCTGTCTACCAGCCCGGCCTTCGCCGCCGCTGCAGCCGCAATCGGGTTCCCGGAGACAATCATATCGAGGGCCGCCTCGACGCCAATGATGCGCGGCAGGCGCTGCGTCCCGCCCGCGCCCGGCAGGATGCCGATCTTCACCTCCGGCAGGCCGAGCTGGGACACCGCGGGCGCCGCCACCCGATAGTGGCAGCCCAACGAAACCTCCAGCCCGCCACCCAGCGCCAGCCCGTTGAGCGCCGCCACCACCGGCTTCCCGGATGCTTCCATGCCGTCGATGACCTGGCCGAGCCCCGGCGGCTTCATTCCGCTGCGGAACTCGGTGATGTCGGCGCCGGCCGAGAAGGCGCGCCCCTCGCCCGTCACCACGATGGCCTTGATCGCTGGGTCCGCATTTGCGGCCGCAATGGCCGCCTGCAGGCCCTCGCGCACACCGTGCGCCAATGCGTTAACCGGCGGGTTGGACAATCTGAGGACCGCGACTTCGCCCCGTGTCTCCACGTCGACCTTTGCCATCCTCATAACTCCCGATCTTTGTGATTTCCTTCGCCGGTATCCCTTGGCGGCACCCTAGGCGCAAGTCTAACCTTGAACAAACACTCCAGGGAGAGATGCGCCGATGCTCGAAGGCATGATGATGAACCGGCCGTTGCTGGTCTCAAGCATAATCGACTATGCCGCCGACGTGCATCCCACCACCGACATCGTCTCCGTCACCGTCGAGGGCGGCCTGCACCGCTACGGCTATGCCGAGGCCCGCAAGCGCATCCTCCACCTCGCCAACGCCCTGCGCGATCTCGGTGTCAAGCCCGGCGACCGCGTTGCAACATTGGCGTGGAATGGCTACCGGCACTTCGAGCTGTACTACGCCATCGCCGGCATCGGCGCCGTCTGCCACACTATCAACCCGCGGCTGTTCGCCGAGCAGATCACCTACATCGTCAATCACGCCGAGGATACGCTGCTGTTTTTCGACCTGACGTTCACCCCGCTCGTCGAGAAGCTGTCCCCCACGTTCCCCAAATCGCTGCGCTACGTCGCCATGACCGACCGCGGCCACATGCCCGCGTCGTCGCTGCCGAGCCTCCTCTGCTACGAGGACATCCTCGCCTCCGGTGCACCCGATCTCACCTGGCCCGAGCTCGACGAGAATGCCGCCTGCGCGCTCTGCTACACCTCCGGCACCACCGGCGATCCCAAAGGTGTGCTTTATTCCAACCGCGCCACCGTGCTGCACGCGCTCTTCGTGCTGCCCGCCTGTGCCAAGGCCCTACAGAACGGCCGTCGCGTCCTGCCCGTCGTGCCCCTCTTTCATGCCAACGCCTGGGGCCTGCCTTACACGGCACCCATAGCCGGCGCCGCCTTGATCTTCCCGGGCGCCAAGCTCGACGGCGAAAGCCTGTTCGCGCTGATGGACAGCGAACGCGTCACCGGCGGCTGGGGCGTGCCGACCGTCTGGCTCGGACTCCTCGCCGAGATGCAGAAACGGGGCCGCAAGCCGAAAGCACTCACCGACGTCCTGACTGGCGGCTCGGCCGCACCGCTCTCGCTGATCGAAACCTTTGAACGCGACTATGGCATCGATATCGTGCACGGCTGGGGGATGACCGAGATGAGCCCCGTCGGCACCACCACACGCCTCGGGCCTCAGGACGCGGACAAGCCGCTCGCCGAGCGCGTCGACATCAAATCCCGCCAGGGCAAACGCATCTTCGGCGTCGAGCTGAAGCTCGTCGGTCCCGATGGCGAAACCTTGCCGCACGACGGCGAAGCGACCGGCGAGCTATTCGTGCGCGGCGCTGCTGTCGTGCGCGGCTACTACAAGAACGAGGACGCCAACGCGCGCGGCCTCGACGCCGATGGCTGGTTCGGTACCGGCGACGTGGCACGCATCACGCCGGACGGATATCTCATCGTCGTCGATCGGACGAAAGATCTCATCAAGTCAGGCGGCGAATGGATCAGCTCCATCGAGCTTGAGAACCTAGCCATGGGCTGCACAGGCGTCGCCAGTGCCGCTGTCATTGCCGTTCCCCATCCCAAATGGGACGAGCGACCGCTGCTCGTGGTGGTGAAGGCCAAAGGCGCCGACCCCACCAGGGAAAGCATCCTGGCTCAGCTCGGCCACAAGCTCGCCAAGTGGCAGTTGCCCGACGACATCGTCTTCGTGGACGAGCTGCCGCTCACCGCCACCGGGAAGATTTCCAAGCTGGCGCTGAGATCCAAGTTCAGCGCGTACAAGCTCCCCGGCTGACACTTACTTGGCGGTGCCCCTCAGCCTGCCGCCGAGCTCGGCGATGGCGCCGGAGAACGGTGTGAACTCGAAACGCACGAGGTGCCGCCCCTTGGCCACGTGCACCGCCCGGAACAACACGTTGGCGCGCTGGATCGTAGCCGGCTTGCCGTCAACCTCGGCCTGCCACCAGGGGTGCCACACGTCGTTGAGCACGACAAAGCCGTCCACTGGCGTTGACACCTCGACTTCCACGATGGTGTTCTCGTAGTGCTTGATCTTCACGTCCGGCATCGCTTCCGCATCCCATACGACGTCTGATCGCGCACCGGCAATCTCCGGCTCGCCGTCGAGAAGCACCGTCTCAACCGGATCGAACTCGGGCCAGCGCCCTTCCTCGATGATGTGCTCGAAGTTCGCGTGTTGCCAGTCCTTGACGAACATGACGCGCGGCAGCGCTTCGACATTCTCGTAGATGTAAGCGTCGCGCGTCCGCGCCAGGAACTTGAGCTCGCCGCGCGCTAGCTTCAGATCGACTTGCTCGATGGGAACGCTGCTGGCGATGAACCGTAACCCGAGAAGATTTGCCAGCTCCGAGTGGTAAGACGGAAACAGCCTGCTGAACGTGCGCTGGTCCGGTCCCGCGATGTAGTCCCGCGCACCGAGCGTCCGCGAAACCAGTCCGATGCGAAGCGGGTTGTAGCCGAGCGTCGTATCGAGGCCGTGGATCAGCGCCGCATTGGGCCACTCGAACCCGAGCCCGACCAGTTCGACGCGATCGCGCCACTGCGAGCCGGGCGACCGCCGCACCCGCGCCTTGAGAAACTTGATCGTCTCGTTCTGGCAATTGGGCTTCAGGATGTCGTAGTTGGCGCTTGAGCTGCCGGTCGATTCGTTGGGCCCGTTGTTGGCGGCGAGATCCGCCGTCATCAGCACGCCGAGCACCACGACGGCGACCGTGCCGGCTCTCGCGAAGCGGCGCATCGGCACGACGAGCGCGAACATCACGAGCACGAGCCAGCCGACCGCATTCAACGTCGGCCTCCAGGCAAGCTCCAGCTTGTGCTGGTCGACTGCAATAGCCGTCGCAGCCAGCAGCACGAGCGGAATGACCGCCAGTTCGATGACACGGCCAGCGCCGCTGGGTCGCGGCAGTGAGCCGATCAGCCAACAGTGCACAACGTATCCACCCGCAATGGCCAGCAACCCGCCCAGCAGAAAAGACGCATCGGCCGGACGGCGGAACATGGCGACACCCGGCAGCACCTCATAGAACAGCCGGAACGCCGGCGTGTAGGCGCCCAGCGCATAGAGAAGAAGAAAGAGCATTGACAGCACGTACGCCCGCATCTCGCGGGTCCACAGCGCGCCGCGCGTGAGGCCCACGGTCATGACAAGAACGATCGGCAGTGCGCCGATGTAGAGCTGCCCCATGTTTTGCGACAGCGCCAGATCGTTCTTGTCCCAGTAGACGCTGTAAGGCCCCCAGTAGTCGACCGCAGGATCGAACGCGCCGTAGAGGTCTGCGACCAGCGTCGTCACCAGCGAGGCGGGATTGAGCGATCCCAGCGCCGCTTCGGCGAATTCGATCACCGGACGATTTGAGGATTCGACATAGAGATAACAGAGTACCAGCGGCACCACGACCACGAGCAGTCCCACAGCAGTTGCCGAGGCCAGCGGCCTGAGGCTGCGCCGCATGGTCGCCATCCGATCCAAGTGCAGCCAGAAATGACCCACTGTCACGGCAGCAAGCACATAGACGCCGAGCAGCGCCACCTGGTTGGGCTCGGCAATCATCACCCCCGCTGCCAGACCCGCCAGCACGCCCCAGAGTACCGATGACCGGTCGAGCGCGCGCTGCAGCAGCCACAACGCGATGCCGAAGAACGCGTAGCTCTGGATCTGCCCGATATGCTGGATGCGCCACGCTGCCGACGCCCCAAACGCAAACGCGATCGCAGCCACAAGTCCGCCCGCGGCATGCCAGCCGCGGTCCTGGAACAGCTTCAGGATCGCCAACGCGCCCAGGCCCAGCAGGATCAGCACATAGGCATCGAGTTGACGGAATGTCGGCACAGCCTCGAAGTAGGCCAGCAGAATAGCCGGCGAGAAGATCAGCGACTGCGGATCGGCGATGTGCGGCGTACCCACGAACACGTGCGGCGCCCAGAATGGCGACTGGCCGCTATGCAGTGCGTTGGACAAGAATTGGATTTGCGCCTGGAAGTGCGCCTTGGCGTCATAGGGAATTGTGACCGTGCCGAACAGCCACGGCGATGATAGGAGAAGCCACGCTGCAAAAAGCACAGCCGCCGCGAGCGCATAGTCGGAGCGAAGCCAGGAGCGGATGTTCATGCTGATGCGCGAGCGGCTTTCATGTCCCGGGGACGTGGGTTCGGCGCGAACATCCGCACGCCAACAAAGGCAGTCGCAAGGCGACCGCGCAGCGCAACCAGCATTTATCCCTCCCCAAAGCGCCCCGGCGATGATCGGGCGTAGTCTTTTTTGCCCGCAAAGCCTATCAGTGCGATAGCACTGTGCACAATACAGCACACCATGGTGGATAAACTGGATGAGCTGGCGCGAGTTCTGGAACGCGGACACCCCGATCTACGTCAACGATCGGCATAAAACCGTTCATTATCAAATAATTGCGGCAGATATTGCGCGGCTGGCACCCGGACCTGATGCCCACGTCGTCGACTACGGCTGCGGCGAGGCGTTGGCGGCCGGGCAGGTCGCGGCTGGCTGCGGGCACCTCTACCTGTGCGATGGCGCCGAGATCGTGCGCGACCGGCTGCGGCAGCGCCTCGCCACTGCCGGCAACGTAACTATTCTGTCGCCGGAGGAGTTCGATGCGGTGCCGGAGGGCTCGATCGACCTCATCGTCGTCAACTCCGTCGTGCAATATCTGAGCAAGGAGCAATTAAGCACTTGCCTGGCGCAATGGCATCGCAAGCTCGCGCCATCAGGACGCCTCGTCGTCGCCGACGTCATTCCGCACTCTATCGGGCGATTGACCGATGCCACTGCCCTGCTGCGCTTCGCAGCCGCCAACGGTTTCCTGGCCGCCGCGCTCACCGGCCTCGTGAAAACGTTCTTCTCTGACTACCGCCGCGTGCGCGCGCAACTGGGCCTCGCGCACTACAACGAAGCTGAATTCCTTCGGGTTCTGCGCGATGCCGGCTTCACCGCGGAGCGCATGTCCTGGAACTTCGGCCACAATAGCGCGCGCATGGCGTTTGCGGCGTCGCCGGTCACGCCGTGAGCGGGATCGGCGTCACTGAAACAGGTCGCTCACGACCGGCCAAAGCGATGCAACCAGCGCCAGCGCCATAGCCACATTGAAAATCCGCACGGCGCGCGCATTCGTCAGCAAGCGTTGTAACGTCTGACCGAGAAGCACCCAAGTCGCACTTGAAACCACCCCCAGCACACCGAACAAGACTGCGATCAATGTGATGTTGAGGGGAAAAATGGCGACGCCCGCGTACGCCGAAACGGCCCCGACGGCCATCACCCAGCCTTTCGGATTGACCCATTGGAAGGCCGCCGCCTGCAGAAAGGTCATCGGCGTACTGACACCTGCTTCACCTGAATTCATCGGGCCCGACATGGCGATGGCCCACGCCAGATAGAGCAAGTACGCCGCACCGGCATACTTCAGCAGCGCATAGATCAGCGGACATGCCGCAAAAATCGCGCCGAGCCCGAGGCCGACTGCAAACACCATGACGGCGAAGCCGAGTGTCACGCCCCACATGTGCGGCTGCGCCCGGCGGAAACCGAAATTGAGCCCGGACGTCATGAGCATGACGTTGTTAGGGCCCGGCGTGATCAATGTCACGGCGCAGAATGCCGCCAGCGCAACGAGAAGATCGGCCGACATCACATGCCCTGCCCGCCGCGCGCCATGGCGGCGATGCCGGTTCGCGAAATCTCCACGAGGCCGAGGTCTCGCATGATGGCGATGAATTGTTCGATCTTCGATGAGCGGCCGGTGATCTCGAAAACGAAGTGACTGGTCGAGGCGTCGATGACGCTGGCGCGGAAGATCTCAGCCAGGCGCAGGGCCTCGATGCGCTTCTCGCCGGTGCCCGCCACTTTGACGAGTGCCAGTTCCCGCTCCAGCGGTTCGCCGACGACGGTCAGATCGACGACCCGATGCACCGGCACCATGCGCTCGAGCTGGTGCTTGACCTGCTCCAGCACCATCGGCGTGCCCGTTGTGACGATGGTGAAGCGCGAGAGATGCTTCTCATGCTCCGTCTCCGACACCGTGAGGCTGTCGATGTTGTAGCCGCGGCCGGAGAGGAGCCCGGCGATGCGCGACAGGACACCCGGCTCGTTGTCGACCAGAATGGAGAGCGTATGCCGCTCGGGCACATCCTTGCGCTCTTCGAGGAAGTAGACGGAACCGGTGGGTTTCTCGCTCATGATGGAGCTCGCGGTGAAAAGGATTGACTGGGGTACTTAGGCACTCGGCTTGTGCAAGACCTCGGCGACCTCATGGCCTTCCTCGTAATGTGGAATTATCCAAGGCTCCTGCATCGCCGCCGTGCGCCACGCGACGAACGCAGGATGCATCAAGATCGCGTCCATGTAGGCGCGCGTCTCCGTATCCACGGTCACCTGATACGTATCGAGGCGCGTGACGACCGGCGCATACATCGCATCGGCGGCCGAGAAATCACCGAACAGGAACGGCTTGCCGTCCGCAAAACGCCGGCGCGCTTCCTTCCACATCGTCGTGATGCGTTCGACGTTGGCGGCGACCTCCGGCCCGTGATCCTTCGGCTTGAAGCGCTTGGTGAGATTCATCGGCAGCGCCTGCCGCAGCGGACCGAAACCGGCATGCATCTCGTTGGCGATGGCGCGTGCATGGACGCGTGCACCGAGTGTCTTCGGCCAGATGTTCTGGTGGGGAAGCTTCTCGTGCAGGTATTCGACGATGGCGAGGCTCTCCCAGATCGGCAGGCCGCCGTCGATCAGCACCGGCACGCGCCCGGCGGGCGAATATTTAGCGATGCGCGCCGCCGTCTCCGGCTGATACAGTGGGATGACCTCTTCCTCGAACGGGATGCCGAGGGCCTGCATGAGAATCCAGGGCCTCAGCGACCACGACGAGTAGAGCTTGTTGGCAATGATGAGCTTCATGGACATGCTCCCTCAGCGGTGAGCTACACCAGCATCTTGCCTTCCTTGCCGATGGCCTTCTCGATCTCGGCTTCCGAGACCGCGTCGCCGAGCAGCATCTCGTTGTGCGCCTTGCCCGACGGGATCATCGGGAAGCAGTTGGCGAGACTCGCCACGCGGCAGTCGAAAATGACCGGCCCCTTGGCATCGATCATGTCCTTGATCGCGTCGTCGAGCTCGGCCGGCTTCTCGCACTTCATGCCGATGGCGCCATAGGCCTCTGCCAGCTTCACGAAGTCGGGCAGTGATTCCGTATAGCTTTCCGAATAGCGGTTGCCATGCAGGAGCTGCTGCCACTGCCGCACCATGCCCATGTACTGGTTGTTCAGGATGAAGATCTTCACCGGCAGCCGGTATTGCACGGCCGTCGACATCTCCTGGATGTTCATCAGGATCGACGCATCGCCCGCGACATCGATCACGAGCGACTTGGGATGCGCGAGCTGCGTGCCGATGGCGGCCGGCAGACCGTACCCCATCGTCCCGAGCCCGCCCGATGTCATCCAGCGGTTGGGCTCCTCGAACTTGAGGAACTGCGCCGCCCACATCTGATGCTGGCCGACTTCGGTCGTGACGTACACGTCTTTGTTCTTCGTCAGCTCGTAGAGCCGCTGCAGCGCGTACTGCGGCATGATAAATTCGGAGCTCGGCCGATACGCCAGGCAGTCGCGCGCGCGCCACTGCTCGATCTGCTTCCACCACGCCTTGTGCGCGGCCTTGTCGGGCCCACCGCCGCGCGCCTTCCACAAGCGCAGCATATCCTCGAGCACGTAGGCGGCGTCACCGACGACGGGGATGTCCACCTTGATATTCTTGTTGATCGAGGACGGGTCGATATCGACATGGATCTTGGTCGATCCCGGCGAGAACGCGTTGAGGCGGCCGGTGATGCGATCGTCGAAACGGGCGCCGATGTTGATCATCACGTCGCAGTCGTGCATGGCCATGTTGGCTTCGTAGGTGCCGTGCATGCCGAGCATGCCGAGCCACTGTTTGTCGGAGGCGGGATAGGCCCCGAGCCCCATCAGGGTCGACGTGATGGGGAAGCCCGTCAGGCGCACGAGCTCGCGCAGAAGCTGGCTCGCCTTCGGACCGGAGTTGATGACTCCGCCACCAGTATAGAAAATCGGCCGCTTGGCCGATGCCATCGCCTCGACGGCTTTCTGCAGCACGGGCTGATCAGCCTTGAGCTTGGGACGATAGCTCTTGTGCGCCATCTGAATGTCACCCGGACCGACATAGGTGCCGGTGGCAAATTGGATGTCTTTGGGAATGTCGACCACCACCGGGCCGGGCCGGCCGCTTCTGGCGATGTAGAACGCCTCGTGCAGGACACGCGCCAGGTCGTCCACATTCTTCACCAGCCAGTTGTGCTTCGTGCAAGGACGCGTGATCCCCACCGTATCGCACTCCTGAAACGCGTCATTGCCGATCAAGTGCGTCGCCACCTGGCCAGTAAGGCAGACCACGGGAATGGAATCCATCAGCGCGTCGGTGAGGCCGGTCACCGCATTGGTTGCGCCCGGGCCGGACGTCACAAGCACCACTCCAACCTTGCCGGTCGAGCGCGCATAGCCCTCGGCTGCATGCACGGCGCCGCCTTCCTGCCGGACGAGGATGTGGCGCACCTTCTCCTGCTGATAGATCTCGTCATAGATCGGCAGAATGGCGCCGCCGGGATAGCCGAACATAAGGTCGACGCCCTGATCCGTCAGAGCTTGGATGACCATTTCGGCCCCGGTCATTGTCCGCGCCATGGCTTCGTCTCCGGAAAATCTCAGAATGCGACTGAAGGATCAGCGGCAGGTCCGGGCTGGCCCAAGTCCGCCACCACTGCCACTGCATGCCGCGTCTAGGGGCGTAAAACTCTCAGGTCAATCCTAATAATCAATAAAACAATCGCATTTGATCTATTTTAGCATCTTTATTGCTGTATATATCTTTGCCACGCACTCATGTGTCGATTGATCCATGTGAGCTGCCGCCTCACATAGTGCCGCGTGTCCTGCTTCGCCCGCGCGATCGCTTCCGTTTCGTCCAACTGGCCCGACAGCATCAGCAGCAGCGGACGCACCCCGACAGCCCGCATCGCCGGCAGCATGGGATCTAGGTCGAGCGCCAGTAGCCGTCGCGCCTCCTCCAGACCGCCGGCCATCAGCATGCCGTCGAACCGGGTATCGCAGCGCGCAAACAGCTCCTGCCGGTCCTGCAGCACCAGCAGGCGTTCGGTCTCGTCCGCGACGAGCAGCGGCGTGCCGGATCGCGTCTGCCAAGCGGCGAGCGACAGCCCCGTCGCCTCCAGCACCTCCAGGGCGCGTGTGATGCGTTGCGGATCTGTCGGCCTCAGCCGTGCGGCCATCTCGGCATCCTTGCCCACCAGCACCGCATGCAGGCCCGCGGCGCCGAGGCGCACCGCCTCGGAACGCCAGTGTGCCCGGATATCGTCGGGGATGGCCGGCACCGGCGACAGCCCCTCGAGCAGCGCCCGGAAGTAAAGCCCGGTGCCGCCGACAATGATCGGCCGGCGGTTCTCGATACGGGCCTGCTCCAAGGTCCGCCGGACATCCTCCAGCCAGCGCCCGACCGAGTAGGCCTCGCGCGCCGCCACGTGGCCGTACAGCGCGTGCCGAACGCGCGCCTCGTCCTCGGCATCGGGCCTCGCTGTCAGGATCGCCAGCTCACGATAAACCTGCATGGAATCGGCATTGATGACGATGCCGCCATGGCGTTCCGCCAGGGTCACCGCCAGCTCAGACTTGCCGCTTGCCGTGGGTCCGGCGATAAGGATCGGGCGCTGCGCCATGACATGTCTCTACCGCAGTCGAGCGCTGGCGTCCCGATTCTGAAGTTCGCCTGATCCCGATGCTGGGTCCGGGAGCGAAACGAGGTTTCATGTCCCCAACCCCGGCTCAAGTCATCGTTTTGACCGGCCCACCCGGCGCCAACGCCATCGACGATGCCGCCTTGGCGGCCCTGCGCGAGGCCTTTCCTGCCTCGATGGCACAGGAGCAGTGGCTGTCTCGGGGCGACGCTTGGCAGGCACCTGCTCCGGCAGGCGAGCCCGTTGTCGTGCGCGCCACCGCGGCCGCCGCCCTGGCCCGCTACCCGATCGACGTCAATATGGTGCCCGCAGAAGCCCTCTCCCGGCGCAAGAAGCTGCTCGTTGCCGACATGGAATCGACCATCATCGAGCAGGAATGCCTCGACGAGCTGGCCGGCTTCGCCGGCGTCCAGGAGCAGATTTCCGGCATCACGGCGCGCGCCATGCGCGGCGAGCTGGATTTCGAAGCCGCCCTCAACGAGCGCGTCGGCTTACTCAAGGGCCTCAATGCCGACCTTCTCCAGCACGTCTACGACCGCGTGACACTCATGCCGGGCGCCGAGACGCTCGTGAAAACCATGCGCAGCCACGGAGCCACCTGCGCCCTGGTCTCCGGCGGCTTCACGTTCTTCACCCAGCGCATCGCCGCGCGCCTCGGCTTCGACCTGCACCGGGCCAACGCGCTCGATGTGGCGGACGGAAAGCTCGCCGGCACGGTCGCGCTACCCATTCTCGGGCGCGAGGCCAAGCTGCAGACCCTGCAGGAGCTGGCAAAGGCCGGCGGATTGCAGCCTAGCGAAACCATCGCCGTCGGCGACGGAGCCAACGACCTCGCTATGATCGAGGCTGCCGGCCTCGGCGTTGCCTTCCGCGCCAAGCCGATCCTCAGCCAGCGTGCGGCGGCCTCCATCATTCACGGCGACCTGACTGCGCTGCTGTACCTCCAAGGCTATCGCCGCGACGAGTTTGCAGCCGCCGGCTAACCCGCCATTGCCGCCAATTCGAGCAGACTGCCGTTAACTTGGCAGCACACGCCGCTTGCGCCTTTTTTTGTGCGACGCATTGTTGTCACACGATCGTTCAGGGGAGAGTTGCCCGAATGGGCCCAGTCGTGGCCTTCGATGAAATGCGCGAGCCGGACGGCACAGTCCGTGCCGGATACGAGCAGGTCGCTCATTGGCTCGCAGCCGCTCCTCCCGACGTGCTGGCGAGCCGCATGGCCGAAGCCGAGCTGTTCTTTCGCCGCATCGGCATCACCTTCAACGTCTACGGCGACGCGCAGGGCACCGAGCGTCTGATCCCCTTCGACATCATTCCCCGCGTGCTCGCTGCCAACGAATGGGATCTCCTGGCACGGGGTCTCGAGCAACGCGTCAACGCTCTCAACGCCTTCATCGGCGACGTCTACGGCAGCCGCGAGATCGTCAAGGCCGGCGTCGTGCCGGAGGACCTCATCCTGCGCAACCCGGCGTTCCAGCCCGAGATGACGCGCGTCGAGCCGCCTGGCGGTATATACGTCCACATCGCCGGCATCGATGTGGTGCGGGTCGATGCCGAAACCTTCTACGTCCTTGAGGATAACGCCCGCACGCCCTCAGGCGTCTCCTACATGCTGGAGAACCGGGAAGCGATGATGCGCCTGCTGCCGGAATTGTTCGGTCAGCTTCGCATCGCGCCGATCGACAACTATCCCGACAATCTTTTGAAGACGCTCCGCTCGGTGGCGCCGCGCGCCAGCTCGGGCGATCCCAACGTCGTCCTGCTGACACCCGGTCCCTTCAATTCGGCCTACTACGAGCACTCCTTCCTCGCCGACAAGATGGGCGTCGAGCTGGTCGAGGGCCGCGACCTCTTCGTGCGCGAGAACATCGTCTACATGCGCACGACCCAGGGACCACAGCGCGTCGACGTCATCTACCGGCGCGTCGACGATGAATTCCTCGACCCCATGGCCTTCAACCCGGCCTCGGTCCTGGGAGTGCCGGGCCTGCTCTCGGCCTACAAGGCCGGCAACGTCACCATCTCCAATGCCATCGGCACAGGCGTCTGCGACGACAAGGCGATCTACAGCTACATGCCCGAGATCGTGAAGTTCTACGGCGGCTCCGAGCCCATTCTCAAGAATGTGCCGACGTGGCGCTGCCGCGAGGCCGATGCGCTGAAGCACGTGCTCGCCAATCTCGATGAGCTCGTCGTCAAGGAGGTCAACGGGTCGGGCGGCTACGGCATGCTCGTTGGACCGCACGCCACCAAGCAGCAACTGTCGGAATTCGGCGCCAAGCTGAAGGCGCGGCCCGACAACTTCATTGCCCAGCCCACCTTGGCGCTCTCGACGGTGCCCTGCTACGTGGACGGCGGCATTGCCCCGCGCCACGTCGATTTGCGGCCTTACGTCCTGTCCGGCGCCGATCGCGTGCGCATTGTGCCGGGCGGCCTGACCCGCGTGGCCCTGAAGAGCGGCTCTCTCGTCGTCAACTCGTCGCAAGGCGGTGGCACGAAGGATACCTGGGTGGTGGGCGCGTAGCACATGCTCTCGAGGATGGCCGACAATCTCTACTGGCTCTCGCGCTACATGGAGCGCGCGGAGAACCTCGCGCGCATTCTCGACGTCGCCCAGCGTCTGTCCGCGCTCCCCTCGGCCTACGCCGGCGCCTCCAACGAATGGGAGTCGGCGATCGCAACCGCGGCCTGTGCCGACTCCTTCTTCAACACCTACGAGGAAGCGACGCGGGAGAATGTGATCGCCTTCATCGTATCGGACGACGCCAATCCGACCTCGATCCGCGCGTGCCTGGAGACGGCGCGCGCTAACGCCCGCGCAGTCCGCACCGCCATCACCGGCGAGATGTGGGAGATCGTCAACGGCGCCTGGAACGACATGCAGCCCGTCAAGCTCGCGACCATGTCGCCGAGCCAGCTCGCAAGCTTTCTCCAGAGCGTGAAGGAAACCTCGCTCCGCTTCGACGGCGCCGCCTATCGCACGATGCTGCGCACCGACCACTTCTGGTTTCAGCGGCTGGGCACATTCGTCGAGCGCGCCGACAACATCGCCCGCCTGCTCGACGTCAAATATCACGTGCTGCTTCCCGAGTGGGAGCCGGTCGGCGGCGGCCTCGACTACTTCCAATGGTCGTCGATCCTGCGCTCCGTTTCGGCCGTGACCTCGTATCACTGGGTGTATCGCGAAAACATCCGCCCGTGGCTGGTTGCCGACTTCCTGATCCTGCGGCCCGAGCAGCCGCGTTCGCTCATCTCCTGCTACGCCTCGCTCAACGACTTCCTCGACCGTCTCGCGGACGCCTACGGCCGCCAGGGCAAGGCGCAGCGTCTGGCCCGCGCCACCTATGCCCGCCTGCAGAACTCGGAGACCGAGACGATTTTCCAGTCCGGCCTGCACGAATTCCTGACCGAGTTCATTGCCGAGAATAACGGGCTCGCCGCCGCCGTCTCCGAGCAGTATTTGTCCTGATCCGGGAGCTGCCGTGCGTATCAAGGTGCTGCACGAGACGGTCTACTCCTACGGCGTTCCCGCACGGTCTGCGTTGCAGCTGCTGCGCATGACGCCCCGCAGTTTCGACGGGCACTTCGTCCGCCGCTGGCGCGTCGAAATCGACACCGACGCCCGCCTCGACCGCGACGAGGATGCCTACGGCAACATCACCCACATGGTTTTCATCGAAGGCCCCGTCGACAGCGTGCGTGTCACCGTCGAGGGCGAGGTCGACACCTCCGATACCGGCGGCGTCGTGCGCGGCACCGTGGAGCGTCTGCCGCTGATGCTCTATCTGCGCGAGTCGCCCCTGACGATACTGACACCGCAACTGCGATCGCTCGCCGACGGCATCGGCGCCACCGACAAATCTGGCCATCTGGCGACCCTGCACAGGCTCTTGACCGAGATCAACCGCAACATGACCTTCATGGTCGGCACGACGACCAGCGCAACAACAGCCGATGAAGCCTTCAGCGCCCGGCGCGGCGTCTGCCAGGACTTCGCCCACGTTTTCGTCACGATTGCGCGCGCTCTGGACATCCCGGCACGCTATGTCAGCGGCTACTTTCTGCGGACGGATCGTGCGGACCAGGACGCCGGCCATGCCTGGGCCGAGGCTTATGTTGCCGATCTGGGCTGGGTGGGGTTTGATCCAGCCAATGGCGTCTCCACGACCGAGCGCTATGTGCGTATCGCCACCGGCGCGGATTACCTGGAAGCCGCACCCATCCGCGGCGCCCGCATCGGCGGCGCGGACGAGACGCTGGCGGTGGCCGTGAACGTGGCTCAGGGCCGTGGCATCATCGATCAATGACGCCGGCCGCGGCAGGGAGAAGCTGGACCAATGACGTACGCCGTCGGAATTCTCGTGCAGGACGGCCTCGTCATGATGGCCGATACGCGCACCAATGCAGGGCTCGACAACGTTTCGACCTACCGCAAGCTGCACGTCTTTGAGCGGCCCGGCGAATTTGTGTCCGCACTCGCAACCGCGGGCAATCTGTCCATCAGCCAGTCGATCGTCTCGCACCTGCGCGAGGGCCTGTACGACGAGGCCACCGGCGAGCGCGAGAAGCTCGCCGATCAAACCAGCATGTTTGCCGCGGCCCAGCTCGTCGGCCGCGCCATCCGCAAGGTGTTCGAGACGGACGGCGACGCGCTCGAGCAGCACGCGTCCGCCTTCGACGTTTCGATGCTGTTCGGCGGACAGGTCAAGGGACGCCAGCCGCGCCTGTTCATGCTCTACAAGGCCGGCAACTTCATCGAGGCGACGACCGACAGCCCGTTCCTCCAGATCGGCGAGCACAAGTACGGCAAGCCCATTCTCGACCGTGCCGTGACCTACTCGACGGAACTGTACGATGCCCTGAAGCTCGGGCTCATCTCGATGGATTCGACCATGCGCTCGAACCTCGGCGTCGGCCTGCCGGTTGATTTCGTCCTCTTGAGGCGCGGCACGCTGGCGTGGGAGGTCAACCGCCGCATCGAGGCCGGCGAGCCCTACTTCCACGACCTGCGCGAACGCTGGTCCTATGCCCTCCGCAAAGCGCACATGGACATCCCCCGCCCACCCTACGGGCCAGAGTGAAGATCAAGCAGCGGCCTCCAGGATCATATCGGCCGCCTTCTCCGCGATCATAATCGTCGGCGCGTTGGTGTTGCCCGATGTCGTGACCGGCATGATCGAGGCATCCACGACCCTCAGTCCCGCCACGCCATGCACGCGCAGCTCGGGATCGACCACGGCCATCCGGTCCGTGCCCATCTTGCAGGTGCCGACCGGGTGATACACCGTGCTGCCGTTGCGATAGGCGTAGTCCAGCAGCTCGTCGTCGGTCTGCACGTCCTCCCCGGGAAAGGCCTCCGCGCCGCCGCACGAGGCAAAGACCGGCGCATTCAGGATCCGGCGTGACAGCTTGAGGACGGCGATGTGCGCCGCGCGGTCCTCTTCGTGGTCCAGATAGTTCGGCGCGATGGCCGGCGCCACCTGCGGATCGGTCGTGCGCGCCAGCACGCTGCCGCGGCTGAGCGGCCGCAGCTGCCACCCGCCACATGTCATGCCGGGCTTGATGTCGAGCTTGCCGAGGCGGCCCTGCTGATAGCTCGCCGGCGCAAATGAAAGCTGCAGATCAGGACGATCGAGCTCCGGCCGCGACCGCGCGAACACGAGACCGTTGCCAGCCGCATAGGTCAGGATGCCGTCGCCGCGCAGCACGTAGCGTAGGACCTCCCAGGCGAGCCGCGGGCCGCGCGACTGCTCGTTGACCGTGATGCGTCCGTGCACATCGCGCACGACCCGCGAGACGTAGTGATCATGGAAGTTGTAGCCAACGCCCGGCAACGCCGTTCGCACGGGCACGCCGATCGAGGCCAGGTGATGCGGTGCGCCGATACCGGAGAGCTGCAGCACATGCGGCGAGTTGATGGCCCCGGCCGCCAGAATGACCTCGCGCCCAGCCCTCGCAGGCACGCGCTCGCCCTTGCCGGCGCCGCGCGCGAACGTCACGCCCGCCACGCGATTGCCCTCGAAATTCAATGCCGTCACCAGGGCTTCCGTCTCGACGCGCAGGTTGGCGCGGCCCATCGCCGGGCGCAGGAACGCGCGCGCCGTGCTCATGCGCCAACGCCCCTTGCGCGTCTGCTGCGCGAGCCCGACGCCGTCCTGCCGCACGCCGTTGTAGTCCGGATTCCAATTGAGACCGACTTCCTGCCCCGCCTTGACGAAGTCGTGCGTCAGGGGGTGGTGGTTGGCATAGTCCTGGATGTGCAGCGGGCCGTCCTTGCCGCGATATTCGGGATCGCCGGGCAGGTAGGTCTCCGACTTCTTGAAATAGGGGAGAACGTCGGCGTAGCTCCAGCCGCGGCAACCGAGCGCCGCCCAATCGTCAAAATCCTCACGCTGCCCGCGCACTTGCATCACGCCGTTGATGGAGCTGGACCCGCCCAGCACCTTGCCGCGCGGATAAAGAATCTTGCGGTTCTGCGTGCGCGCTTCGGGCTCGGTGTAATACACCCAGTTGACGCGCGTGTTGTCGAGCAGGCGGAAGAAGCCGGCCGGGAAATGGATCCAGGGACTTTTGCTGTCGCTCGGCCCCGCTTCGAGCAGCAGAACCGAGTATTTGCCGCTCGCCGTCAGCCGATCGGCGAGCACGGCGCCAGCCGAACCGGCACCCACGACAATATAGTCGTATTCCATTCCTCCCCTCTCCCCGTAGCGCGGCGCTAACGAACGTTCTAGCGCAGCGCCTCGAGCGCACTTGCCGCATCGACGATGCCGGCGCCTAGATCGGCCGTTGCTGCCCCCTCGCTGCGCCGTGCGCTGTCCTTCAGCAGCTTGCGAATGTCCGCCGTCCGGAAGTCGGGCTTGCGCTCCACAATCAGCGCGACGATACCCGAGACATGCGCCGCCGCAAGCGACGTGCCCGACGACAAGCCATAAGCGCGCTTGGGCGCCGCCGCCAGGATATCGACACCGGGTGCCGCGAACGCGATGTAGTCGCCGCGTGTTGCCCGGTCATAGATCTTGTCGCCGCTGTCGACGGCCGTCACGGCAATCACCGTGTCATAGGCCGCAGGATAGGCCGCCGGTGCGCCGGGTCCGCCATTGCCCGCGGCGGCAATGAAGATGGCACCCTTGCCTTCGGCGATGCGTATGATCTGCTCCACGCTCGGATCGCGCGGTCCGGCAAAGCTCAGGTTGAACAGCCGCACGCCCTTGCCCAGCGCCGCGTCGATGCCCTTGATCAACGTCTCGGTCGTACCCTCCGACCGCCCCGCCGCCGTCTGCGCAAACGACCGCACGGCCACGAGGCGCGCGTCGGGCGCGATGCCCACGAGTTGTTCGCGCGCGCCGACAATTCCAGCAATCGCCGTGCCATGCGAATCGGGTGCCGCCTTACCACCGACGACATCGATGGACTCGGCGACAACGCCCTTGAGCTCCGGATGGGCCACATCGACACCGCTGTCGATAATGGCCAAACGAACGTTGCGCCCGCGCGCGATGCGATGCGCATCGGTCAGGCGCAGCTTCTCGGCGGCATACTGGGGAACAGCCGACGCCGCCGCAGCGGCGCCTTGGCTGCCAAGATAGACGTAGATCGGCTGCACGGCCACGACGCGCAGATCGAGCGAGAGATCGTTCAGCACCTGCTGGAGATCGCGCTGGTCCGGAATGCGATAGCGCGCAAAACGGACACCCAGCGTCGGCGAGGCGAAGCTCGATTGCCGCGTCAGCCGATAGGCGCGCGCCAGGTTGTTGATGGTCGTGTCGGAGGTCGTGTCGGTCAGCGTGACCAGCACCTCGCGGTCGCGCAGGTCACCCGCCACCAGACCAATCGGCGCCGGCGGTGTCCCCGCCGGGCGGCGCTGCGGCTGCAGCGTAATTGGCGGCACCGGCGGATCGCCGCCGGCACGCACCTTTTTCTTTTTCTTCGGCGGTTGCTCCTCTGAAACCTTGTCGCGCGGTGGGCGGCGCTTACGCGGCACATCGTCGTCGCCGCCGCCACCGCCGATGGACGGCACGATCGGAATCACGATCCCAAAGCCGCCGCCGCCGAAACCTCGGCCACCGCCCCGTCCGCCGCCACCGCCTTCGCCCCGGCCACCGTGCTGTCCCCGATATTGGGCCGGCGTCACGGCGCTGTCTGGCTCCGGCGCGATTTGCCCGAGTCTGCCGGCGGCGCCCTGCGCCGACGCGCCGCTTGGCATTAGTATGCTCGCAAGCAGAAACGCGGCCCCCGTGATGCCCCTCACGATCCCCGCGCTCAGTCCCGCTCGCAAGGCGTGCATGACGCATCTCCCGGCTATTGAGCCAACGACACGAACCCGATCACCGTATTCTTAGCTCTGAGGGCCGCAAGGCGCGCTTCGGCCTGATCCTCCGCCAAAGCCTCCGGCGATAGGCGGACACGCCAGACGCCACCAGCCCTCGGGCCGGCCACGATCTGCACGTTGAGCTCGGCCAGAGCCGCCGCAACCTCCGCGGCCGTGGCCGTCGGCCGGAATGATACCAGAGCAAACGTCCCCTGGTCAGCCTTGACGTCGCTGCCGCCGGATGCGGTCTCGTATGTGTGGCTGGGCGACGATCCTGTCGCCAGGTACACCAGCGAGGCGGCCTGGACGGCCACCACGAGAGCGGCAGCCGCCGCCATGGCCCCGATCTGGGGCCGCGACAGGCTGGTGATCCAATCGGCGATCCGCTCGAAATACGGCGCCACGGCGTCCAGCACGCCCGTCTGGCGACGGGGCTGGGCTGCCACCTGCGCCATCAGCCGGTCGAAGGAGGCACGGCTCGGCGCCCCGAGGCTTTCGGCCCCGGCCACCGTCTCGGCGCTTTCCTCGCGCGCCAGCACAACCTGCCGCTGCATGTCGGGATGATCGCGCAGATACCGCTCCACACGCTGGCGGTCGGCCGCGTCGAGCTTGCCCGTCACGAACCAGGGCAGCAGGGTCTCGATCTCCTGGCGATCGTCCATGGCTGTATTCATTGCCTCTTGGCCGTTACGGCCATCCTCTATCTATGCCACGCTCCACGAGGAGCTCCGAGAGCTTCTTGCGCGCATAGAACATGCGCGTCTTAACGGTGTTTTCCGGGATGCCGAGAACGTCCGCGGCCTCCCCGACCGACATCTCCTGGTAGTAGACGAGATCCAGGATTTCCCCATGGTCCGGCGACAGGCGCGCGATGCACGTGCGCATGATCCGGCCCTTGTCCTGTTTCTGCGTCGTCTGCTCAGGGTCGTCGTCAAGATCCGGCACCTCGGCCATCGCCGTTTCGTCCACGCCTGTGGCCTCGCGACGTTTCCGCAGGCCGCTCACCGCCTTGTTGTGGGCAATCGACATCATCCAAGTGGTTGGCGACGATCGTCCTTCGTAGCGGCCGGCGTGCTGCCAGATCTCCATGAAAACCTCGTTCACCAGCTCCTCTGCCGTGGCCTTGTTCTGAACCAGCCGCATCGTGAATCGGAAAATGCGGACACCGTGCCGTGCGTAAAGACGCTGGAACGCCCCTTGATCGCCGCGAGCTATCGCTTCGAGCAACTCGCGATCCCCGGCGGCCGTGGTTTGCGCCTCCATCCTCACTCACTTGTCGGTTGTGACGCTCCGAGCGCCGGAATGGTTCAAAATGAGCTGCTGATTGGGGCTGCATGATAGCCGCCCGGCCGGTGCTCCCGCCAGTCCGCGATGGGTTGCATATCACGCGTAACGCTAAGGGTTCCCGTCCCCAGGCCGCTGCCGTGCCCGCTCGAGCCACCGGGCGGCGGCAACGACGCCGGCAACGATCACGCCCAGGCCGGCCGTGAGCACGACAAGCGGGATCAGGATCGGCGCAAAGGACCAGATGAGGGCGAGCAGCACCACCGCGCCCGTTGCCAGAAACCAGATGCGCAGGAAACTCATACGCAGGCCTCGCGGCGCGCTGTCGAGTTTAGGACTTGGCAGGGCCCCGCAACCGTCGCACCCTTGGTAAAACACATCGAGGACGGCATGGCAGGAAAACTGGCTGCGAAGGTCGCCATGGTCACCGGCGCGGGCCACGGCATTGGCGCCGCCATTGCCGTCCGTCTCGCCGCCGACGGCGCCAGCGTGCTCGTTTGCGACATTGATCTTGACCGTGCGGCCACCACTGCGCAGGCCATCACCTCAGCCGGGACCGTCGCGGTGCCCCGCCGCGTTGACGTCCGCGATCGCGCCCAGGCCGACGCCGCCGTCGCGCAGGCTGTGTCGCGGTTCGGCAGCCTCGATATCCTCGTCAACAATGCGGGCATTATGGACCGCGCTCCGTTCCTAGACATGACGGACGACCTTTGGCACCGGGTCATCGGCACCAACCTGTATGGCACATTCGTGTGTGCGCAGGCAGGCGGGCGAGAGATGGTCCGGCAGGGCCGCGGTGGCCGCATCGTCAATATCGCCTCCAACTCCGGCATCTTCGGTGGACGCGGTCGCGCCGCCTACGGCGCCAGCAAGGCCGGCATCATCAATCTCACGCAGACCATGGCCATCGAGTTGGCCGAGCACGGCATCCTCGTCAACGCCGTGGCGCCCGGCCCCACCAAGAGCCGCCCGGAGCAGGGCGACAAGCCCGGGCCGAGCGTTCTGGCGCGCATGCCCCTGCAGCGCTTCGGCACGCCAGAGGAAATCGCCGCCGTCGTTGCCTTCCTCGCGTCGGACGAGGCAAGCTTCACCACCGGCCACGTCTATGCCGCCGACGGCGGCTTCACCATCACTGGGATCATGGAGGGGTAGCGCCCCCCGCCCTTGCCCGCTTCAATCAGACATCAGGAGACACGCATGCAAGAACGCAATCTCGGAAAGTCAGGCCTGCGCGTGTCGCTGGTCGGGCTCGGCTGCAACAACTTTGGCGGCCGCCTCGACCTGGAGGCCTCCCGCAGCGTTGTGCATCGCGCGCTCGATGCCGGCATCACGCTGTTCGACACGGCCGATATCTATGGCAACCTCGGCGGCTCAGAGACGTGCCTCGGGCAGATCCTGGGCGACCGGCGCAAGGACATCGTGCTGGCGACCAAGTTCGGCATGGCCATGGACAAGGAGGGCAAGCTGATCGGCGGCTCGCGGCGCTACATGATGCGCGCGGTCGAGGACAGCCTGAAGCGGCTGCGCACGGACTGGATCGATCTCTATCAGCTGCATCAACCCGACCCGCTGACGCCACTCGAGGAGACGCTGCGTGGCCTCGACGATCTCGTGAAGCAGGGCAAGGTGCGCTACATCGGCTGCTCCAATCTGGTGGCCTGGCAGGTGGCGCTGTCGCAGGAAACCTCGGGACGGCTCAATCTCAACGCCTTCGCCTCGTGCCAGGACGAGTACAGCCTGCTCGTGCGCAATGTTGTCGAAGGCCAACTCGACGCCGCCATGAAGCACTACGGCATGAGCCTGCTGCCGTTCTTCCCTCTGGCCTCCGGCCTGCTGACGGGCAAGTACAGGCGCAATGCCATGCCACAGGGCGCCCGCCTGACCGACACGCAGCGGTGGGCCGACCGCTTCCTCACCGATAGCAACTGGCCGATCGTGGAGAAGCTTCAAGCTTTCGCCGATCAGCGCGGGCGCACGCTTCTCGAGCTGGCCTTCAGCTGGCTTGCCGCCCGGCCCGCGGTGGCGAGCGTCATCGCCGGCGCCACCAAGCCCGAGCAAATCGACGCCAACATCAAGGCCGTCGATTGGGTGCTGACGGCGGAGGAAATCGCCGAGATCGACAAGATCACCGCGAAGTAGACAACGCGAGCCGGGGTTTCTGGCGATGGCAACGCAGCGCGTGGCTCTGATCGGGCTTGGCATGGCGGTCGCTCCCCATGCCAAGAGCCTGCTCGACCTCAAGGATCGCGTCGATGTCGTCGCCTGGAGCCCCAGCGCGACACGGCGTGACGCCTTCAGCAAGAGCTATCCGTTCGCGTTCGCTGACGGCCTCGATGCCCTGCTCGCCGATCCGTCGCTCGACGCTGTCGCAATCCTGTCGCCGCCCAACACGCACCTCGACCTGGTGCAGAAAGCAGCAGCGGCTGGCAAGCACATCCTGCTCGAAAAGCCGTTGGAGATCTCCACGGCGCGGGCGCAAATGCTGTTCGAGTGTGCGGCACAAGCCGGCGTGGCGCTCGGCGTCGTGCTTCAACATCGTTTCCGGCCCGCCGGCGAGCGGCTGAAAGCGATCATCGATGAGGGTCGCCTCGGTGCGCTCGTGAACTGCTCCACATCGATCCGCCTGTGGCGTCCGCAGAGCTACTACGACGAGCCCGGCCGCGGCACGCGGGCGCGCGACGGCGGCGGCGTGCTGATGACGCAAGGCATTCACACGCTGGACCTGATGCTGTCGCTCGCCGGCCCCATCGTCGAGGTGACCGGCTATGCGATGACCTCGCCTGTGCATCGCATGGAGACAGAGGACATGGTGGCTGCCGCCGTGCGCTATGCCAACGGCGCCCTCGGCGTCATCGACGCAACCACGGCCGCCTATCCAGGCTCGGCCGAACGCATCGACCTCGTCGGCGAGAAGGGCACGGCCTCGCTCGCGGGCACGTCACTCGTGGTGCAGTGGCAAGACGGGACGCGCGAGGAGCATGGTGCCGATGGCTCGGCCGGCGGGACAGGCGCCGATCCCATGGCCTTCCCGCACGATTATCATCGCAGCGTGTGGACCGACTTCCTCGACGCAATCGCAACCCGCCGCACACCACGCGTGACGGGCGCCGAAGCCTTGAAGGTGCATCGCCTGATCGATGCGCTGCTTCAATCGGCGGCGACACGAAGGCCCGCGTCTGTCGAAGCCTAATACGCCTTGCCCACGGTCGTGGCAGAGCGAAACTCAGCGTCCTCATCGATGTAGCAGGGCTCGGGGCCGGCGCCCGTGGCATCGAAAAACCGGCTGACGAAGCATCGGAATGAGGCACAGAGCGCAATATCGCAGATCTCCCGATCCGCAAACCCGGCCGATCGCAACCGGTCGATGTCGGCCTGAGACACCTGGGACGCATCCTTGGTGATCTTTTCCGCATAGGCCAGCATCTCGACGTCCTTGTTCGATAGGCCGGCATTTCGAAAGTCGCGCTGAAAGGCGACGACGGCCTCCTTGGACCCCAGATCGCCGATCAGTTGCTTGCCGTAAACGTACGAGCAATACGTGGACGGGATGTGCTTCGCCGCAATCAGGGTGATCAATCGCCATTCGCGCGCGCCGAGGGAGAAACCGGCGCGGACCTTCTCGAAGAACTCCGTGTAGATCGGCAGCAAATCGGGCCGCGCAGTGAAGCATCGCGCGGTCGCCATGACGAAACCGAGCTGAGACTTCTGGGTCTCGTAAATCTCAGCAACCCTGCCGGTCGCCTCGTCGTCCGCTATTGTTTGCAGGAACATCAAACTCTCCAGACTACGCCCTAACGGCGCAAGCCAAGGAAGGCTTGCGCAAGCACTGCTGTTCCGACTGGGATCAACCCTTGAACGGCGGGTCGCGGTCGAGGACCTCGGCGATCCTCTGCCGGTCCACCTCGATCTTCACGCCCGCCCGCTCGACCTGCAGCTTCATGGGCGCCCGCGAATCCTGCTTTTCCCATCCGCGATTGAGCGCTTCGGTCAGCTCCGCCATGGCCATGTTGGCGACGCGCATGGGCACGCCCAGCTCGCGGCCGAGCTGGGTCGCGAGCGTCATGTCTTTGTGCGCGAGCTTCAGCGCGAACGCGGCCGGCTCGTACTGATTGACCAGGAACTGCTCGGCCAGACCATCGAACGTGCGGCGCCGGCCGCCGTTGCCACCCCGCACGGCCTCCCACAGCGCCAGCGGATCGACGCCACCCTTGACGCCCATGGTGAAGACCTCGGCCAGTGCCGTCTGCACCGCATAACCCGCACAGTTGTGCACGAGCTTGGCCACGGCTCCGGCGCCGATCGCACCGATGTAGCGCGCCTGGTCGCCCATCGCATCCAGCAGCGGCTTGTACTTGTCGTAAATGTCCTTGTCGCCACCGACCCAGATCGCCATCCGGCCGGAGCGCGCGCCAGCCGGACCGCCGCTTACCGGCGAATCGAGCATGTGCACGCCCTTCTCGGCGTAAACGCCGTGGATCTTGCGCACGAGCGTCGGCGAGTTGGTGGAAAGATCGAACACAGCCGCGCCGGGCTTGAGCCCTTGCAGCAGGCTGTTTTCGCCCAGCGTCACGGCCTCGACTTCCGGCGGCCCGGGGAGCGAGAGGAAGATCACGTCGCACTGTGTGGCCAATTCCGTGGGGCTTGCGGCCCACTTGGCGCCGTTCTTGACGTGGTTGTCCGCCGCCTCGCGGCGCACGTCGTTGACGACGAGCTTGTGGCCGGCCTTCTGCAGGTTGGCGGCCATGCTGGCGCCCATCAGCCCCAACCCAATGAATCCTACTTGCATGTCAGTCTCCAATTGCCTGAGCGCTTAATCGCGCTTCTCGAATACGTCCTTGGCGACGAGCGAGGCCGACATCGCGCATGGCCAGCCAGCGTAGAATGCCAGATGCGTAACCAACTCGCCGATCTCTTCCTTCGTCACGCCGTTGTCGAGCGCGCGGCCGAGATGACCCGTGAGCTGCTCCGTGCGATTGAGGGCCACGAGCGTTGCCACCGTAATGAGGCTGCGGTCACGCTTCGATAGGCCCGGACGCTCCCACACGTCGCCGAACAGCACCTTCTCGGTGAGGTCGATAAGCTTCGGCGCGATCTTGCGGACTGTTTCGCGCGCGGGATTTGGAGGCGTTTTTGCCATGTCAGATGTCTCTCTGCTTGGGTTGAGTTGGGGGGGAAAATCGAACCGCGCTATTCGCGATAGGATGGGTCCTTGCGATCGAGCAGGCGAAGCAGGCCGTGCCATTCCAGCAAGCCATACGGGCGAACGACGCCCGGCTTGTACATGGCCACGGATTTATCCACGATCTCGTCGGAGAGCACGTTCAGCTCGGTGTTGCAGGCCATGGCCGCAAGCTGCGCCCGGCACGACCGCTCGAGGCCATACATGCGATTGAAGGTTTCCTGGACGCTCGGGCCGACCGTGAGCAGGCCGTGGTTGCGCAGGATCATGACGTCATAGCTGCCCAGATGCTGTGCCAGCTTCTCGCGCTCGCCCGGATCACGCTCAGGGCCGTTGAAATCGTGATAGGCGAGGCTGGAATAGAAGCGGTGCGAGGTCTGCGTCAGCGGCAACAACCCGCACTTCAGAGACGATACGGCCATGCCGGCGATCGTGTGCGTGTGCATCGCCGCCATCACATCGGGACGAGCCTTGTAGATGGCGCTGTGAATGACGAAGCCGGCGGCGTGCAGGCCGTAGCCCAGCTCCAGTTCGGGCTTGTAGACGACATTGCCCGCCAGATCGACTTTCAGAAAGCACGACGCTGTCATCTCGTTGAATAGCATGCCGTGCGGATTGAGCAGGAAGTGGTCGGGCTCCTCGGGCACACGCGCGCTGATGTGGGTGTAAATCATGTCCGACATGTCGTAGTGATCGCAGAGCCGGTAGCAGGCGGCGAGATTGACGCGGGCGTCCCACTCCGCAGCGGACACCGACTGGCGCACGGGCTTCACCTTGAGGACGGACACGGTGCTCACGTTTCCTCCATGCGCTTATCGGCCGGTGCTCGGCGTTTTATGCGCCGGCTTCACAGCCGCAGCCGCCTCTCACCGGGGCCTGCGTCAGTGCAGTACCGGGCCTTTCAGGAAGCGGTTGCGATCGGCCGAGGTTACACCCAGTTCGAACGTGCTGCCATCGCGAAAGATCATCATCGGAATGTCCGTGCCGGCAGGGCCGACCGCCCAGATGGTCCGGAACAATCCCGACAGGGTTGTCACCTCGTTACCCTTGATCGACAGCACGATGTCGCCGGGCCGCAGATCCGCCTCCTGCGCTGGACCGCGGCTGGCCAGGCCCGTGATGACGATCCGGTTGCCAATCTCGCTGGCATAAAGACCGAGCCAAGGCCGCGGCGGACGCTTGGCCCTGCCCTGGGTCAGGATGTCCTCGAGGATGGGCTTCACGAGATTGATCGGCACGATCATGTTGAGGTTGGCCGGCCGCGCCGACTCGCGCACCTGATGCTGCACTTGCAGCGACCCGATGCCCAGCAGGTCGCCGCCCGGGCCGATGAGCGCCGTCCCGCCCCAGTGCGGATGCCCGGGTGCTGTAAAGATGGCCTCGTCGAGCAGGTATTCCCAATACCCCGCAAATTCCTGCTTCGCGACCACGCGCGCGGCGATCGCCCCCTCCCTGCCGCCCGCGCCGGCGACGACCACGTCCTCACCGACCTTGACGTCGTCGGAATCGCCCAACGGGAGGCAGGGCACATCGAGACGGGCAAGCGCCTGCACCAGGCCGAACCCGGTGACCTGATCGAAACCCAGCACGTGCCCCGGCACAACGCGATTGCCGAAGCTCAGCCATACCGTCTCCGCCTCGGTGACGAGATAGCCGATGGTGAGCACGACCCCGTTCTTGCGGATCAGCACACCATTGCCGAGCCGTTCCGTGCCGAGCGTGTCGGCCGTGAAAGCATCCGGCGGTATGAGCGTCCGAACGCCAACGACGGAACCGAGGGTGTCGTCGAGGTCGTAGTCGTAATCCTCGGGGTTAGGGGTCATGAGACGCCGACCTTTCCGGCAGGTTCCAAATGCTTGTTTGCGCCTCGACCTCGGCGTGACGAGGCGCTCATCCACAGAGTGTATCGCGGCGGGGCAGTTCCGCGAAATTTTAGTCGAGGCGGCGCCTTGAGACCAGCCACCTTTGGCTGCTTACTTTGCACGTGTTCCAATGCGTCCGGACGAGCACTAGAGTGCACGCGCGCTTCGGCGTTCAAACACAATAGATATTCTCGTGCAACGTTTTGAGGTGACCTATGACGATTGTTGGTTTCGCGGACAAAGTGCTGACGGGCAGCGGCAATAAGCCATTTCGGCTGGCTTGGTGGTTTTTGGGGGCGTGGCTTTTGAATTTTGGCGTATTCTGGTACTGCACCGACAAAATGGCCCCAACCAGCGTGCCGCTGCTACAAAACGCGGACTTGCGAAAAAATTGCGCGGATAGGCCGGACGTCGGTTGGACAAAATGTTACGCAGACGGGATGAAGGAATATCCCAAGTTCTATGCTCCACTCTACGCGCTCGATGTGCTGGTGCCGATCATGGACTTGCAGCAATCACGTCTTTGGCAACCCATTTCAGGCGACGGAGGTTGGGGCACTTTCGCATTTTTCTGGCGCTGCCTCGCGGGAGCCTTCGGATGGCTGTTGGGCGTTGCGTTGGGTTCGTTGGCACTGAGATACGTGAGCGAACCGAAGGAATGGGGCCAAGCATGGGGACTGACAAAGTCGAACTAATGCGCCAGCGCAGCAGCCCAGCACCCGCTATAAGCCGCGCGCCTTGACACGGCGCCCGGCTGGTCTCGATACTCCCGGCCTTGAGTTGCCAACTCCGCAACGATCGCAAAACAAAAGGCGGCGCGTACCCCCACAGCGGGTGCTGCGCCGCACCTCACAGGCCAAAGCACACGCCCTGAAAGGAAAGGCGCTATGAGCAAGACCCTGCGCGGGGCGGATATCGTTGCGCGTTCGCTGGAGCAACTGGGCACCACCAAGCTCTTCACGCTCTCCGGCAACCACATCATGTCGATCTTCGATGCGGCGCTGGAGACGAAGCTCGAACTCATCCACGTGCGGCACGAAGCGGCCACCGTGCACATGGCCGACGCCTGGGGCCGGCTCACCGGCGAGGCCGGCATCGCCATGGTGACGGGCGGCCCGGGGCACGCCAATGCCGTCGGCGCCCTGTACACGGCGCTCGCCGCGGAGTCGCCCATGGTCCTGCTGTCCGGCCACGCCATGACGAACGAGCTCGGACGCGGCGGGTTCCAGGAGATCCGTCAGGCCGACATGGCGGCGCCCGTCACCAAGGCGTCGTGGACATCCACATCCGCCGCCAACCTCGGGCGTGACGTGGCGGAAGCCATCCGCATCGCCACCACGGGCCGTCCGGGCCCGGTGCACGTCAGCCTGCCCTCCGATCTGCTGGACGAGAACGTCGAGGCCAATGCCATCGCGTGGCCCGATAAAACATCTGCATCGCGAGTTGTCACGCTGGCCGACGCAGCGGCAGACGCCATCCTCGATGCCGTTGCCGCGGCAAAGCGGCCGCTGCTGCTGGCCGGCCCGCAATTGGCGCACGCTGGAGGCCGCGCACGCGTCGCGAAACTCGAAGCCGCCACCGGTACCCCCGCCGTCATCATGGAAAGCGTGCGTGGCCTGCGCGATGCGACGCTCGGCACCTACGCCGGCGTGCTCAAGCGCGCCGATCTCGTCGTGCTGCTGGGCAAGCCACTCGATTTCACGCTGCATTGGGGCGCGGAGTCGGCGCTCGATCCTGCCTGCCGTCTCATCGTTGTCGATCCCGAAGGCGTGCTCGTCGAGCGCGCGGTGAAGGAGAAAGGTGCCTCGATTGCGCTCGCGTGCGTCGCCGACGCGGTACCGGCCATCGATGCGCTGCTCCAGCGGTCGGCGAAGCGGACACCGCGCGATCGCGGCTGGCACACCGAGGTGCACGCCGCCATCGACAGCCGACCCAAAAGTTGGGCCGAGTTCAAGTCGCAGACGCACGGCAAACTGCATCCGGCCGAGGTGTTTCGCGCCCTGCGTCCCATCGCCGACCGCGATCCCGACACGGTGCTCATCTGCGACGGTGGCGAGTTCTCGCAATGGGGCCAGGCTATGCTCAAGGCGGAGCGGCGCCTGATCAACGGCGTTGCCGGTGCCATCGGTTCGGCGCTGCCATTCGCGATTGCCGCACGCAGCTACGAGAAGAATGCACCCGTCATCGCCGTGCTGGGCGACGGTACGTTCGGCTTCCATATGTCGGAGTTCGATACGGCCGTGCGGCACAACCTGCCGTTCGTCGCAGTCGTGGGAACGGACTCCTCCTGGAACGCCGAGAGCCAGATCCAGCTCCGCGACTACGGCCGCGACCGCATGCACGGCTGCGCGCTGCTGCCCACGCGCTACGATCAGGTCGTGACCGCACTTGGCGGCTACGGCGAAATGGTCGACAAGGCGGAGAACCTGCCCGGGGCGGTCGAACGCGCCATCGCCAGCGGCAAGCCCGCCTGCGTCAACGTCATGACCGAGAGCATCGCCGCGCCCGTCTATCGGTAAAAAAGTAACCCGATTATCCCGTTTGCATCCGTGATGATTCGGAGCTACAGTTTGGGCAACTCACTGTAGCTGAAGCGCCATGCTCGCGGACATCAAAACTTATCTTCTGGGGTCTTGGTCCAGAACGCTCTCGGAATGGGAGCGTCGGAAGGCCGTGAGCAGTCTTGTTGCGGCATTCCTCGCCTATCCACTGGTGTTGCTACTTGGTGGCAAGCTGGAGTGGACTGATCCCAAGTATGCCGCCATCTGGGTCACGGCTTGGGCGGCTATGCTTTTCTTGGTCGTCTCGCCATTCCGTATGTGGAGAGCGCAAAGAGAGGAAATCAAGGCGCTAAAAGCAGACCTTGCCGCCGTTCGAGCCCGCGATGAAGCTGCACTTAAGAACCCTGCGTCTAAGCCCGCCATGACTATGCGCGAACTGGCCGTGCACATGCATGGCCGCGTGCGAAGATTTGCAGAAATCGATGATTGGGAACGGCGTTACACCAACGTTGACGCGGCCGTGCGAGATGCACTCAGTCTTGGACATCTAAACGCAACTGGTCGACCCGTAGATTGGCTGGACAAGATGACGAGCCATCTCACCACGCGCACAGAGATCAAGGCTGCCGACTTTTGGAAGAAGCGCGGCGCTATCGATTGGAGTTCGGTTGGGCGCGAGGATGAGTTCAAGAAAGACACGGCCACGCAGAATGGTGATGCTCACTTCTACGCCGTCGAATTCGACCGCGCGAACGCTCTGAGCTTGTGGCCAGAGGATTTTGACGAGCCGGTTGGCATAGCGCAGTTGGGCGAAATAGCCGAGATGTGCCTAGGCTACGACTACCACACACGCCGTTCGCACACTCTCAGCCTTATCGGAGGCATTCGAGAGGCCGCTGGCCAAAAGAAGCTGGAAATGGTGGGCCGGTTTGGCTGCTTTTATCGAGATGATGACCCTGCGCATGTCTATCCCCTGATCCCGATCAGTGCAGAGCATTTTCACGAATACTGGCTGCAGGTAACCGGCCACTTTAAGGGAACGCGCAATTGGGAAGTTCATACATATACGCTTGGGAATGACGATTGGGTGCGAAACTGTTACCGCGACATCCATTGCGCCAATCGCAGGCAAGCTCTTGACTGGCTGCTTGCGTTTAGGCCGAAACGACTGGAGCCAAAAGATGAAGGAAATGAAGAAGGGAAAGAAGCTACCAGTGAAGGGGGATCGGATTGCGGACCCCCATCCGATGGGCAAGGAAAGGTTTGACGCGCTTCTAGATGCTATGGCGCAGGGGAAAAAGACATCACGCGCAAAAACATCGACCTCGGTTCCTTCCGTCGGTTATGGCGGAACTCGAACTCGGCGAGGTAGTTCGGGAGGTACTTCCGGCTGACGTGGATGTGCGTGGACAGGATCGACCGCTTGATGATCGAGAAGAACCCTTCGACCGTGTTCACGTGGCTGCCGTCGATGGAGTAGAGACCAGCGCTGTGATCGCTGGTGCGGTGTGTGTAGCCCAGCCTATCGACGCCGACGTAGGACACGAACTCGTCGGTGTGAACCGTTGAACCCTTGGTTACGTTGTCGGTGATGAGCTTTTGCAGGACAGGCTTGGTGACGTTCGGCGCGACAACCGCTTTGATGTTGCCGTCGCGATCCTGCATCCCGACCACGATGGACTTGCCAGCCGCGCCGCGACCGCGCTTGCCCTTGCGGTGTCCGCCAACATACGTCTCGTCAACTTCGACTTCGCCGCCTAGCGGGCCGTCGCCGTCGATCTCAGCAAGGTACTTTCTGATCTCATGACCCATGCGCCACGCCGTCTTATAGGAGCACCCGAACTGGCGTTGCAGTTCCTTGGCAGACACGCCGTGGCGCGTCGCCGTGAACAGGTACATGGCATAGAACCAGTTCTGGAGCGGGAAGTGCGTCTTGGCGAACGGCGTGCCGACCATCGGGTGAATGTGATGGGCGCACACTTGGCAGGAGTAGGCCTTCTCGGCGGACAGGCGATGAAATTTCGAGGGGTTCTTGCACTTGGGGCACACGTCGACCTTGCCGAAACGCTGCTTGAACAGGTGCTCAAGGCAGGCGTCATCGTCCGGGAAGATTGCGTAGAACTGGCGGATGGTGAGCGGCTTGGTCATGGCGGTCCCTCAACTGTAGGGACACACTACCAAAGTCGTGTACGGATGTCAACGGGATAATCGGGAAAAGTAATCCCCGCCTCCCGCGCGTGCCGCATGATGCGTGCACTTCGCTCGATCGAGGGTGGCACGTTTCTAGACCGTGTCTCGCGACGTGCCGGGCGGAGGCAGGCTGCCGGAAGAGGCGACGCATAGCGATC
>JBJXDX010000065.1:0-6907 GCA_046154585.1 Hyphomicrobiaceae bacterium | reverse complement strand
GCACCGTTGAGGCCGAAATAGCCTTCCAGCGCCGCCGGGCTGTTGGCGATGACGCGGAACAGGTTCGGCACGCTGCCGAGCTGCTTCTTCGCGCCTTCGAGCAGCGGCTGGGCGGCGGCCGGTGCAGCTTCGATCGAGGCTAAGGTGTTGATGCGGCTCATGGTGTGTCTCCTGGTTGGTGGCCCGCCGGTGAGGGGCCGGGTTGACAAGGAGACCATTAAATCTTCCCAACATGTGGGAGTATCCAGTATTGTCGGGATGGACCGTTCCAAAATTTGGAAATAGCAATGGACCGCTTCGAGTCGATGTCGACGTTTGTTGCCGTTGTCGAGGCAGGCAGCTTTTCCGCCGCGTCACGCAAGCTCGGCATGCCGCTCGCGACGGTGAGCCGCAAGGTCTCAGAGCTGGAACTGCAGCTCGGCGCCCAACTGCTGGTGCGTTCGACGCGCAGTCTTGCCCTCACCGATGCCGGACAGGATTACTTCGCAAGCTGCCGCCAGCTGCTGGAGCATCTGGCAGAATCAGAGCGCATCGCATCGGGGCAATACCGCGCGCCAAAGGGACTTCTGGTCGTCGGTGCGCCGGTGATGTTCGGCCGGATGTATCTGGCGCCGATCGTGCTGGAGTTTCTGAAAGCCTACCCCGAGATCGATATCGAGCTGAGGCTCGGTGAGGCTCCGGCCAACATGATCGAAGATCAGATCGATGTGGCGGTGCGGATCGGCCAACTATCTGATAGCGGACTGATCGCGGTGAAGGCCGGCGAGATCCGCCACGTGGTCACGGCGAGCCCGGCCTATCTCGCCGACAAAGGGACACCGACGCATCCGCGCGAGCTGGTGGACCACGACTGCATCACGCTGACGCCATGGGAGACGCGGGGCGAGTGGGTCTTCAGCCCTGGCAAGCGGGCAGAAAAATATCCCGTGCGCTCGCGCTTCAGCGTGACGACGGCGGAAACCGCCTTGGACGCGGCCGTCGCCGGATTGGGCATCGCGCATCTCTTCTGCTATCAAGTGTCGAAGGCAGTCGCCGACGGCCGGCTCCGCCTGCTCATGCGCCCGTTCGAGCCCGAGCCGTTTCCGGTCCATCTGGTCTATCCCAGCCGACGGCACAGCCCGCAAAAGCTGCGCGCGTTCCTGGAATTCGCCCTGCCGCGACTGAAGACGAAATTGATCTTCGATCCGTGAGCGCGGTGGCGGCGATCAGGACGGCGATGGCGCTGGCATCGTGTCGATCATGCGTCGCATCTCGATGTTGCGCTCGCCACTCGGCGCGAGTGCTATAGCCCGGTCGAATGCACTCTTCGCCGCAGCAACATTGCCGGTACGCACATAAAGATGCGCGAGCCGGCTCCAGCCCAGAGGGTCGTCGGGATCGATGGCGATGGCCCGTTGGCAGGCGTCGATCGCAGCCTCTGGATCGCGTAAGGAGGCTAGTGCTGCCTTCTGGTGCAATGCGAGGGCCGCCTTGGTCGGCGAGGCGCCGCGCTGCTCGGCGGAATGCGCCTCGAGCAGGTCCTCGGCCAGCCGACTGTCACCGGCTTCGAGTGCCGTCTTCGCGGCTGATCCTTCAGCCCCTGCGAGCGCGACGACGGCCGAGACTGCTTCTGCAACGCCCCGTTGCAAGCCTGTCATGGATGCCTCGCGCAGCGGCGCCGGCATGGTCGGAGAAACGGCAATGCGACCGACCTCGCGCGATATCATGCGCTGCGTCACTTCATCGGCGATCTGCTGCATCAGTCGCGGCAACGCGTCATCGAGGTCGCGCCGGCTGACCGGACGATCGGACCTCTTGTTCGACACCACGCGTCTCAGCCAGATCAGCAGTGAGATCAGTACACCCAGAATGGCCAAGCCACTCGACAGGGACTGCAGCTTCTGCGACGCCGTTTCGCCGGGCAGCTGACTGAATACATCGATCAGAAAGTCCATGAGGCGAAGACTCGTTGCGGCGGTATCGAGTACGATCGACGACAGGCGTGGTACTACAAGGCCCTAGCGACGCCAGCTCATGGGACCCGCTATGCCTGACTGCCCCTTGAGTCATGCGTATGGTGGTTGCCTGGGCAACGGTCAACTGCGTGCGTTAGGCTTTCACCATGCACTCGGGCCTGCAAAGGACCTCCGTCGGGTAACTTCGCGTCATGATCGCACTCAAGCGCATCTACGATTCTACTGAGCCGGCCGATGGGGTGCGCGTACTCGTCGATCGGCTTTGGCCACGCGGCGTCAAGCGAGAGACGGCCGCAATCGACCACTGGGCGAAGGCCATCGCACCGAGCACGGAGCTGCGCCAGTGGTACGACCATCGGCCCGAGCGCTGGCCCGAGTTCCAGATGCGCTACCGGTTGGAGCTCGGCGCCGACGCGGCGGTCGCCGAACTCGCGCGACTGAAGTCCATCGCCAAAACGAAGACCGTTACCTTACTGACGGCAACCCGCAGCGAGACTGAGAACCACACGATCGTGCTGCGCCAGATGCTGGTCGAATGAGCGCGTTACGGCTCGCCCGATCCAGGTGAGCCTCTCGGATCAACACGTTCGATCAGCGGTATCGGACGTAAAATCCCAGCACCCCGCCCCGGCCTCGCCCGCACAGAGCCGGAGGACAATACGCTCGTCGCCTACGCGGCGAAGGACGGTACGACCGCTTTGGACAGCAACGGCGGCAAGCACAGCCCGTTCACGGCGGCGCTGTTGAAGCACATTGAACGTCCCGGCCTCGACATTCGCTTGCTGTTTGGTGCCGTGCGAGACGAAGTGATGAGCGCAACGCGGCGCGAGCAGGTGCCGCACGTGCACGGAGCACTCGGCGCCGAGGCGATCCATCTGCGCGCACCGCTGGCGGCGACAGAAGCAACCGAGACCACCGCTTCTCGTGAGCCCCCGGTCCATGATTGTGATCGGCTTGCAGCGCATCCCGATGATAGGGCCGCCCGGGCTCCAGGGACTAAATTCAAAGACCTCCAGCCAGATACGGCAATCGCTGCGTGTGAAGCTGCACTCGCGCAGGCGCCCAATACGTCCCGCTTCGCCCATCAGCTGGGGCGTGCATACGAGGCAGTGAAGCGAAATGGCGACGCCCTCAGCGCATTCCGCCTCGCATCTGATAAGGGACATATGAAAGCAAATGTTCAGCTTGGTCGGTTTCTCGCAGAAGGTATCGGCGGGCCACGGGACTATGCGGCGGCTGCGCGATTGCTTCGCCTTGCCGCCGATAACGGCGAGGTGGACGGGTTGTATAACCTTGCACTTATGTTCCGAGATGGAAAGGGCGTTCCGCGAGATGACATGGAAGCCTTCCGCCTGTTTTACCAGGCTGCCGAGACAGGAGCTTCAAACGCAATTGTTCAAGTGTCCATCATGTATGAGAAGGGCCGAGGTGTCGGTCGCGACGATGGGGAGGCAATTCGATATCTTAGGCTTGCCGCCGAGAAGGGTAATGCTCTTGCGATGGCAAACCTTGGCAATAGGTACTTCGAGGGTCGCGGCGTAACCCAGTCCGAAGTAGAGGCGGTGCGGCGGTGGCGCCTGGGAGCGGAAAAAGGACACGCCATTGCGATGTACAACCTCGCCACCATGTACCGGAATGGCAGGGGCGGATTGACTGTGAAGTTCGACGAAGCGGCGCGTTGGTGTGTTGCAGCATTGACAGCGCCAGCCAGTGATGCGCTCCCGCATGATCAGATGATCGCGAATTTGGCCACGGGACATCCTGATGTCCGTCGCGCGATCGTCGCACGCTTGAAGCTTGAAGGTCGCTATGGTGGACCCGTCACGGACAGGTTCACGCCCGCTGTTATCGCGACGATGCAACGCGCAATTGGCAGCAGGCAATGAACTGTGCTTCATGGGTGCAGATGTGCTCTCCCACGCGCAAACTCTCGCCTTTGCAACTGTCACGTGTGCCGCCGGTATGTATTCCGCATCTCCCATGTCGACGGTATCCATGCCCTTGGACGCACAGGTCACGCCCAGCGACTGCCGATCATCGTACTGATATTGCACCTCACCCCAGCGAGCCCCCATGATCATCCTCGCGGCCCTGCTGTCCCGGCTGTTCCGCGCGGCACTGGTTGCCGCCGCCCTCGGCTTGACCCTGTTCGCCGCCCGTCCGGACGCGGCCCATGCGCAGCGCTCGTGCCCTTCCGCCGACCCGGCCGTGCGCCGCGTTGCGCTGGTGATCGGCATCGAGGATTACACGTATATCCGTCGCCTGAACAACCCGGTGCGCGACGCGACCGCCATCGCCGACCTGCTCTGCAAGCATGGCATCCAGCCGACGCTGTTGAAGAACCCCACGCATGCGGAGCTCCTGATCGCCGTCGACGCGTTCGAATCGGATGCGAGCGGCGCCGACCTCGCGCTGGTCTATTATGCCGGCCACGGCATGAACCTCGAGGGCGAGGACGTGCTGCTCCCGAAAGACCTGCCACAGCGCTGCGAGCCGAAGACCGCCGCCGAAGCGCAGCGCGGCACCATCCGGGTCGAACGGCTCGTCGCTGCCATGCGCGGGGCGAAGAACCGCATCGCGCTGTTCGACGCCTGCCGCACGACGACCTTCCCGAACTGCCCCGGCCGCGGCGACGAGACCGCCACCTTCCGCGGCCTCGGCCGCATCGCCGAGCAGGGGGCGCTGATCGCGACGTCGACGAGCCGCGGCTCGGTCGCGGCCGACGGCGTCGCGGGGCGCAATTCCCCCTATGCCGAATTGCTGCTCCGCCAGCTCGCCGCCCGCCCGGGGAGCTACTTCCACGACGTGCTGATCGAGGTGAACCGCGAGCTGATCACCACCAAGCCGGACGGTCAGCTCCCGGAGCTGGTGCTGCCCCGGGGCGGGGTGCCGCCGCGGGCGTGTCTGGCTGCCACCGGGTGCGGGGTCGCGGCACCTGTGGCGGCCGCTGACACGAGCGAGATGGACCGGTTGCGGGCGGAGGTCGAGCGGCTCCGGCGCGAGCGGCAGGCGGCGCTGGCTGCGTCGCAAGCGGCTGCAGCGCCAGCGCAACCACCCCGGCCCACCGCGCCGGCTGATGCGGTCGCAGCCCTCGTGCCCGGCTCGGGCAAGAGCGCGCGTGATTGCCTGGAGTGCCCGGAGATGGTGGTCGCCCCGGCCGGTCCCTTCACGATGGGGTCGAGCGAGGCCGAGATCGCGGCGCTGACGAAGGAGTTTCCGGCGGCTGCCGAATACTTCAAGTGGGAAGGCCCGCAGCGCAAGGTGGTGATCCCGCAGCCGTTCGCGGTCGGCCGGTTCGCGATCACGCGGGGCGAGTTCGCGGCGTTCGTCGCGGCCACTGGCCACAAGACGGACGGCGGCTGCTACACGTGGGCCGGCACCGAATGGAAGCTGCAGGCCGACAAGTCGTGGCGGTCGGTCGGGTTCGAGCAGACCGACCGCCATCCTGTCGTCTGCGTGAATTGGCACGACGCGCAGGCCTATGTGAAATGGCTGTCGGCGAAGACCGGCCATACGTACCGACTGCTCTCCGAGGCCGAGCGTGAGTACGCCGCGCGGGCTGGCACCACGACGTCGTTCTGGTGGGGCAACTCGATCTCGACGAGCCAGGCCAACTACGACGGCAATTACTCCTTTGCCGGCAGCGCCAAGGGCGAGTACCGGCGAAAGACCGTGCCGGTCGACAGCTTCCAGCCGAACCCGTGGGGGCTCTATCAGGTGCACGGCAACGTGTACGATTGGGTCGAGGACTGCTGGCACGACAGCTACAACGGCGCGCCAACGGACGGATCCGCGTGGATAACGACGTGCGCTGATGGTAATCTCCGTGTGCTGCGCGGCGGCTCCTGGATCAGCGATCCGAGGAATCTCCGCTCGGCCGACCGCTACAGGGTTCGTCCTGTCAGCCGGAACTACGGGATCGGCTTCCGGGTTGGGCGTTTTGTTTCGCGGTAGTTTTTTCCCGAGGACTGCTTTTACATCTTTCGTCTTTACCTCTTTACTTCTTGGGTACTGTGGGACTCGTGGTCGAGACGGGAACCCGAATCCGCGAAGCGGACGGTTTTATTTTTTTGGGGACATTTTGTCGGCGCACTTGGATCGCCGCGGCGATCGCGCTAGCCAGAACGTGCTCGCGTTCGGCAGGGGTTCTACCACGCCTGTCATCGCGAGACCTGTGCAGCCCCGTGTGCTGCGCGGCGGCTCCTGGAACAACAATCCAAGGAATCTCCGCTCGGCCGACCGCAACAGGAATCAACCTGACAACCGAAACAACAGGATCGGCTTCCGGGTTGGGCGTTTTGTTTCGCGGTAGTTTTTTCCCGAGTACGCTTTGCCGTCAGAATCCCCGCCTTCACGGAGACGGGGAGCGCACATTGAAGCGTCCAGGGCTGCCCATGATGATCATGGCCGGGGGCTTGAACGGCCTGAGATCCCAGCAAGAGGGGAGGGGGCCGCCCGGTACCGGCGTGGCGCCTGTCTTGGGAGGCTCGAACTCCGACAGGCGCCACGTGCCGATCACAGTGTCGTCGATCGACATGGACGGCGATTGCGCGCTGTCTTGATGCAGCCCTCGCGTCATATCATCGGTCGAGCGAATTGACCCGAAAAGCCACTCTCTCTCCCGTCATGGCCGTCTCCGCGGCCATGATGTGGGATGGAGGAGCGGGCCGGAACTTGTGGCCGACTGTATGATCGGAGGGGCCGGGTCATGATGGACCCACCACCATCCCGATAGCCCAGAGGCAGGAGCAGCCGACCACGGGAGGTTCGGAACGTGCACGCCATCGGACGAGTTCGCGCGCCCCACTCCGCATGTCCGCGACCCTCGCGCGTCACTTTCCTGCAACGGGTCTTGCCTATCGCGCGCGTTCGGGTGCGGCCTGATCTTCGCGCGGCTCGCGCTCGTGTATCCTATGCGTTCAATTAAGATTGCAGTTCAGGTCACATCATGA
>JBJXDX010000064.1:0-2962 GCA_046154585.1 Hyphomicrobiaceae bacterium | reverse complement strand
CACAGCTTCAGGTGTCGTCGCCGGCTTGCGGTTCATGTGGGCCCGCAGCACCGGTTTCAAAATTATGAGCGCTGTGAGCGCGGCCAGGATGTCCATCGCGGCGACGCCGTACAGAACCGTCCAGGAGACGACTTCGGAAATTCAGCATTTGACATGCACTTGGCGGCCACTTGGCGGCGCGCTTAACGCGGGTTGAAAGGCCCCCGCAATCGAGGGGGCCTTTCGCATGGTTGAACTGACTACGTGATCAGTTGGCAACCTGTCGGCGGATGACCGCGGCCCGCCATGGCTTCAAGACGAACAGCGCCAGCAGCGCCGCCAGGATGTTGGCGCCTGCCGCGATCAGAAGAACGCCGTCCCAGCTTCCGGCAGGCACGCCGAGGATCGGCACACCGTCCTTCTGCATCATGTTGGCCAGCGGCAGCAGTAGCGAGGCGGTGCCCTTGGCGGTGTAAAGCAGGCCTGCGTTTGTGGCCGCGAACTTGGTCCCGAAGGTGTCCGTGCAGGTGGAGGGAAACAGCGAATAGATCTCGCCCCAGGCAAAGAATACCAGACCGGTGAGCACGACGAACCAGAACGGATCCTTCCCGTACAAGTACAACAGGTAGATGCCAACGCCTTCGAGCATGAAGGCGATAAACATCGTATTCTCGCGGCCGATCTGGTCGGAGACCCAGCCGAAGAACGGCCGCGTTATGCCGTTCAAGAACCGGTCGATCGTGAGTGCGAAGGTGAGCGCCGGCAGTACGATGCCAAGGATGTTCACGTCCGTCTTGGCGATCTTGTAGTCGTTGGCGATCGAGGCGAGGTTGGCGGTGGCGACAAGGCCGCCGGCCCCGACCATCACGAACATCACATACATGAGCATAAAGACCGGTTCGCCGTTGATCATCGTGAGGATGATGCCCGCGAGGATGATCAAGGCGACCAGCATGACCGGCACGAAGGGCTTCAACTGAGCGCCGAACAGGTCGCCAAAGCCCAGATAGTAGAGCGACAGCAGGAAGGCTGCGAACAGGAAGGTGCCGAGCACCCAGCCAGTACCCACGCCGATGATGTCCTTGGGCTCATACTGGCGGCGCGCCTGCATGTTGTTGGAGTTGCTGGTGGCGGGGGGCACCTGTCCTGCTTTGGGCGAGAACAGGAAGAACGCGAGGAGGCAGATGATGGCGCCCTGCGCGATTCCGTAAATCAGGAATGTGTCCTGGAAGCCGCGCGCTTTGATCATGTCCTGGATGGGCTCGACGGTGAACGCCGAGCCGATGCCGAATCCGGCCGCCGTCAAACCGGCGGCGAGGCCACGCTTGTCAGGGAACCACTTGAGCGCGTTACCCACGCAGGTCCCATAAACGCCGCCCGCGCCGATGCCGCAGATGATCATTGCTGCATAGTATCCGGTCGGACCCTCGAGCGTTGTCGCCTTGGACGTCATGTACCAGCCGAGTGCGCACAGAAGGCCCGACACGAATACGACCATCCGCGGGCCGTACTTGTCTACCAGCCAGCCCTCGACCGGCACCAGCCAGGTTTCCCAGAGCACAAAGAGTGTGAAAGCGATGGCGATCGCCGGCCGCTTCCAGCCGAACGTTTTCTCTATCTCGGGTACGAAGAGCGTCCAACCGTACTGATAGTTGGCGATCATCACCATGCAGATGATCCCCAGGACGAGTTGGGTCCATCTGAAAAGTTCGCTGGCCCTTTGTGTGGGGCCCTCCACTGCCGTCATTGTTACCATGGCATTTCCTCTGATTGTGCTTGGTGCGCGGCATCTCCTGTGCCGCTGCCTCCTGCCGCTTTTCGCGTGCCGGAGATGTAGACGCCGGCAGCTCTATGCCCTGGTCTACTGGTATGCCTTATACCAGTGACGATCTGACGCGCAATGGGCCGTGATCCGAATTCGTCCCGGTTGTTGCAAAATATTCACGCAAGAATTGCAAATATTGCGCTGCATCATTCTGTCTCGCAATAGCGAAGCTGTCCGCGCACTTGCTTCGAATTGCCATTGGCGCCGGAGAGGGGGTGCCTTATGCCGGACCGTGGGTGATCCAAATCCGCCCCCAGAGCGGACAAGTTGGACAAAAATAATCAGCATTCATTGGAAGGGGAGATCGTCACGTGGTGAAGTCCGATATCGAGATCGCACGGCTGGCCAAGATGAAGCCGATCGGCGAGGTTGCTGCCAAGATCGGCATTACGGGGGATGCGCTGGTTCCTTACGGGCACACTAAGGCCAAGGTCTCGTTCGAGTTCATCGACAGTCTCAAGCACAAGCCCGACGGCAAGCTGATCCTGGTGACGGCGATCAATCCGACGCCGGCCGGCGAAGGCAAGACCACGACTACGGTCGGCCTCGGCGACGGCTTGAACCGCATCGGCAAGCGGGCCATGAGCTGCCTGCGCGAGCCGAGCCTTGGTCCCTGCTTCGGCGTCAAGGGCGGGGCGGCTGGCGGCGGCTATGCTCAGGTCGTGCCGATGGAGGATATCAACCTCCACTTCACGGGTGACTTCCACGCCATCACGAGCGCGCACAACCTGCTGTCGGCGCTGCTCGACAATCACATCTATTGGGGCAATTCGCTCGGCATCGACCAGCGCCGCGTCGCCTGGCGCCGGGTCATGGACATGAACGACCGCGCGCTACGCCAGATCGTCAACTCGCTCGGCGGCACGGCCAACGGCTTTCCCCGCGAAGACGGCTTCGACATCACGGTCGCTTCCGAGATCATGGCGATCTTTTGCCTTGCGACCGATTTGAAGGACCTGGAAAAGCGCATCGGCAACATCGTCGTCGCCTACACGCGCGACAAGAAGCCGGTATTTGCCCGCGACCTCAAGGGCGACGGCGCCATGACGGTGCTGCTCAAGGACGCGCTGTCGCCCAACCTTGTGCAGACGCTCGAGAACAACCCGGTGTTCATCCACGGCGGTCCGTTCGCCAACATCGCACACGGCTGCAACTCGG
>JBJXDX010000063.1:0-31446 GCA_046154585.1 Hyphomicrobiaceae bacterium | reverse complement strand
TCCCTCAAAGCGCTGCTATAACGCCGTCGCGCAATGTCGGGGCATAGCTCAGCCTGGTAGAGCACCTGCTTTGGGAGCAGGGGGCCGGGGGTTCGAATCCCTCTGCCCCGACCAATGAATTCAATAGCTTAGTCGATCATGTCGTTAACCTGGAAACACACGGGTAACGCCACGGGTAACGGGCCCTCTCCCCAAAACTCGCTCTTATTGATTGGCGCCAATGAACCACCGAGCGATCCGCACGGTGAGCACCGGGCAGACTGACGCAACAGATCACCGCTTCGCCCCATTGGATGATGTAAGGCGCTAATGCCACCGGCCCGCAGTGCCTACATGAGGGTTTGTTGCAATGGAGCCAAACCAAGCATTGCCGTCACCGCACTCGCATAGGCCCGTTGAGGCCATTCTCTAGGGAGCGCTAGTGATGGAAACGACGGCGACCATCCTCCACGCAGACCTCGATGCCTTCTACGCCTCGGTCGAACAGCTGCTCGACCAGTCGCTGCGCGGCAGGCCCATCGCGGTCGGCGGCGGGGTGGTGCTTGCCGCCTCTTACGAGGCCAAGGCCTTCGGGGTGCGCGGTGGGATGTCGGGAAGGCGGGCCCGCCAGCTGTGTCCACAGTTGCACTTCGTCGGCGGTCACTTCAAGGAATACCAGCGTCTTGGTGATGCGGCCATCAAGGTGCTGGGCGATTTTACACCCCTCGTCGAGCGGCTCTCCATTGACGAGGCGTTTGCCGATGTCGCGGGATGCCAACGTCTCTTTGGTCCGCCGAACGAGATTGCAAAAGAGATACGCCGACGGGTGCGGACGGAAGTTGGACTCCCGATCTCGGTTGGCGTGGCGCGCACCAAGCACCTCGCCAAGATCGCCTCGCAGGTGGCCAAGCCCGACGGGCTGGTCGTTGTCGATCCTGCGACCGAACTCGATTTCCTGCACGATCTGCCGGTAGAGCTGATGTGGGGCGTAGGGCCGGCCACTAAGGCGCGACTGGCCGACGTTGGTGTCGTCACGATCGGACAGTTGGCGCGCGTCCAGCCGCGGCGGCTGGAGGGGCTGCTTGGCCGGGCGCAGGGGGACAAGCTAGCCGCGCTGGCATGGAATCGCGATCCACGGGAGATCAAGACGCATCGTCGATCGCACTCGGCCGGAGCTCAATCTGCACTCGGCAGGAAGCCTGCCGAAGAATGGGTCTTTCGGCCCACGCTCATTCATCTTGCCGACATGATCGCCACCCGGCTCCGGGCCAAGCCGCGGCCGGGCCGGACTGTGACTGCACGCGTGCGCTTCGCTGACATGAGGTCGGTCACGCGCTCGGTAACGCTGCCGGCACCAATTTCGGCAACGAGAATGTTGGCCGAGGTCGCGGAGGACTTGGTGCGCGGCGTGCTGGCAGACCACCCACAGGAGAAGACCATCTCATTGCTGGCGATTTCAGTATCCAATCTCGAGGAGCATCCCGTCGTGCAGCTCGAGCTTCCGATAGGACTGGAGGATGAGCCGTGCCGTCCCGGCTCCAAGAGGGGCATGGCGCGGTGGGTCGCGGACCGCGCGGTGGACGCGATCCGCGATCGCTTCGGCTGGGACATCATTGGCTACGGGCCAGTCGCCTTGGGCGTCTCACGCTCTGTCCCGGACGATTTCCGTCAGCTGGCTGAGAAGGATCTGTGATGCGACAGCAGAGTCGTGGAACCACATATCCGCGACGCATTCATTGTCGCGCGCTGCGCTAGTCTTCCCGAGAATCATGACAAGAGGCGCCGTCACCGCGATGCCGCGATCGCGAAAGCCACAGATGCCTGCCGCGATGAAGATCAAGCGGCGCGAGATGGACTTCGCCATCGAGGTATTCGTGCGCGGGCACAGCGCCGCCAAGAGTCGCACATTTCCCTACGAAGCGAATCGCGTCGGGCCGTTGTGGGTGATGCGCGACGCTCCGCGGAAAAATCCTCGCGACTATCGTAAAGAGGAGTGGATTGCGCATGATGTCGAGCCCGCGGAGGTGGATGCGGTCGCGCGACGGCACGCGCGCGGGCGGTTCTTTGTATGCGCGATGGTCGCAGAGGGAGTGTCGGACGAGCCGACCCGATCTGCCTACAAGGACCTAGGGTATCGGTTGCTCGCGACCGAAGGCTTCTTCGTTCAGCGTCTGACACGGATTCCAAAATCGTCATCAAGCGTGGTGATCGAATGGGTGCGGACACCCGAGCTGGCGGCACGGCTGGGGACGGTGACCCGAACGCGGCCGATCCCGGACAGCCTGCTTGGAAACGGTGCTCCATTCCGCCAGTACGTGGCGCTCGATGGGGAAGACATCGTGGGTCGGGTGCGAAGCGTGGACGCGGCAGGGGCGACGTACTGCGCCGACATGTATGTGAACGCCTCGCACCGACGCCGCGGGATCGGGCAGGCGCTGCTTGGCCGGATGTTGCGCGACGACCGGACCCGCGGCTCGAAGTGCTCAGTTCTGACGGCGAGCCACACGGGTGCACTGCTGTATCCGCGTCTGGGCTATGAGCGCATCGGGACATTCTTCATGTTTGCATTAAGAAGAGCGAAGGCCTCATAGACCCAAACGATGCCTGGCGACGGTTGCGCTTCGCTCTAACCGATCGAGCTGGGCCTGTGCCTTCTTGGTCAGGCTGGAACGAACCAGCCGATAGGACGCCGTGAGCCTGTGGCGAAACTCATCCTCGGATGTGCCCCACGGCAGGTTCACCCACGAGCGGTGGAAGTAGGGTGCCTTCACGCCGACTCCTGCGTCGATCAGCATTTGCGCTGTTTCAACGCTATCCGTCTTGACCGAGACGCCCGGCATAACGGCGCCGATGCACGCGAACATCTTGCCGCCAACCTTCCACGCATCGTGGCCTCCACCCCAAGGATCGGACACCTCGGCACCGGGAAACTTGCGGCAGATGGCATTCACGGTTTTGCGGCTCATCGCATCCCCCATAGCTTTGCTTGTCTCTCAGTCCCTTCAGCTGCTTGGCAACAATAGCGCCGGGACCGGTGAACGTCAGCCAACAGCTGGGCTCGCGAGCACAGAAGGGACCACGTTCATTATGGAAGGGTGGAAACAGACGGTACATGAGCTTGCCACCAATTGGTTCGGCCGGCTGCTCGGTCGGGATGAGCTCGTACGAGTTCGTTTCGTGTCCGCGCAAATCCAATGCGATTAGGTGCCGGTGTAGCGCCACATACCGCGCATGCGGCCGGCAAGATCCACAGTCACGCCGCTGCCCAGACGTGGTGTCAAACCGCGTTGCGCTGCGGTCGGCCAGGCGCAGACGTCGAACTGGCTCACAATTGCGGTCGGAATGAAGCGGCTGCGCGAGGCATAAAGGTGCTTGTCCCCGCCGCGCGCCTAGCCGTGCACGTAGAATCTATGCGGAACGATCAAGGCCAGCTGATCTTTGGCGCGGGTCATGGCCACGTACAGCAGACGGCGCTCCTCCTCGATATCGTCCGCATTGCCGGTCGACATATCGGACGGAATGCAGCCGTCGACGACGTTGAGCACGAACACGGACTTCCACTCCTGATCCTTGGCGGAATGGATGGGCGAAAGGATCAGGTAGTCCTCATCCAGCAGTGGGGCGCCTGCTTCGTCCGAGGTGGCGCTCGGCGGATCGAGCGTGAGATCGGTCAGGAAGCGCGTGCGTGATGGCGTGCCGGCGGCAATGCGCTGCAGCTGATCGAGATCGCCGGCACGCACGATAGCATCTGGATACTTCTGCTCGAGGTGCGGCTGGTACCACTGGCGTACCAGTTCGAACTGTGCCGTCAGGCATCGACTGGCGTCCGGATCGAGTTTTCAGCAAGTCCGCCTGATCATGATTCGTTCGCCCGCGCCAAGCGTGGATGGGTGTATCTGCGCCAGTTGCCCTGGACAACTGGCGCATCAATATTAGGCAAGAGAGTCTCAGGTTTACGACGAAGGCATCCGCCCGCCATGAATGCGGACCAACAATCACCTGGCATCGACCCCGCGACGGCGCTTGAAGCGAGCGGCGATTACCGCGTGCTGCGCAAGCTAGGCAAGCGCTCGCAGTTTGGCGTGCCCGACGGCACACCGACCAAAATCGGCGTCGTGCTCGACATTGAGACAACGGGCCTGAGTCCCACCAGCGACGAGATCATCGAGTTCGGCATGGTCAAGTTCACGTTCAGCGGCGACGGCCGCGTGTTCGACGTGGTGGATGAGTTCACTGCGTTGCGCGAGCCTTCGATCCCGCTCCCGGCTGCCATCACTGAATTGACCGGCATCAGCACAGAGATGGTGACAGGGCAGCGCATCGATGCTGACCAGGTCGGACGCTTCATCGACGATGCGGTGCTGGTGATTGCGCACGGTGCCGCGTTCGATCGCCCGTTCTGCGAGGTTCTCTTTCCCGCCTTCGCCGACAAGCACTGGGCCTGCTCCAACACCGAGGTTGACTGGCGGGCGCGCCGTCATCGCGGTAGCAAGCTGACCTACCTGCTCAACGACATCGGCCTCTTCTACGAGGGCCATCGCGCCCTCGACGACTGCCGAGCGTTGCTCGAGGTCCTGGCGGCCACAACGCCGCACGCTGCCGGAACCGCGCTTGGTGCGCTGTTGCAGACAGCGCGCAAGGCGACGGTGCGGATCTGGGCACAAGCCGCGCCGTTCGAGCACAAGGACACGCTGAAGGTTCGCGGCTACCGCTGGTCGGACGGATCGGGCGATGCACCGAAGGCGTGGTGGAGGGATGTCGAAGAGGTATCCGCGGAAGCCGAACTCGCGTTCCTGCGCGCTGATATCTACCAGAACGACGCGGTTGATCTGCCGACGAAGCGCTTCACGAGTCTGCAGCGCTTTTCAGCCCGCATTTGAGTAGTCATGCCGTCGAGCCCGGCTGGCCGCGACCATCGCTCAGCGTGCGTTGTTGCGCTTCCGCCTCTTGACTAACTGCGCCATTTCCGTCAAACACACCGCCCGCTGACAAATGTTTCAGCGACCAACTGAGGAACCCGATGCGCATCGCATCACATATCGCCACCGCGCTCAGCGCCGCCACCGGACGGTCGGATCGACCGAACGATCGGCTGCCCATGGGCGCGCGCGGCTATCGGGGCTTCTCCAGTTCCTTCAATCGGTCCGAGCAACGCTCCAGGCTGAAACCGGAATAACCGGCGCAGGGTCTCCCCTCCGCCGCTAAGGCAGGAGGGCAGATGGCCCGCAGAACTAACCGAAGTCCAGTCAAACCCAACTCGTGCCCCGAGAGCGTATGCGCATGCGCGCACGCCCTCGTTCCATGAGTCCATACGCCTATGACTACGGCGCCGGTGGCGCCGCGCTCTTTGACATTGTGAACGTCGCATTGCCTCATCAAAAATGGTACCGGAGAACTGACCGTCAGGCGTGGGGCGGCGATACCGAATCGGATCGGTGTCGCCGATGGCGGGACAGATCAGCATGGGCGCGCGGCGCGAGATTACGGCTACGGTTGTGGAGCGCTATCGATCGGCCGATCGGGCGAGCAAAGGTCGCATTCTCGACGAGCTTTGCACGGTGATCGGCTGGCATCGCAAGCACGCGATCAGGAAGTTGGCTGAGCGTGATGCGCCTTCGGCAGCACCGGATACGCCACGCCGGCGTCGGCCGACGTACGGTGCAACGATCAAGGATGCGCTGGTGGCGCTGTGGGAGGCGTCTGATCGGATCTGCGGCAAGCGGCTCAAAGTAATGATCCCGACACTGCTACCGGCGTTGGAGCGGCACGGCCGGCTCGAGCTAACCAGCAGCGAGCGTGCGTTGGTCCTGGGAGCCAGCGCGGCGACGATCGATCGACTGTTGGTCGATACCAGGGTTGCAGCAAGCGGCGGCCGGCGGCGGCGTGTCGGCTTCTACTCGGCGATCCGGCGCGAGGTGCCGATCCGCACGTTCAACGATTGGAACGATCCGCCGCCGGGGTTCTGCGAGGTCGACATGGTGGCGCACGGTGGCATGTCGGTGGCGGGATCGTTCATTCAGACCTTGACGATGGTCGATGTGGCGACCGGGTGGACCGAATGTCTGCCTCTGGTGACGCGCGAGGGTGGGCTCGTCGTCGAGGCGATGGCGCGGGCACAAAGTCTGTTCCCTTGGCTCATTGTGGGCGCGGACTTCGACAACGACAGCGCGTTCATGAACGACGTCGTCGTGCCGTGGTGTCGCAGACAGAAGATCGAGGTGACGCGCTCGCGCGCCTACAAAAAGAACGATCAGGCTTTTGTCGAGCAGAAGAACGGCGCAGTCGTCAGAAGGCTTGTCGGCTACGGTCGATTCGACGGCATCGAGACCGCTCAGGCGATGGCCCGCCTTTACGCGGCAGCGCGGCTGCACGTGAACTTCTTCCAGCCGTCGTTCAAGCTGAAGGAGAAGCGCCGCGAAGGCGCGAAGGTGATTAAGCGCTATTATGCTCCGGCCACACCCTATGCGCGGGCGCTAGCTCATCCCAAGGTGGGCAAGGCCGTCAAGCGGCGACTTCGCGAGCTCTATCGCACACTCGATCCCGTCGCCCTCTTGTCCGAGATGCGTGCAGCCCAGGCAGAGCTGGGCAATAGGGTCGACAGGCGGGGCAAGCGCAACCGTGGTGCAGCTGTCTGCGAACAAACGCCGGCTTTGAACGCGGCGACGTTCGCGAAGGGGCTCGGCAAGATGAGCGATGCCGGTGAGCCGCGTGCCACGCATCGCCAGATCAGGCGGCCCTACAAGACGCGGGTTCGCATGCCCTCGATTCTCGATCCGCACCTTGCCGTTGTCGAGAGCTGGCTTGCTGCCGAACCCAAGCTGACGGCGCTCGCCATCGTCGGCCGGCTCAGCGAACGAGCGCCGACGGAGTTCGGTCCACCCCAACACTCAATCGTGCAGCGGCTGCTCAAGATGTTACGGATCAAGTCCGCCCATCGGCTGGTCGCAGCCAAAGTCGATATAGATCGAACCAGCAGCGATCGGCCGTTCGAAGCCAATCACCAAAGTAACATTCCTCCATGAGGCACTACGTGGGTCAGGATTGGGCGCCGATCGACATCTAAGTCCTCACCACGTCCCCTCAACCACCTTATTCGTGAGCTTAGCGCGCCCTGCCTAAAGCCCGCGCGCGTCAAGCGCGACGCGCAGCACATCGACATGTCCTCGAGCTTGACGCCCTCGGCCGAGCGCGCATCAACGATTTCGTGGCGGCTCCGAAAAGCATGGCAGAGAGGCCCACCAAAAAGCAGGGTTTTGGATACGTACAGACGATAGCAAGCCGACGACCAAATACCCGGCACCGCCTCGCACCAAGGCGGTCGCTTGATATACTCTAGGACATGACAGACAGTCTTAAGGACGCCATCAAGGTGTTGCGCAATCTGCCCGAGGATGATCAGGATATCGTCATCGCCGCTATCATGAACTTTGCATCGCAAAAGGAGCAGCTCGCGCTGGGCGACGGGTGATCCCTCACTTGACGGTTACGAGCGCTGGTATATACTCCGTATACATATGGCTTGGGCCTCGCCCCGCGAAAACGCGGGGCAAATTATTTCAACTGAAGGAATGGGAACAGCGTCAGTGCGAGCGTCTTCGCAAGCTCTACGAAAATTTCCTCTTCGATGGTGCCGATTTTGCGGATGAGCCGCTTGGTGTCGAAGAGACGGGCCTGTGAGAGGTTCGCCACCCCTTGGCGATCGCCGATCGTACCAAGGGAAAAATAATAGCGGCCGCTGCGCGCGTGACCGATGAGGGCGACGCCAAAAAAAGTCTCGGCGTTGAAGGGGCGAAGCACGAGCACGGGACGGTCATGGTGCACTCCGGTGCCGTCGATTTCATTGCCGACGTTCACCCCGACTGCGCACCACCAGATTTCGCGGGCGTGATAGAACGGGCGCTCGGCTACGGCGCTAAGCACTTTCTTTTCGTCGTTCCATCGGTCGAAGTCCTTCGCCATACATCGTCGTGCCTCACATCATAACATGCGCTGTCGGTTGATGGCTCCGGTGGCTCGTGTATCCGCGCAAAAGCTCCGCGTCAGAGGTCCTCAGCTGACTTATCGGCAGCGGCTATAAGCGTAGAGTTTTCATTGCCGAGAATGGTGGCGCCACGCGTGCAGGGACCCGGCTTATATGAGCTGAGCTTTGTCAACCGAGATGGCCTAGCTTCGCCGACCTCTTGTTTTTGAAAGGCTGCGCGACCGGCCAGCATTGCCGCCGATGGAAGGCTTTGAAAGATCATCGAGGATCACGCAATCGGGGCCTGGTCCGCCGGCGCAGGAGGCATCGCAGCTCACGACGAATGCCGCGATGCTCCGCTCCAGTGCTCTTAGCTCGCCTAGCTTCGCGCGCACGGCGGAAAGATGCTCTTGCGCCAGATCGCGCGCGTGCATGCAGGAGCTCTGCGGGTCTTGTACTAGGGCGACGAGCGAACGCACCTGCTCGATCGAAAAGCCGAACTCGCGGCAGCGGCGGATGAATGTCAGCTGCTTGACATCGGCGTCGCCATACACGCGCTGCCCGCCCGATTGCCGATCCGCAGAGCGAAGCAGTCCGATCTCCTCGTAATAGCGGATGGTCGGGGCGCTTGTGCCCGTTCGTTCCGCGAGTGAACCAATCTTCAGATTCGCCATAGGCCGGATTCTCTTGGTGTTTTTTTGCCATTGAACCTCAAGTTACTTGAAGAACTATGCTTTGGACAAGCGCACCCCACGCGCCCAACCAGAGGAGAGCAAACAGCATGACAGAGGCTTCGCCAATTGCCTGCACCCTCGCGCCTGGTGCGTTCAAAGACCCGGATTGCGTGGATCAACGACCTAGCCCGAGATGCCCTGCGCACCCATGAGCGGCGCGATTTGGTGCTGGACCTGCGCTATGCGCCGGAAGCGCGCGAGCGGGTCCGCGAGATGGTTCGCAATGAGCAAACGTGCTGCTCGTTCCTGACCTTCGACCTGCGCGAAGAGCCTCATGAGATCCGACTTGTCATCACGGCGCCGGAAGCCGCGCGTGAGGCTGCCGACATGCTCTTTCAGCAGTTCGTGGCGGCGGCACCGGCGCAATCCGCCTGCGCCTGCACGGTTCAATCTCCAGACGCGAAGAGCGGCGCGGTGAAGCAACCTGGCGCGAAGGTCGCCGGATTGACCGCCATCACGCTGGCCACCGGGGCGGTCGCCTGCGGTACGTGTTGCGTGCTTCCGTTCGCGTTGCCCGCGGCGGCCCTCGCGGGAACGGGGAGCATCCTCGCTCTGTTTGCCGCCGCACACGCATGGGTCACCATACTAGCGATCCTCGCGGTCGTAGGCGCGTGGGGTTGGATCGCTACGCTGATAGTGCGGACACGCTGCAGGCCAGCATCATCCACGCTCACCTTGATGCTGACGGCCACCGCTCTTACTGGGGTTGCCGTACTCTGGCCATTCATAGAGCCGCACCTCCTTAACGCTCTATGATGTGGGGATGCAGCGATTCGACCCTAACCCTTGAACTACCAGCAAAGGATGTGACAACGCTTGAGCATGAAGACCACGCTCGTCTATATCGCGGCCGCCATCGCAGAGATTACCGGCTGCTTCGCATTTTGGGGTTGGCTGCGCCTCGGCAAACCGGTTTGGTGGCTGCTTCCGGGCCTGCTCTTTCTTGTATTGTTCGCCTATCTGCTCACGCTCGTCGAGACCGATGCAGCGGGCAGGGCCTACGCTGCTTACGGCGGCATCTATATCGTTGCCTCCCTGTTTTGGCTCTGGGGCATCGAAAACGTGCGCCCGGATCGCTGGGACATCACCGGTGCCGCCATCTGCCTGATTGGTGCGGCCGTCATTCTCGCAGGCCCGCGCGGATAGAACCGTTGATCGGGCATCCTCGCTGCGGTGCTGGAGGTGTCCTATCCTCGAATCCCTTGGACGCTCTCTCTAGATCAGCTGCAATGCGGTTTTATTGTCTACGTTGGGCAAATAGATCTGGGGCGGCCCCGGCGGAGAGGCCGGGTCGCGCTCTATCTCGCGGCAAAGTTTCCGCTCGACCGAGCCCGCAAGCGGTCTCGGCCCATCCGGGTAACGATCGCTCCGCCGAAGTCATCGTCGGCAACAACGCGCTCGCATTCAGCACAATCAGGACTGGAGCCTTGTCTCGTCTGCAGGCTGCATGACGGCAGCCGCGTCCACTTATATCCCGTCGGGCGCTGATGGCCCGAACCAAGATCCTGCATGCTCGAGGCAGCTCGGCTCCAAGGTGGATGGGACTCATCTCTCGTTCGGCTGATTAGGCCAACCCGGCACCTCAGTCACACATCCGTCCCGGCTCTGGCCTGCAAGCGAGGCCAAACTCATACAATCTCTCAAGCGGCGGAGCGGCCCCCTCCCTGCGGTCGGGTCACGCACTAGCGCACGAAGGTGCCGCGCGCCGTGGCCCCGGCTTCGATCCGTGGAAGCTGTTCCAACCTCGTCTATCAGGCACTGGCATTTGACTTCTTGCTGCGCGCAAGTAGAGTGCCGTTAGAACATTCCGTACACCTCTGATGTGCAGGTCGCGACGCGCAGGCCACAAGCCGTTGCGCGCCGCCGCCTGCGCGTGAGCCGACGCGTGGGGTCATAGCAACCCTCAAAGAGAAAGGGCTCAGAGATGAGCAAACCAACGCACCGCGCGTATACCGTCATCAAACGCGAGGGCAAGGACGACTATTGGCTGAACATCGGCGTGTGCTTTGCACACGAAGATAATGACGGGTTCAACCTTCTGCTGCAGGCTATGCCGATCGACGGCAAAATCGTGCTCCGCACCTACCAGGAAGACGAGAAGGAGCAAGAGAAGGTCGTGAAGGGCAAGTTCAAGAAGTAGGATTTGTCGCGCCCAAAACGCGACCACCTTTGAGCCGACGGCACGCCCGTCGGCTTTTTTTTAGGTGATTATCTTCCCCAGCTTTTCAGCATTAGCTCTGGTGGCTCGAGCGCTTTGAACTGCCGCACCATGCGTCGGTAACGGACAGCGAGTGACCCGGAGTACCGATGATTGGCTTGCCCTGCCCCTTTGAATGGCTTCGGCAAGCCGTCTAATTGGCATTTGTCAAAAAAAGGTTGTGCCGAACGCGAGCTACTGCCAGTTAAGGCCCTGTCACGGTCCAGCGGCAGGGCCACGTTATCGAGCGCCGCAGGAGCTGCTAGCATTGTACGATGCGCCTTCACAAGCGAACGCTCGAATCTCTTGCCGACATGATCTGTGGTCACGCGCTCGTGTCGCATCGCGCCTCCAGTGGCACTCCTGCGGTATCCAATTTTCGCTATCGCAGCAGCACGTACCTCACGCGGTTCTTCGAAGATTGTGACCTTCACTACACGCACAACGGTTCGACACGCAAATGGTGGGTCATGGAGGTCCTCGCCAAGCTTAATGATGAGCCCGCGACGCCTGATTTGCCGTCGGATAGTTTGGTCCGAGTGCTCCAAGAACTGCTGGACCGTGAAAGTTTTCAGGATGAGCAGCACAGAGTGGCCGCTCTAGCCGACGTCAATGCGGCCCTATCGCGTGATGAGCTGCAGGTGTTCCTCGACGAAAGAGGTCGCGCGCAAGTTCTGAACGTTGCGGTACCGGGCGCAAGCTCAAGAGAGCGGAAGAAAGCGGCACCCTGGACCAAGACGCAAGCCGATTATCGCCAGCGCCTATCGCAATATCTCGACAAGGCAAGCGAAGACGATTTCACAGAGAACTTTCTGCATCCCCTGTTCCAGACACTTGGCTTCGATCGCATCTCAGTCACCGGTCACGCCGACAAGCGACTCGAATTCGGCAAAGACCTATGGATGAAGTTCCGTCTGCCGACCGGCCATTGGATCTACTTTGGTTGCCAAGCCAAACAGGGCAAAATCGATGCTGCGGCAGCGGGGCTAAACACCAATATCGCAACCGTTCTGAAGCAAGTCGAAATGATGGTGGGCCATCCCGTATTCGACGCTGACGACAACCGCAAGCATCTGTTGGATCACGTCTTCATTGTTTCCGCGGGCGAGATCACCAAGGCTGCGCGCGCCTACCTCGGCGAGCGCCTGGACCAGCAAGCCAGGCGGCACGTGATCTTCATCGATCGCGCCGATCTACTCGACATTGCGACCCGTGCCAATCTTCCGATACCAGGCGACACCATAGACCAACCCGCAAAGGCGGCCGACAAGCCGCCGTTCTAGCTTCTGTCGCAGCAAATATAGTTTCTAGGGGCACATTGGCCGTCACCTCGGATAAGGCGCGCCCATGTAGCGAAAGCGCGGCGTCCAAGCTAGTGACACGTGAGCACCTTATCGCTCGCCGCGAAGCTCAAGACGCATTCGTATGAACCCCGGCCGAAGGATCGACCGAAATCCAAAGACCGGGTAAAGTTGTTCGTTCGCACGGAAGTTGACACTCAGAGTAGGGTGCAATGTGCCGCTCTCGCCCGATGGCGTCACCACGCTCGCGTGGAACCGAGCCCTGCGGTCTCGGCCGTTCCGGTTTCGATATCTGGCGCGGATAGTCCTCGTGGTAAACTGAAGTTTACGAGCAGCCGATCGATGAAGCGGAAGATGGGCATGGTGGGTGCGTGCCGCCAGAGCGGCGACGCCGTGCCTAGTTGACCTGTGGCGGCAAATCCAGGGGACGGAATGGGGCAAGCCAGAGCGGTTCCGCACTGCGTAACAGGCGATTGGAACTTGCAGTTAAATCGTAATTTGCTTTGTCGGTACCAGCAGGCGCAACGCGTTGAGTGTCACCAGCACTGTCGCCCCGGTATCGGCCAAAATGGCTGGCCAGAGGCCCGTCAATCCCAGCACGGTCGTGACCAAGAAGACGGCCTTGAGGCCGAGAGCGATGGTGATGTTCTGCTGTATGTTGGCCATGGTGCGTTTTGACAGCGCGATCATCGCGGCCACATCCGCGACGCGGCCATGCAAAACGGCAGCATCTGCAGTTTCAAGCGCGACATCCGTGCCGCCGCCCATGGCAATCCCGATATCGGCAGCAGCTAAGGCGGGCGCGTCGTTAATACCGTCGCCGACCTTAGCCACCTTCAGGCCCTGTGTTTGCAGCTCTGCGACGATCCGCTGCTTATCCTCTGGCAGCAGTTCGGCGCGGACCTCAATCCCGAGATGGCTGCCAATCGCTTTAGCGGTGCGCTGATTATCCCCGGTTAGCATAACCGTTTTGATACCGGCATTAGTGAGGAGCTTCAGACCCAACTGTGCATCGGCTCGGGGCTCGTCGCGCATAGCAATCGCGCCGGCAAGGATTTTGTCGGCGATCAGCACTGACACTGTCTTGCCTTCGTCGTTGAGCCTGGCAATTTCGATGGTTTGAACATTTGTGAGGGGCACGCGTTGGCTGGCCGCTTGGGGCGACCCAAAAAAGATCGCCACGCCGTCGACAGTCCCGGTAATGCCTTTACCTCCGATCGTCTTGGCATCGATCGCTTGCGCCACGAGAATCTTGTCACTCGCGGCTCTGGCGAGGATCGCCTTGGCAAGAGGATGACTGGAGCCCGTTTCCAAAGCTGCGGCCAGCTTCACGACGTCGGCCTCTGACCGATCGAAAGCAATCACGTCAGTGACTTTTGGCTTGCCCTCGGTCAGCGTGCCAGTCTTGTCAAACGCCACGATCGTGATATTGCGGAGGTTCTCCAATACCGCACCGCCCTTAAGCAGTAAGCCACGACGGGCTCCGGCTGAAAGTGACGCGGCGATAGCGGCCGGGGTCGAAATCACCAATGCGCAAGGGCAGCCGATCAGCAAAATTGCGAGCCCCTTGTAAACCCACTCATTCCATGTACCGCCAAAGAGCAGTGGCGGGACGATGGCGACCAGGCCTGCTAGAACCACCACGCTTGGCGTGTACCACTGCGAAAAGCGGTCGATAAAGCGCTCGGTCGGGGCTTTGCTCTCCTGGGCTTCCTCAACCAGCTTGACCACGCGAGCAATCGTGTTGTCGGCCGCTGACGCTGTGACCCGAACGCGCAATGCGGCATCTGCGTTGACAGTGCCCGCAAACACCACTCCATCGACACCTTTGCGGACCGGCGTGCTTTCGCCCGTCACCGGCGCTTCATCGATCGCGCTGTCCCCTGAAACAATCACACCGTCAGCCGGAATGCGATCGCCGGGCCGTACCAGGATCACTGCTCCGACCTTAAGGCCGTGCGCCGGCACCTCGCGGATCTGCCCGTCTTCTTCAAGAAGTGCAGTTTTGGGTACGAGCGCCGTCAGGGATTGAATGCTGGCGCGGGCCTTGCCAGCAGCGACACCTTCCAGCAGTTCACCAACCAGAAACAAAAACACGACCGCAGCAGCCTCTTCGGCCGCATCTATGATGACCGCCCCAATGGCGGCGATAGTCATCAGCATTTCAATGGAAAAGGGCGTGCCCGCGAGAGCCGCCATGATGGCACGGCGGGCGATCGGCACCAGCCCAATCAGCATCGCCACGACGAAGGCGTAAGGCGCGATCGAAGGCACTAGTTTGCCGAGGGCATACGCTGCTACCAGCGCAGCGCCGCTCGCGATCGTCAGAAGTCCCTTTTGACTTTGCCACCAGACCTCACCGCTAAATCTGTGTTCCTTGCCGTGGAGCGCTTCGCCCTGATCTGAATCGCGTTGAGAGCCAGTCGGCGCTTCAACAGTGGCTGGGAGCGGTGCAATTGTATAACCAAGAGCAGTGACGGTCTTTTCGATAGACGAAAGGACGCTGGGCGTATCGTGACGCACGGACATGGCGCTCGCCACCGCCGAAACTGTGACATCCGTTACCCCTGGAATGCGCCGTATTGCTGTATCGATTTTGGTGGCGCAGCCCGCGCAATCCATCCCGTGCACTCTGTAGCGGGTCAATATCTTTGCGTCCGTCATGATCGATCCCTTACATTCATGTGATTGAACGCTACATCCTCAAGTGACTAGAGGAGCAAGCAGAATATGACGGGATATCCAATCGGCGAGATCGCGAAGAGAGCCGACGTTAAAGTGCCAACCATCCGCTACTACGAGCAAATTGGCCTCTTGCCGGCGCCCCCGCGCAGCCGTGCCAACCGGCGAATATACGCGGACAGCGATCTCCAGCGCTTGAGGTTCATCCGCCATGCGCGCGAGCTGGGGTTTGAAGTCGAAGCGATCCGCACGTTGCTGACGCTACAGGACGATCCGAACCAGCCGTGCGACACCGCCGATGCCATCGCCCAGGCACGGTTGGTTGACGTCGAACAACGCATTCATGGCCTGGCAGCCCTTAAGGCAGAGCTGGAGCTTATGGTTCAGAACTGCCGTCGTGGCCATGCTGGGGACTGCCGCGTCATCGAGGTGCTCGCGGACCACGGCAAATGTGCGCACCATCGTCATTGACCTGCTTGAGAAGCGGGCATTCTGGCTCTACCCTCGACTGAACTCGTGCGCATAGTCTCCGCAACGCGCCGTGTCGGTCATTAAGGTAACGCGAGGTGGCACCATGTCGCCCGCGCAGTCTCAGGAGGTATGACATGAAAATCTTGCTCGCCTCCCTGTTCCTAATTTTTGCGCCGTGTTGCGTCAGTGCGCAAACGTTGACCGTCCAGCGAGTAATTATCATCAATCCAGGAATTTACGAGGTGGAGACTAACAAGCGGATAGCTGGCGAGAATCTGGAAGATCGTTCTTGGGATGTGGTGCGAAAGTTTAGATACGTCCAAGCCGCTACAGCGGTACCTGCTCGCCTTTGCATTAGTTTCGGCTTTGAGTACGTAATCATCGGCGCACCCAAGGGCGCCGAAATTCCAATTAAGATGGTAACGAAATTTCCTGAAGCGGGCCTTTACGATCCTCAAACTCGTAGGATCACACGGAAAAATAGCACGCTGGTTGGTCGCACAATTGGTACCCGTTTCCTTCGCTCGTATACATTTGACAAGCGCTGGGAGCTTGTTCCTGGCATTTGGACGTTTCAGCTATGGCACAAGGACGAAAAGCTCGCGGAGCAAAGCTTTGCTGTAACCGCGAGCAAGGAAACCCCTTCCGAAGGTAAGTGCGAGGAAAGCCCTGTGGCGGCCACCCCCGCCAGCTCGGAAGATGAACTCCGTGAGGCTGGGTGATTGGACTTCCGTTGAAGTCGGGTGATGCGATCTACACGAGGCGCTTGAGCCAGTAAGACGGCAGGCAGCACCGCGAGCGTCAGCAGCAATCGCCGCGGACACAAAGCGCTGATGCATGCGACCAAAGAAGCTGCATGGCTCGAAAGATGCTTGCGTCGCATTGAGAAAACCGTGACGTTTCCATCACGCCGCGCCGCAAGGGACGCCGAGACGTGCCTGATCGCTCGACATTTATCGAATCATGGGCGCTCTTAGAGTTCGTCATCAACTCTGATGGGCTCTGGCATGGCTTTTTATCGCATTCTCCTGACAGCCTTTTTGCTCCTAGGTTCATTCTTGGCGGATGCAGTCCGATCCGAGGAGAAAGATCTACGGCCTGCTGCCGGACTACAAGACAACTCGTTTCTGATTGAAGAAGCCTACAATCAGGAGCGGGGCGTGGTTCAACACATAAGTACTTTGCGCCGACAGGGCAGAGACTGGTTCCTTAATTTCACTCAGGAATGGCCCATCGGCAATCAAACCCACCAGTTCTCTTATGGCGTACCTTATGCGTGGCTTGGCAGCGAGGCAGAACGCACTCAAGGCCTGGGCGACCTGCAGCTCAACTACCGCTACCAGCTATCGACCGAAACCGCCGCTCGACCAGCCATCGCGCCACGCTTGACCCTGATCCTGCCAACGGGCGATGAGGGCAAAGGGCTTGGCGCGGGCTCACTTGGCTATCAGGTCAATCTACCCGTCAGTAAGATTGTAAGCGATCGCGTAACCCTGCATTTTAATGCTGGCGTGACCTCATATTCGGATGTCGGCGGGCATCAACCCACTAGCTACAATCTGGGCGGCAGTATCGTTTATGCCGTGACACGCGAAACCAACTTCCTGTTGGAGACGGTGGCGGAATGGAACGAGGCTGTCACTCCAAGCCGGGACATAGAGCGCGAATTCGCGTTGACGCTACTGCCGGGAGTGCGTCACGCCATCAACTTGCCCGAGGGACAGCTCGTGCTGGGGCTGGGTGCACCCATCAGGTTCAGCGAAGGTGCCGTGGATTACGGGGCACTTTTCTACGTTTCTTTCGAGCACAGCTTCTTGCGCTGACAAATACGCCGTCGGAAGTTGAATGATTTCGCACCCGCCGGTGCGATTGCGGAGCTGCCCATAGTGCTCACGTCAACAGACGGAGCAGCCGGTTTTGCGCAACTCCGTCACATGGCCGGTAATGAGTTCGAGCAGGTTCTGCGGGGCCCCAGGAACGGAGCGATCCCCGATCAGGAAATAGGGTGTGCCCTGAATGCCCATCTTCTGCGCCAGGTTGCGCACCGCCTCGATTTCTGCCTTCACTTCGAGCGCATCCATGTCCTTCCTGAGCTTGGCCATGTCCAGACCGAGCTTCTCCACCGCCTTGAGAGCGGTCTGCCCGTTGGCCTCGCCGCGCATGCTCATGAGCGCGCGGTGCGCCTCCCAGTACTTGCCCTGCAACCTGGCGGCGAGCGCCACCTTGGCCGCTTCTTCTGACCCCTTCGACAGGATCGGCAGCTCCTTAATAAGGATCTTGATCTTGGCATCCTGCTCGACCAGCTTGGCGACATCGCTGAAGGCTCGCTTACAGTAGCCGCAGTTGTAATCGGAGAACTCGACGATGGTTACGTCACCGCTCGGATTGCCGGCCATCGGCGTGTTGGGCCGGCGGAAAATCTCATTGGCGTTTTCCTTAAGTGCGCCCCCGAGGCGCGCCGCCTGAAGGCCCTCTGCCTTGGCCTCCAGCGCCGACTGGATCTCCATCAGCAGTTCCGGATTGTTGACCAGATAGTCCTTGACGATCCTCTCTATGGCGGTCTTCTGCTCGACCGAAAAAGGACCTGAGCTCGTAGATGCGGTGGCTGGTGTCTCGGTCTGTGCGATCTGCACCGGCTGCCTCCTGACCGCATCCGACGCAAAGGCCGGGAGTGGCTGGCGTCCGATATCGAACGACGCACCGAGCAGCACAACGACCAGGACGGCGTAGCCCGCCCCCCGTTTTGAGTTCCGCCGGTCCAACGCAAGCCTCAGTTCGCGCGACATAGGGAGCCGTCTCCATACCGAATACCAATAGATGCCGGCCAGCCTGAAATTCCGAGGGTCACTATGGGTATCCATCAGAGCCCCTCGCGGCAAGGTTAAAGGACATCTTGATCACGGCAAACCGAGCGTACAGAACATGCACCCGCACCGGGGCCTTTGCCCACATCTTTGCGGACGAATTTCTCGCTTTCACTCGACGCTAGCAGTTCTCTTCGATCACAATTGCGAGAACTTGGCGGCGGTCGGGCGCGCTGCGACAAGCTCGCAGCTTGGCACAGAGTAAGGGGCAGCATACCGAGGAAGTGGCGGAACGGAGCGTTGCAATGACCGGAGAAATTGCCTCATGTCGCTCAGAGAAGTTGCTCCGCGCCGCAAGGACTTCGATTCTCCTATTCAGCGGTGTTAGCCTGGATTACGCCCTCAAGAGTTGGGCCAGATCATCGCTGCCGCCCGGACAATCGGTCGAGGTCTTCTCGTTTTTGAACCTGACACTGGGGTTCAACCCGGGCATCTCTTTCGGGCTCTTTCCCGCAACCGGTTACACAAGCGCGACACTATTGCTCGCGGTAACTACGCTAGTGACCCTGGCCGTCTCGACGGCCGCGGTCGTCACTCGCAACGTTGCAAAGTCCTTAGCGTTTGCTCTCCTTGCATCGGGCGCCGCGGGGAACGTGGTCGATCGATTTCGCCATGGCGGCGTGACCGACTATCTCGACTTTCACGCCTTCGACTGGCACTGGCCGACGTTCAACGTCGCTGACGTTCTCATCACGTGCGGCCTTGCTGCTCTGTTTGCAGCTGATTTTTTCGACGTCCCACAGAGCAACACGCGCGCGCGTCGGCAGGCATTTGGCGATGCCGCCGCAGTCCGAGCCGCGTGTACAATCGACAATGAATCCCCAAGCAACACTGAGATCCAGTCGCCAAGACGGTCGCCGATCGGCTTGGACAGCTCTGGTCGCAATCCTGTTGCATTCTACCATTCTAGATCCCGTCCTAGCCGTCGGCGCACGTCAAGCGTCGGATTTCCAACATCGACTGGGTCATTTGACACGCGTTGGCGCTCCTGGCGCTCTGGCCCTCGTGCGCGTCGACGGCAGAACATGGATGGGCAGCGCCGGTATGGCCGATCGTGGAACCGGTCGAAAAGCCAAAACCGAGGATGTATGGCGCATCGCGAGCGTCACGAAAATGGTGACCGCTGTGATCGTGCTTCAACTTTCACGCGAGAGACGTCTGGACCTCGATGATGCCGTGGGAAAATACCTTGCCGACCTCCGTCGCGAGGCAGGAGCAGTCACAATTCGGCAATTGCTCGACCACTCTAGCGGTTTGGCCGAGTATTTGAGCGACGACGCATTCGGCGGATCAGCCGCGACCTTGCTCAAGATGATTAAGTCTCCGTCCTCGACGCAAGCTATGGTCGCCATAGCATTGGCCCAGGAGTGGCTCCCGGACCCGCTGGCCGAGCACCAGTATGCGAACACAAATTATGTGCTGCTGGAGCGAGTGATTGAGGCCGTGACCGGCCAGTCGTACAAGAACGTCGTCAATACTCAACTTATAGATCGGCTCAGACTCCTGCGCACCGGTTTTCCAGATGCCCAAGGCCGCCTCCCACGCGCGCACCTGAAGGCTTACATCCCGCGCGATAGTATCCGCGGCCCATTTACAGATACCCAGCGTCTGGTCGATGTGACCACTCACCCCTATTTTTTGGGCGGCGATGGCGGGCTTTATTCCACCTTGTTTGACATGTCCCTAATTTTCGACGCGATTTGGTCTGGCCGGCTCGGGGATGCGAGGCTTTTCGAAACAATGATTGGGCGATTGAAGAGCGATCATGATGGCCTTTACCGTTACGGCTTTGGGGTGATGGCCGTTTCACTTTCCTGCGGAGTTACTATCTACGGACACGAGGGGCTTGATTTCGGCTCCACAACCATCGCATTTTCCGATCGTACAAACCGGCGGCAAATGATCTTGGTCGTCAATGCCAGGCGCGAGACAAACAAAAAGCTTGATAGTGAAGTTCTCGCATTTCAATCGCGGGTGTTTTGCGGTTCAGGACGTAGCGCCCCGATGAAGTGACCATGGAAAAGATGTCGGGTTATAGGCCTGCGCCAGGAAAAAGGTTGCGAATGCAATGTGATCGGAGCTCCGACCCATCACGGGACCTGCGATTGATGCAAGATAGAAACGACGAACGGGATCGACCCGGCCGGGACTTGTTGCTCGCGGCGTGGATCGTCGCGCTACTCTCGACACTCGGCGCACTGTTCATCGGCGAGGTGATGGGTCGCGCACCCTGCAATCTCTGCTGGTTCCAACGCGCCTTCATGTTTCCACTCGCCGTGATGCTGGCGGTTGCCTGCTATACCTCGGACACCGGCGTCTGGCGTTACGCGCTGCCGGTTGCCGCTCTCGGCTGGCTGATCGCGTTCTACCACATCATGCTCTACACCGGCGTCATCCCAGCCGGGCTCGAACCGTGCGGCTCGGGCCCATCCTGTTCCGGCGCGGACATGCTGGTGTTCGGCGGGGTGCCGATACCACTGCTGTCACTCGGCGCCTTTACCGCCATCACAGGTCTCCTCGTTCTCATCCGCCGGAGTTTCATCGCATGAGGAGGCGCGCACTCGTTCTCGCCATCAGCGTTCTCGCCATCGTTGGTTTTGCCATAGCTGGCTTTCTCTACAATCGCTTTTCGACGCAGCAGTCGGGCGCGGCGGCAGTCCAAGAGTCGACTTCCCTGGTGCGCCCCCATTCGCCGATTCTGGGCCGTGCGGATGCGCGGGTTACGATTGTCGAGTTCTTCGACCCCGCCTGTGAGACCTGCCGGGCGCTTTATCCCGTCGTAAAGAAGATCATGGCGGAGTATCCGGACGAGGTGCGCCTGGTCCTGAGATATGCTCCCTTTCACAAAGGCTCCGACGAGGCTGTGAGGATACTCGAAGCGGCTCGCAAGCAAGGGATCTACGTACCTGTGACGGAGGCGCTCCTCGCCGCACAGCCGCAATGGGCGAATCATCACCAACCCGAGATCGAGAGGGCGTGGACTGCGGCTGCCACGGCCGGTCTGAATGTCGAGGTGGCCCGCAAAGAGATGCTTGCGCCCCAGATCACCGCGGTCTTGACCCAGGATATGGCGGATATTCGCACGCTTGATGTCCGCCAGACGCCGACATTCTTCGTGAACGGAAAGCCACTGCCGTCGTTCGGAGTGAGGCAGTTGCAGGACCTCGTTCGCAGTGAGGTGGAGGCAGTCCGGAAACAATAGGTGGGTGACGGCTCGGCGCCGACGGTACGAGGGAGTGGTGACCAACAAACAGGCCAGCCCCTTCTCTGCGCGCCAGCCGAGCAAGTGGAGTTCCTAGCCAACGCCGCCTTGCTCTCGAAACACGGCACGACCATCGTGCCTGGGACGCTGCCGAGCCGGGAGGCGAATGATCACCCGATGCATGTATGTATAAGGCCGAGCAGGTCGGGAGGAATGCGTCCAATTTTCGTGTTTGTTCGCCAGCAAGGCAGGGCCGCTAGCGCTCTGATAATGGCGCAGTCCTGGCAGCGTCGGCCGTCTGTTGAAAGCACTATTTCGGTCGCGATCCGGCGAGAAGCAGCAAGTTGTCAGCCGCCAGCCGTTGACGCGGATCCAAAGCGAGCGCCTTGCGATAGTCGGCAGCAGCCTGCACCTCGCGACCCAGCCGGTGCCAAGCTGATCCCCGTGCAGTATAGGCATCAGCATTAAGCTGATTGAGGGAAATGGCGCTGGTCTGATCATCGATCGCCTTGTCGTAGCGGTGCATCTTGTAAAAAACGAGGCCGCGATTAAAGAAGGCATCGCTACTGCTCGCGTCAATTCGGATCGCTTCGTTGAAATCTGAAAGCGCCTCATCAAACCTGCGTTGGTTTGAATAAGCTGATCCCCTGTTCATGAAAGCCAGAGGCTGCCCCGGGTAGAGATCAATGGCTGCACTCAAATCAACGATCGCTTCATCGTACCTACGGGCAAAAAGATGCGCGGTGCCTCGACTGTATAAAGCTGTCACACTTTTAGGATTAAGCCTGATCGCGATCGTTAAGTCGTCGATTGCCTCTTCAATACGTCCTTGCTGATATCGGGCTACGCCCCGGTCTTGGAAGAGCCGAAATTGCTCGGCCCGTCCAACTGTCTGGCCAGGGTTCGGGTCACTTGCGCTGCGCAAGTCCTTCGTACCAGCGGTCGTCATTTCAGCCGACCAGGTGCACAACAGCCCAGCTGTGAATAGTGTCTCGAGCAATCTGCGCATCAGACCCCCCCTCCGTGAGTCGACAAGCGCCTCAGGATGAGAAGCGCTTCTCGCCGGGTTGCTGGACATGGTGATCACCGGTTGCTGTTATCGCTCTTCGAACTGGAGTCGCGATAGAAATCGGCGTGCCATGTGACAGACGAACCTACTTGGTAAATTTTGCTTGCCCAGACTTTCCTGCATCAGTTTTAAGGGTCACTGTTATGGACGCGCCATTTGCGATCGGTTTCTTTGCTTCGCCCTTGATTGCGCTTTCCCCTGCAGGCGACAATGCCACTGTCTCACGATCGGCGCCGTTGACCACAAGAGCCGCACCAGAAAAGCCCTTTGTGGCGACAGGCTTCGTGCTCTCATCAAAGACATTGACCGTGATTGAATTGCCCGAGGTAAGGAGCTCGGCGTGCACCCCCGCGAGATCCTGCATCTGACCACCGTTGGGGCCCTTCTCGGCGTGCTTATGCTGCGCGATGGCAGTTCCGGTTAATAGTAGGGCGGCAACAAACGCAACAGCGTACTTCATGCTCGTTCTCCTGGGATGGGTAACACGCCGATAGATTCGGATTGCTCATTGTCTTGCTCTTCCCTGCGGAAGAGCACGTAGAGCGCGGGTAAGACTAGAAGAGTCAGGACGGTTGCTGAAACGATGCCGCCGATGACGACAGTGGCGAGTGGCCGTTGAACCTCCGCACCAGGTCCCGTCGCGATGGCCATCGGCACGAACCCCAACGGCGCGACCAGCGATGTCATCAGCACCGCGCGCAGTCGCGTAAGAACACCTTCTTTAACCGCTGGGACAATGGGAAGACCTTGCTCGCGCAAGCGCTGGATCTCGGCAATTATAATGAGACCATTCAACACTGCCACACCGGACAATGTGATAAAGCCAACGCCGGCGCTAATGGAGAGCGGGATATCGCGCAGGAGCAGAGCTCCAATGCCGCCCGTGAGCGCCAGTGGCACGCCGCTGAACACCAATGCCGCGTCTGCCGCCGAACCCAGGCTCATGAACAAAAGAAGAAAAATCAACAACAGTGCGATCGGCACAACGATCATCAAGCGTTGAGTCGCCGACGCGAGCTGCTCGAATTGGCCACCCCACGTAATCCAGTATCCCGCGGGCAATTTGACCTTCTGCGCTATCTGCTGTTGTGCGTCTGCGACAAAGGAACCAAGATCCCGCCCGCGCACATTGGCGCTGACGACAATGCGCCGCTTACCGTTCTCGCGGCTGATCTGATTGGGCCCGGGCGCGACGTCAATTTGTGCGACAGCTGACAGTGGCACGTATCGCGTATTCGCCAGCGGTGAGATGCCAACGGCAGTCCGCAGCGGTGCTGCAATTGCTTCCGGAGGCAACGGCACAGGCAGCATCTTGATCGCCTCGATATCCGTGCGCAACTGCTCGGGCAATCGTACAACGAGCTCGAATCGCCGATCGCCCTCAAAAACTATGCCGGCGTCCTTCCCCCCCACCGCAATTTCAACAATGGCTTGCACATCGCCCACGCTGATGCCTAGTCGAGAAAGAGCGGCGCGGTTCAACTTCACCGTCAGAACGGGCAAACCCGCAACCTGCTCTGTCTTGACGTCGGCCGATCCGGATACGCCTTGCAACGTGGCCTGAACCCTGTTCGCCGTTTCGAGGAGCGTGTCGAGATCATCGCCAAAGATTTTCACGCCTACATCGCTACGGACACCCGAGATCAATTCGTTGAAACGTAACTGGATAGGTTGCGATATCTCGTGGTTGCTGCCCGGTATTTCTTCGGCGGCCTTTTCAATGTCCGTCACCAGTACTGCTTTCGGCTTTCTCGGATCGGGCCATTGGTCGCGCGGCTTCAGCATTATGTAGCCGTCAGAAATCGATGGCGGCATGGGATCTGTAGCCACCTCCGCCGTTCCTACCCGGGCAAATACCTCCTTTACTTCAGGGAGTTTCAGAAGGCGTTTTTCGAGTGCAGCTTGCATCTCGACAGATTGTGAGAGACTTGTTCCAGGGATGCGAAGAGCTTGCAGGGCTGCGTCGCCTTCATCGAGGCTTGGGATAAACTCCCTCCCCATGCGGGAAGCGGCGAATGCAGTGAGGATGGCGAGAGCGATGGCAAGCACAACCATAAGGCCTCTCAGCCGGATCGACGCGTCCAGCAAGGGCACGTAACCGCGACGCGCGACGCGCATGAGCACATTCTCCTTCTCGGAGACTCGTCCCGTGAGGAAGATCGCGGCCGCCGCCGGCACAAAGGTAATCGAACAAATAGCTGCGCCGGTGAGGCACATCAGCACCGTGATCGCCATCGGCGTGAACATCTTGCCTTCGACACCGGTAAGGGTGAGGATTGGCAAATAGACAATGGCGATAATCAGCATGCCAAAAAGGCTTGGGCTTGCGACTTCGCGCGCGCCGACCAGGATGGTCTCAAATCTCTCTGCCGGGCTGAGCAGGCGGCCCTTGTGATGTTGCTCGGAAGCCAGCAGACGCATGCAATTTTCGATGATGATGACGACGCCGTCGATGATGATGCCAAAATCAATGGCGCCAAGGCTCATCAAGTTGGCACTGACCTTATTCTCCACCATGCCGGTAAACGTGAAGAGCATCGATATGGGAATGACGGTCGCGGTGATGATGGCCGCGCGGATATTTCCCAAGAACAAGAAAAGAATAACGACAACGAGAAGCGCACCCTCGAGCAGATTTTTTTCCACTGTCGCGATCGTCGACTCGACCAGTGAGGTTCGGTCGTAAACGGTACGTGCAGCGACACCTTCGGGCAGCGACTTTCCGATATCGTTCAGCTTAGCGGCTACCCGGGTTGCCACGGTCCGGCTGTTCTCGCCAATTAAGAGCATGGCCGTGCCGAGTACCGTCTCCTCTCCATTCCTAGTTGCCGCGCCGGTCCTAAGTTCTTTGCCTTCGCGTACCTCGGCGACGTCGGCGATCCGCACGGGGATGCCGTTGTGCGAACCGATCACGATATCTTTTATCTCTTCGAGGTTGCTGACTTGCCCAGGCGTCCGGACAAGATACTGCTCGCCGTTGCGCTCGATGTAACCAGCCCCAACATTGGCGTTGTTGGCCGCCAAAGCCGTCATGACGTCTCGAAACGAGAGGCGATAGGCCATCAAGCGAGCAGGACCAGGGAGGACATGGAACTGCTTCTCGAACCCGCCGATACTATTAACTTCAACGACACCCGGCACAGTGCGCAGTTGTGGTTTTATGATCCAGTCCTGAATCGTCCGCAAATCGGTTGAGCTATAGGGCTCCCCGCTCGGTTTTCGCGCGTCCGGCTTGGCTTCGACCGCAAACATGTAGATTTCGCCTAGGCCGGTTGAAATAGGGCCCATCGATGTCTGAATGCCGGATGGCAGCTGATCCTTCACTTGCTGAATGCGCTCATTGACGAGCTGACGGGCGAAATAAATATCCGTACCATCAGTGAACACGACGGTAACTTGGCTCAATCCGTACCGCGACATTGATCGCGTGTACTCGAGCTTAGGAAGACCACCCATCGCAGTTTCAATAGGAAAAGTAATGCGTTGCTCGATCTCCAGCGGCGAGTATCCCGATGCAGCTGTGTTGATCTGCACCTGAACGTTGGTGATATCCGGAACCGCATCAATCGGGAGGCGTGTGAAGTTCCAAACGCCCAATCCCGCCATTGCGAGGGTTATGATCACCACCAGCCAGCGCTGACGGATGGAGAACGCAAGCACTGCGTCAATCATGCGGAGCGTCCTCTCCAGGACGACCCGCTTCTCGAATACGAACGAAGGTATCGGCACGCTCTGTGAAAATCACGCCGTCGCCTTTGTGTCCCGTCCAAGCCGCCCTTGCGATGGCGTTGCAAATCGGACCGGCTGCATCTGTGCGGCACACGATCTGCAGCTGCAAGTGGCGCTGGTAGGCGAAGTCGTACTCAGTGGCACGGTAAGCGCCACCCGCTCCCCGACCGCGGCCTTGGCCGCGAGTTTCGATGATCGAAAACCCAGGGAATTCTGCCAGCGCGTGCAGGGCGTGAACAACTCTTCCTTCCATTGCGGGTTTGATCAATGCCGTGATGATCGTCATGTCTGCGTCAATGCTCATGCGAAGCCGTCCCTTTGCCCAGTTCCGCTTTGATTATGAAGCTATTCTTGGCGGCGTAGACGTCGTTCTCCAACAACCCAAATACGATCTCGACGTGCTCAGGATCGCGCGCTCCAAGCTCGACTTCGCGCGGCTCAAACTTGTCGCCAACCCGGACGAAAACAACTGTTCGATTTTCGATGGTTTGCAGGGCGGTAGACTGCACGACAAGAGAAGCTGGTTTGGCAGTCAGCAGGAGCCGGCCGCTGACGAACAGACCAGGACGCAGACGCATGTCAGTGTTACTCACCACCGCGCGCGCCGTTGCACTCTGCGTGTCGCTGCTCCCCACCGGCGACACGTAGGAAATCTTCGCTTCGATGGGCGGTTCGCCATCCTCAGCATCGATTATCACCGTGTCGCCCACGTTCACGCGCTTTAGATCCCGGCGGTACACGGAGAAATCAACCCATACGGTCGAGAGGTTTGCGATGGTGAAAGCGGCTTTCTGGTCCCCCACATGCTCGCCGAGCGCGACTTGTTTATCGATAATCGTGCCTTCAAGCGGGGCCCGGAGTTCGTACGTGGTCAGGCTCTGGTTGCTTTCGATCTTTGCAAGAAGCTCGCCCTTCTTGGCCTGATCGCCAATTCTCTTGTTAATTTCTTTCGCCACGCCGGGAAAGCGTGGGGTCACCTGTACGAGGGTTTCCTGGTTGGCTTGCAGGATACCGTTGAGATGAAGGCTGTCGTGCAAGACCCCAGGGCCGGCCTTGAGCAACTCTATGCCAGCTGCAGCAATCTTGGAGTCACTCAGCTCAACGCCTTCTCGACCATGCTCGCGCTTTTCTTTGCCGTGATCATGTCCGGCCTCCTCGTGTGAGCCCGTGTTCTTGGCTGCGGTTCCAACCGACGACCACTGATAATAAAAAACCGCTCCCGCTATCAACACTATGCCGACGATCACAGGAACCAAACGCTGAACTATCTGCGTCATCTCGATCTCTCTCGTTTCAAACCAAGGTGCGCGCCCGTTAGGCCCTCAATTGTGGCGACTGAGGTGTGAAAGTTGGTCAACGCCTCCAGCTCGCGCAAGGCGGCCTGCGTGCTGGTGTTCTGGATGTCCAACAGTTCGAGCAGTGTAAATCGCCCCTGACTGTATCCACTTTCAATAGCCTCGGTTGCCTTGCGCGCATTGGGGATCGCAGCGGTGCGAAGAATGTCGATCTCTCGCTCAGCGCCGACCAGGGTTTCGTACGCACGCCCCAGAGTCAGGACGAGCGCTGCCTTCGCGGTGGCGCGATCCGCATCTACTTTCGCCAAAGACGCCTGGGCTTCCGCAATGCCTCCGATGTTGCGGTCGAAAACGGGCAGAGGCAGAGAAAGTCCCAGGCGAACGGCATCGTCGCTCGTTTCATTAAAGTGCCGCCACGCCACACTTGCCTTGACGTCGGGGTACGGCTTCAAACGAGCGAGTACCAGTTCCGCATCCCTTTGCGCTCGCACAGCAGTCCAGCGCACCAGCTGAGGAAGACTATCTACTGTACGCAGCACCGTCGCAAAGGCTGGCGGTCGCCCGACCCGCGTCAGGTCGCCAACGGCTCGCAGAAAATCGGGCGTACTCGCTCCCATCAGGGCCGCTAACTCACGGCGCGCCACGGCGAGAGCCGTCTTTGCACGTTCGCGATCTGCTCGCACAAGATCGTTCGCAACATGCGCTCGCGCCACCTCCCCTGGGGACGACGCTCCTGCGTCCACCCTTTGCTGGAGCAGCGGTGCAAGACGACTAAGCGATGCAATTTGAGCGTCAAAGATCTGCAAGCGTCGCTGGGCAGCAAGAACGGTGAAAAAGGCGGTGGCTGTTTCGGAAAGAACTTCAAGTCGAAGTGCATCCAACTCCCAAGAAGCGTTCTCAACCTCTGCCGAGCCAGCCGCCACGCGTGCTGCCCGCTTGCCGCGAAATTCGAACAGCTGGCTAAGCTCGAGTGTTGTTTCCGCAGAATTCAGTCCCTGATAGGCACCCGAACCCAGCGCATTATCGAGTTCTATAGATAACTCGGGGTTAGGTATCGCAGCTGCTTGAACCCGCTTACCAGACGCAATGCCGACTTGCGTATCGGCCGCGGCGAGTCGAGGGTTTGCGGCGATAGCACGCTGGGCCGCTTTCGCGAGCGTGAGAGATCCGGACGGCTCCGCCAGCACGCCGAGCGGCAAACCCATGATGAGCGTTGTCAACACCAGCAACAGCGGCGTGCCACGTAAAAGCACGCCCCCTTGGTGGCGCTTGAGTAAGATCTCCCGTAACGGCACTTCTGTCGCTACCACCCTTTGAGGGGTGGAAGTGAACGTCGATTGTTGCGAGACAGTAGGTGTGACCCCACGCCAAGCGCGTGCCCAGTGTCGTAACGTTGAAGGCATACTTTCTTCCCGTTGCCCGAACAAAGCCCGAACGCGGCACAAAACGCCACGCGGAACTTAGACGTGCAGGCAGGGAGGCCGGAACGGCAGAAAGACCAGCCAAACTTTTGGGATTTCGGACTTGGCCAACGGCCGTGCTCTTACCTTGCTGGCAATCCCCATAGATAAAGGGGTACCAAAAGGAAACGTGGAATGCGGCGGCGACACATTGGCACAAGACGCGCAGCAGCATGGACAATTGCCGTGACCACAAGGGCTCTGATCACTCTTTCCGTGTTTGCTGGAGTCGTGCTCACTCCGCTCATACGCGGTTGCCACGTAGCCCACCGTCGGCACCTGTGCCAATGCCGACTGTCCTTCCGGAACGTTAGCACAGGAAACAACCTCAGCACAGGTCACAAGCGATTTTGCAATGGCAGCAGCACTCAGCGCGCCCAGCGAAAAAAGGCACACGAAGAGCAGAGCAATCATATGAATCGCGCAGCGCTGCATAAAAACCATTTGCTGACTCAGTCGAAGAAAGTCAAGCGCAGGGTTCTAGTCCGCAAACAAAGGGTTGAGAGTGTAGCTTCAGCATCCCGCGTTTGCCTGCATTTCAGTTGCCTGCGACACGTTAGCCGGTGATCAGCAGCTACAAAAAAAGCCATCCTACAGCCCTCACTGCAATCCATGTTCCGCTTGTTCCTGCCGCAGTCAGTTGTTTCCGTTTGCGACCGAGCCAGACGATGATCCAATCGAGCATCATCAATGTGGCCGTGGCAATGAGATCGGTTGGCCTATCCGGCTCGCGCTGCGTATTGTCACCGCATGAACCAACATGCCGTTGTCCTTGCGTTGCTGTCGGCCGCCAAAGCACTCCTTGGCGCCAGCGATCCGGCGGTGCTGGCCGGGCTTCTTTACTGCCGTGCCTGCCTTGGTACAGCCGTTCTTCGCCAGGCGGCGCGCGTTGTCAATGATGCTAGCGAGCCGACGGATCGGACGAAGAGGTAGCACTGGATCAAGTGGTACTTGGCGACTCCCTGCGGGTGCGTCCCGGCGACAAGATTCCTGTCGACGGCGAGGTGATTGAAGGCAGTTCGTCCGTCAATGAGTCCATGGTGACCGGGGAATCGATCCGGTCACGAAAGGAAAGGCGGCAAAAGTGCTGGCCGGCACACTCAATCAGACCGGTTCGTTCATCATGCGCGCCGAGAAGGTCGGGCGCGACACCATGCTGTCCCAGATCGTGCAGATGGTGGCACAGGCGCAGCGTTGACGCGCGCCGATCCAGCGCCTGCCCGATCAGGTTTCGGGTTGGTTTGTACCGTTGGTGATTGCCGTCGCGGTGTTGGCGTTCGTTGCGTTGTCGATCTGGGGCCCCGAGCCCCGCATGGCGTTCGGCCTCGTCGCCGCCGTTAGCGTCCTCATTATCGCCTGTCCGTGTGCGCTGGGTCTGGCCACGCCGATGTCGATCATGGTGGGGGTTGGTCGCGGCGCGAGCGCGGGCATCCTGATCAAGAATGCCGAGGCATTGGAACGGCTCGAGAAGGTCGACATCCTCGTCGTGGACAAAACGGGCACCCTGACCGAGGGCAAGCCGAAAGTCATCGCCGTCGTGCCGGCTCGGGGACATGAGGAGCACGATATCCTGAGGCTTGCGGCCAGTGTGGAACGGGCGAGTAAGCATCCCCTGGCGCAAGCCGTGGTGGAAGCTGCAGCCGAACGCGGGCTGGCTTTGCTCCCGGTTTCCGGGTTCGACGCTCCCACCGGCAAGGGTGCCATCGGCAGCGTGGACGGCAATCGGGTTGTGCTGGGCAATGCGAAATTCCTGCGCGAGCAAGGCGTAGATGCGACGCCGCTCGAAGGCGAAGCCGGCAAGCTGCAGGAAGACGGCGCGACGGCCATATACATGGCAATTGACGGTCAGGCGGCTGCTGTGGTCGGCATCGCCGATCCCATCAAGAGCACAACGCCGACTGCGTTGGCGGCGCTGGCCGGCGAGGGCATCCGCGTGGTGATGTTGACGGGCGACAATCGCAAGACGGCACGAGCGGTGGCAAGGCGGCTTGGCATCGAGCACGTGAAAGCCGAGGTATTGCCCGATCAGAAAAGCAAGATCGTAGAGGGCTTGCGCGCGGACGGGCATGTCGTCGCTATGGCAGGCGATGGCGTGAACGATGCGCCCGCGCTGGCTGCGGCCGACGTCGGCATTGCCATGGGGACTGGCACAGACGTAGCCATCGAGAGCGCCGGCGTCACGTTGCCCTCCGGCGACTTGACCGGCATCGTTCGGGCCCGGCGGCTGTCGGAAGCCGTTATGAGCAACATCCGGCAAAATCTGTTCTTTGCGTTCGTCTACAACGCCGCCGGCGTGCCGATCGCTGCCGGTGTGCTGTATCCGGTGTTCGGCGTTCTGTTGTCACCGATCATCGCGGCAGCTGCCATGGCATCGTCGTCGGTGAGCGTGGTCGGCAACGCGTTGCGTCTGCGCAGCTCGAAGCTCTGATCGGGGCAACTGTTCAACGGAGCAAGGAAACGGTGCACCGTCGAGCGGGCTGCTCGACGGTGGATGGTGTGGACC
>JBJXDX010000062.1:0-26562 GCA_046154585.1 Hyphomicrobiaceae bacterium | reverse complement strand
CACATCAGGGCCAGCGGTCATGCGCCGCAACAACAGGCCGGACACATGACTTGCACCCGACCGCACGCGGACAAGTCAGATTCCTCTTGCAATGAGGGCGTCGTCCACACATGACCCTGAACGGACTCTAGCGCCGGGTGAGCGCACCCCTTAACGGCCACTGCCTTGGGCAAAAGCGCTGCATGCTTTAGAGATCAGTTGCGCGCGCGGCGCAGCGTCACGGTCCACCTCGTGCCCCCATCGCTGGTCATATGTTCGAATTTGTACTCGCGGGTGCCGTCGGCGAGAACTTCGCCCTCGCCCAAGGCGCTCGGCGTTCCCAGGAATGCCTCGGGGGTCCACGCAGCATTCTTGAACTTCCACCCACTAGGTGGGCCAATCGGGCCACCGGCCGTGCCCTGGCACCTGGCTTCCGCTGTCAGTGCCGTTTCTTCGATTTCCCCGATGAACACCTTCAGCGTGGCCCCTTCTGCCGGCGAACTTCTTTCCGTCAAGGATCCAACCAAGGAAACTCGGAAGCGATTGGGCTGAACCTGGCGAAACGAACAATTGGGAGTGGAATGGGCGACATACTCTAGTTGACCAGTCATCGTGCCGGTCAAGTTGCCCCTGCCGTCATGATTGAGCACGAGGTCGGCCAGGGTCCGGAAGCGGTCCTGCCCGGCGCTGACGGTGGTCGTGGTGAACGTGCCGTAGAAATCGCCGGTCGGGAATTCGCCGATGTCCTTGTCCATCAATCCCGCATGGTCCTCGGCAAGCGCGGTGAGCCGCACGATCGGAGGCGGATCGGCGGGCACCGTGTAGGTCGCCTCCGCGCGCTTTTCCTTCGGCTCGGAGCACGGCTCGTAGTTCTCGGAAACGATGAAGCGTCCGGCTTCGCTGTCGGCCACAAGCTGGATGGTCTTGACGCCGGTCTGCCAGCGATCGGTGTCGTCGCGCCCAGCCATCCGCACGATGATCCGCTGGCCAGGCTGCACCTTGCTGCCTTTCGGTGGATTCGACGTGGTGCGCAGCGTGGGCGGCGTGCGGTCGCGTGGACTCTCGTAGACCGTGTCGTGTCCTTCGGGTCGACCGAATATGTCAGTCTCGACGAACAAACGGCCGGCAACGCGGAGCCCGAGCTGCTCGAGCGTTGCTAAGACAGCATCCCGACGGGCAGCGACGAGGGCCTGCTGGAACGAGGGATCGCCCTCCGGCACGCGGATTTTGAGCCTGCCCACCGGGCAATTGCCCGGCGTCTGTGCGTTTCGGATCGTACCGGCGAGCCGCTGAAAGTCGCCTCGATTGAGGTCGACGCTGTCTCCTTCGAAAAGCCTGAAGGTGGAAAACTCGACCTGCGCCGGCTGTTGCGCAACCGCGGAGGGCACAACAGACAGCGCGCCTAGCAGCGCGCCCGCGACGAGCGCGTCATGCCTTGATCGAAGGGACCATCGCATGGGTTCCTCCCCTCACTTTGCGAACAGCCAATAGCCCAGCACGAGAAACGCCACGCCGGCGATGACCGCCTGGAGTTCCCGCCCGGGCTCGCGCATCCAGCCGATCAAGATGAACACCAGCCCCGGCGGCGTCATCAGCCACCAGATGCTGGTGAGGCCGAGCCACCAGGCGACGATCGCCCAGACCACCGTGAACGGCAGGAAGATCGTCAGCATCATGCGCACGAAGCGGCGGCTGGTTTCTGGACTGTCGTTAGCGCCGAACTGCCCGAACATGTCGCCCTGCTCTTGCCTGCGCGGCTAGCGCTTGCCGAACACGATCTCCACCCGGCGGTTCTTCTGGCGGCCTTCCGGATCGTCGGCGCCGTTCGGCTTGGCGTTCGGCGCGACCGGACGCGCCGCTCCGAAGCCCTTGGTCTGAAACCGCATGGCCTGCAGGCCCTCGCGCTCCACCAGCCATTTCTGCACTGACGCCGAGCGGCGTTCCGAGAGTTTTTGATTGTAGCCGGCCGAGCCTTTGGCGTCGGTGTGGCCTTCGACCGTGACGGTGCCGCGCGCGCCCTTGCGAACGATCTCGGCCGCCTGCTTGAGCGCTGGCGCCGCGGACGCGCGAATGTCGGCCTTGTCGAAATCGAAGAGAATATCGGCCGGCAGCTCGATGCGGGTCTCGGTTTCGGTCTCGCGGACTTGCAGGCTTTCCACTCTGCCGCCGAGATCCTCGACCTTGAAGATCAGATCCAGAATCCTACCCGCGTGCTCTTGGGCGTGTGCGCCCGCCGCGCAGGACGCGGCGAACACGACCGCTGCGAGGAGCCGCCTCATGGGCCAACCTCCTCAACGCGCAGCGAGCGGGACGGATTCGACCGGCTCGAAACCGTTGATCACGACCGTGACCTTTTGCACGCTCTCAGGCGGGGCCGGGAACTTGACCCACAAATTGACCGGGCTGCCCTTTTCCACGCTGTCCCGGATCGGGGCGCACTCGCACTTGCCGGCCGAATCCTTGACCACCAGATACTTCTTCTTGTTGGCGGCATCGAGCAGATGCGCGTGGCCGTCCAGCGAATTGCCGATGAGCTGGTACATGGGTTGCGACGTGTTGCCGTCGTTGACCACCTGAAACCGCAGCGTGACGGTGCCGCCATCGTCCCGCTTGAGTCCGCGAACCACGATTTTGGTGCCCGCCCTTTCGCCTTCGCCGACCAGCTCTTGCGCGGAGGCGGTGCCGGCAAAGTTGGCCATGAGCGCGAAGGTCGCGACCGTCGCGAGTGCCATAATCGACCGCATCGGTTTTCTCCCTTGCCACGCCAACATTAACCGCGACACAAGCGCTGCGATGACAACCAAGTGGCGGCGACTGGAGCAGGTAGTGATATCGCCGATCAGGACGACCAATGCGCGCACAAGGCAGACTATCAGCTTTCTTGCTTCGCAGGAACTTCGCAACACCGCCAAAGCTAACGACTGGGCTGCGAGCCAGTGATAGGCCGAGAAAGAAACGACGGCTCATGGCACGAATTCACCGTTCGCCCGCGGCACGGACAACTTCTGTTTCGGCGGGTAAACCGGACGTGCCGCGAGGTGCTGACGGGAGAATTTGACCCACGCCAGTCCTCTCACAGCACCTGCGCTTATCCCAACCGGCCTTCGACATCCAGCTGAAGGCCGCCTCGCCTTAGGCGAGGCAAGACGAGAGCGGGAGGATCACGCCGCAGGGCGCTGGCGCAGACGCTTCAGGTAGCTGATTACCTCGGACACCGGCAGCACGTCGCCGTATTTGGCATTGATGTCGAACAGATTGGCATCGTGGGGCGCTTGATGCCGGTCACCGGCGCATTCGGCCGGCACTGCAACGCGGTAGCCGCATTGAATGGCATCAATGGCCGTGGCGCGGACACAGCCGCTGGTCGAGCAGCCGATGAGGATCGTGGTGTCGGCGCCCAGAACCTTCAGCGTCGAATTCAACGAAGTGCCGAAGAAGCAGCTCGGATAGTTTTTGACAATGACGATGTCCTCGGGCTGCGGCGTAATCAGCGTATCGATTTCGGCCAGCGGCTCGCCCACGACAAGCTTGCGCAGGGCAGGCACCTTCTTGATGAACATGCCGCCGTCCGCACCGGAGGGATGGAAATAGACCTTCGTATAGATGATGGGCACCGAGGCTTCGCGCGCCGCAGCCAGCAACGGAACGGATGCCTTGACCGCATTGACCACACCCTGGCCGAAGAAGGCCGCGCCCGGTGTCGTGTACGCCTTGATGAAATCTATGACGACGACAGCGGGGCGTTCGCCGAATCCGATCCGATTGTCGAAGACGCCCTTGTAGTTGGCTTCACGTGTCTCGCTCACGGGGTACCTCCTCGATCAAGTGGCTCCGGCGGGACCGGTCGCGGTTTCCGCCGGGAAATGACAGGCGGCAAAGTGTTCGCCGCCGACGGACTTCAGTTCGGGATTTTCTTGCACGCAGCTCGTGGGCAACGTCGCGCCGGCAGCGGTGGTGGTCGGAGTCGTCCGCTTTGCCGCCACCAACCGTGCGCGAAAACAGCGAGGATGGAAGCGGCACCCGCTGGGCACCGCATTTCCCGAACCGATTTCTCCATACAGCGCGACACGCTTGCGCGTGCGCTCGCGCGCCGGATCCGGGACCGGCACGGCTGAGAGTAGGGAAACGGTGTAGGGATGCCGCGGCGCGCCATAGAGCGCGTCCCGCGGGCCGGTTTCAACGATGCGGCCGAGATACATGACCGCAACGCGATCGCTGATGTGGCGCACGACGGCGAGGTCGTGAGCAATGAACAGATATGCGATGTCGGTGCGCCGCTGGATACCCCGAAGCAGGTTCAGGATCTGCGCCTGGATGGAGACGTCGAGTGCCGAAACCGGCTCATCCAGGACCAGAAGTTTTGGATCGAGGACCATCGCGCGGGCGATGCCGATACGCTGGCGTTGCCCGCCCGAGAACTCATGCGGGTAGCGATCCGCGAGCTGCGGGTCCAGGCCGACCTGCCTCATCGTCGCTTCGGCTCGACCGTTGATCTCGCTTCTGGGATAGCCGTGAACAATCATCGGCTCCAGGATGAGCGAGCGCACGGTCATGCGCGGGTCGAGCGATCCGAACGGGTCTTGGAACACCATCTGCATGCGGCCGCGCATGCGACGGACGTCGGCGAGCGATAGTTTCGTGATGTCCGTTTCATCGAAGCGGATGGTGCCGCTGGTCGGATCGATAAGCCGAAGCACCAGACGACCGAGCGTGCTCTTGCCGCTGCCGGTCTCCCCCACCAGTCCGAGCGTTTCACCCTGACGCAACTCCAGGGAAACATCGTCCACGGCTCGAACGGGGCGCTGGCTGCGCGCGAGCAGCCACTGCTTGGCGGCAAACGTCTTCGTGACGTTTGTGATCGAGAGCAGCGGATCTTGCCCTGCAGGGAGCCGGACGGGATGTGAAGCAGGAGCGATCATGTCTGAATCGAGATGTCCCCGAGTTCTCGCCAATGATGGCAGGCGCTCAGATGGGCAGCGTTGGTGGTGGCAAACCTCGGCGGTGCAATCGTCTTGCAATCGCTGCGCCCGCGCGCCTGGAAGCAGCGCGGTTCGAACGCACATCCCGGCGGCAGCGCGGCCGGATTGGGTGGCTGCCCCTCGATCGGTGTCAGCTCTGCGTCCGGCGGCGTGTCCAGATGCGGGATACTGCGGAACAACGAGATCGTATAGGGGTGGCGCGGCGTCGTGAATACATCGTCGAGCGCACCGAGCTCCGCTATCCGGCCGCCGTACATGACGCATACGCGATGCGCATAGCGAGCGACCAATCCGAGATCGTGGGTGATGAGGACCAGAGCCATGCCTGTATCGTCGCGCAGCTCGGTGAGCAGCTCCAGGATCTGCGCCTGCACTGTGACGTCGAGCGCGGTGGTCGGCTCATCCGCAATCAGAACCTTGGGTCCCAAGGCGATGGCCATGGCGATCAATGCTCGCTGGCGCATCCCGCCGGAAAATTGATGCGGGTAGTCGTCGATGCGCCGCTGCGGATCGGGAATATGAACCCGCGCCAGAAGGCGGATGGCCTCTGCGCGGGCCGCGCGATGGTTCATGCGCCGATGCGCGCGCAGCACCTCGATGACCTGATCGCCGATGGTGAAGACCGGGTTCAGTCCGGACAGCGGATCCTGAAACACCATGGAGATGCGCTGCCCACGCAATCGGCGCAGTTCACTTTGGGGCAGTTTTAGCAGATCGGTGCCGTCCAGCAGCACCTGCCCGCCTGTGACGCGACCCGGCTTGGCGACGAGACCCAGCGACGAGAGAAACGTCACGGTCTTGCCAGAACCAGACTCGCCTACGATGGCCAAGGTCTCGCCTGCACGTACCGATATGGAGACATCGTTCACGACTGTAACGGGGCGATCCTCGCCCGGAAACTGCGTGCTCAGGTTGCGGATGTCGAGAACCGGTTCGCCCGCGGGGACGGAGCGAACGGTCGATAGCGCTGCGTGCGTCGACGTCGCAGTCAAATGAGCCTCCCCGTTTGCCGGCGCATCTGGGGATCGAGTGTATCGCGCAGGCCGTCACCCAGCAGGTTGAGGGCGACAACCGCAACGGCGATGCATAAGCCGGCCGACAATGAAATCAGCGGGTTGGTCGTGATGAGCGAGTTGCCGTCTGAGATGACGTTGCCCCACGTTGGCGTGGGCGGCTGCACACCCAGCCCGAGGAAGCTCAAGCCAGCTTCGGCAAGAATGGCGGTGGCCGCGCTGACCGTTGCGACGACGATCACGGGAGGCATTGCATTCGGCACGACATGGCGCAGAAGAATACGCGTCGTGCTCATGCCGATGGCATGGGAGGCCTCGATGAAAAGGCGCGGCCGAATGGTCAGCACGACCGACCGCATCACGGAGATCACGCGGGGGGTGAAGGCGATCGCTACAGCGATGATCACCGATTCCAAAGTTGAGCCGCGGGCCGCGACAATCGCGAGGGCCAACAGGAAGCCCGGAAACGCCAGGAGAATGTCGTTGCACACAACGATGATGCGCTCTGTCCAGCCACCGGCAAATCCTGCGATAGCGCCGATGAGCGTACCAAGGACGAGGGAGATCGTGACCACGGACAAAGCGACCTTTAGCGATACCTGCGTGCCCCAGATGAGACGAGAGACGATGTCGCGCCCGTACTGATCGGTACCGAGCCAGAATGCAGAGGAAGGTGGTGCAAGCGTATTGGCGAGATCCGTCTTCAACGGGTTGTGCGGGGAGATCAGCGGCGCCGCCAATGCGATGAGAACCAGGAGCAGCAGAATGCAACACCCGATCATCAGCCCGGGGTGACGGGTGTAGCGAGCGATTGCGTTCCGCCGGCGCCTGCGCTGGGTGTCCGACTGAGCGGTCATCTGACCCTCAGGCGCGGGTCGATGAAGCCATAGATGACGTCGAGGGAGACATTCACGATGACGACGACGGCCGCCAGGACCAGAACGCCGGCCTGAACGAGCTGATAGTCACGCGCCAGGATGGCCTTCAGCAATGTCGATCCGACGCCGGGGCGGCTGAACACGACCTCGATAAGAATGGCGTTGCCGAACGCGAGCGTGAAGGTCACGCCGATCACCGCCAGGATCGGGATCAAGGCATTACGCAAAGCCAGGCGTCCAATGATCCGGGATTCCCGGATGCCCATGGCGCGCGCCACCCGGACATAATCTTGCCCCAGCACTTCCAGCATGGCCGAGCGCGTGAGGCGCGCGATGTAGGCGGCAACCGAGAACCCGAAGACGATGGCAGGCAGCATCAAGTAGTAGAGCTGGGTCAGGACGCCTCCCGAGGTGCTGGCTCCTAGCGCCGGAAAGATGCTGAGCTTGTGCGCGAAGACGAGAATCGCAACCAAGCCGAGCCAGAAAACTGGAAATGATATGCCGGCGAGCGCGCCCATCATGACAGCAACATCGACCCACGTCCCTTGGCGAACCGCGGAGATGATGCCGAGTGGAACGCCAATGGCGATGGCGATCAACAGACCCGTAATGGCCAGCGCCGCTGAAGCGGGCAGACTGTCCATGATCTCTGTCATGGCCGGCTGGCCCGTTACGACAGAGCTACCAAGATCGCCCGTGAAGGCCCTCTGCATGAACAAAAGATATTGCTGGTAGACGGGCAGATCCAGGCCGAGCTGTTCCCGCAACGCAGCGAGTGCTTCCTTCGTCGCGTAGTCGCCCAACATGTATTGCGCGGGGTCGCCGGGTACCGCCCTCATGAGGAAGAAGGCGACGGTGACGACCCCGAGCAAAGTGACGACGAGCTGAACGAGGCAACGACCGAGATAGTCGAGCACGTCTCTCCCTTTTACGTCAGCGAGACCGAGTAGGACTGCATCGTAAATAGCGAGTTCTGCACGAGCCCCCTCACAGCATCTGTGTACGCCATGAATACCTGGTCCGAGTAGAGCGGAATGACGGGCATATCCAAGGCCACTTTCTGAACGATTGCCTTGTAAGCGGCGTTGCGTGCCGCTGCGTCGCCGGCAAGGCTTGCCTTAGCGAGCAGATCTTCCACCTGATCGTAGCGCGCCGTGTTCAAGCCGGGCGGGAACGAGGATTTTGCGTACAGGGTGACAAGCGGCGAGTCCGGATCGGGGGGGCCGACGACGCCGGTGATGCACGACTGCACATTCCCGCTGTTGCGCGCCTGCGTGTATGCGCCGCGTTCCAGCACCTTGAGCGCCGTTTCAATGCCGACCTGTCGCAGATCTTCAGCCATCGGGACCACAATCTTGTCATACGGGCTAAGGCCCACGGCCGTGATCTCGAATTTGAACGACGGTGCTCCGGCTTCTTTCAGCAGAGCCTTGGCCTTCTCCGGATTGTAGGGATACTTGGCCACGTCGTCCGTGAACTCAGAAAATGACGACGTAAGCACGCTGTTGGCTTCACCCTTCGTGCCTTTGAAGAAGCCGTCGATCAAACCCTTGCGATTCAACGCATACGCCATGGCCTGACGCACACGGGCATCGTCCAACGGCTTTATGGTCGTGTTGAGCACAAGATTGATCGTATGGTTGGCCTCGCGGTTCATGACCGTGATGCCAGACACCTTCTTGAGGCGCTCGATGATCTCTGGCTGCTGAAGGGCGTAGAAGATGTCGATCTCGCGCTTCTCTAGCGCGATCGCGGCAGCCGTTTCGTCGCGAATGACACGGAACAGAATACCGTCGAGCTTTGGCGCGCCTTCGAAATAATCCTTGTTGGCCGAAAGGCGAACCTCAGTGCCGGCCGTCCATTTCTCGAAGACGAACGGACCCGAGCCGACAGGGTCTAGCTTGAACTTCTCACCACGCTCTTCGACAGCCTTCTTCGGCACGATCCAGCCCTGGTTGAACGCGGTCACCTTGTGCAGGAAGCCGGAGTTGGGCTTCTCCAGCGTTATGACCACGGTCTGGGGATCCGGCGTGTCGATGCTCTTCAGACCCGCAAGCTGGCCCGTGTATTTGCTGCCGCCCTTCGGATCGAGCACACGGTCCAGGCTGTATTTGACATCGGCCGATGTTAGCGGACCGTAGTTCTTCTGGAAGTTGATGCCGGGGCGTAGCTTGAACGTGAAGACCGTACCATCAGAGGAGACAGTCCACTCCGAGGCGGCGTCCGGCACGATCTTGTTGGTGGCCTGATCGTACTTCACCAGGCCGTTGAAGATGTGCCCAGAGACAGTCTGGTTCTCGATCTGGAAGATGTGCGAGGGGTCGAGCACCGATATGTCGGATCCGAGACGCACACGGAGAGTTTTTCCGGCTTGAGCGTGGGCGCTGCTCGAGAAGCCGCCGGGCAACGCGGCGGTAGCGGATGCGGCGCCGGCAACTTGCATAAAGCGCCGGCGCGTTTGCGATGTGCCCGCTGATAAGCGCTTCGTCATGTCTTCCTCCCTGGAGCCACGCGACGCGCAGCGCGCGGATGCTCCGAACGCGTACTGCGCTAAATGAACTTTTAGGCGTCTTACGGTGTCTGTCAACTGTCGACAATATTATCGAGGGCTATCGGAAGCCTGCACTGGCGCGTCGTGCTTGCTTGCAACGCGCGGCAGCGTGCGGCCAAGATCGGAGACGTACGAAGCCAATTCGCGCATGCGTACGATATGTTCGGGACGCAGGCGCATTAGTCCGTAGCGCTTGGCGAAGGCCTCGATTTCCTCGAGCGTGTAGGCGGGCTGATCGGTCATGTGCGTCTCCGTTACGTCTTAGCCCGCTCTACGTCCACCGCAACAGCCACGGGCTCGGCGATGCGCAGCAGGCGGGCATCGCCATAGCGAGGTCCGACGATCTGAATGCCGACCGGCAGTCCCTTGCTTCCCTTGGCGCAGGGAATGGCGAGACATGGGACGTGCAGGATGGTCCAGAATGCGTTGAACACCCAGTCGCCGGTGGTGTGGAGCCCTTCGGGCGCCTCGCCCGGCACCGACGGAGTCAGGACGACGTCAAAGGCATTGAAAAAGGCGTCGAAAGTCTTGCGGCAGTCCGCGACAAGATCATGGGCCGCAGCCATGGCGCGCCCCGTCACGTTTCGCGAATTCTCCGCCATCGCGCGCAGATCCGGATGCAGACGATCGCCGTGCGCAAGCAGCTCCGGCAGGAATGCTGCCGCACCTTCACCATACATGATCGTCTCTTGCGCCTCAAACGTCGAGCTGAATGGCGTTGGAAGCGTCAGATCCTCGATCTTCGCGCCGGCTTGCTGCAGGCGTTTCGCGGCAATCGCTACCGCTTCGCGTCCGGCGGGCTCGGCTCGGTCCCAGTACGGTGTCTGAACGACCGCCACGCGCAGTTGCGAAGCGTCGACGGACTTCTCTGCGGCCGGTGAAAAAATGCGGAACGCTTCCGCGACGAGCTGGAGATCGGCAACGGAGCGGCCGTACCAACCGACCGTGTCGCACATCGGCGAGAGCATCTTTGCGCCCTCGCGCGTCACGGCCGACCATGTCGGCTTCAGACCATAGATGCCGTTGAACGATGCCGGGCGGATGTGCGATCCACCTGTCTGCGTGCCGAACGCCAGCGGCACCATGTAATCAGCGACCGCCGCACCCGAGCCCGAGGATGAGCCGCCGGGCGTGTGCGCGAGATTGTGCGGATTGCGCGTCAAGGCCTTGCGGCCGCCCGACGCAAATTCCACCGTGTCGGTCTTTCCGAGAATGAGTGCGCCGTTGTGCCGGACGACAGCCACGCAGCCCGCATCCTTGGCAGGTTGGTGCCCTTGATATAGGGGCGAGTTGTGTGTCGTGGGCATATCGCCTGTATCGATCATGTCTTTAACCGCAAAGGGTATGCCATGCAGCGGCCCCAGTGGCGGACACTTGTCCAGCTCGCGCGCCTTGGCTATTGCCCGCGCGGGATCGACATGGATGAAGGCGCGCACAGCGGCATCACGCTCATCGATGCGCCTGAGGCACGATCTGACGAGTTCCTCGCATGTCAGCGTCTTGGCCCGAATGCGTGCGGCGGCATCGGCTGCGGTCAAATAGCAAGGTTCCATGCGATGCACTCTCAAAGTTGAGGCCTGCGTTGCCGCCAGGGCGTTGCCGCTTCGAATGCAGCAGCAAGACGAAGCATCGCTGCCTCGTCGCCGGGATTGCCCGCAATCTGCCAGTGAAGGGGCAGCCCCTCCGGCGTGAAGCCGGTGCACTGAACCAAGGCAGGCAGAGCGGCGAGGTTGAACGGCGTGAGCATTGTCTCGACAGTGAATGCCGACATCTCCGGCTCGACGCCGAGGCGCGGCGGCGTGTGCAGAGTGCCGAACGTGACCAGCGCATCGTAATTGCGCATCAAGGCCTTCATGGCGGTCGCAATCGCCTTCCGCCGCCGTTGCGCTGCGATGTAGTCGACGGCGCGAATCATGGACCCGGCAAGCAGCTTGTCGCGAAGCGCGTAACCCATGTCCTCCGGCCGCTCGCGCAACTCCGGCTCGTGAATTGCCGCCGACTCGGCGGGACCGATGAGGCGCGTGACGTTGAAGCACTCGGCGGCAGGCACCGGCAGGGTCACATCCACCGGGCGCGCGCCAAGGTCCGTCAGCACGCGCAACGCATCGTCGAATGCGCGTCGCAGCGGCTCGTCGGGCTCCGGGAAGCCCGGGCCCGGACTGCGCACGACAGCAATGCGCAAGCCGTGTATTCCCTGCGCAATCGAGCGGCTCAGCGCCTGCGGGGGCCGATCTTCGAGCAAGGCATCAAGGACAATGGCGTTGTCCTCGACGGTCCAGGTGAACGGACCCGGCACGTCAAGTGAGTAACAGTTGGGCAGGATGCCGGCGAGGCTGATGGAGCCTGGTGTCGGAATAGTGCCGACGACGCCGGTGGCGCCTGCGGGCAAGCGAACCGATCCGGTAGTGTCGGAGCCAAGCGCGAACATGGCGGTCCCTGCCGCGACAGAGGCACCCGCGCCAGTGCTCGAACCACCGGTGAAACGCGCCGTGTCCCACGGATTGCGCGCGGGCGGAAACGGAAGGTCGAAATACTCTCCGCCATTGCCCGTGCCGTATTCCCACGTCGCGAGCTTGCCGAGCAGAATGGCGCCTGCCTCCCGTAGACGCCGCACCAGTTCGGCATCCTGCTCCGGCATATGGTTCAGACGAAGCTTCGAGCCGCCGGTCGCCGGCATTCCCACGGCGTCGTAATTGTCCTTCACGCCGAACGGCAGGCCATGCAGGGGGCCGCGCCAGCGGCCTGAGGCGATTGCGTCCGCGGCCTGGCGTGCCTCCGCGCGGGCACGGTCGACCGCGACGTGGATGTAGGTGTGGACCTTGTCGTCCACGGCGGCGATGCGATCGAGGTACGCCTCCACAAGATCCACCGGGGACAGCTTTCGCCGCAAAATTCGGGTCGAGGCTTCGGCAATCGTCAACGACCATAGAGGCTGTGTGTCAGATGTGCTGCTCACGAGATTGTCTCACTGGCGCTGGGCAGTGCGTTCATGATGACGGGTGACCTTCTGGAGAGCGTGGCCGAGCTGCAAGGCGGTGCCCTCGTCGAACCAGGGCGTTGCGATTTGCAAGCTGAGCGGCAGCCCGGCTTTGTCGAAGCCGCAGGGCACGGCGAGCACCGGCACTCCGGCAAACGACCATGCGTAGGTGCACTTCGAAATGCGCCGGATGCGGTCGAACCAATCGGCGCTGTCCTTGTTGGCGACGGCAATCGGCGCGCTTTCCGGCGTCGTCGGCGATAAAATCGCATCAACATCGTGGAAAGTCGCGCGCAGCCGCTGGCAAAAACCCTCGCGCCAGCGCAGAGCCGCCGCATACTCAGCGCCCGTGACTTCTTTGCCCAGCATGGCGCGCGCATAGACATCGTCACCGAAGTCTTTGGGCCGCGTTTCAAGGCGCTCGCGATGGATGTTGTAGGCGTCGGCCAACAGGACCTTGAAGGCCATGAGCTCATGCGACCGCTCGACATCGCCCAGATCAATGTAAACGACCGTTACGCCCAATCCACGCCATGCCTCGATGGCGCCATCCATGGCCGCGGCGACCTCAGGCATCAGGTCGTCGAAGAAGAAACGGCGCGGAACGCCGATCCTTAAGCCTTTCACTGGCGCATCGAGATGCGTGAGGACGTTCGGAACAGGCCGGTCTTCTGAAATCGGATCTTCGGGATCGTGGCCCGCTACGACCGAGAAGATGCGCGCCACGTCGCTGACCCGCCGCGCCATCGGTCCCACGGTGTCGAACCATGCGCTGACGGGCACGGTGCCCCGACAGGAAATGCGGCCGATCGTCGGCCTCAACCCGGCGACGCCACAGAATGCGGAGGGAATCCGTATCGATCCGCCCGTATCGCTGCCGATCGAACCCACGCACATCTGCGCTGCCAGCGAAGCGCCAGAGCCGCCACTCGATCCACCGGGAATACGGGTGATATCCCAAGGATTTCGCACCGGTCCGTAGTGCGTGCTCTGGCTCGTCGGACCGAATACCCACTCGTGCAGATTGGCCTTGCCGACAATCACGGCGCCGTGCTGCTTCAGACGCTCAACGATGAAGGAGTCGCGGTTGGCGATGTTGCCCGCCAGAATCTTCGACCCGGCCGTCGTCTCCACGCCCGCAACGTCCACGTTGTCCTTGATGCTCATCGTCATGCCGGCGAGAAGCCCGCACCACTCGCCGCGACCCTGGCGTGCGTCGATGTCCTTGGCTGTGCTCAGCGCATCCGGGCCGGTGATGGTGATCAGCGCCTTGGTGTCGGCGTTCCAGGACTTGATGTTTTCCAGAGCCCGTTCAGTCGCTTCCACTGCGCCGGGATTGCGTACGTCGGTCATGTCCGTCCTGCGCCTCAGTGCCGGAGTATCGAATTTCTCTCTTGCGCCAGCCCCTAGCCGGGCAACGATGGAGCTCGGGACGGCCAATTGGTTTCGCGCTCGTAGGCGCCGGCCACACGAAATAAAGTCGCCTCCGCAAAGGGGCGGCCAACAAGCTGGAAGCCAACCGGCAGACCGCTCTTTGAGAAGCCTGCAGGAACGGAGAGTCCAGGCAAGCCGAGATAGTTGATGGGCCACGTGCAATGATTGATGCTGCCCAGCACCTCGTTCATCGTCTCGCTGTCCTTGACGTCGGTTGCGGCGAGCGTCGGAACGGGGAAGCGCAAGACAGGCAGGAAAAGCACGTCGGCTTCGCCGAACACCTGGTCGATGAAATCACCAACGATCTTGGGACGGATCTGCACGGCCTTGAGGTAGTCGACGGCGCTGAAGGCAAAACCCTGCTTCATGCGGGCTCGTACCAGGGGCGCGTATGAGCCATGCAGATTGCGCATCCAATCGTCGTGAAGCGCGCAGAACTCGCTGGAAATGATGATGTTGCCGAGGCCGCGCATCAGGTCGAGATGCGGCGCCGTGATGTGCTTTGCCGCGGCGCCGAGCTTGCCGTATACGCCGAGGGCGGTCTCGAGAAGGCCGCCGATCTCGCTATCCATGCCGTCCCAAAAGTGATTGGTCGCCACGGCAATGCGCAGGCCCGAGACGCCGTCGTTCAGTGCGGCCTCGTAGTCGTCGACCGGCACGGCTGCCGCGGTCGGATCGTTCGCGTCCACGCCGGCAATGATTTTCAGGAGCCGCGCGCAGTCGCGCGCCGTCCGCGCGAGCGGCCCCACATTGTCCAGTGAGAACGACAGACCCATCACGCCATGGCGCGACACACGCCCTTGCGTCGGTTTGATGCCGTAGACGCCACAGATGCCGGCGGGAAGGCGGATCGATCCGCCCGTGTCAGAGCCGAGCGAGCCGTAGATCAGCCGGCCGGCAACGGAAGTGCCGGAGCCGGTAGAAGAGCCGCCCGTGATGTGATCGGGATTCCATGGATTGTGGGTTGGGCCGAAGTGAACATTGTGCCCAGTTGGACCGTTGGCGAACTCGGACATGTTGAGCGCGCCGATGGAAACGGCACCCGCAGCGTCGTAGCGCTGCAGGACGGTCGCCGTGTAGTCCGGCACGAAGTTGCGGCGAATGGCCGAGCCGCAGGTCACGGGCAGGCCAGCGCGATAGTACATGTCCTTGTGCGAGAGGGGCACGCCGTGCAGCGGACCGAGGGGTCGCTTGGCCGCTTGGATCGAGTCGGCAGCCTTGGCTTCCACCAGCGCCTGCTCCGGGTCGATGCGCACGAAGCAATTGAGAATCGGCTGGCGTATCGCGATGCGCTTCAGCGCCGCTTCAACGACCTCGACACTCGATACCTTGCGCGCTCCAATGGCATCGGCAGTTTGGGTCAATGACCAATCGCAGATCTCGCTCATGACCCGCGCCTCCCGGATTTCTCCTTGAGCATCCGGTCAAAATGAGCGGGCTCCGTGTCGAAGAGGGAGCCCGAGACGGCGCTGGCGAGCGCCTCAAGAGATGCTTGCACGCTTGCCGTGATGCGGGCCTCGTCGGCCGCCGAGATCGGCACGCCGCTCTCGCGCGCAAGCGTGAGGCGGGCTTTCGAATCCGCAGCGGGCTTGTCCATCAATCGTCTCCTCAGAAGCAACTAGAGAGAGCAGGAACGAAGCTTGACCCATGACACCCAATTGTCAACTGTCGACAGACGATCGCAATGCGGTGCACGTGCGGAGTTCAATGACGCTCCCACGGAGGGGGCGCAGAGCGCACTTGGCCTTTTCACAATCGTGAAGTCTTGCTCGCTGTCGCTTCCCTCGCAAAGCGGACAGCGTGGGCCGCGCCCCTCGGACCGTTCAGGTCAGCTCCTGGCACGAAGCAGACATTCAAAATGACTGGCACGAGATCCGCTCATTGACCGCTATCGCCCGCCGCCCGATCAGAGAGGCGATGTCATGGCTTAACTTTGGCAACTCCGAAGTCTATGACACTCCGCACGACGCGGCCCGCCTTCATGTTGGCGAAGCCCTCGTTGATCTGATCGAGCTTGATGTGGGCGGAGACGAAGTCGTCGAGGTGGAGCTTGCCGCGACGGTAGAACTCCATCAGACGCGGCATGTCGGTGCGGAAACGATTGGAGCCCATCGACGAGCCCTGTATGCGCTTCTCGCGAAGGAAGTCGTAGCCGTGTAGCTCGATCTTCATGCCGAAGGGCACCATCCCTACGATCGTGGCCGTGCCACCGTAGCGCAGCATCTGGAACGCCTGCTCGGCCGTCTGTTTGAGGCCGAGGCATTCGATGGCGTGATGCACCCCGTCCGAAGGCTTGCCGCCGAGCAAGTTGCGGATCTGCTCTACGGGATCGCCGTTGGCGGGATTGATGAGGTCGGTGGCGCCGATCTTGGACGCCATCTGCAACTTCGCGGGATTGGTGTCGATGGCAAATATGCGCCCCGCACCCGCGATCGCGGCCCCGTTCACGGCCGCCATGCCGACACCACCGCAACCGATGACAGCGACAGCCTCGCCGGGGGCCACCTTGGCCGTGTTCACAGCTGCACCGAAGCCCGTAATGACGCCACAGCCGATTAGCGCCGCACGATCCATTGGGAAGTCCTTGTCGATCTTCACCATGGAGTTCTCATGTACGAGCATCATCTCGGCATGCGACGACAGGTTCGTGAAGGTGTTGACGTGGCTGCCCTTCATCGACAAGCGCTTGACCTGACCCGGCAGCGTCTTGATCTCAGTGTCGAGGCAGAGCACAGGGCGGCCAGCGTTGCAATTCTCGCAGGTGCCGCAGAACACCGACAGACAGGTGATGACGTGATCGCCTTTCTGGACGTAGCGCACTTCCGGGCCGACTTCCTCGACAATGCCGGCGGCCTCGTGGCCGAGCACGACGGGCATCGGGTGGGGATAGAGCCCTTCTATGAAGTGGAGGTCTGAATGGCACAAGCCCGAGAACGCTGTGCGCAGCAGTACCTCGTGCGGGCCTGGCTTCTTAACGTCGACGTTCTCGATCACGAGCGGTTTGTTCGCCTCGTACAGCACGGCAGCTCTCATCGCGCGTCTCCCTACGGGCTCATCGATGCAGGCATCGAGGCGAGTGTAGCGCAGGCAGAACGAGGGTAAAGCTCGGCAAGCTCGCCGACCTCCAGAACGACCGTTGTTGGCACCTTTGCTCCGTGGGCGGCGTTGCGCGAGTACGGCAGAAGTTGGGGTCTGAACTGTCGTGGCTTCAAGGCATGCTCCATGCGAGGCCAAAGCTGAGCTGACCCAGGAGCAGGTAGAGAGCGCTCTGGCTTCAGTCAGCAGCCGCAATCCCACTATCGTGACGCTGTTTGAACTGGCTCAGGCTCTAGGCGTCAGCCATGTCGAACTGGTCATGCCGGACGGCGATCAGAAGCAGAAAAAGGGTCGCTAACAGCAATAAGCCTCGCGGCGCTGCCCGTCGCACTGTCCATGCGCGCCGTCGCGGCTCGTCCGAGACGACCACCAGAATCGACACAGCCAACGCCATCATTGTGATGATTGCGATAATGCGATCATCACGCGGAAGCCTGCGATCTTCTGCTCGGGATTGCCCCGCATTTGCCCCCGCGTGCTTCCGAGCTGCTGCTAAGTGCTGGCGACCCCGGCAGGATTCGAACCTGCGACCCCCAGATTAGGAATCTCAATCTCTCTGATGTCATAGACCGACATTCACCGCCACTCCCCTGTTTCTGCTTGACGACTCGCGGCGCAAACATCATCTCGCCGCCACGGGCCGTCATTCACGTTGGCACTAATTTGGCACTAAGGGTCGGCATGTTCACGTCGAAAGCAATCACCACGACGGTCGTCAATTCTCTGGCGCCGGGACAGATTGTCGGGTGCACTCGGCTTCCAGGATTCTTCGTTCGGCGGCAGCAGCACGCTCGCATCTTCTACGTCAGGAAGCACGCTCTCGGTCGGCGGCATTTTGTGTCCATCGGCGCTCACGGCGTCGCCGGTATGACAGAGCCCCGAGCCCGACAAGCAGCGATGTCGATTCTCGCGGCGCTGGCCCAGGGGCGTGATCCTGCGGCCGAGCGCGCCCACGCGCGTGGAATGCCAACGTTGGCGGAACACGTCGAGGCGTTCATTACAGGCCGCCAGGGCTTGCTGAAGCCCGGTACGCTTGCGAATTATCGCGGTGTGCTGACCAAACACATTGCACCGAAGGATGAACGCGGCACCTTACGTCGTGACTGTATCGGCCGTTTGCCGCTTGATAGAGTGCCACGCGAGGCAGTGGCAGCACTGCACAGGTCCTTACGGGCGACCCCACGCGCGGCCAATCATGTGCTTGATCTCCTATCCGTCGCATTCTCCGAAGCTCAGGCCGCCGGGCTGGTGGCGGAAGGGCACACCCCAACGAAACGGATTCCACGTTTTCCGATCTTGCGACGGCAACGTTTCTTGTCGGAGGAAGAGCTGTTGCACCTTGGGACCGCGCTTGACGCAGCGGAGCTAATGGGGACGGAGGATGCATATGCCATCGCCGCCATTCGGCTCCTAGTCCTGACGGGGGCTCGCCGAAATGAAATCCTCTACCTTCGATGGGCCGACGTTGACCTTGCCGGTGCACGGCTGACTTTGCCGGACAGCAAGAGCGGACCCAAGACCGTCCTCCTGTCCTCCGCCGCTATCGAAGTGTTGCGCAGGATTCCACGGGTTGAGGGCAACGGTTATGTGATCGTCGGCGCGCGGCGTGGGCAACCGCTCGTGGGATTACGCCGAATATGGTCGCGTGTTCGCGATAGGGCGCGCCTGGAGCCGACGGTCATGGCAGACGGCCGTGTCCTTCCAGTGCGGCTCCATGACCTGCGCCACAGTTATGCAGCCTTGGTGGCATCGGGCGGAGGGTCACTTTTGATGATTGGCGCGCTTCTCGGACATACTAATGCAGCCACGACCCACAGATACGCCCATCTGGCGGACGACCCCTTGCGGCAGCTTGCCGAGGAAACGGGGCGGCGGGCTTCATCGGCATTACGAGCACCATCATGACGGGTGCCACGACGAGAAAGCCGATGTCATATCCAAAGTATGGCGGCCTTCTGGTCGTTCCGGTTCCGTCTGCTCTCCGCCTTACCATCGACCCACCGGATGGCTTTCTCAGGCATGCTCGGGCAGAAGATTGGCCGGACTTCCGGGCGCGCTTGTCGTCGAGTGGTGGGCCGCCACCGCACAGCGAGTTGGCAGAGTACATGGCTCGTATCGGCGCATTATTTGCGTGTTACGGCAGGACGATGAATGAGCCGGGGGCCGCGCGTGATGTCGCTCTAGCTATGGCGCAACGACACGAGCCGGTACTGATGTCGGCGAAGGCAGCTTCATTATCCGCCGTGTTTCTAAAGTACGGTCTTGATCCCGACGCCAACATGGATTTCCAGCTGGTTCTGGCGCTCGCTGGCGCATACGTGCCCGGCTTTACGAGGGCCTATCCTGTCGCGCCACGGCGACATCGCGTCAGGACGCGCGACGTTGCCATTCTGGTGTTGTGCATTGCCGAGGTCGCGGATTATCTCGACGGACCTGAGACCGGTGATCTGACCATCACCAAGGCAATGACCGATCCCAAAACGATAACGAAGGTTGTTGGACCCCATATGGCCGGGGCCCTGCAGAACGTCTTGGCACGCATAGGCAACCGCGAGAGAGGAGAACATCCACGCCAGTTGAGTAAATCGGCGCTGCGCGGCTACGTCAGACAAATCCGGCAGGCGCGGAAGGCTTTGAGCGAGGGCACCCTGACGGGATTTCAAGAGCAGGTTCTCTTTCGTGCTGTGCCCGCCATTCGCCGGTGGGCGGAAGGTGCGTCCGCACCCAGAATTGACAGATAGCGCGTCCTCCTCACAGCCCATTTTGGTGCACTGTATCTGTCAGCACGATTCGCAGACATTGACCTCACGCGACATTGGCTCGCCGCCACGCGATCAGAGGTCACCGTGCCACAACACACCGCCAAGCCACACGCTGTTCCGTTGGCCAACGCTACTCGTGACGGCTGGCCTAGGCCATTTGCCGAGCTGCCCGTCTTTTTGACCCAGCGCCATCTGGCCGAACTGCTCGGTGTCTCGATCCGAACGCTAGAACGGCAACGCCACGTGGGCGGCTCGATCCCCTTCCGCAAAATGGGGCGCAAGGTCCTGTATGGCCGCGAAGACGTTGTAAATTTTCTCGATGGCCGGACTTACGGGAGCACCGCTGAGGCAAAGCGAGCCGCGTCGCAATCTAAGGACGGTTCGCAATGAAAGCGCGCAAACTGGATTTTGCGGCTGTCGCGCGAACGGCCTTGTCGCGCGCCGAGATTCTCGTGCCGCGCTGGCTTCCTGATGGACTTCGTCACGGCCACGAATGGACCGCACGCAATCCTCGACGCAACGACAAGCGTCCCGGAAGTTTCAAGGTCAATCTCAGAAGCGGACGGTGGGCAGACTTTGCGACGGGTGACGCTGGCGGTGATTTGATCTCCCTGGCCGCCTTTCTTCACGGCTGGACTCAAAGCCGTGCTGCCCTCGAAATCCGCAAGGAGTTTGACCATGAAGGCGCATGAAGCCATCAGCTCGCCGGCTGCAATGCGCCCAGATTTGGCAAGCACTTGTACGCTTGAAGCGTACGCTCAATACAAGGGCCTGCCCATCGACTTCCTACGCCAGCTTGGTTTGAGCACAATCGACAACCCATATCGGCCAGGGCGACCGGCGCTGGCCATCCCCTATCGCAACCAGGACGGCTCTCTCCATCGACTTCGCATCCGAACGGCGTTGCTGAAGGCTCAGGACGGCGGCGACCAGCGCATGTTGTGGGATAGACAGGCTGAAGGCCATGGCACCATCCTCTATGGAATTGATCGTCTAGCGCGCGCGGAGGGTACGCTGTTCCTCGCGGAGGGCGAGAGTGACCCGCACACGCTTTGGCACCACGGCTTCAGCGCCTTGGGTATTCCGGGCGCCTCGAACTTTCAGCCGGAACGTGACGATCCGCATCTTGCAGGCCGAGATGTCGTGACCTTCATGGAGATGGACCAGGGTGGTAGGGCTCTGATCAAACGGTTGTCCCGTTCGGAGCATCGTGATCGCATTCGCGTCGCTGTGATGGTTGGCCTTAAAGACCCGTCCGACAGCCATATGACGTGCCCAGAGCGCTTTCGTGCCCGCGTCGAGTCTTTGGCTGCAAGGGCGGCACCAATCAATGCCTTGCTTTCGGACATCCCTGAACTCGACGCGCGGGCCAAAGTTGTACGGCCCGGACTGCCGGACGGCTTTCGATATCGCACCGACGGTGAGATCGAGTTCGAGGATGGCACCGATGGTGACGGCAACCCGGCGTGGACGTGGTTGTGTTCTCGTTTGGAAATTCTAGCGACGTCGAGAGATCACAATCAACGCTCGTGGGGTCTGCTGCTCCGCGTTCGCACCCCGGACGGGCATTGGCATAGGCGTGCCGTTCCTCGCGAGATGTTGGCCGGAAGCGGCGAAGAATTGCAGCGCCTTTTGCTCGACCTCGGCCTCCACTTTTTTGTCGGCACCAAGGCTAAACTCGCGATTTTCCGTCTTTTGAATGCGGCAGAACCGGCGGCGCGCGCCCTGACGGTCCGCACCACAGGTTGGCATGGAACTACATTCGTTCTGCCGGACAGGGCGTTCGGAGAGCCTGCGAATGAAGTTGTTATTTTCGAGCCGTCTTCCCCGGTGCAGCATGCGTTTGCGACGGCGGGCACATTACGGGATTGGCAAGACGGGCTTGCGCGATACGCCATTGGGAACAGCCGTCTTGTCTGCGCCATCAGTGCTGGATTTGCGGGGCCGATGTTACAACTGCTTGGCATCGAGGGCGGCGGATTGCATTTTCGGGGTCCGTCCTCCAGCGGTAAGACAACGCTTCTTCATGCCGCTGGCAGTGTGTGGGGCGGTGGCGGCTTGGCTGGGTACATCAAGCGGTGGCGGGCAACAGACAACGGGTTGGAAAGTGTCGCATCTTTGCACTGTGACACGCTCCTCACGCTCGATGAGCTTGCGGAGATTGAGCCGTCCGCCGCTGCAAAAGCCGGATATTTGCTTGCCAATGGGCAAGGCAAGGTTCGGGCTCAGAAGACGGGCGATGCCCGGCCCGCGTTAGAGTGGCGTCTGCTGTTCTTGAGTTCAGGCGAAATCTCATTAAATGACAAGATCGGCGAGGATCGTGGCCGACGTTCTTCGGCCGGACACGAAGTTCGCATCGTCGATCTTGAGGCCGACGCTGGTCGCGGTTTCGGCGTTTTCGACGAGCTGCATGGCTTTAACCGTCCTTCTGATCTAGCCGATGCCATCACCCGGTGCAGCGCGCAGAATTATGGTCACGCTTCGCGGGCCTTTCTGCATGGCGTTACCCAAGACCTGGAGATGGCAAGAGGGGACGCTGCCGCCCGTGTTGCTGATTGGCTCAGGCAGCATTGCCCCGACGCGGCCGACGGTCAGGCCCGTCGCGTCGCCCGCCGTTTTGCGTTGATCGCGGCAGCAGGCGAAGCGGCAATAGCCATGCACATTCTTCCTTGGGCGAAGGGAGAAGCGGAAATGGGGGCTGCGCGCCTGTTCGAGGATTGGCTGGTTGCCCGTGGAGGGCTGGAACCGGCGGAAGTCAGTCGGGGAATTGCGGCAGTCCGATCCTACATTGAGCGCCACGGAACCGACCGCTTCCTCGAATGGAGTGCCCGCGACATCGTCGCCCGAGATCGCGCCGGCTACCGCAAGCAGGAGAACGACCGCACGACATACTTTTTCTTTACGGACGCTTTCCGGGAGGCGTGTGGCGGACAAGACCCCGGATTGGTAGCCCGCGTTCTGGCGGAGCGCGGAATGCTGTTGAAAGGAAGCGATGGTCGGTCGAACAGGGTCGTCAGGCTGAGCAATATGGAATCGCACCGCATGTACCTCGTGACATCAGCAATTTTTGATAGTCACGGCCAATGACGCCGACGGTGGTTGCATCGGTTACAGTGGTTACACGCTTGTTGGCGCAGGGCTTTGTCCGTTACCGACAGACCGTGTGTCGGGTTACTACGGGTTATTGGGTGATGTAACCGCATAGGACCGAAGCTTGGTTACAAAAAACCCTTGTCGCCAGAGCATTGTAACCGGCGTAACCGTGTAACCACGGCCTCGTTGTCGCCTTGATGCGCGTGAGCCACGCTATGGTCTCGTCAGATCACCGACCCAAATCTTTCCGGGAACGCTACCGAAACTCCAAAGAGTCGCTTTTTTGACGAGGTGTCCGGTCACATCGGCTAGTCGGCAATCCTGTCGATAATGGATGCCGCCATTTCGCTTCAGGGCCGCCAACAGGCTACGCTCGGGTGGCGGCGTCACGCCAACAGCGTCGCAGAAGCTCCATTGCGCTGTGTCATACAGATCGGTTGAGGTCCAGCAGCCGCCTGGATGCTCGTCCCGCAGCCAGTGCAGGAAGTGCCCGGCCACTTCATCGGCGTGGTCACGTGCGGACCCATGCCGATGATCGGCTCGATTGGTTGGGATGATCGTGCCGATGTTCGGCAGCGGCTCCCGTGCTCTGAATCCAACCCATTCCAAGGCGCGCGTTAAGCCCATCCCCCGTCCCTACGAATCGCCTCCGCTAGGCCAAGCATGCCCCAGTGTCGCTTGGATCACCAGACGGGCGTAAGTCCGAGGTCACCGAGCATGACAGATGGGGCGATGGGTCCCAATGGGCGCGTGCTGCCGATGTTCGGCACTGGAAATGCCGGTGTGCCTAGCGGTGCGCAAAGTTTGGCATTGGGTTGTGGAAACGACGCCGATCATCGGCACGCCCTTCGCGCGTTCTACCCAAAACGGTCAGGCCAGTAATATTGTCATGTTGGGAGCAAGACTGGTTGCAGATCGAAGCCGCTGTCTCGACTACGTTTTCGACGTAATGCGCTGGAGTTTTTGCAGGCGAATAGTCCTCCTGCAAAAAGGAAGGGCGAGCGCTAACAACCACGGTTACCTGCATCCTCGAACGCTGGAGTTTTGTCGGGTTGCTGCGATTGGACCGGACTAGCCAAAATCCGCATAGACGTTGATCGAAATGCCGGAGAGGGCGTAATTTTGTCGGGTGAAGTGCATGGACTGACGCGGCCAGCTCGCTGAACCCAAATGCGGGAAACACCCCGCGAGCCGCGCTGGGTTTTTGCAGGGGCACTTCAGTCCGTCATTCAGACCGCAGATGTCTGAGCAAGCAAACGCCTATGGACCTGCCCCTGCCTGAGCCTGAATTGAGAGGTATCGTGTCCTCGCCTACCATCAGCCGGAGGGCCAGTGAGGTACCTCATGGACATTGATGGCGCACCGCGCGGGTCTCTATTGCACGCGGACCGGTCAACCGGTCCTCTAGGGTCGCAGGTAGGCGTATCCCCGGCCTTTCAGTTCCATCAGGCGCACGACGCCCGACGGCATCACCTTGGCTTCGCTGATGAGCGTGACCGGCTTGCTGTCCTGCTTGCTCATGTTTGCCTGTGTGTTGGCGCAGGCAATAAATGTCACGTCCGGCGTCTCCATGGCCATGGCGGCGATGCGCTGCTTCACGGGACTGGTGTCGTCGCGCAGCATGTGCAGGCCGGGGCCGAACGTCACGATCTCGACGGCAACCTCTTCGCCCTTCGACTTGTAATACTCCACGACGTTGCGGGCGTTGTTGAGCGCGAGGTTCATCAATTGCGGGCTATTTTCCGCAACCTGAATGGCCAGCTTGTGCACGGGGCGGGCTGGCTCGGCGCTCACGGTCCTAGGTGTGGACGCGTATTGACGCGGCTTCCGGCGCTGCGTCGGAACCATTGCTCGCTTTCTCGCTTTCGGCCTGCTGTTGCTTTCCAGCGCGCCGGGCGGCGTCGCCTCGTCGGACCGAAACACCGGCACCCAGTCCTGGCTCAATGAGGGTGCGGCCGGGAGCAACACGCCGAGTGCCGCCGCAATGAACAAAACCACCGCCCAGGTAGCACGCACCCTCGGTTCCATGTCCGCCCCATGCCATTCGTGCCCACGCTGCGACCCAACGAGCCAGTGTGGCTATGCAAGCCTTGGCCGTGGTTTGGGCGAAAACGAGGCGAACGAAGCAAACGCTGTTTAGCTTTCGTGGTGACTCATCCAATGAGAGCGGCTCAGGGCGCGGGAAGGCGAGCGATTGCCGTCGCGCCTTGCCGCTAACTCGGTGACGGCATGATCGCATCGCGGGCTGGTTTGATCTGCCCAGGCCGCAAGCGGTTCTCGCGTACTGCCTTTGCCGACAGAAACCCGACCCCTTCAACGGCTTCACCGGCAACAGCGCCGTCACGCGCACTCGCGGCGTTCGCGGCTTCCGCTTCGTCGGCAACGGCAACCAAGTAGAACTCTTCCGTGGGCAATGCCGTTCTCACCCGAACCAAGCAGCCGGCGGTGTCGGTCGGCACAAGCAATTGATCAATCACGATACGACCGGCAAGATCGGTACCGGCTTCAGCCGCAAGGTCGCCAGCGAGCTGCACCAAGCTCTCGTCCCGTTTCCGCGTACAGCCGCGCGCCATGGGAGACGGTGTTGGATGTCGCTTGCGGCACAGGCGTCGTTAGCCGCGTGGCGGCCAAACCCGGCGCAGAGCACGAGGCGAGACCGGGCGTTCGGGCCACTTGGTTGCACAAGACCTAGCCGCGCATGATTCTACTCACATAATTTGTGCATTCAGAAGAGCGCAAAAACACTTTTTATTCGTGGTCTACTGCCCAGACTCGCCCACCCAATTCCTTCTCGCCTAATGTTGGAGTTTCCTCGCAGAGTTCGTTGAGAATGCGCGATGCCACGTCTTCAACGCCAGCCCCAGCATTGCTCACACGGGATACGAACACATTCCACGCGCCCCCCGCTCGCATCTCGTCGAAAGCACTTTCAATCGCACGTCTAGATTCCGTGCAAGCCTTCTCTACCCGCAGAATTCCACGCCTCATCCGAGAGTCGCCAATCGAAGATTTAGCCACGTGCCGTTCGAAAACCTCTAACTCATCCAACAAAATCTTCGCTTGGGTCGCCACCTTGTTTTTGTTCTGTTCGAGCTTATTCGCATCGTAGAGCGTTCTCAGCTCATTGAGTACAAGCGCCTCAAGAACCATTTGGTTCAATACTTCAACAAAAAACCGCTCTCCCTGGGCAGCATCATACCGTTGCTTGTAATGAATGAGATACAACGCCACAGCTATAGGCGTGACGGTGCCCGCTGCGGCGCCGGCCAACACCGTCAAACCGGACCCGAAATATTTCTCCCAGGCCAACCCCATCGCCAGTCCAACGATGGCCGACCCTAGACCGACCCAAATCCAATCCCACCTCATGACAGGCATGACGGCCCCCCGCAAAGGAACCAATCTAATGTGATTCGCTTTGGCGCCTTGCCGGTCGCCGGTTTGCGGGGGTGCGAGATGGCAAACGTAAGGTTGGTGGGGAGGACCGACAAAAAGCCTTTTCTGAAGCAACATACCGGCCCTGCCGAAGCGCTGAGGCCATTCTCCCCAGTGCGAAGGTGATGTGAATTGCGGTGGGGCACAAGTGCCGCCTCGCAACGTGCTTATCGCGGCGGCTCTCCGTCTAGTTAGTCGGTTTGAGAGAATGACGGCAGTCGGTTGAAGGCGCGCTCGATGAGCTGCTGCCGGTTCCACGGACACATGGTTTAGGTGTCATGATGGGACTGGAGGTGGCGAATGGGACGACGGAGCTTCAGCCGGGAGTTCAAACTCGAGGCGGTGCGATTGGTGCGCGAGCGTGG
>JBJXDX010000061.1:0-57369 GCA_046154585.1 Hyphomicrobiaceae bacterium | reverse complement strand
CCAGGTCGCTGTCGTGAGAACGCCTGCGTTCTGGCCGTACTTGATGATGTCGCCCACATCGAGCGTACGGAAATTGGCCGAGCCGGCCAGCGCACCCGCGCCGCCCGCTGTCGAAACCGCGCCGCGTGCGATGTCGACCCCGGCAAGCAGGTTCGGATCTACATAGACGAAGCCCTGCGCCTCATGGCCGGTGAATCGGAAATTCTGGCGCACGCCGTCGATCATCATGTTGACGCGGCCCGATCCCTCGAAGCCGCGAATGTTGACGGCGACACCGGGATTGTTCGGGCTTTCGCGCGTCCACGTGCCGGGAATGCTGCGCAGCACATCATCCATGTTGGTGCTGCCGAATGTTTGTATGTCGCTGCGGCTGACAACGCTGACCCCCGCGGGCACGTTATAGGTCGCCTCCTGCGCCGCCCGTTCCTTCTGCTCGGTGGTCTGCTCCACCGGCTGCTGCTCCTGTGGCCGCGCTTCAGGCGCCGTCTGCTGCTGCACCGGCCGGGGCCGCGCGCGCGGAGCTGCTTTCTGGCCTTTGACCGTGATGCCGGGAAGCGTGTCCTGCGCCATCGCTTGCGAAGTCAGCGCCATCGCCAGCACCGAAGCGGCACCAGCCGTGACCGCCATGCTCACACCAGCGCGCGCCAGAAAGCGCACCGGCAGCCGTCGTCCCAATCCGAACTGCATATCCCCCAACCCCTGTCCATGAGCCATGAATGCTGTCGGCTGGCTGGCGTTGGCACGATCTCGCAAGCGAGATGGGCGCCATGGCGGGCTGGCATTTTTGCCTCACATCGACCGTTCGTCCGAAACGTGGAACCGAAATTCCTTGATGCGAGTAAGGCAGACGTTACTAATCTTGACGCGTATAGTCAAGATATGTCACAGAACTGGTACGCTGAGTGAAGCTTGTGCGTCACGGCGCGAGACCATCGAGAGTGTCCAGACACGTGATGAATGCGAAGACCGACAACAAGCCGGCGCTGCCGCACGCTCCCGCCCAGAGCATGGGAACTCCGTTGACGGGTTTGCGGCGGCTGATCGTTGCGGAGCTTCTCGCCGGCGATCGCGAGGTCATTCTCGAGCACGACGGCCAGGACTACCGGCTTCGAATCACAGCCAACGGCAAGCTGATACTGACGAAGTGAGGGGTTGATGCGGTCACTCAGATATTCAACGCAGGTCATGGCGCTGCTTGCCGCCGGGACGGTCTTTGCCGGGATGCCGATGCACGTTTCCGTCGCCGCGACGGTCACCGACGCCGGCGGCCGCAAGGTAGAGGTCGTCGACACGTCCAAGATCCTTTCCATTGGCGGCGACATTACCGAGATTCTCTATGCGCTGGGGCTGAGTTCCCGCATCGTCGCTGTGGATTCGACGAGCCAGTTCCCGGCCGATGCGCTGAAGCAGAAGGGCAACGTCGGGTACATGCGGGCCCTGTCCACCGAAGGCGTGCTGTCTGTCGGCGCGAGCCTCATCATTGCCTCGGAACGGTCGGGGCCCACGGAGGTCGTCAAGGCGCTCAAGCAAACAGCGGTCCCCTACGTCGAGGTTGCGGACGGATTGAGTCCCGAGGGTGTGATCGAAAAGGTTCGCTTCGTGGCCCGGACCGTCGAGGCATCGAAGGAAGGCGACGAGCTAGCCGCCATGCTCGACGCGCAATTCAAGGCGCTGGCCGAGCAGCGCGCCGCCATCAAGCGGCCGGTGCGCGCGCTGTTCCTTCTCAACATGCAGGGTGGCCGCGCGACGGTCGGCGGCTCGGGCACGAGCGCGGATGCCATTCTGAAGCTTGCCGGCGCTGAAAACGCTGCAGCTTCCGTCAACGGTTTCAAGCCGATGGTCGACGAAGCCTTGGTCGAAATGATGCCTGATGTCGTCGTCGCCATGAGGCGCTACTCGAGCGGTAGCCACGACACCGAACAGGTGCTCTCGATGAAAGGCATGCAGGCGACGCCCGCCGGTGCGGCCCGGCGTGTCGTCACCATGGACGGTCTGTACCTGCTCGGCTTCGGGCCGCGCACTCCGGCGGCGGCGCTTGATTTGATGCGCGAGCTCTATCCCGATGTTCCCGTGTCTGGGCTCGTGAAATGAGATCGCACGTCTTGCGCGCGCGTGACGCTGTAGGCTTGGCGGATCGCGACGCACGTGGCCGGCTGCTGATTGCGGGGAGTGTCGTACTGCTCGCTATGGCAGTGGTCCTGTCGTTGTCGGTGGGCCCGACCGGCATTACGCTCGCGTCCCTGCCGCGCGTTCTTTTCGCCCTCTTCACCGGTTCTGAAGATGCGAGCGTCGCAAGGGAGCATCTCGTTCTCGTCGACCTGCGTCTGCCCCGAATGTTGCTGGGCGCCTTCGTCGGTGCGTCGCTCGCTGTCGCAGGCGCGATGATGCAGGGGCTTTTTCGCAATCCGCTGGCGGACCCGGGCTTGATCGGCGTGTCCTCCGGGGCAGCACTTGCTGCGGTCGCAACGATTGCGCTCGGCAATACATTCGCGGCCCCGTGGATCAAGGTTTTCGGTGTCTATGCGCTGCCGTTCGCGGCCTTTTTCGGCAGCCTTGCTGCAACCTTCGTTCTGGTCTCGGTCGCCGGGCGGCACGGTCAGTTGATGGTCGGCACTTTGCTGCTGGCCGGCATTGCCATCGGTGCTTTCGCCAGCGCGCTGACGGGACTGCTCGCCTACGCCAGCGACGATCGCGAATTGCGCGATCTCACGCTGTGGTCGATGGGAAGTCTCTCCGGTGCAAGCTGGCCGAAGGTCTTGGCCATCCTGCCCTTTGCGGCGGCCATTGCGTTGGCTGTGCCGCGTTTGATTCGCGGCCTGAACGGCTTCCTGCTCGGCGAAGCCGAGGCGTTCCACATGGGCATCGACGTCGAGGCGACGAAACGTCTGGCCATTGCCATCTCGGCTGCCGCCGTCGGAGCCGCCGTCGCTGTCGCGGGCATTGTCGGGTTCGCCGGCATCGTCATTCCGCATCTCATCCGCCTGATCGCGGGGCCGGACCATCGCTTCGTGCTTCCCGCAGGCGCGCTGCTCGGCGCGGCACTGGTGCTCGTGGCGGATGTGATGGCACGCATGTTCGTGCGGCCCGCGGAGCTGCCGCTTGGCATCATCATGGCGGCGATCGGCGCGCCTGTGTTCCTGCATCTCGTCGTACGGCGCGGCATCGGCGGTGTGGAGTAGCCGATGCTCGAAGCCAAAAACATCACGGTCGAGCGCAGCGGGCGGAAGCTTCTGGACGACGTTTCCGTCGCGATTGTGCCCGAGCGCGTCACGGCCTTCGTCGGTCCCAACGGCGCGGGCAAGTCGACCCTGATCAAGATCCTGGCCGGCGAGATCGCTCCCACGCATGGCGACGTGCTTCTCGACGGACGCAATCTCAAAACCTTCCGGGCGGCCGAATTGGCGGCACACCGCGCCATCGTCCCGCAATCGACGGTCCTGTCTTTTCCATTCTCGGTGATCGAGGTCGTGAAGCTCGGGGCGTCGGTGCCGGGGTTCGACCAGAACTCCGAGCACAGCACGCGCATTGCCGAGGACGCGCTCTCTGATGTGGGACTGACCGAGTTCCGCGATCGCTTCTATTCGCAGCTCTCGGGCGGTGAGCGGCAGCGGGTTCATGTCGCCCGGGCCCTGTGCCAGCTCAATGCCGGCATACGCCGCCACAGCCAAACGGCGGTGCTGCTGCTCGACGAGCCCACGTCCAGCCTCGACCTGTCGCATCAAGGCCTTGTCTTGGGCGAAGCCCGGTCGCAGGCCGACGACGGACGCGCGGTCGCCGTCGTGCTGCACGATCTCAACCTTGCCGCCGCCTGGGCCGACGAGATTGTTCTCCTGAGTTCCGGGGGCATTGCCGCCCGGGGGCATCCGTCGGAGATCTTCCGGGACGACCTCCTGTCGACCGTCTTCGGGTGCCCGATCCGGGCCAATGTTCCGCCCCCGGCGGGTATGCCCTACATGCTGCCGCATTTCCTGAGGCCCGGGCCCGCGGCGCCGGCCGAGTCCAGTTCCAAACAGCGTTCCATAGAGTATGCTGTGCACCAGCGCGGCATCGCTCAAGTGCGCGATTGACAGGATATCGACATGCGATTGACCAAGACCACAAGTCACGCCATCCGCATTCTGATCGATTGCGCGCAGGCCGGCGGAGAGCTGATCAAGGTCGCCGAGATCGCCGGCCGCCTGGAGATCACGCCGCTGAACGTCTTCAAGATCGTCCACATGCTTTCTCGCGCCGGCTTCATCGTCGCTGTCCGCGGGCGCAACGGCGGTGTCCGCCTGGCCCGGCCGGCGACCGAGATCCGCATCGGCGATGTCGTGAGAGCCACCGAGATCACGAGCGTCGAGGTCGAGAGCGCAGCCGAGGACAAGAAGCGCTCGAAGAAGGGCGCGCGTAAGCTCAATACGATTTTCGACGAGGCCCTCGAGGCGTTCATCAGCGTGCTGGACCGGCACACGCTTGAAGACATGGCGCAGGGCCGCACTGCGCCCGGCGTATCGGGTGCGCCAGACGGCGGCAGCAAGCCGCGCGTTCGCGCAGCCGCACAGCGCGACGAGCAGAAGCTGCGATCTTTGTTGTCCGAGTAGTCAAGTAAACCCGGCCCGTACCGGTCGCCGAGAAGGCCCGTCACCAGTCTTTTGATTTATCTTGAATTATTCTAATTCCGGCTGAGGTCATTCCGCCCTTGACGGGGAAACGCTCAATTGATTTGTAAGTCGAGTGGGTAAATTCCCAACCGTTTCAGCTTCCGATGTCGGGGGCCTTGAACCCCAATTATTGGAGACGCTCGATGCACGTTTACGATATGACTAGAGCGCGATCGTTTCGCATGGAAGCGCTTCCAGCTTCCATGCGAAACGTGAATCGCACTCTAAACTTACGACACAGAGCAGGATTCACGTTTCGGCCGAGGTGCATCGAGCGTGGAAAGATGGTTCCATCCGAAACGATCCTGCTCGGGGCGCGGCCGTGAATAAGCCGTGGAGGCCAGAGTCACTTGCTGATGCGCGTTGCCCGATGCGGCAAACGCCATTGGACCGCGCACCTGAGCACCTTGTTGGCATAGGCTTTCGCTGCTGGCTCGCCGGTTACGATACGGGTGAGATCGCCTGCTGGGAGCAGGCGTGGACGGCATATGCCGATGTGCTGGGTCCCGTCGACGCCAAGCGTGCCCTGGGCGATCTGTCCTGCTGGGTGCGGGCCGTCAAAGGTCACGCGCAGCGCCGCATCGAGACGTTCCCGCCGGGCTGCAAAGGCTTCTGCCGCGACGAATGCGTGGCCATCTCCATGATCGCCTCGTGCCAGCACAACGCCTGCCCGGCGCTTCGGGCTTGCGCCTTCGCGCTGTTGGGCTGCCCAATGATCGACGAGGTCATCGAGGGCGCGGAGAGCTTTGCCGCGACGCTCCGTTCGGTCAGCCAGGTTCTATCGCCGGCTTCGATCTGTGCTGTCGCGCATCTGCCGCTCAGCCAAAGCCAGATGCAGCATTGAGACCGGAGGGAGCGAGCGTACAGTCATGATCGTCTGTTCCTGCACCGTGATCACGGACGCGCATATCGAAACGGCATTGCTCGAGATTATGAGCCAGCCAAATGCGCCGATCCCGACTCCAGGCGTTGTGTTTCGCCACCTCTCCAAAAAAATGAACTGTTGCAGCTGCGCGCCGCTGCTCGTGACCACGATTTATGAGATCGTTCAAAAGCTTGAGCGCGAGGAACGCATTTGTTCGTGTGCCTGCGCGAGTGCCAAGACCAAGCTGGAAAAATTGTTCGGTGCGTATCCCCGGATGGCACCGGTTCAGGAACCTGTGCGCGCATCCGATGACGCCGGCGAACTGACTTCCGTTTAATTCCTTGCAATGATAGGGGTGCAGTGGTGCGCTGGCCGGGTTTCCGGTCCCGGCGCGCTACACGTTTTGGATAGTCCATCCAACCGATTACAGCCAGGCACGGAGCGTCCGCCATGAAGGGGAAAAAAGAAGTCATCGACATCCTCAACGAGGCGCTGAAGCACGAGCTTACGGCTGTCAGCCAGTACTGGCTGCACTACCGGCTCCTCGACGACTGGGGTTTCACGCGCCTCGCCAAAAAGGAGCGCGAAGAATCGATCGAGGAAATGCAGCACGCGGACAAGCTGACCACGCGGATCATCTTCCTCGAAGGTCATCCCAACATGCAGTACCTCAACCCGCTGATGATCGGGCAGAACCTCAAGGAGGTGCTCGAGTCCGATCTGAAGGGCGAGTACAGCGCCCGCGATCTCTACATGAAAGCGCGCGAGATCTGCCGCAAGGCTGGCGACTACGTGTCCATGGAGCTGTTCGAGGACTTGCTCAAGGACGAGGAGCACCACATCGATTTCATCGAGACCCAACTCGATCTGATGTCCAAGATCGGCGTCCAGAATTACGGCCAGCTCCAGGCCGATCCCGCCAATAAGTCCGAGGACAAGGACTGAGCGGCTTGGGCATTTTTCGATCGGCTGAAAGCAGCTTCACCTCTCCCATCGTGCTGAAGGCGCGTCTTCGACGTGACGGGAGAGGTCGGAACGCTTTAGCGTTCCGGGTGAGGGGTTAGAGCGCGCGATAGGGTGAAACCCCTCACCCCAACCCTCTCCGCGTCATGCTGAAAGCATGCCTCCGGCATGATGGGAGAGGAAGTCGAGCGGTGCTTTGGATTGATCGGAATTTGCTCTGGCATTTGCGCTGAGTCCAAGGCGTCAGCGCAGTTGGTCCCTAACGACCTCAGCAATCGCCATTGACGCCGTGAGACCCGGACTTTCGATCCCGTACAGCGACACGAGCCCCTTCGTGCCGTGGACGGCCGGGCCGTGGATCAGGAAGTCGGGCACCGGCTCGCCTTCGCGATAAAGCTTCGGGCGAATGCCGGTGTAGTCCGCGTGCAGCCGCGACGCCTCGAGCCCCGGATAATATGTGCGGATGAAACCGAGAAACTTCTCCAGTTTCTCGGGCTCGAACGAATAATCGATCTCAGGGATCCATTCGATGTCGGGTCCGAACTTGCAGCGCCCGCCGATGTCGACCGTCACATGCAGGCCGAGCCACGCGCCGTCGGGCATGGGGTAGATGTGCCGCGAGAACGGCGAGCGTCCTGAGTACGCGTAGTATTGCCCTTTGGCGTAGTAGGTCGGCGGCGGCTTGTAGCCGCTCGCAAAGGCCGTCGTTCCGGCCAGCTTCGACCCGTGCAGTCCGGCCGAGAGCACCAGATTCTTGCAGGTGATCTGGCCCGCGCTGTCTCCGCCTATCGTCAGGCGAAAGAGGCCGTCCGGCGCGATCTCGATGCGCTCGACCGGCGTGCGCAACACCACCTGCCCGCCGTTTGTCGTGATGTGGCCTTCCAGAGCCAGCATGAGCCCGTGGCTATCGATGACGCCGGTGGATGGTGACAGCAGCGCGGCCACGCAGAACAGCTCCGGCTCCAGCGCCCGCGCCTCGTTGCCCATCAGCGGCTGCAGATCCATGACGCCGTTCTTTTCCGCCGTCTCCTTGATGGCCTTGAGCTTGGGAAGCTGGGCCTCGGTCGTCGCCACCAGCAGCTTGGAGATGCGCTGGTGCGAAACCCCGTTCTCGGCGCAAAACCGGTACAGCATCTCCTTGCCCTTGACGCACAGCTCGGCGCGCAGGCTGCCCGGCGGATAATAGATGCCGGCGTGGATGACCTCGCTGTTGCGCGAGCTGGTCTCCGACCCGATAAGGTCGTGCTGCTCGAGAACGAGGACGTCCTGGCCGCTGATGGCCAGTGCCCGGCCGATCGCCAGGCCGACCACCCCCGCCCCTACAACAATCGTCTCGACATCCGCTGCCATATCCACCCGCGCGCTGCCCGAAGGCCGTGTGATCGCACGATTTTCCGGCGCGATCCAGCGGCTCAGGGCCTCTTCGGCGCCGGGCTTGAAATGAGAACAAAACTAGAACATAATGGCCGCAATCCTCACCGCGACTCAGTCTAAACCGGGTCTCCCAGTCGAAGAGGGATATTGGCCATGGCACTTTTCGAGTCTTCCGCACAGCGCGCGGCAGCGCGCCATCTGCACGTTGCCGGCGAGCATTGCCCCTGGTGCGATCAGCCTGTTCCGCACGGCAAGTTCGAGGAGATCACCAAGCGCATCCAGCAGCGCGAGCGCGAGCAATTTGAGGCCATGCGGATGCAGCTCACCGCCGAGGTGGCGCAGAAGGCAGCGGCCGCCGACGCCCGCGCCGAGGCGGCCATCGCCGCGGCTGCGGCCGCGGCCGAGCAGCGCGTCGCCGCCGCCCGTCAGGAGGAGCAGCAGAAGGCGGCCGCCCTGGCCATGGAGCGGCAGTCCGCCCTGCAGGCGCGGTTGGCCGAGATGGAGGCAGCACGCGCCGCCGCCCAGGCCGAGCTCGCCTCCGTCCGCGAGGCCCAGGACGAGGCGCTGAGCTTGCGCCTCAACGAGGCCGTCGAGACCTTGCAGCGCGAGCGCGAGACCGCCGTGCTGGCCGAGAAGGCAAAGGTCCTCAAGCTGCAGTCGGAGCTCGCCGACATGCAGCGCAAGCTCGAGGGCAAGTCGGCGCACGAGCTCGGCGAGGGCTCCGAGATCGACCTGTTCGAGCAGTTGCGCGCCGCTTTCGAGGGCGACCGCATCCAGCGCGTGCCGAAGGGCATGAACGGCGCCGACGTGATTCACGAGGTGGTCCACAACGGCAAAGTGTGCGGCAAGATCATCTACGACGCCAAGAACCGCAACGCGTGGCAGAACGCCTTCGCCACCAAGCTGAACGCGGACAAGCTGGTCCAGGGGGCCGACCATGCCATCCTCTCCAGCAACAAGTTTCCGAGCGACCGCGATCAGGTCCACTGCCAGGAGGGTATCATCGTCGCCAAGCCGGCGCGCGTGCTGGCGCTGGTCGAGATCCTGCGCGACCAGCTCGTGCGCATGCATCAGCTGCGCGTCAGCAACGAAGAGCGCGGCAGCAAGACGGAGGAGCTTTACGCCTTCATCACCTCGGAGCATTGCAAGCAGCTCATCGAGCAGGTCGAGGCGCAGGCCGGCAAGATGCTCGACCTCGACGCCAAAGAGCAGGAGGCGCACCGTCGCGTCTGGGATCAGCGCGGCAAGCTGATCCGCTCGGTGCAGAAGGCCCGCGGCGATCTCTCCTTCGAGATCGACCGCATCATCGGCACCGCCGGCAACGGACCGGACGAGTTCGCGTTGGAGTAGGGGGCCTGGAGCCGTTCAGCGCTGCGCAATCGCAATGGCCGTCACCCACCAGAGCTGCGTTCCCGGCGATGGCGCGACGCGGCTTTGCCGCGTGACGCCAATCAGCCGGGGTCTTTCCCATTGGCGAGAGCACTGGAGAGCGCCGCGCATTGACCGCGACGTGTAAAGATCCCGGCTCGCCGCGCAAGCTTTGCATGCGCGGCGTCCGGGAACGCAAGGGGAGAGAGCGGTCTAAATTGAAGCGCGGCGCTACGGTTTCGCCGTCGCTGCGGTTCGAATCGCCGCGACGTTGGCAGCGTAGTCTTTGTCCTTGAACACGGCTGAGCCGGCGACGAGCACGTCGGCGCCGGCCGCCGCGGCGAGCGGCGCCGTCTGCGGCGTGATTCCGCCATCGACCTCGAGGTGGATGGGGCGCGCGCCGATCATACCGCGGATGCGCCGGATCTTCTCCTGCATCGCAGGAATGAACGCCTGTCCGCCGAAACCGGGGTTGACCGTCATCACCAGGATCAGATCGAGCCGATCGAGAACATGCTCGATCGCCGACGCCGGTGTTGACGGATTGAGCGACACGCCGGCCTTCTTCCCGAGGCTGCGGATCAACTGCAGCGAGCGGTCGAGATGCGGGCCCGCTTCCACATGCACGGTGATGACATCCGAGCCCGCCTTGGCGAAGGCCTCGACGTAGGGATCGGCCGGCTGGATCATCAGGTGCACATCCAGCACCTTCTTCGTGTGCGGTCGAATAGCCGCCACCACGCCCGGACCGATCGAGATGTTCGGCACGAAGTGCCCGTCCATGACATCGACATGCACCCAGTCGCATCCGGCCGCGTCGATGGCGCGCACTTCTTCACCCAGGCGCGCGAAATCAGCCGACAGGATCGACGGAGCGATGAGAACATTGTGCGGCATGTGCATCAGCCCTCGCCCCGTGTGCCCGTGTCGCCTGGGCGGGCATGCGTTTCGAGAAATTCGATCATGGCGCCGGCCACGTCGATGCCCGTTGCCGCCTCCATGCCTTCGATGCCGGGCGACGAGTTCACTTCCAGCACCAGCGGTCCGCGGCTCGCACGCAGCATGTCGACGCCGCAGACATTGAGGCCCAGGGCCTCCGCCGATCGGATGGCGAATGCGGCCTCCTGCTCCGTCAACTCGATCGCCTCCGGTTTGCCGCCGCGATGCAGGTTGGAGCGGAAATCTCCCGCCTTGCCGGTCCGCTTCATGGCCGCGATGATGCGTCCGCCGATCACGAGGGCGCGCACGTCGCTGCCGACGGACTCGCGCACGAATTCCTGCACGAGAATATTGACGTTGGCGGCGCTGAAGGCCTCGATGATGGACTTGGCCGACGCATCGGTTTCGGCCAGGATCACACCCATCCCTTGCGTGCCCTCGAGCAGCTTGATGACCACCGGCGCGTTGCCGACCTCCATCAGCACGTCCTCCGCCTTGCGCGGTCCATGCGCGAATGCGGTCACGGGCAGGCCGACGCCGGCGCGGGCCAAAAGCTGCAAGGCACGCAATTTGTCGCGCGACCGGCCGATGGCCACGCTCTCGTTCAGCGGGAATACCCCTTGCATCTCGAACTGGCGCAGGACCGCCAGTCCGTAGTGCGTCACCGACGCGCCGATGCGCGGGATCACGGCATCGTAGATCGGCAGCGTCTTGCCACCCTGCCGCAGCACGGTCTGGTTCGGCGTGATCTTCATATGCACGTGCAGCGTGTTGACCACGTCGATCTGGTGGCTACGCGCCCGTGCCGCCTCGACGATGCGCCGATGCGAGTACAGGCCCGGATTGCGGGCGAGCATGATGAGTTTCACGCCATTCTCCACACGCGCCCGGCAGGACATATCCTGCGACCGCACCCAGCCTGCTTAGTCCATTCCTGGAAAGGAGGCAAAGGACACCCGCAGCGGGACCGGTCCGCCAAGATATTCGGGTCGAAGCTGAAAGGTCAGCCCGACAATTTGGGGCTATTTGTCCCTTGTGGACGACGTGGTGATTTCCGACGCCGCCTGCGCATCCAGGCTCTGGTCGATGCCCGCATGCATCAGCCACGCGCCGCCTCCTGCAATGAGGATGAGCGCGACAATTCCGATGACGATACGCCACAAAATGCCGGACGCACGGCGCGTCGAAATTTCAACCACGTTGTCCAAGCGCTTCCCCCCTTAGGCCATCCCGCCACGCCCATCTCGCGGCTGTCCCACACCGCGGGCACCTCGCCTGGGTTACGAATTGGAGTTGGAATGGGGCGGGGTCAAGGCACGAAGCCCGCCGTTCGCGCCCTCGTGCCCGCGGCGTGATGGCTGAGCCACATGCGGGGGGGCGTTCAGTTCAGCGTGTCCCCACCGTGCCGACCCGGCTGCCGAATGCCAGTATCGCCGCCAGGGGGACAAAGATGCCGATCGCCGTCGCGACCAGCGTGAGGTCGAGCAATTGTCCGTAGGCGCCACGGTCGACGTGGAAGATCAGGTTGAGGTACTTGGTCTGCAGCTCGCCGGCGACGAGCGCGAGATTCATCAATGAGGCCATCAGCGCGAACCATATGGCGCGGTGTCCCGCCGGTGCGTGCACGGCGATCAGCGTCAGCAGAGGGATCATGCTGATCTGCGCCAGCGGCGACGCTGCCGCCGCGTCGATCAGCGCGATGCCGCGCGCGCCGAAGCCCAGCATCCTCTCCGTCCACGCCTGTACGCCCATCACAAGCATGATTGTGGGGAGCGACAGGACTGCGCCGATGATCGTCAACCACAGCAGAACGCGCGTGATCGGCTGTCGCGTGATAGCATCCGATAGCAGCCATGCCGCGACCAAGCCCAGTGCCGCTCCCGTCTGCTGCAGGATGCCGTAGAAGCCTTCGTCAAATCCCAGCACGTCAATCGTGAACCAGCGATAGCCCTCGCCCACCGACGGCGTTGCGCGAAAGAGAAATACGATGACGGCCGCAAAGAAAATCCGCTGCCGTGTTTCCGGCGAGATCGATCCGGTCACTCTCGTCAGCATGGCGATGATGACCGCTATCGAGAGCAAGAATACAATCTCCTGGCTGTAGGGCACACCCACGATGCCCAGCAACGTAACGGCAAAGCCGAACGCGAGGCCTCCGCCCAGGATGCGCCAGTCGATCGGCCTTTGCTCCGTCGTCTCGAGCTTCACCAGCAGCGCGCCTGACACGGAGATGACCGGCACAATGAGCCCAATCAGAAACACCACGTGGTAGGGCAGCACCTGCGCCAGGTAGCCCGCCAGCCCGGCGACGGCGAAAATGCCTGCCGACAGCGCCAGGCGGCCCAGCACCTGCACCATGCCGAGATCGCGATCGATATCGCTCTGGGGACGGGCGCTGCCGTCGGCATTGATGCGCGGCACGACTTCCGTGCTCATGGCATCGGCCACGACGTCCTGCAGCACGACGCCCGTGACCGAGAGTAGCGACGCCACGACATAAGCCGTGTCGGCATTCATGAATGTCACTGCGCCGCTCGCCGCCCCCGCCAGCAGCAGCAGACCGGCGGCGACCAGTGCCGCACCGATGAACACGTAGATGCGCCGCTGCGATCCCAAAATCGGCACGGTGTCGACAAGCTCGCCGAACACCATCTTCACGGTCCACGGCAGCGTGAGCCAGACGCCGAGGCCCGCCAGCTCAGCCGGCGTCATCGTCAGCGCGGTCTTCACCCAGAAGCTCTGCGCAATGGCCACGATGCCGAGCGCGCCATAGGCGAAGTACACCATCAGCAACGGGAGATAGCTCCAGCGGAAGGCTCGGACCGGCGCCAGAAGGGCGGCTTCGAGTTGACGGCGCACATAGCTGCCGCCGGGTGGCGTCTGTGCTGCCTCTGTCGTCATGCCGCCAGCCGTCCTCGTTCAACGCACAACGGCGAGCGAGGCGCCTCGCTCGCCGTCAATCCGTGCAGGCAGCAGTTGCTATTTCAGCGGCGAGTGCGCTGCGGGGAGCATGATGCAGGCATTCAGCTCTTCAAGCAGCGGGCCGCCGTTCTTCATGAATTCCTGCCAGGCCGGGTCCTTAGCGGGACCGGCCCGAGCCTCCTGCCGCGCATTGAGATCGGGGTAGGCCCAGATGTGGCAGACCTCGTTGGGTTGGCCCGCCTCGGTCGTCCACAAGCCGACGATCTTGGAGTACTTCTCGCGCACCGGCAGCGCCGCGGTGAACAGCTCCACCCACTTCTTGATGCCGCCCGGCTTCACGCGATAGTTGCGGAACTCGTAGATGTTGCCTTCGCGCGCAGGCTTGATCGGGCCGACGACCTGATTGAGGATGCGAACCTCCTGCCGAATGAGGTTGGGCTGGATGAGGGGCACATATTCGGTTGTCCAGCGCGGATTGCGTGCCAGCTCGCCTCTCAGACGCTGCCGCTCGTTGAGGTCGGGGTAGCTCCACAGGTGCATGACTTGGTTGAGATGGCCAATCTCGGTGACCCAGTAGCCTTCCAGCTTTCCGAAATTGTCGCCGCGGACGGCGCGCCCCACTTCGCCGGCGGCCTTTGCGACGTTCGCCGTCGTGCCGTGCTTCAGCGTGTACGTTCGCAATTCGTAGATCATGAGCATCCTCCTGTTTGATGGGCGTTGTTGTGAAAGGTTTGGCTCGCGACTTTGCCGGAACACCGATGGATCGGCAACTCGTCATGGCCGCATGGCGAATGTGCGCGGGCCCGGCGTGCGCAGCGGTTCGGCCAGATTGGCAAACTCGCACAGTAGTGGCCGCGTTTCGCGCGGATCGATGATCTCCTCTATGCCGAACGTCTCGGCCGTGCGAAACGGCGATCTGAGTGCGTTGAGCCGCGCTTCGATCTCGGCCAGCTTGGCCTTCGGGTCCTCGGCCGCTTCGATTTCCGCCCGATACGCCGCCTCGATACCGCCCTCGAGCGGCAGCGATCCCCACCACGACGACAGCCACGCGTACCGTAGCGACAGCCGGCCCGCGGGCACGTGCGCGGCTCCGGCAACGCCGAACACATTGCGGACGATGATGGAGCACCACGGCACGGTCGATTGATTGATCGCTGCCATGGCGCGCACACCGTGGCGGATCGTGGCGGCCTTTTCAGCCTCCAGCCCGATCATGAAGCCCGGGCAGTCGACGAGATGCACGACGGGCAGGTGGAAGGTTTCGGCAAGATCGACGAAGCGCACGACCTTCTGACAGACATCCGCTGTCCAGGCACCGGCCATGTGGAATGGATCCCCTGCCATGATCGCGACCGGCAGCCCGTCGAGCCGCGCCAGACCTGTGATGACGGGTCGTCCGAAATGCGGCGTCATCTCGAAGAACGAGTCTCGGTCCACGATCGCGTTGATCACCGGGCGCATCTTGTAAGGCTGGTTGCGGTCGCGCGGGACCGTCGTGAAGAGACGCTCCTCGCGACGATCTGTCGGATCGTTGCGCGGGCCGCGTGGCGAAACGCCGTAAACAGACGACGGCAAGTACGACAGGAAGCGCCGCGCCCGCGCGAACGCTTCCTCCTCGGTGTCCACGGCATCGTCGATGGCGCCCGCCGCGCACTGGATTTCCCAGCCGCCGAGCTGATTTTTTTCCAGGCTCTGTTTGTCGCCGATTCTGGCCACCACCGGCGGCCCGGCAACGAACATGGCGGACGTCGATTTCATCATGATGGAGTAGTGGCTGGCCGCCACCTGCGCGGCGCCGAGCCCCGCCACCGACCCGAGGCCGAGCGCCACCACCGGCACAAGCCCCAGATTGTCCGTCATGTACTTGTAGCGCATCGATGAGCCGTCCAGGCCGCCCGGCAGATTGGCCCGCCCCGTCGTCTCGATGGTCTTCACCGATCCGCCACCGCCCGAGCCTTCGACGATGCGGATGATAGGCAGCCGCAGCTCATTGGCCATCTGCTCGGCAATCACGGTCTTCTCGGGGATTGTCGCATCGGCCGAGCCGCCGCGTACCGTGAAGTCGTCCCCCGACACGATGACCGGCCGGCCATCGATTGTCGCGCGGCCCGAGATGCGATTGGCCGGGATCAGCGACTGGAGATTCTGCTGCGCGTCGTAGCTTGCGACCCCGGCGACCGATCCGATCTCGCGCAGCGATCCGGAATCGACCAGCCGGTCGATACGCTCGCGAATGGTCAGGCGGCCGCCGTCGTGCTGGCGGCGCACCTTGTCCGGCCCACCCATCGCTCTGGCATGGCGTTGCCGCAGTTCCAGCTCGTCGAGCTCGTGCTGCCAGTCCTTGCCCGAGCCGTGGGCCGTATCGTCCTGCATTCCCCGGGGTCTCCTGCCTCAGTGACGCGCCATGTGCCCGGCACGCTCTGCGGTCAAGACTATTGGACCAACGCGGCCAGAGCCAGATTCTTCGCACTGTTCGTAAAAAAGGGCGCCCCAGACGAGGCGCCCTTGCGAGGTCTTGAGTCCGCCCAGGAGAGAACGAACCCTGCGATTGCCTCGGCTACTGCTTGTTCGCTGCGCCGAGCAAATAGGGTGCGAGCATCCGCGCTCGACTGACATCGAGTCGTAGGATGATTCGACCGGGCACAAGGGTGGCAGCGCCAAACTGTCCCCGCATTCCCCAGGGCGTCGGGCTTAGACGGCCAGAGAGAGCGTTGCCTCGGCGGCGGCAGCAACTGCAAAGAGCTGCTTGTCCTGCCCGCCCGGAGCCGACAGCATCAATCCGCAAGGGGGGCCGTCGCGCTTGCCCATCGGCAGCGAGATCGAGCAGCCGTCGAGAATGTTGATGGTGAGCGTGTTGCGCAGGATCAGCAGATTCTGCCGCGTGTAATCTTCCTCGCGCTCGAGGTCGGCAACGCGTGGTGGAATGATGGGGACCGTCGGCATGACGAGGGCATCCACATCTGCCATCGCAGCGCCAAATGCGCTGACGGCGGCGCGCCGCCGGTTGAGCAGATCGATGTAGTCGACCGCCGTCTGCTCCGCGCCCCGCAGGATGCGCGAAAGGACGCGCGGGTCGTAGCTGTCGCGCTTCTTGTCGATCAGGTCGCGGTGCCAGGCGTAGCTCTCGGACGCGGAAAAGCCGCCTTTGCGGACCAGGCCGGGAATGGTCTCGAAAACGGGAAAGGGTGCGCGAGTGATTTTGGCGCCGGCCTTCGAGAGGCGCACCAACGCCGCGTCGAGTGCTGCCGACACATGCTGATCCATCGAGTCCAGTGCCATCGTCTCGGGCACCAGCAGTCTCAGCCCCGCGAGCGAGGCGGGCTTCAGCTCGGATTCCGGGTCGCCCGCCATGACGGCATCGAGGGATGCGCAGCACGCAACCGACCGCGCCAGCGGACCGATGGAATCGAGTGTCGTGGACAGGGGCACGGCGCCGGCGGTCGGCACGCGATAGGCCGTGGGCTTGTAGCCGACGATGTTGCAGAACGCCGCCGGAATTCGGCAGGAGCCGCCAGTGTCGGTGCCGAGCGCCCCATGCGCCATGCCGTCGGCCACCGAAACGGCAGCACCGGAGGATGAGCCTCCGGGAACGCGCCTCGCCGCGCGATCATAGGGCGACGCCGGTGTCCCGTAGTGCGGATTGATGCCGAGTCCCGAATACGCAAACTCGGTCATGTTCGTGCGCCCGATGACGATGAAGCCGGCCTGCTTCAGTCGCGCCACGACAGGAGCATCCGCTTTGGCCGGCGCGGCGTCGGCCAGCGCGCGCGATCCCGCCGTCGTCGTCTGCCCCTGGATGTCGGCCAGATCCTTGATGGAAATCGGTATGCCGGCGAAGCGGGTGGGTGCCTTGCCGGCCTTGCGCCGGAGGTCCATGGTGTCGGCCGCCGCACGGGCTCCGGCGGCATCGGTGGTTATGAATGCGCGGCTGCCTTCTCCCTTTGGATCGGCAATGCGCGCAAGGCACTCTTCCACCAGCTTGCGGCTGGTGGTGCGGTCGGTAGCCAGATCCTCGGCGAGCGCGGCAAGTGTGGGTTTCGCGGCAGACATGGATCTCGTTCCCCGTACGATGTGCCAATTCAGTTTAAGCCGGGCACAGACCCTTTAGCCAGCGTGGCCCTCTAGCCCATAGACACGCGTTCCAGGCACGCGGCCCAAGCGGAAATATGCGTTGACGGGCAGGGTGCCTTGGGACCAGCGTGCACCGGAAAAACTCGGGGACCCTTGAAATGACGGACATAACCGCCGGTCGCGCTACCTCTCCCGAGGCGGCGGTGCAATTCTTGCGGGCGCTGCATTTCATCAACTGGCTGGGCTTCGCCGGCTGGAACGCCCTCCTGCACAATTACACCATCGAGATGGCGGGATTCGGCTGGTTCGAGGCCGGCCTGACCCAGACCGTCCGCGAGATCCCTGGATTCCTCGCGTTTACGGCGATCTTCTGGCTGCTCATCCTGCGCGAGCAGGTCATGGCCTATGCAAGCCTGGTCATCCTGGGTATCGGCGTCGCCCTGACGGGCGCTAATCCGACGCTGACCGGCATCCTGCTCACCACCTTCGTGATGTCGGTCGGCTTCCATTATTTCGAGACCATCAACACCTCGCTGCAATTGCAACTCTTGCCGAAGGCACAGGCACCACAGCTCATCGGCCGCATCATCAGCGCCGGCGCCATGGCGCAATTCATCGCCTATGGCGGCCTTGCCATCGCCTGGTGGGCCGGATGGCAGAACTACATGTATCTCTACATGCTGCTCGGACTGGCCTGCGCCATCCTCACGATCGTGGCCTTCCTATACTTCGGTCGCTTCGAGGGCTCCGTGCCGCAGCGCAAGAAGATCGTTCTGCGCCAGCGCTACTGGCTCTACTACGCACTGACGTTCATGAGCGGCGCCCGCCGGCAGTTGTTCATGGCCTTCGGCGGCTTCCTGCTCGTCAAGAAATTCGGCTACAGCGTCGGCGATATGGCGATGCTGATGCTGGTGACATCGGCCTCCAACACCTTCTTCGCGCCGCGGCTTGGCCGGCTGGTTTCCACCTGGGGCGAGCGCAACACCATCACGCTCGAGAACTGCGTACTGATCTGCGTGTTCATCGGTTACGCGATGACACAGAGCGCGGGCTTGGCGGCCGTCCTGTTCATCATAGACGGAATCTTCTTCACGCTCACCCTGGCGCAGAAGACCTATTTCCAGAAGATCGGCGATCCCGCTGACATGGCCGCGACCGCGGCCACCGCCTTCACCATCAACCATATCGCGGCGGTTGCCATCCCGGTGACCTTCGGACTGATCGGAACCGTCGACTACGCCATGATCTTCTGGCTCGGCGCCGGCATCGCTACGGTATCGCTGTTCTTGTCGTTCCTGGTGCCGACACAGCCGGCGCCAGGCAACGAGACCGTGCTGGCATCACCGCGCCCGCAACCGGCAGAGTGACTTCCGGTCGGCCGTCGGCGCTTGCTTGCAAGCGCGCTGCGCGGCATCATCGCCCGGTGACAGCCAAGGGTGACCGCCATGCAGCAGGATCTCCGCCGATCCGTGGACCATAGAGACCGCCTGAAGGCCGAAGCCAGGACGGGCTTGGACGCGCGGCGCCTGTTTCGCTCAGGCGCGTTCTCGGACGTCACGCACGGCTTCGCGCCTGGCTATGTGCAGGGCAACCTCGCCATCCTTCCCGCGGCGCTTGCGAGTGATTTCCTGCGCTTCTGTCAGCTCAACCCGAAGCCTTGCCCGTTGATCGGCATGTCGCCGCGTCCTGGCGATCCGTCTATTCCGGAGCTGGGCGCCGATCTCGATATCCGCACCGACCTGCCGAAATACCGGGTTTGGCGCCATGGCGAGCTCGTCGGCGAGCCGCTCGACGTTCGCGGCGTCTGGCGCGACGACCTTGTCGCCTTCGTCCTCGGCTGCTCGTTCTCCTTCGAGGATGCGCTGATCGAGGACGGCATCGAGCTCCGCCATCAGACCTGCGGCAGCAACGTGCCGATGTATCGCACCAGCATCCCTTGCGCGCCGTCCGGGCCGTTCCACGGGCCGATGGTCGTGTCGATGCGCCCCCTGAAGCCGGCCGACGCCATTCGTGCGGTTCAGATCACGTCACGCTTTCCCTCGGTCCACGGCGCGCCGGTGCACCTCGGCCTGCCGGAAGGTATCGGCATCAAGGATATCGCCAAGCCCGACTATGGCGACGCCGTGGAAGTGAAGGCGGACGAACTGCCGGTCTTCTGGGCCTGCGGCGTCACCCCGCAAGCCGTGATCGCGGCCGTCAAGCCCGAGTTCTGCATCACGCATGCGCCGGGCTCGATGCTGATCTCCGATCTCAAGAACAGCCGGCTAGCCGCGCTCTGAGCGTTACGATCCTGCTTTCACGTGCTGTGCTGCCTCCGGTCGCTGCTTGAATTTGGTCGCATACTTCACGGCCACCTTCTTCAAGCGCTCCGGCGCAAAGTCGAGCTGCGCCAGCGCCATCCCGCGATCGAACACTTCGGAGTAATGCGAGATGCGGTCACCCTGCAGCTTGAGGCGCGCGATGCCCTCGAACGCGACTCGGGAGTCGCGCGCTTCGGGCAAGGTCGAGGTGTAGCTGAACCGGTAGCTCGCATAGCCGAGCGTGGGCGATGCGACCGGATCGTGGAACTCCCACTTGAAATCTTTCCCGCCGTCGAAAAAGTGCGCCAGCATGTCCTTGATGCCGGCGCGTCCGGGTTTGCTCGGGCCGAAGAAATAATCGTCATACACGCCATCCTCGGTGAAGCAGTCGGCCAGTGCGTCGCCGTTGCCGGCCTCCACCGCGGCTGAGAATTGCTTCAGAAGTTCAGAAAAGGTCATGCGCAACCTCCCATCGGCCTGTGTCTTCATTGACGCGATTGTCACCGATGTGTGTCCCGCTGGAAAGCCGTTTGCGCTTGACGAGGCCTGACAAGGCATTTATCAGCCTGCGCCATGACGGACACGATGACAGCTCCTGTAGCCCTCCGACGTTGGCGCTCTTAGCGCTGGCGCGGCCTGTCGATCCGTCTCTTTCTTAGACATTTTGGATCTGTTCATGACGCTGCCGGCCTGGGTTCGGGTGGCATCGTCTGCGTATCCGTTCTCAGTCCGGCCGGCGTCCCACACGAGGGGAAAAGCCGATGTACGTTCATCCTGCCTTCAAGACGGAGGAGAAGAGCGCGCTGGACTACGCCGCGGCGCGGGGATTTGGCGCCGTCGTCGCGGTCGATAACGGCAAGCCGGTGTCGTCGCACGTGCCGTTCCTGCTTCGGCCGAGTACGACGGGTGTGCGCCTGGAATTCCATGTCGCCCGCGTGAATCCGCTGCATGAGATCATCGCGCGATCTCCCGACATCATGATGATCGTATGGGGGCCGGACGCCTACATCTCTCCGGACTGGTACGTGAGCCCGGATCAGGTGCCGACCTGGAACTACGTCGCGGTGCACTTGAACGGCAAAGCGACGGTGCTAGGCCCTGATGCCACGCTCGCGCATGTCGAAGCCCTCTCACAGGAGTTCGAAGGTTGGCTCGCGCCCAAGAAGCCCTGGACCACGGCCAAGATGCCCGAGAAGAAGCGCGACGCCATGCTGCGCGCGATCGTTGCAATCGAAGTCTCGGTTGATACCATCGAGGCGAGCTGGAAGCTCGGCCAGCACAAGACGGCGGCTGACCAGTACGAGATCGCCAGAATGCTGGAATGGCGCGGCGACTGGAACGGTCAGGCGTTGAGCGAGGTCATGAAGCAACGGTTTGCCGCGCTCGCCAGCGCACAACCGTCGGAAACGCAGGCCGCATGATGCGTGCTTCAATGGAAGGAATGAACCAATGCTCCAACTCAGGCCCAACTGCGAATGCTGCAACAAGGATCTGCCGCCCGATGCCGCGGATGCGCTGATCTGCTCGTTCGAATGTACGTTCTGCTGCGATTGTGCAGAGCAGCGTTTGCCGGGCGGACGCTGCCCCAACTGCGGCGGAGAACTTGTGCGACGTCCGGTGCGACCCACCGACCGCCTCGTCAAAAACCCGGCCTCCACGCAGCGCGTCCTGAAGAAACACGCCTTCTGCGCAGCGTAGAGCTTCGCAACGTCAAATGCGGCTGGCCCATGGAAAGCTTGCGCATCTTGCCCCTGGGTCCCGGCTCGCGCTCGCTTGGCCGGGATGACAACATAGGGTGTGGCCATGCTCACTCCGATGTCATCCCGGGCAAGCGCGGGCCGAGATCGCGGCTGCGGATATATGTCGCCAAATCCCGCGCGCGACCCGGGACCCAGTGCCACGCGCGGCAGCGGCATGCCGATTCAAGACGCAACAGAAGAACTCTAACGCTGAAGGCTCCAGGGCTCTACAGCCTCAGATGCGGCCGGCCTCGACCGCATGGCAGGCGACTTCCCGGCCGCCGCGCGCAATGAGTTGCGGGATTTTCACCGGGCACGGCTCGAATGCAAGCGGGCAGCGCGGGTGGAAGGCGCAGCCCGGCGGCGGCGCGATCGGATTCGGGATTTCGCCTTCGACCATTTTGCGCGGCCGGCCGGTCATGGCGAGGTCGGGAACGGCGTCGAGCAGCATGCGCGTGTAGGGATGTTGCGGCGCCCGAAACAGCTCCTCGGTCGGCGCAATTTCGACGATGCGCCCGAGATACATGACGCCGATGCGCGCCGCCATGTGCCGCACCACGGCCAAGTTATGGCTGATGAAAAGGTACGTCAGGCTGAAGCGGTCCTGCAGATCGCGCATCAAGTTCAGGATTTGCGCTTGCACGGACACGTCGAGGGCCGACGTCGGCTCGTCGCAGACCAGAAACTCCGGGTTCGACGAGAGCGCGCGCGCGATGCAGATGCGCTGCCGCTGCCCGCCTGAGAACTCATGCGGATACTTGTGTCCGTCCGCGGGATCGAGGCCCACGAGCCGCAGCAGCTCGCCGACGCGATGCTCCACTTCGGCCCCGTCGGTCGCGAGGCCGAACGCCTTGATCGGATCGGCGATGATGTGCCGGACCCGCCATTGCGGATTGAGGCTGGCGTACGGGTCCTGAAAGATCATCTGGATGCGCCGGCGCAGCTTCTGGCGCTCGTCGGTGTCGGCTGTGGACCACATGTCGACGTTGTCGATGGACACGGCTCCGCCGGTCGGCGGCAGCAGCCCAACCACCATCTTGGCGACAGTCGATTTGCCGGATCCAGACTCGCCGACGAGAGCGAAGGTCTCCTTGCGTGCGATGGCGAACGACACGTTCTGCACCGCCTTCAGGAACCGCTTCTCGTCCCGCTCGATGATCCGGTTGAGCCAGGGCTTCGACACATCGAAGATACGTGAGAGATTCTCGGCCTCGACGAGCGGCGTGGTGCTCATGCCATAGCTTTCGCTTTGTTGTCAGCAACAAGCCAGCAGGCAGCCTGCGAGCGCTCGATCGTCGCCAGATTGGGTCGCTCGACGCAGCATCTGTCGAACACGTGCGGACATCGCGGATTGAACGCGCAGCCCGGCGGAATAGCCGTCAGCCGCGGCATCGAGCCCGGGATCTGCACCAGCCGGTTCGCCGATCCTTCCAGCGCCGGAATGGAGCCCATTAGTCCCTTGGTGTAGGGGTGATGCGGATCTTTGACGACGTCACGGACGGGGCCGATCTCGGCAATGCGGCCGGCATACATCACCGCAACGCGATCGGCAGTCTCGGCAATCACACCCATGTCGTGCGTGATCAGCAGAACGGCGGTATCGCGCTCGCGGCAAAGTTTCTTCAGAAGCTGGATGATCTGCGCCTGGATTGAAACGTCGAGCGCCGTTGTCGGCTCGTCGGCGATGATGAGCTCGGGCTCGGCACATAGCGCCAATGCCAGCACGACACGCTGGCGCATCCCGCCGGAAAACTCGTGCGGGTAGCCGTCGATGCGCCGCTCGGCACCCTGGATGCCCACTTCATTGAGCAAGGCGATGGCGCGTGCCCGTGCCTCACGCTCGGACAGTTCGAGATGCGTGCGCACGGTCTCGATCAACTGTTCGCCTACGCGATAGAGCGGATTGAGGCTCGTCAGCGGATCCTGGAACACCATGCCGATCCGCTTGCCACGGATCGGCCGCATCTGGGAGGGAGGCAGATTGTCGATGCGCTTGCCCTTGAGCTCGACGACACCGCCGGCAATGCGCCCTGGCGGCTCGAGCAGGCCGATGATCGCGGCGCCCGTCAGCGACTTTCCGGCGCCGGACTCGCCGACGACCCCAAGAACCTCGCCGGGCGCGATATCGAAGGAGACGTCGTCGACAGCAACGAGCGTGCCGCGCCGTGTCGGAAACTCGACCTTCAAATTGCGGACCGACAGCACGGGCTGACGCATCACGATCCGTGTCCGCTATTTCGGCGCATACTGTTTCATGTAGACGAAGTTGGCAGGCGACACCGGAAAATCCCACTCCTTCTTCATCGCGTAGGTCACCACCTGATTGTGCACAGGCAGGTAGATCGTCTCGTCCCGAACGATGCTCCAAACTTTGGCGATCGTGGCGTTGCGCTTGGCCGTGTCGACCTCGCCCGACAGACTTTGGATCATGTTGTCGAGGTCGACGCTGGCATAGCGTGTGCCATTGTAGGTGCCCATCTTGCCGGTCCGCGAGTGATAGAGGAAGGAAAAAACGAAGTGGCTGTCGAACGTTGGCACGCCCCACCCGAGGAGGTAGAAGTCAGTTTCGGGAGGTTCCTTCTCCACCAGAGGGAAATGCTTGGTCTTGGACTGGACGACAAGTTCCACCTTGATGCCGATGCGAGCCATCATGGCCGCTGTGGCCTGGCATATGCCTTCGTCTGAGACGTAGCGGTCGTTGGGGCAATGCAAAGTGACGGAAAAGCCCGTCGGATATCCGGCCTCGGTCAGCAATTTCTTGGCCGCCGCAGCATCGGTCTTTGGTAGAGCGTCCAGCTCCTTCGTGTAGCCGTTGACGAATGGCGGCGCCAGCATGCCGGCCGGAACCGACTGCCCGCGCATGACCGCGCGTTTGATCGCCTCGCGGTCAATGCTCATGTTCATGGCCTGCCGGACACGCTTGTCGGCAAACGGATTGCGTCCCTTGATGTCGGAGCTCCTGAGCTCGGGGGACATGACGTCCATGCCAAAGAAGATCGTACGGTTCTCCGGCCCGGTGTTCACTCTCAGTCCGGGCGTTTTCTCCAGCCGTGCGATATCCTGCACGGGCACGTCCTGGACGAAGTCCACCTCGCCGGACAGCAACGCCGCGACGCGCGTCGCATCCGACTTGATGGTGATGTAGGAGATCTCCGTCACGCCGAGCGGAAACTGCCCCTTGCCCCAATAGCTTGGATTGAGCTTCGCGACGGTCTTCACGTCCTGCTCGCGCGAAACGAGGACATAGGCGCCCGTACCATTGGCGTTGCGAACCGCGAAGTTGTCAGTCTTTTCCTTGAAGTCCTGCACCTTTGTGCTGTTGTTCGCCTCCGCCCACTCCTTATCCATCATGAAAAGGTTGGTGAGATAGGCGGGCAGCAGCGGATTGGGCCCCTTGGTCTTGACGTGAACCGTGTGGCTATCGACCTTTGAGATCGTATCCACCGAGCTCAGCACGGCCTTCATGTTGGACTGCGGCTGGAGCGCGCGATTGAGCGAGAAAACGACGTCATCTGCGTCGAACGTGTTGCTGTTGTGGAACGCAACACCCTTGCGCAGCTTGAATTCCCACACGCTTGGGTCGCTTGTCACCTGCCACGATAGCGCCAGCGCAGGCTCCAGCTTGCCGTCGATCTCGCGCAGCACGAGCGGCTCGTAGAACAGATGCATCAGATTGTGGGTCGGGCTCTCGTTCTGCGCGTGCGGATCGAGCGTCAATGCATCGCCCGACCGTGCCCATCTCAGCGACTTCGCATCCGCCGTGCTGCCGATAAGGCAGATTGCAGCTAGCGCTGCTGCCGCTCCTCTTGCCATTCCCCGCATCCTTCTCTCCGCTTTGCCGCCGCCACGACAAATCCGTCATCTCAGTTTGGGATTCAACGCATCACGCAACCAGTCTCCGAGCAGGTTCACCGCAAGCACCAGTACAGCCAGCGTAATGCCGGGAAACGCCACCATCCACCACGATCCGGAAAACAGATACCGGTTGCCGATCTGAATCATCGTGCCGAGCGAAGGCTCGCTCGGCGGTAGGCCTACGCCCAGAAACGACAGAGTGGCTTCCGTGATGATAGCCAGCGCCAGATTGATCGTTGCAATCACCAGGACCGGTGAGAGCACATTCGGCAAAACGTGCTTGAACATGATGGCGGCGCGGCTGAGGCCGATGAGGCGCGCCGCCTGCACATATTCCTTGTTCTTCTCCACCAGCGTCATGCTGCGCACGGTGCGCGCATATTGCACCCAGAACGAGAAGCCGATGGAGCAGACGAGGATCCAGAACTGTCCTCCACCCGAGATGCGGCCTTTGAACGCCGTCATGGCTATGCCGTTCACGAGCAGCGCGATCAGGATGGTCGGAAACGTCAGCATCACGTCGGCGACGCGCATGATCACGGAGTCGACATAGCCGCCGAGATAGCCAGCGGCCAGGCCCAGGGACACGCCCATGACGATGGCCATGAGAACGGCCAGGAGGCTGATCGCCATGGAGCTGCGCGTGCCGTACAGGATGGTGGAGAGAATATCGCGGCCCTGGTCGTCGGTGCCGAAAAGAAAACGCGGATCGCCCTCCTTGAGCCAGGCGGGCGGCAGATTCGAATCGAGAAGGTTCAAAGAGCCGAGATCATAGGGATTGTACGGCGCGATGAGGGGGGCGAGGAGCGCCGCCGAAAGCATGCAAATGGTCAGGATCGCGGCGAGGACAACGAGCTTCGAGCGCTTGAAGCTGTGAAACAAGTCGCTGTCGAGCGCGCGGCGGAGGATGCCGGGTTCCCGTCGGGACGAAGCCGTGGCCGCCGCGGATCGACGTCCAGAGTCGATGACATCGGTCATGCTTCACGCCCATGAATACGGATGCGCGGATCAACCCAGACGTACAGCAAGTCGACGATGAAATTGATGAGGACGAAGAGAAAGGCCACCAGCAGCAGGTAGGCCGACATCACCGGAATATCGGCATTCTGCACGGACTGGATGAAGAGCAGGCCCATGCCGGGCCACTGAAACACCGTCTCGGTAATAATGGCGAAGGCGATGATGGCGCCAAGCTGCAATCCGATGATCGTGATGACCGGAATGAGCGTGTTTTTCAGGGCGTGCCCGAAATTTACGGCCTTGTCCGACAAACCCCTGGCGCGGGCAAACTTGATATAGTCCGTCCGCAGCACTTCCAGCATCTGCGATCGGACCAGGCGCGTAATAAGGGTCATTTGAAACAGCCCGAGCGTGATGGACGGCAAAATCAGCGCCTTGAGCCCCGATAGCGTGAGAAACCCTGTTGTCCATCGACCCAGACGCACGACCTCGCCGCGGCCGAACGACGGCAGTACCCCCAAATTTACGGCAAACACATAGATCAGCAGGATACCGATCAGGAATGTCGGTAACGAAATGCCTACCAGCGAGATCGACAGGAACAATTTGGACAGCCAGGAGTCGCGGTGAATCCCGGTATATACACCCATTGGAATCCCGAGCAGGATCGCGAACGCGGCCGCCGTCAGCGCCAGCTCGAGCGTCGCCGGAAAGCGGTCGGCAATGATCGTCGTGACGGGCTGCTTGACCTGATAGGAGATGCCGAAGTCGAACTTCATCGCGCTCCAGATGAAGCGCCCGAACTGGACGGCTATAGGATCATCGAGGCCGAGATCTTTGCGCAGCTGCAGGCGGTCCTCCAGGCTCGTGTCCTGCCCGACCATCTGATTGACGGGATCGCCGACGAAGCGGAAGAGCACGAAAGCCAGCAGCGCTACCGCCACCATCACCATGGCGGCTTCGAGCAGTCTGCGGATGGCAAAGGCGAGCATAAATCTTTCCTAGAGCAGGATCGTTTCGGATCGAATCACCTTACCTCACTCGAAGCGCCTTGGCCGAAACGTGAATCCTGCTCTTCTCTACAGATTTAGAGTGCGATTCACGCTTCATATGGAAGGCACAACTGCTTCCATGTGAAGCGATCGCGCTCTAGTCGCCGTCGGCTAATTCCAGGATGCCTGACGCTTGGCGCACAACCCGCCCGTGCCGCCGCTTCTTGGGAATGAGCCCTACGCAGAATGGATGATTCGATAGGGTTCTGCGATGTGCGCGTGATGCTTCTCTCTTGTACTGTTGACGAATTCTAAGCGGATCCCATGTCCATCTTGTCGCACGCGGTTACGGTTGGCCGCCGCTGGGCAGCCAACCGCAGTTTTTTTGCGAGGCTAGTCCTGTTTCTGCACCCAGTAGAACAGGATCTGGTTGTCGGCGCGCTGGGCGATCTTCGTCTTTTTGTTCACGCCCCAGACCAGCGCCTGCTGATGCAGCGGCAGCAAGCCCGCTTCCTCGTGCACGATCTTGAAGGCTTCGAAGATCAAGTCGTCGCGCTTCTTGGGATCGACCTCGACGAGGATTTGCTTGGCCAGCGCATCGACCTTTGGATTGCAATAGCCGCCGTAGTTGAACGTGCCGCCCTTGCCGTCGGCATCGCGGCATCCGGCAATGTTGGCCAGCACGTTCCAGCTATCGAAGGAGCCCGGTGTCCAGCCAAGCAGGTTGAACGATGAGTCGTACTTTTTGGTCGGACCGGCCTTCTCGAAGTACTTGGCTTTCGGCTGCGCCAGCAGCGTCACCTTCACGCCGATGCGCGCCAGCATGGTCGTCACCGCCTGGCAGATGGCCTCGTCGTTGACGTAGCGGTCGTTCGGGCAGTCGAACGTTACTTCGAAGCCGTTCGGATAGCCGGCTTCCGTCAGCAGCTTCTTGGCGGCCTCCGGATCATAGGGATGCCGCTTGAACTCGGCGGACCGAGAATACAGGAGCGGCGAGATCAGCAGCGCCGACGGCACGGCGAGATTGCGCATCACGCGCGACTTGATCGCCTCGATGTCGATGGCCTGGTAGAACGCCTTGCGGACGCGCACATCCTTGAACGGGTTCTTGCCCTTGACGTTGGAGTAGAGCAGCTCATCGCGCATCTGATCCATATTGAGGAAGATGGTGCGCAGCTCCGGGCCGGTCAGCACATCCGTCGAGGGGTTGCTTTTGATGCGCTCCACATCCTGTACCGGGACGGGGTCCATCATGTCGATCTCGCCGGACAGCAGTGCGGCAACGCGCGTCGCGTCCGACTTGATGGTCGTGAAGATGACCTCGGTCAGATTGTGCTCCGGCTTGCCCCACCAGTTCGGATTGGGCTTGAAGACGGTTTTCACCCCCGGCTCATGGCTGACGATAGTGAAGGGGCCGGTGCCGTTGGCCTTGAGGGCGAAGGGGTTGAGTGACGTCGCCGTCGCCGACTGGGCCTGCGTGGCGCCGTTCGCCTCGGCCCACTTCTTGGAGTACATGTACCAGGTATCCCACTCGTAGTGCAGGATCGGGTTCGGCGATGTCAGAACGAAGTCGACTGTGTGGTCGTCGACTTTCACGGCCTTCATATCTGCCGGCGCGCGCGATTTGATCTGCGAACCGGGACTACGAAGGCGGTCGAGCGAGAAGACGACATCGTCGGCGGTGAAATCCTCGCCGTTGTGGAATTTAATCCCCTTGCGCAGATGGAAGCGCCACTTGAGAGGGTCGACGATCTCCCAGCGTTCGGCGAGGCCAGGGATGATCTTCAAGTCCTTGTCGCGCTTCGTCAGGCCTTCCATGACGGTGCCCATGGCGCCGAGCGTGAACGTCTCGTTCAGCGTGTAGGGGTCGAGCGCGTTCAGATCGCCTTGGAAGGCGTAGCGGAACGTCTTGGCGCTGGCTGGAGTGGCAGCAAGGCCGACAGCAAGCACGCCTGCCATAGCCCATGTACGAAACCTCATCGAAGTCCTCCTCGGAAATCCCTGGCGACGGACGCGACGGCGTTTGCTTCTTTGGCCGTTGACTGCCGCGCTGGCGGGATATTGGCGGAATAGCGTCGGCTGGTCCAGGGCTACCGATGACTATTCGGCGTGCGCTGTGAAGGCCAAGCGGATTGATTTTATTGCACTCGCGAAGTCAGACCTCGTCCTCGGCGACGGCTTCCGACCAGGGCTGCTCGGGCTCGGTCGCCCCTTCGTTGCCGGCACTGGTCCGGCGTACCGCACCGGCAATGGTGAAGGGGAATGGATAGAGCACCGGATCTGCGAGAATCGTGGTGCAGGCCTCATCGAGGATCTTGCGCGCCTCGGCGGGCAGGCGACGATCGATTGTGACGGCGACGCCGCCGGAGACATCGACGCGCGGCTGGTGGAAGGACGTGTCGAGATCGAGGCCGTAGTCTGCCGTCATGGCGAGAAGCTGGAATACCGCGGGAATGATGCGGCGTCCGCCGCATCCGCCGATCCCCATGGTTTCGCCGGCGCCGGTCATGATGGTCGGGACGTAGTTCGACAGGCCGCGGCGGTCGGCGGCCAGGCCGTTGGGGCCGCCGGGCCTCGGATCGAACCAGTTGATGCCGTTGTTCATGAGGATGCCGGACTGCGGCAGCACGACCCGGCTGCCGAACAGCGACAGCAGCGTTTGTGTCAGCGTGACGATGTTGCCATGACGGTCGATGACGGAGAGATGCGTCGTCGACGTGGGAACGCTGCGCTCGCCGGCATCGCCCATGCGCTTGAAACGATCTGCCCACGCCGTCTCCAGCGCCTTGGCGTAAGCGACGAAACGCTGGCCGTCGGGACCAGCGCCGTGCGGGCTCCCGCGCTTCTTCAGATCCTCGAACGCCACGGCCAGCGTCGGACCGCCGTTGAGCTCGGGCAGCACGTGCAAGGTCCGGTCGCGATAGCCGAACCGCAGCGGCTCCCGCTCGCGCGGCGCCACCGCGGCCAGATCTTCTTCGGTGAGATATCCGCCGAGAGCCTGCACGTCCTCGGCGATCGTTCGCGCCAGCGCACCGCGATACAGCACGCCCGCACCTTCCTCGGCGATCGCGCGCAGCGTCCGCGCCAGGGCCGGAGCCGGCAGGCGAAGCTGGGCGAGCCCGGCCTGCGGGGCCGCCGGAACGGGCGGGAGTCCGCGACGCAGGAAACGCTCCGACGCGCCCTTGTCCTTCTGCAGATCGCTCAAGCCGCTCGCAATCACCAGCATTGTATGCCAGTCGACGACCGGGCCTTCTTCGGCCAGCGGAATAGCCGGACCCACGAGCGACGCCCAGGGCTTGGTGCCGAACATTTTGTGCGCCAGCGCCAGGCCGGCCGGCTGCGTCGGGGCCACCAGCGCCTTGGCGCCGGTGGTATTGCGATTGTCCTTCACGAGCGGCCAGCCGAACAGATTGCCCTCGTCGAGGCCGCCCGCGAGCGGAAAGTCCTCGACTTTAAGTCCTTTGGGTGAGCGTCCGCCGAAGTCGATGGCCGTCACCTTGCCCGTCTTGGCCTCCAGCACCAGCATGGCGCCGACGCCGCCCACGCCGCTCATCCACGGTTCGACCACGCCTACGGCAAAGGCCGCGGCGATTGCCGCATCGACGGCGTGGCCACCCTCTTTCAACACCCGCGCACCGATCTCGGAGGCGACGCGGTTCTGCGTCACCACGATGCCGCCCTTCGAGCGCACCGACGGTTTGCGCACCACACGCTTGAGGGACAGGTTGGGCGACAGCGAGCTGGCGATCGGGGGCACGGCGGAGGCTCCAGGCGGTTGGACGGGATCGAGGTTTTCAGGCAGCACCGAGATGCGCCTTCAGCGCATCGAGCACCGCGTCAGGGGCTTCGGCCATCATGATATGGCCGCAGCGGGGAATGGTCGTGACCTTCGCGCCGGAAACGAGAGCTGCGAGCTCGGCGCCCTTGTTCGCGGGTGTCATCACGTCGTTGCTCCCCAGGATGAACTGCGTCGGACACGTGACCCTCTTGGCGGAGGCTGGCCCACTGGTCCACGCATTGCAGGCCGCCAGATCGCTCGCAAGCACGCCCGGCCGGTTTAACTCGAGCAACGCCCGTGACGACCCCGTCATCCACAAGCCGGGTGCCGGATGCCCGCCGAGCCGGGCTGGCGCGCTGTGACACCACGCCGTCATCATGTCGTAAGCCTTGGGCGGATCATCCTTGGCGGCTGCCAGAAGTGCCGGGTGCACGGGCATCCACGAGGAGACGCCCAGAAGTGATAGGCTTGAGACGCGCGATGGTGCACGTATCGCCGCTTCCAGTGCAATTACCGCACCCATCGAATGCCCAACGAGTGCTGCCTTCTCCAAGCCCGCAGTGCCGATGAGCCGCACGACCCAATCTACCATCGCATCGATGCTCGCCAATGGCGCGCCGCCCGAACGTCCGTGCCCCGGCAGGTCGATGGCAAGCGATGACCAGCCATGCCAGGCAAACCATCGGCTCTGAAGCTGCCAGCAGACATGATCGAGCCCCGCGCCATGAATGAAGATGACCGCAGGCTTGCGTGGATCGAAGGGGCGCCCGCCGGTCGCTGCAAACACGCGATGGCCATCGAGATCGAATTGCATCACTTCTGGCCCTTCTGCGCGGCCTTCAAGGCTTGCTCCAGATCCTCGACCAGATCCTGAGGATCCTCGAGCCCTATCGACAGCCGCACCAGCTCCTCGCCAATTCCGGCATTGGCCAGCTCCTCGGCGCTCATCTGCGCATGCGTCGTGCTCGCGGGGTGAATGATGAGCGACTTGGCATCGCCGACGTTGGCAAGATGCGAGAATACCTTCAACCGCTCGATCAGTGTTTTTCCCGCAGCCCGTCCGCCCTTCACGCCGAAGCTCATGATGGCACCGGCGCCCTTGGGCAGTTGCCGCTTCGCCAGCGCATAGTCGGCGTGAGTTTCGAGGCCCGGATACTTCACCCACGCGACGGCGGGGCTTTTCGCCAGGAATCGCGCGACCGTCTCGGCGTTGCTGACGTGCCGCGCCATGCGCACGGGCAGCGTCTCCAGCCCCTGCAGCAGATAGAAGGCGTTGGCGGGGCTCAGCGTTGCCCCGAAGTCGCGCAGGCCCTCCGCCCGCGCGCGCATGACGAATGCCGCCGGGCCGAATTCCTCGGCGAAGGCGAGGCCGTGATAGCCCGCGTAGGGTTCCGTCAGGGTCGGAAACTTTCCCGACCCAGACCAATCGAACCGGCCCGAGTCGACCAGTACGCCGCCGATCGCCACGCCGTGCCCGCCGATGAACTTGGTGGCCGAGTGCATGACGATATCGGCCCCATGTTCGATGGGCCTGCACAGGTATGGAGTTGCAAACGTGGAATCGATCATCAGCGGCAGCCCGTAATCGTGCGCCACGTCTGCCACTGCCTTGATGTCCAGAACCTCGAGCCCCGGATTGCCGAGCGTCTCAGCAAATACGAGGCGCGTCTCTGGCCGGATAGCCTTGGCAAAAGCCGCGGAATCGCGCGGATCGACGGCGGTGCTGGTGATGCCGAAGCGCGGCAGCGTGTGCACGAACATGTTGTGGGAGCCGCCATACACGCGCGACGACGTCACGATATGACCGCCCGCCCCCATGAGCGTAACGATGGCCAGATGCAGTGCCGCCTGCCCGCTGGCGGTTGCTATGGCGCCGACACCGCCTTCGAGCGCGGCCACGCGCTCCTCGAACACCGCGACCGTCGGATTGGAGATGCGCGAATAGATGTGTCCCGCGCGCTCCAGGTTGAACAGGGCCGCGGCATGATCCACGTCCTCGAACACGAAGGACGTCGTCTGGTAGATGGGCACGGCGCGCGCTCCGGTCGCCGGATCGGGGCGCTGCCCCGCGTGCAGCGACAGCGTGTCGAAACGGGGATATCGATCGGAGCTCATGGGTGCCTCGGTCACTGCCTGAGGAAAGCTATACAGCGCTGTGGGCAGGCGTCCAGCGCAGCGTCGCTACTGGACGTCCGGCCCCGCTTGCGTCCAATGTTAAGCCAAAGTCGAAGCCCGAGGAGACACCAAAAATGCCGACTGCGCCCCAGATCCCTTTGTCCGAAATCACCTGGTCCGGCGAGGGATTGAAGCGCCCCGAATGCGTCATCACGACCGCCAAGGGCGAGGTCTTCGTGGGCGATCATCACTCCGGCATCACGGAGCTTGGCAAGCCTAAGAAGGAGCTGATCGGCGCCCCTCCGGGCTTTCTCCCGAACGGCGTGACCATGCTGCCCAATCGCGAGTTTCTGCTGGCCAACCTCGGCCCCGGCGGCGGCGTCTGGCGCCTCGACAAGGACTGGCGGCTCTGGCCGTGGCTTTTCGAGGCCGAGGGCGAACTGCTGCGCGTGTGCAACTTCGTCGGCTACGAGCGCGACGGCACGGTCTACATCTCCGTCTCCACGCGCCATTTTCCGCGCGAGCGGTCAATGCGACCCGTCATTGCCGACGGCTTCATCGTGCGCGTCGATGCCAAGGGTGCGAGGCTCGTTGCCGACGGCATCGCCTTCACCAACGAATGTCGCGTCGACCCGACCGGAAAGTGGCTCTACGTCAACGAGACGCAAGGCCGGCGCATTTCCCGTTTCGCGATCCGCGGCGATGGCCTCGGCCCCAAGCAGATGGTGCACGAGTTCGGCGCCGGGGAGTTTCCGGACGGCTTCGCCTTCGACTCCGAGGGCGGCGTGTGGATCGCGTGCGTGTTGGCCAATCGCGTCATCCGCGTGGACGCCAAGGGCAAGGCGCATCTCATGGTCGATGACGGCGATGCGGCCATGATCGCGCAAGGCGAAGCCATTTTCCAATCCGGCAAGGGCGGTCGCGAATGGCTGGAGCTTGGTGCCAAGCGCAACCTGAGAAACATCGCCAGCGTCGCCTTCGGGGGCCCCGATCTCAAGACCGTCTACCTCGGGTGCCTCGCGGGCGACAAAATTCCGACCTTCCGCTCGCCCATCGCTGGTGCCGAGCCAGTAGCGTGGCGCTTCTGACCGCGGTTGGACGCATCGCTGCGTTGCAGCAAGCAGGTGGCCAACCTGGCTGCTTTGCGCTAGGGAATTGCCCGGATAATGGACCGCATCGGTCCCCAAGCCGAGGCGTTCCCGTTCCATGCTGCGCACCGACGGTCAACTGCACTACCTGCGGGAAACGCCGCCCAAAGAGGCGGAGACGATCGAGATTGCACCCGGCATTTTGTGGGTGCGCCTGCCGCTCCCCTTTCGATTGAACCACGTCAACGTCTGGCTGCTGCGAGAGGACGACGGTTGGACAATCGTCGACACGGGTGCCGGCACGCCGCAGGCGCGAGAGATTTGGGAGGCTCTGCTCGGCGGCATCCTCTCCAATGGCCGCATCAACCGCCTCATCTGCACGCATGGCCATACCGACCACATCGGTCTGGCGGGCTGGCTGATCGAGCGCGCGGGTGGCGCCTCGTTCTCGGCAACGCTGGTCGAGTGGCTCGCTGCCCAGGTTCGCTTGTCGGAGTCGCAACTGCCGATGCGGCCCGAGGTGGTCCGTTTCATGGCGGCGCACGGCTGCGATGCGCCCACCATCGAGGCCTACCGCAACGACCGCCGCCGCACCCATGCGCTCCTGGGGGAAATGCCCGGGGCCATCGAGCGGCTGCGCGATGGCGCAACGATCACGTTCGGCGGCCGTCAGTGGCGCATTCTCGTGTGTGGTGGACATACGCTCGAGCATGCCTCGTTCTGGTGCGAGGCGGACAATATCCTGATCGCCGGCGACCAGGTGCTATCCAAGATATCGCCCATGATCGCCGTCTATCCGGGCGAGCCGCTGGCCGATCCTCTGGCGGAATACCTCGGCTCGCTGCACAGGTTCCGCGAATTGCCTGCCGAGGCGCTCGTATTGCCGTCGCATGGGCTGCCGTTTGTGGGCCTGCATACGCGCCTCGATCAGCTTCAGCACCATCACGAGTTGCGCCTCGACCATCTGGCGCGCCTGATGGACGGACCCCACACGACCATGGATCTGACCCATGGGCTGTTTCCGAAGGCCGTGGCGGAAGGCCAGGGCCGCCACGCGCTGGCCGAAACCATTGCGCATGCGCACTACCTCATCGGTCGCGGGCGCGCCGTCCGCGAAATCGCCGGCGACGGCCGCATCCTGTTTCGCCGGGCCGAGGACGACGAAGGCGAATTCATCGCCGCCGATTGAGGCGCATTGCCAAAAATTTGGGCTCACCGTCGGCTTTAACTTGCCCCGTTTCACGCGCCCAACCTATAGTTTGGCCTTGCGGGGGCAGGCCGGCTCGCCGGGAAGCCGCAGGCTGAGGCTCGCATCGGCTAAAATCCGTCAGCTCGAAGCGAAAGCGTGAGGTCATCATGCGTTTCAGAACTTTTTCATTCGCTGCCGCAGTGGCCGCAGCGATGGCCGCTGGTATGGCATTCACTATTGGGGGAGCACAGGTGCAAGCGCAGGGCAACTTGCGCATCGGCATGACGGCCAACGACGTCCCGCTGACCTGGGGCCAGCCCGACAACGGCTTCGAAGGCTATCGGTTCATGGGCCTTCTTGTTTACGACGCCCTGATCAACTGGGATTTGATCGCACCCGACAAACCGTCCGGCCTCATTCCAGGTCTGGCCGAAAGCTGGGAAGTGGATAAGGCCGACCAGACCAAATGGGTCTTCAAGCTGCGCCGGGGCGTGAAATTCCATGATGGCTCCGACTTCAACGCCGACGCGGTCGTCTTCAACATGGATAGGCTGGTGGACGAGAAGTCGCCGCAATACAGCGCGCGCATGGCCTCCCTCACCAACTTCCGCATCCCGGCCTACAAGTCGGTGCGCAAGATCGACGACTACACGGTCGAGTTCACGACCAAGACTCCTGACGCCTTCTGGCCCTATCAGATCTGCTACATCCTGATGGCCTCCCCCAAGCAGTGGGAGGCCACCGGTAAGGACTGGAACAAGTTTGCGTCGACCCCGTCAGGCACCGGTCCCTGGAAGCTGACAGCCTTGAAGGCGCGCGAGTTTGCCGAACTTGCGCCGAATAAGGAGTACTGGGACAAGGCGCTTGCCCCCAAGCTCGATAAGCTGACGCTGATCCCGATGCCGGACGCGAGCGCGCGCACGGCCGCCCTGCTCGCAGGCCAGGTCGACTGGATCGAGGTTCCGGCTCCTGATGCCTTGAAGCGTATTCAGAGTGCCGGCTTCAGCATCGCGTCGAACGTCTACCCCCACATCTGGTCCTGGCATTTGAGCCGCATAGAGGGGTCGCCGTGGAATGACATCCGTATCCGCAAGGCAGCCAATCTCGCGATCGATCGCAAGGGTGTGCTGGAGCTTCTCGGCGGTTACGCCGTCGAGGCGACCGGCCACGTCGTGAAGGGCGATCCTTGGTATGGCAAACCCAGTTTCGAGATCAAGACGGACGTGGAAGCCGCCAAGAAGCTGCTGGCCGAAGCCGGGTTCGGACCGGGCAAGCCGGTAAAGGTCAAGATGCTCATCTCGGCATCAGGGTCTGGCCAGATGCTGCCCCTGCAGATGAACGAGTACATGCAACAAAACCTCAAAGAGGTGGGTATCGACGTCGACTTCGAGGTGGTCGAGTGGCAGGCGCTAATTGACTTGTGGCGTGCCGGCGCCAAGGCACCCCAGGTCAAGGGTGCGCACGGCGCCAACCTCTCCTACACGACGCAGGATCCATACAGTGCGTTCACGCGCTTTCTGCGATCGGACCTTCACGCGCCGACGGGTGTGAACTTCGGCTACTATAACGACCCCGAGATGGACAAACTTCTGGCGGACGCGCAGGTCGCCTTCGATGCCAAAGCGCGCGACGAGATCCTGGCCAAGGTGCATGCGAAGATGGTCGACGAGGCATTGTTCCTGTGGGTCGTGCATGACGTCGGCCCGCGCGCCATCAGCCCGAAGGTGAAAGGCTTCGTCCAGGTGCGCAACTGGTTCCAGACCCTGTCGGGCGTGACGGTGACCAAGTAGGGTATGACGCAGCCGCCGGTCACGCGGCGGGCGGCTGCAATGTCGGCGATGGGCGCTAGTGTCCCGATTCCGAAGTTCGCTTGATCTGGATGCTAGGTCCGGGAGCGAACCTCGGAATCAAAAGGGACACTAGCTAAGAGGAGTTGCTAGTGTGATTCAGATGGAGAAATTCGCTCCAGGATCTGCGGCAAATGCCGGCGAATTTCTCGATCATCACACTAGCGCCCGGAAATGAGATCGAGTGTTCGGTTACGCGCTACGCCGCCTGCTTTACGTGATACCGATCTCCCTCGGGGTGACGATCCTCGTGTTCGCGCTCGTGCATCTCGCCCCCGGCGATCCGCTGAACGCCGTGGTCGCTCCGGATGCTCCGGCCAGCGTCGTCGCCAAGCTGAAAGCGGACTATGGCTTCGATAAGCCGCTGCCGGTGCAGTACGCACAATGGCTTGGGCGTGCCATCCGTGGCGACCTCGGCCTGTCCGTCGTCAACAGCCGGCCAGTTCTGGATCAGCTCATTATTGCTGTGCCAAACACACTGATACTGGCGGTCGCAGCGACACTGATCGGCTTCACGCTCGGCGCCGTCCTCGGCGGCCTCGCGGGGTATTTCCAGGGCACGTGGATCGACAAGTTCGCAACCGGCTTCGGCGTCGCCGGCGTATCTGTGCCGCACTATTGGCTCGGCATGGTCCTTGTGATCATCTTCGGGGTGGAACTGAACCTGCTGCCCGCGACCGGCATGGGGCCGGGCGGTTCGAGCGCGTGGGAATGGGATTGGGAGCATGTGCGCTATCTCATTCTTCCGGCCGTGACGCTGTCCGTCATTCCGTGCGGCATCATCACGCGCACGGTGCGGGCCATCGTCGCCGAGGTCCTGTCGCAGGAGTTCGTGCAAGCGTTGCGCGCCAAGGGGCTGCTCAACGGCCGCACCATGCTGCACGTCGTCAAGAACGTGGCGCCGACAGTCCTCGCGGTGATGGGGCTGCAGCTCGGCTATCTGCTCGGCGGCTCGATCCTGGTCGAGACCGTTTTCAACTGGCCCGGCACCGGCTTCCTGCTCAACGACGCGATCTTCCGGCGCGACATCCCCATGCTGCAGGGCACGATCCTCGTGCTGGCGATGTTCTTCGTCGCCCTGAATTTGATCGTCGACATCCTGCAGACCCTGATCGACCCGCGCATGCGGCGGACCTGAAGGCAGGGCATGAACCTCAACACTCCCGCAGCTGCCACCATCGATGTCGCCCAGGTCGTGCTGCAGTCGCGTGGCTACTGGACCACGGTGTGGCAGCGCCTGAAGCGCGACAAGGTGACAGCCGCTTTCGCCGTTCTGCTGGCGCTCATCGTTCTTTCCGCGATCTTCGCCCACTTGATCGCGCCGCACGATCCCTACAAGGGCAACATCCTCCGGCGCCTGAAGGAGATCGGCTATCCCGGCCACCTGCTGGGGACGGACGAGACGGGCCGCGACATGCTGACCCGCCTGATCTACGGCGGTCGCCTGTCCCTGTTCATGGGTGTGATGCCGGTCGTGAACGCGCTGGTGATCGGCGGGCTGCTCGGGATCATTGCAGGCTTCGTCGGTGGCCGCATCAACATGCTCATCATGCGCGCCATGGATGTGTTCTACGCCTTCCCGTCTGTGCTGCTCGCCATCGCCATCTCCGGCGCGCTGGGTGCCGGCATCGGTAACGCGATCCTGTCTCTCACCATCGTCTTCATCCCGCCGATCGCGCGCGTGGCGGAAAGCGTGACGACGCAGGTCCGCGCCCTCGACTATGTGGAGGCGGCGCGCGCCTCGGGCGTGTCGTCGGCGCGCATCATTCGCGTGCATGTGCTCTCGAACGTGCTGGGCACGGTCTTCATCTACGCCACCGGGCTGGTTAGCGTGTCCATCATCCTGGCATCGGGCCTGTCGTTCCTGGGGCTCGGCACCCGGCCGCCCGAGGCGGAATGGGGACTGATGCTCAACACGCTGCGGCAGGCGATCTACGTGAACCCCTACGTCGCCGCACTGCCCGGCGTGATGATCTTTCTGACGTCTCTGAGCTTCAACCTGCTGTCCGACGGCTTGCGGTCGGCCATGGACGTGAGGCTTTGAGCGCATGAATACGCCCGCGTCCGCAAATGCCATAACCAAGCCGCCCGGCGATCCGATCCTGCGGGTTTCGGGTTTGCGAAAATACTTCCCTGTCCGCGGCGGCATCCTCAATCGCACCGTCGCCCAGGTGCAGGCCGTCGACGGCGTCGACTTCGACCTCGAGCGCGGCGAAACGCTCGGTATCGTCGGCGAATCCGGCTGCGGCAAGTCCACCACCGCGCGCCTCCTCATGCGCCTGATCGAGCCGGACGCCGGCGACGTCTTGCTCGACGGCAACAAGGTCGGCGACGGCGAGGCCATGACCGTACGCGACATGCGCCGCAAGATGCAGATGGTCTTCCAGGACAGCTATTCGTCCCTCAATCCGCGGCTTCCCTGCGAGGAGACCATCGCTTTCGGCCCCAAGGGACATGGGCTGCCGCCGGCTGAGGCTCGCGACCGTGCGCGCGCGCTTCTGGCCAAAGTCGGCCTAGAGCCCAATCTCTTCATTCGCCGCTATCCGCATGAGCTGTCGGGCGGGCAGCGGCAGCGTATCAACATCGCCCGTGCGCTGGCGCTCAATCCGCGCATCGTCATCCTGGACGAGGCCGTGTCGGCACTCGACAAGTCGGTGCAGGCCCAGGTTCTCAATCTGCTCGGCGAGCTGAAGCGTGACCTCGGCCTCACCTACATCTTCATCAGCCATGACTTGCACGTCGTCGAGTACATCTCCGACCGTGTGCTCGTCATGTATCTAGGCAAGGTGGTCGAGATCGGCCCGGTCGAGGCCATCCACGCCGATGCGCGCCATCCCTATACGCGCGCCTTGTTCTCGGCCATGCCGTCCAACGATCCCGACCGCCGCAAAAGCGAGCCGCCGCTTTTTGGCGATCCGCCCAATCCCATCAACCCGCCACCGGGCTGTCGCTTCCACACCCGCTGCCCGCATGCCGAGGCCGTCTGCAGCGCGGTGGAGCCCAAGCTCGGCGACGGGCGCATCGCGGAAGGGCACATGGCGGCCTGCCACATGGCGATTGCCGGCTCGGGCCACAGCAAATCGGCTGCGGGGGTCGCATGAAAGCGGATGCACCCCCGCCGCTCGTCGACGTGCAGGATCTTTCCGTCCGCTTCGTGTCGCGCGACGCCACCGTGAATGCGGTCAACGGCGTCTCGTTCACTTTGGATCGTGGTGAGGCGTTGGTTCTGCTTGGCGAATCCGGCTCGGGAAAAACCGTCACGCTGCGCGCGCTGATCGGGCTCAACCCGCGTCATCGCACCGAGCTGGCGGGCCGCATCCGCATCGGCGAAGACCCGATCCACGCCATGAGCGAGCGCGAGCTTGCGGACTTGCGCGGCGGCAAGGTCGCCATGATCTTCCAGGAGCCGATGACCGCGTTCGATCCGGTCTACACGGTGGGGGACCAGATCGTCGAAACCATCGTTCGGCACGAAGGCGTAGCGCAAGCCGATGCGCGCAAGCGCGCGCTCGATTTGTTCGAACTGGTGCAGATTCCCTCCCCTCAGCGCCGGCTCAAGAACTACCCGTTCGAAATGTCGGGCGGCATGCGGCAGCGGGCCATGATCGCGCTTGCCTTGTGTTGCCGGCCGAGCCTGCTGCTCGCCGACGAGCCGACGACAGCGCTCGATGCCACGGTGCAGATCCAGATTCTCCTACTGCTGCGCCGGTTACAGAAAGAGCTCGGCATGGCCGTGATCTTCGTCACGCACGATGTCGGCGTGGCGCTCGAAATCGCCGACCGCATCGCCGTCATGTATGCCGGGCGCTTCGTCGAATCCGGCCCCGTGCGCGACATCCTGCGGACGCCGGCCCATCCCTACACGCGCGGCCTGTTCGCCTCCAACGTCATTGCCGGCATGCGCGGCAAGGTGCTTCAGGCCATCCCCGGCTCTCCGCCGGATCTGACTCGTCTTCCGCCCGGATGCAGCTTCGCGCCGCGCTGTACGCTTGCGCTGCCGAAGTGCATCGAGGCCATACCAGCGGAAACCCCTGTCGGCGCACAGCATCAGGCGCGCTGCGTGCTGGCGAAGTCCTTGGCATAAGCCGGCGCGTCAGCCAATCCGCTCCCAGATCATTTCGCGGTGCTGACGATCGCCACGCCACAGCCGCGGCGGCGGGAACAGCGACATGCGCGCGCCATTGAAGGCCACGCGGCGCACCTGGTCGCCGCCGAGGCGGGTGATGTCGGACGCCGCATCGACGCGCGTCGTCAGCGTTTCGCCGTCGAACGTGTAGTTGCCGCAGTAGGAATTGTACTCGCGCTCGCTCGCGCCGCCCGGCATCTCGCGGCGGCCGTCGCACAGCACCGCCAGCATGCGGCCGTTGGCACCGAACGTCACCGTGCCCATCGGCTCGGGTCCATAGGGCTTGTCGAACGGCTCTCCCGCATCGTTCTTGCCGCGCGTCTCGACCAGACGCCACGTTCCCACGATATCCTTCATGCAGTGCCTTCCTGCGATGCTGCTTGCTGACGTGACGCCAGTATAGGCGCCGCTCATCCGAGCGATAGACCTCCGTCGACTGCGATCGATTGGCCCGTGATGTGGCGCGCCGCCGGCGAGAGCAGGAACGCAATGAGCGCCGCGACATCCGCTGGATCGCCGATGCGGCCGAGCGGCGTGATCTCCGCCGCCTTCTGCCACGCATCGGCTGAGAGCGCCGTGGTGCCGGAATCCTTGCGCGTGTAACCCGGCACAACCGCGTTCACCGTCACGCCGCTGGGCGCCAGTTCTGCCGCGAGTGAGCGCGCCAAAGCCTCGGCACCCGCCTTGGCGGCCGCGGATGCCGGAAACAAGCCGCCGCGCGCAAATCGATGCGCTACGAACGAGCTGACCAGCACGATACGGCCGTGCGCCGAAGCCTTGAGCGCGGGCATCGCGGCCTGCGCCATTTCGAAGAACGCACCGGTCATCGTTGCGTAGGATCGATCGACGTCGGCACGGCCAAGCTCCTCAACGCTGCGCTTGTCCGCAAATCCCGCGTTGGACACGAGATGATCGAGGCCGCCGCAGCGCGCGACGGTCTGCTCCACCAGCCCTTTTCCAACGCCCGGTTCGGCGAGGTCGCCGGTGAGCGTCAGGACTTGCGGTCCCATCGCCGCACATTCTGCCGCTGTCGCCTCCAGCCGCGCCTGGCTTTCGGGCTTCGTCGCCCGGCCATGCAGGACGAGATGCCCGCAGTTGGGTGCGATGAGGCGGGCCGTTGCAGCGCCGATGCCTGAAGCAGCGCCAGTGACAAGGGCTACGGCACCGGATTGGTCTGTTGTCATGGCTATTCCCCTCTAGGTTCGCAACAGTACCAGAGCACCCGGCAATGCAGCCTTCGAAGTCCTTGCATGGAACCTTGCCGGCATCCTAGCTTACGCGGGGGAGAGAATTTCCATGTTCAAGCTGTTTTCGCGCAAGTCCATGCCAGCCAAGGTCGCTCCTATAGTCGCAGCATTCTTCGAGGAGCGCACGTATAGCATTCAGTATGTGGTGGCTGATCCCGAGACCCGGCACTGCGCCATCATCGATCCAGTGCTCGACTACGACGAGAAATCGGGCGCAGTCGCCACCCGCTCCGCGGATGCCATCCTCAAGCACATCGCCGAGACCGGCTACAAGCTCGAGTGGATTCTGGACACGCACCCTCACGCCGATCACTTTTCGGCCGCCGTGTATCTGAAGGAGAGGACCGGGGCTCCCATGGCGACCGGCGCCAAGGTCGTCGAGGTGCAAAAGCTATGGAAGGCGATCTACAACTGGGATGACAGCTTCCTGACGGACGGCTCGCAATGGGACCGGCTCTTCGCCGACGGCGAGACCTTCAAGATCGGAAGCATGCCGGTGGACGTGTTGCACTGCCCCGGCCACACGCTGGCCTCCATCACGTTCGTTGCCGGCGACGCCGCCTTCATCCACGACACTTTGTTCATGCCAGACGGCGGCTCCGCGCGGGCCGACTTTCCCGGCGGCAGCGCCGAGGCGCTGTGGCACAGCATCCAGCGCATCCTAAGCATGCCGGACACGACGCGCCTCTTCACGGGCCACGACTATAAGCCCAACGGGCGGCCAGTCGCATGGGAGAGCACCGTCGCGCAGCAGAAAGCCAAGAACACCCACCTGCTGAAAGCTCCAACCGAGGAGGCCTATGTCGCCATGCGGCAAGCCCGCGACAAAACACTGCCGATGCCCAAGCTCATCCTGCATGCGCTGCAGGTGAACATCCGCGGCGGCCGCCTACCCGAGCCGGAAGCCAACGGCAAGCGCTACCTCAAGATTCCCATCGACGCGCTGCCCGGCGCCGCCTGGGATTGATGTGTCGAATGATGGTGCCGGCTGAGGGACTTGAACCCCCGACCTACCGCTTACAAGGCGGTTGCTCTACCAGCTGAGCTAAGCCGGCACATGGGCGTTGCGAATGGCGCCGTTATATCCGCGTCGGGCTTGTGATGCCAGCCCTGCGATCACGCGTCCGCGCTTGAAGGGACTTGGCCCTTGCGATAACAAGAGCGCGGCGATTGGACCATAGACGGGGAGCAGAATGGGCCAACACCTCCAGCACCGCTTATGTTAGGAACGCCCGAAGCGGTTCCCCCTTTCGTAGTGCCCAGAACAGCTTTCCGCGGCCGAATTCTGCAGGATCTCAGGAGCAGCGCATGGTGACGATTGCCGTCACGCCGGAGGAGGCTGGTGAAACGCGTGTGGCGCTCTCCCCTGAGACCGCCAGGAAGCTCACGGCCCTCGGCGCCACCGTGAAAGTGGCCAGCGGCGCGGGATTGCGCTCCCGGTTCTCCGACGCGGCCTATCAGGCGGCCGGCGCGACCATTGCAGCCAACCCGTCTGAGGCAACTGCGGGTGCGGACATTCTGCTCAAGGTGCGGCGGCCGACATCGGACGAGGTCAAAACCCTCAAGCCGGGCGCGCTCGTCGCTGCCATGATCAATCCCTACGATGATCGTCCCGGGCTCGACATGCTCGCCACGTCCGGCGCCAGCCTGTTCTCCATGGAATTCATGCCGCGCATCAGCCGTGCGCAATCCATGGACGTGCTGTCGAGCCAGGCCAATCTCGCCGGCTACAAGGCCGTCGTCGATGCCGCTGCCATGTTCGAGCAGGCGATGCCGATGATGATGACGGCGGCCGGCACCGTGCCCGCGGCCAGGGTTTTCATCATGGGCGTCGGCGTTGCCGGCCTGCAGGCGATCGCCACGGCGCGCCGCCTCGGTGCCATCGTCTCGGCCACCGACGTGCGTCCGGCGACGAAGGAGCAGGTTGCCTCTCTCGGCGCCAAGTTCATCGCCATCGAGGACGACGAGTTCAAGCAGGCGCAAACGGCGACGGGCTATGCCAAGCCGATGTCGGAGGCCTATCAGAAAAAACAGGCCGAGCTGGTTGCGACCCACATCAAGACGCAGGACGTGGTCATCACCACGGCCCTGATTCCTGGACGCCCCGCGCCGAAGCTGATCTCCAAAGCCATGATCGAGAGCATGAAGCCCGGTTCGGTCATCATCGATCTTGCTGCCGAGCGCGGCGGCAACACCGAGTTGACCCAGCCGGCGCAGATCATCGAGCACAACGGCGTGCGCATTTCCGGCAAGCTCAATCTGGCCGGCGAAGTCCCGGTGAACGCATCGAGCCTCTACGCCAAGAATCTTTTCACCTTCCTCGAGCTGATGATCGACAAGAAGGAGAAGGTGCTGAAGGTGAACTGGGACGACGAGATCATCAAAGGCACGCTCGTCGCCAAAGACGGCAAGATCGTCCACCCGAGCCTCGTATCGCAGGGAGCGTGAGATGACCCATCGTGGAAGCATTGCAACAGCGCTCGCCGCTCTTCTCACCGCAGCCCTGCCCGGCGAGGCGTTTGCGTCAGGCGGCGGCGATGTCTCGCCATTCGTCTACCAGTTCATGGTTTTCGTCATCGCGATTTTCGTCGGCTACTACGTGGTGTGGAGCGTGACGCCGGCGCTGCACACGCCGCTGATGTCGGTCACCAACGCCATCTCGTCCGTGATCGTCGTCGGCGCGCTGCTGGCGGTCGGCGTCTCGCTCGTGGCGCAGGGCAGCGCGCTCGCCAAAATCTTCGGCTTCCTCGCTCTCGTGATGGCCTCCGTCAACATCTTCGGCGGCTTCCTGGTCACGCAGCGCATGCTTGCGATGTACAAGAAAAAAGAGACGAAGCGCTAGGCGCTGGGGGTCCGCACTATGTCCGCAAACGCAGCCGCGCTGCTCTATCTCGCCTCGGGCGTGCTCTTCATCATGGCGCTGCGCGGGCTGTCGAGCCCCGAAACGTCGCGTGCCGGCAACACCTACGGCATGGTCGGCATGGCGATCGCCGTGCTGACGACGCTCGGCCAGCTCGGAACGCTCGACTCCCCGCTGATCTGGCTGCTCATCCTGGCTGGCATGGGCATTGGCGGCGGCATCGGCGCCTATACCGCGCGCCAGATCCCGATGACCATGATGCCGGAGCTGGTGGCGGCCTTTCACAGTCTTGTCGGTCTGGCGGCGGTGTTCGTGGCGGCTGGCGCCCTTTACGCACCGGAAGCGTTCGGCATCGGCACGCCCGGCAACATTGCCGGCGCCAGTCTGCTCGAGATGTCGCTCGGCGTCGCCATCGGCGCCATCACCTTCACGGGCTCGGTCATCGCCTTCGCAAAACTGTCCGGCCGCATGTCCGGCAAGCCGATCATCCTGCCGGCGCGGCATGCCATCAACATCGGCCTCGCCGTCCTGCTGGTCGTGCTTGTCTATGCTTTCTGCCAGTCGGGCGGCTCGGCGCTGCTGTTCTGGGCCATCACGCTCGTCGCCCTGGTCTTCGGCGTGCTTATCATCGTGCCGATCGGCGGCGCCGACATGCCGGTCGTGATCTCGATGCTTAATTCCTACTCGGGGTGGGCCGCGGCCGGCATCGGCTTCACGCTCGGCAACATCGCGCTCATCGTCACCGGCGCACTGGTCGGATCGTCCGGCGCGATCCTGTCCTACATCATGTGCAAGGGCATGAACCGCTCCTTCATCTCCGTGATCCTGGGTGGCTTCGGCGGAGAGACCGCCGGTCCCGCAGCCGGCGCCGAGCAGCGCCCGGTGAAGCTCGGCTCGGCCGAGGACGCCGCCTTCCTGATGAAGAACTCCGGCAAGGTCATCATCGTGCCGGGCTACGGCATGGCCGTGGCGCAGGCGCAGCACGCGCTGCGCGAGATGGCCGACAACCTCAAGAAGGCCGGCGTCGAGGTGAAGTACGCGATCCATCCGGTGGCGGGCCGCATGCCGGGTCACATGAACGTGCTGCTGGCCGAGGCCAACGTTCCCTACGACGAGGTGTTCGAGCTGGAGGACATCAACAACGAGTTCGCCCAGGCCGACATCGCCTACGTCATCGGCGCCAACGACGTGACCAACCCGGCCGCCGAGGACGACAAGTCGTCGCCCATCTACGGCATGCCCGTGCTGCAGGTGTGGAAGGCCGGCACGGTGATGTTCAACAAGCGCTCGCTCGCCAGCGGCTACGCCGGCATCGACAATCCGCTGTTCTATCGCGACAACACCATGATGTTGCTCGGCGACGCCAAGAAGATGACCGAAGAAATCGGTAAGGCCATGGGGCACTAGGTATCTCGGTGTCATCCTCGGACCAAGTCCACGGCTGTCCGGTTGCGTTCTGAGGTCTAAAACGGAGCGTGTTGATCTTGCTGGCGTTCGATTTGTTCGTGGACCGGTTGGACACGATATCACCCTCCACCTGCGTTCCCGGACGCCGCGCCGATGTCAATGTGCGCACCTTCGGCATGACTGCGCGGCGAGCCGGGATCTTCCCCGCCAGCGAGAGGCCCGGCGGTAGCCCGAGAGAAGTCACGCGCTTGCGCACACTCTCCAAGGGTGAAGGCCCCAGCTGCTTGCGAGCTGCGCACGCAGGCCGGGGACGCAAGTCGATGGATTGCTGTGTGTGCCATGCAATTCTCGTATGCTGAACCGGACAGCCGTGGGCTCGTCCCGAGGACCCATGGTTCTGCGAGTCCGGAAGAGCGTCGTTTGCGGAGTCTAGCTTGGCACCGCCCACCGCATTTGCGGAGCGATGGGTCCTCGCGACGAGCGCGAGGATGACATCAATGGAGGCGGAGCAGACATCCTTCTCTCTCTCTCTCTTCGCGCACATGGCTACCCGCGCTCTCTACTTCGGCACATTGCGCAGGAACGTGCGCTCCTCGGCCAGAATGAACCTCTTCTCCTCCGCAAAGCGGAAGTTGGCTGCACCTTCCGGATCGGCCTTCAGCCGCGCGCGATAGGCTTCATAGCCCGCGAGACTCTCGAACGAGATCAGCGCCAGCGCGATGTTGTTGGTTCCCTCATGCGGCAGGTAATAGCCGACAAGGTCGCCGCCGCAGCGCGGGATGATGCTGCCCCAGCGTATGGCGTACTCCTCGAAAGCACCACGCTGGAACGGATCGAGCGTGTAGCGAATGCAGCAGGTGATGGTCATAGTTCTGGACTCCATTGTGTCAGGAGACGTGACCCTGCCACGTTGCCCTGCGCATACACTTCGTCTATCATCGAACAATGAAAGCAGGCCCCAACATCTCACATGTCGCATCGCTCGTGGGAGATCCCGCGCGCGCCAACATCCTGACCGCGCTCATGAGCGGCAAGGCGCTGACCGCTACCGAGCTCGCGCATGAGGCCGGCGTCATGCCGCAGACCGCCAGCACGCATCTGGCGAAGCTCGAGGCGGGCGGGCTCATCGTCACGGAGAAGCAGGGCCGGCACCGCTATTTCCAGCTTTCGGGCGCCGATGTGGCGGACGTTCTCGAAGGCCTGATGGGGCTCGCCGCCCGCGCCGGCCATCTGCGCTCGCGTACCGGACCACGCGATCCCGCGCTGCGTCGCGCCCGCGTTTGCTACGATCATCTGGCCGGCGAGCTCGGCGTCGGCCTCTACGATGGCCTGCACCACCGCGGCTACCTTGATTCGGCGGACGAAGGCGTAGCTTTGACTCCCAAAGGTGTTCGCGTGCTCGATGCCTTCGGCATCGACGTGGCAGGGCTGCAGCATCAGCGGCGACCAGTCTGCAAGAACTGCCTCGATTGGAGCGCGCGCCGGCCGCATCTCGCCGGGTCGCTCGGCGCGGCCTTGCTGGACCGGTTTTACGCGCTGAAATGGGCGCGGCGGGAGAAGGACAGCCGCGTCGTGACCTTCACGCCGCCGGGCGAACGGGAACTGCGCGAGCGGTTCGCCATACGCGCCGAGCGGGTTTAGCCACAGCGTGTGGCTGCTCCCACTGGACGGCCGCGCGCGCAAGGCCTACGTCGAGTCCCATGCAGAATAAGGATGCATCCCAAGGGCCTGACCAAACGGTTTCGGACACCCCTGCCGAAGCCGTCGCGGCCGCGCGCAAGGCCGGTCCCGAGGTCATCGCCAGTTATCTGAAGATGCTGCCGGGCTCGCCCGGCGTCTACCGCATGACCGACGCGGCGGGCGACGTCATCTATGTCGGCAAGGCCCGTTCCCTCAAGGCGCGCGTCTCGAACTACGTGCGCATGGGGGGCCACACCAACCGCATCGCCCGCATGATCTCGGCGACAGCCGGCATGGAGTTCGTGACGACGCGCACGGAATCCGAAGCGCTTCTCCTCGAAGCCAACCTCATCAAGCGCTTCCGCCCCCGATTTAATGTGCTGCTGCGCGACGACAAGTCGTTTCCCTACATCCTCCTCACCGGGGATCATGAGGCGCCCCAGATCGTCAAGCATCGCGGTGCGCGCAATCACAAGGGCACCTACTTCGGGCCGTTTGCGTCGGCCGGCGCCGTCAACCGTGCCATCAACACGCTGCAGCGCGCCTTCCTGCTGCGGTCGTGCTCGGATTCCGTTTACGAGAGTCGCACGCGCCCCTGCCTGCTCCACCAGATCAAGCGGTGTTCCGCGCCCTGCACGCGCGAGATCCCGCTTGAAGACTACGGCCAGCTCGTGGAGGAGGCGCGCACCTTCCTGCGCGGCGAGAGCCAGGAGGTGCGCCGCCGCCTGCAGGCGATGATGACGGAAGCCGCCGACAAGCTCGAGTTCGAGCGCGCCGCGGGCTTGCGCAATCGTTTGCAGGCCCTGAGCCACATCACGGCCGACCAGACCATCAATCCGGAAGGGTTCGAGGAAGCCGATGTCTTCGCCGCACATCAGGATGGCGGGCAGACCTGCGTTCAGGTGTTCTTTCTGCGCTCCGGCCAGAACTGGGGCAATCGCGCCTATTTCCCGCGCGCTGACCGTACCGTTCCGGTCGAAGAGGTCCTGTCGAGCTTCATCGCCCAGTTCTACGACGACAAGCCCGTGCCGCGCCTGATCCTGCTCTCGCATGAGCTCGGCGACCGGGAGTTGCTGGCCGAAGCGCTGTCGCTGAAGGCCGAGCGAAAGGTCGAGATCCGCATGCCGCAGCGCGGCGCCAAGACCGGCCTCGTCGAGCACGCGCTCGCCAATGCACGCGAGGCGCTCGGCCGCAAGCTGGCCGAGGGGTCGTCGCAGCGCCGCCTGCTGGAGGGCGTGGCCGAGCGGTTCGGGCTCCCGCGCATTCCGCGCCGCATCGAGGTCTTCGACAACAGCCATATCGCGGGCACCAATGCCGTCGGCGCCATGATCGTCGCTGGGCCCGAAGGTTTCGTCAAAGGCCAGTACCGCAAGTTCAACATCAAGTCCCAGGATCTCACGCCCGGCGACGACTACGCCATGATGCGCGAGGTGCTGGAGCGCCGATTCAAGCGGCTGCTGGCGGATCAGAACGGCAATGGCGCTTCGGCTGCAACGGCAGAAACGCGCGTCGAAGAGACTGAAATCTTGGCGGCGGACGCGGAGGCAGAGACTCAACCTGCAGCTTCCCGCATCGAGCAACCCGCCCCGCCGCCGCGCAATCAACGGGGGGCCGATTCCATCGCGTTTGGCGTGCTGCCGGCGGCGGCCCAATCCGACGATCCCGCGGCCGACGATTACGTGCCGGCCATCGAAGTCGAAGGCGACGACGAGCCCGAGCCGGCACCCGACGAGTTTCCCTCACGCCCCGATCTTGCGCTGATCGATGGCGGCGCGGGACAGCTCGGCATTGCGCGCGAGGTGCTGGCGGCCCTCGGCATCAGCGACATCTGCGTCATCGGCGTCGCCAAGGGACCTGATCGCGATGCTGGCCGTGAGCACTTTCACATTCCAGGTCAGGCTAAGCCGCTCATGCTCGAGCCGCGCGACCCGGTGCTCTATTTCGTGCAGCGGCTTCGCGACGAAGCACATCGCTTCGCCATCGGCACGCATCGTGCCAAACGCTCCAAGTCGATCGGGGTCAATCCGCTCGATGAGATCGCCGGCATCGGCCCGACGCGCCGGCGGGGACTGCTCAAGCACTTCGGATCGGCCAAGGCCGTCGGCCGTGCCAGCGTCGAAGACTTGAAGGGCGTTGCCGGCATATCGAACGACATGGCGCAGCGCATCTACGACTTCTTCCACGAGCGCGAGGGCTGACGGGCCCTTCCGCACGAGGTGGAATCACTGAACTGCGTCCCCGGCGATGGCGCGAGCGCGCTCTGCCGCGGCGCGCCGATCAGCCGGGGCCTTCCCCGCCAGCGAGGAGAGCACGGCGCATTGACCGAGACGTGTGAAGATCCCGGATCGCCGCGCAGGCTTCGCATGCGCGGCGTCCGGGAACGCAGGGGGAGAGGTGGCTCGATCTAGACCGGAAAGACCCTAGGTCTCAATTACACCAGCACCGGCTGCCGCGCCTGCTCGCCAACGCCGAAGATGCGCCGGTAGCGCTCGATTTCGTCGGGCGGGCCGACCGCCTTCTCCGGATTGTCCGAAAGCTTCACCGCGGGCCGATCATTGGCCGCGATCACCTTGCACACGATCGAGAAGGGGTCGAGTCCGCCGTCGGGCGCGAAGCCTCGGAAATCGTTGGTCAGCAGCGTGCCCCAGCCGAAACCGAGCCGGATGCGGCCGCTGAAGTGGCGGTGGATCTTCTCGATCAGCTCGACGTCCAGTCCATCGGAGAAGATCGCCAGCTTGCGCATCGGGTCCTGGCCGCGGCGTTTCCACCAATCGATCACGATCTCGCCGCCGGCAATCGGATCGCCGGAGTCGACGCGCACGCCGGTCCAGTGCGTCATCCAGTCGGGTGCGCGTTCCAGAAAGCCCGCGGTGCCGTAGGTGTCCGGCAGGATCACCCGCAGGTTGCCCTCGTAGTCGTCCTGCCAGTCGGCCAGCACGCGATAGGGTGCGTCCGCGAGCGAGCGGTCGTCGGACGCGAGGGCGGCATACACCATCGGCAGCTCATGCGCGTTGGTGCCGATGGCCTCCACCTCGCGGCGCAGCGCGATGAGGCAGTTGGACGTCCCGGAGAATGCCGGCCCCAGGCCTTCGAGCATCGCCTGCACGCACCAGTCCTGCCACAGGAACCCGTGCCGGCGGCGCGTGCCGAAGTCGGCGATGGTCAGTCCTTTCAACGCCTTCAGCCGCCGGATCTTCTCCCACACGCGCGTCATCGCGCGGGCATAGAGCACCTGCAGCTCGAACTTGCCCATGTCCTTGGTCACGGCACGAGAATGCAGCTCCATGATCACGGCCAATGCGGGAATCTCCCACATGGTCGTCTCGATCCACGGTCCCTCGAACGTCAATTCGTATTGGTCGCCGTGGCGCTCGAGGTGGTAGGCGGGAAAACGGAAATTTTCGAGCCAATGAATGAAGTCGGGCGAGAACATCTGCCGCTTACCGTAGAACATGTTGCCGCGCAGCCAGGTGGACTCGCCGCGCGACAGCGACAGCGAGCGGATGTGGTCGAGCTGCTCGCGCAGTGCGCCTTCGTCGACCAGCCGTGCGAGCGGCACGTTCTGCGACCGATTGATGATCCCGAACGTCACCTTGGCGTGGCGGTGGCGGCGGAAGATCGTTTGCGCCATCAGCAGCTTGTAGAAATCGGTGTCCAACACCGATCGCACGATCGGATCGATCTTCCAGGTGTGGTTGTAGACGCGGGTGGCGATGTCGGTCATGGCCGGAAGCGTGAAGGAGAGATCGGGATAGGCGAGGCAGGAAGTGTGGAGCGTGGGGCCTCGTAAATCAACTCCCTGCCGTACCACACAAAAAAGCCGCCGCAGATACCCGCGGCGGCCAAATCATGTCGCGATGGAGCAGGAAGCTAGAAGTCCATTCCGCCCATGCCACCCATTCCGCCCATGCCACCGCCCGGCATCGGCGGGCCGCCGGCGTCCTTCTTCGGCGCCTCGGCGATCATCGCCTCCGTGGTGATGAGCAGGCCCGCCACCGATGCTGCATCCTGCAGCGCGCCGCGCACGACCTTGGCGGGATCGATAACGCCTTGGGCCACGAGATCGCCGTACTCGCCCGTCTGGGCGTTGTAGCCGAAGGCATACTTGGCGTTCTCCAGGACCTTGCCGACGACCACGGAGCCGTCTTCGCCCGCGTTCTGGACGATCTGGCGTGCCGGCCACTGCAGCGCCCGTCGGACGATGGCGATGCCGACCTTCTGGTCTTCGTTCTCGGTGCGCAATTTCTCGATGCCGGCGATGGCTCTCAGCAGCGCAACGCCGCCGCCCGGAACGATGCCTTCCTCGACGGCCGCACGTGTCGCATGCAGAGCGTCGTCGACGCGGTCCTTGCGCTCCTTCACCTCGGATTCGGTGGCGCCGCCGACCTTGATGACCGCAACGCCGCCAGCGAGCTTCGCCAGACGCTCCTGCAGCTTCTCCTTGTCGTAGTCGGACGTCGTCTCCTCGATCTGCGCCTTGATCTGCTTGACGCGCGCCTCGATGTCGGACTTCTTGCCGGCGCCGTCAACGATGGTGGTGTTGTCCTTGTCGATCGACACGCGCTTGGCCTTGCCCAGCATGTTGATGCCGACACTCTCGAGCTTGATGCCAAGGTCTTCCGAGATCACCTGGCCGTTGGTGAGGACGGCGATGTCCTCCAGCATGGCCTTGCGGCGATCGCCGAAGCCCGGAGCCTTCACGGCCGCCACCTTCAGGCCGCCGCGCAGCTTGTTGACCACGAGCGTGGCCAGCGCCTCGCCTTCCACTTCTTCAGCGATGATGAGGAGGGGCTTGCCCGTCTGCACCACGGCTTCCAGCAGCGGCAGGATCGGCTGCAGGCCCGACAGCTTCTTCTCGTGGATCAGGATGTAGGGAGCGTCGAGCTCCGTCGTCATCTTGTCGGCGTTGGTGATGAAGTACGGAGAAATGTAGCCGCGGTCGAACTGCATGCCTTCGACGACGTCGAGTTCGGTCTCCAGGCCCTTGGCCTCCTCGACCGTGATGACGCCCTCGTTGCCGACCTTCTGCATGGCCTTGGCGATCATCTGGCCGATGGCTTTCTCACCATTGGCCGCAACCGTGCCGACCTGCGCGATCTCGGAGGCGTCCTTGACCTTCTTTGACTTCTTCTGGATCTCCTCGACCACCTGCAGCACGGCTTTCTCGATGCCCCGCTTCAGGTCCATCGGGTTCATGCCGGCGGCGACCGACTTCATGCCCTCGCGCAGGATGGCGTGGGCGAGAACGGTGGCCGTGGTCGTGCCGTCCCCGGCCATGTCGTTGGTCTTCTGGGCGACCTCGCGCACCATCTGCGCGCCCATGTTCTCGAACTTGTCCTCGAGCTCGATCTCCTTGGCGACGGTCACGCCGTCCTTGGTCGTGCGCGGAGCGCCGAAGCTCTTGTCGATGATGACATTACGGCCCTTGGGGCCAAGCGTCACCTTCACGGCGTTGGCGAGCGTATCGACGCCGCGCATCATGCGGTCACGTGCGTCGGCGGAAAATCTTACGGTCTTGGCGGCCATGTGTGGGGGTTCCTGGATCGGAGTGAGTAGCGAATAGCGAGTAGTGAATAGGCGGAAGGGGAAGGCGTACGGCGAAGCGGGTGGGAACGGCTCTATTTCGCTATTCGCAACTCGCTATTCGCCGGGTGCGTCAGCGCTCGAGCACGCCCATGATGTCGCTCTCCTTCATGATGAGGAGCTCCTTGGCGTCGATCTTGACCTCGGTGCCCGACCACTTGCCGAACAGCACCTTGTCGCCCTTCTTGAGATCGATGGGGATCAGCTTGCCGGCTTCGTCGCGGCCACCCGGGCCTACGGCGATGACCTCGCCCTCCTGCGGCTTCTCTCCCGCAGTATCGGGGATGAGGATGCCGCCAGCCGTCTTGGTTTCCGTATCCGCGCGCTTGATCACCACGCGATCGTGGAGAGGACGAAACTTCATTATTGTGATGCTCCAATAGCGTCAGGCGCCGCACAGTGCTGACGCCTCAAAGTCTGTTTTGGTGCGGGAGTTCAGAATTGGCACTCATTGCTGGCGAGTGCCAATACGTGTCCTTTGGTAGGCTTAAGCGTGCAGAGTGTCAAGGAATACCGCTGGGCACAGCGTCAGCGCTGCCAAGCCAGATTTGGTCTCATAGCCGACCCGCACGTGGCGGCGAGCTATCGTTTCTTTCCGCCGGGATTGCCTTTGCTCATGCCAGGTGCTGGCGCGAAAGGTGACGCGGCGGCCGCCGTTGGCTTCGTCTTGATGGATTTCGGCTTTCGTTTCTCGCGATTGCCACGTTGATTGTTGCCTTTTGCCACGTCGGTCTCTCCTCTGTGATGGGCGCTAGCGTTTAGGTTGTTCGCCGTCTCGCGACAGCCTTGCAAAATCTTCCAGCAGACTGGCGACGAGTTTTTGCCGCCGGGGATCCCGGCCCTGGGTCGTGTCCAGGAACAGCTTCAGCAGGTAACGCGCACGCTCGGCCGCTTCTGTCCACGTGGTCGCGGGTGCAGTGGCAAGCCGATCCTCGAGGTCTTCCTGACGTTGCCGCAGGTTCGCCTCGTTTTCCTCGACCTCGGCCAGGAGGCGACGCAGATCGGTCGCGTGCTGCGCGGCCATGCCTCGGTGCCGATCAAGTATGACTGGTGGCTCCATCTACGACGCTCCCTGTCAAAGACGCGGAATCCCGTGCCTCGGCCGCCTCCAGGTCTTGCGCATCGATCGTCACGATTTGTCTCGACCGGCCGCCGTTCGCGGACAGGACAATGGCCGTTGATACGCGCCGGTAGGCGAGAAACGACAAACCAGCGATGGGCTCCTCGACCGTCTCGATCGTGTAGCTCCCGGCTGCAAGCTCTCCCTCGACGCCGCTCAGCGAAAACGGCCGCGCAAACGTGACCGCTCGCGATGTCACGCGCTCGTCCATAGCGATAACTCCCGTTGTCTCGCCGTCATAATGTGCGCGAGACGGCCGCACGAACGCCGCACGCTGGAGAGCGAGACCGCAGAGCAGTCCCGCCCGCCATGCACCATCAAGCTTTCGGCTTTTGTAGAAGCTCGGCGCAGGCGCGCGCCACGCCCGTGCTGGGCGAGCTGGCGCCTGGCATCGTCGCCCACCCGCCCTTCTCGACAAGGGTGCCTCTCTCCCAAGTGCTGGCCTTCATCAGGTCGACGAGCTTCGCGCCGGCATCGGCCTGCTGCTGAAACTTCTCGGCGCAGATCGGCGCGAGAACTCTCACGATGGCACTATCGGCAGCTTCTTTCGCTGTTTTGTCGGCGGTGCCGCCGGTAACCCATCCTCCCCAGGAAAATCCGATCACGGCAAGCGCGATTGCGCCACCGACTGCGCCCCAAGCCGCTGGCTTGAGCTCTGACGGAACTTGCATGTTTTTTGGTTTCCAAAACGAGGGGCTGTGCCCCTCACCCGCCCCATCTCGCGGCCGTGCCGCCAAGTGCTCGCGACCGATGGGAGATCGGAGTGTCGTGCGCGGAGGCTTTCAATGCTGCTGTTCGCGGAGTGCTTGATGCAGCCGGACGCCGACAATCTGCGCACGCCAACATCATATCACGAGCCGTCGGGAATCCCTCGGCCTTTCTTTCGCGGCCCGCGCGTAGCGTTACCGATCGCCATTGCGGATGAGGATTGACCCGTTCTCCTCGATCTCGCCGCGGCTGTGTTTGTTGCTTGCAATCCGTTCGAGCGCGGCCCGATGCTTCTGGAACCGAACGAGATAATCGCCCGATCCTGGCGGCGACCACTCAAGCGCTTGAAGCGCAGCGTAGGCCACCATAATGCTCACGAGCACGGTGCCGTCGAGCATGGCGAATTGCACACCCCTCACGGTCTCATGCGGTGGTTGCGCGACGGGAGATAGGCCCATGGAGCAAGCCTTCCTTGCTGGGTGGCAACGGCGCCCGCAGGGGCTCGACTAACCCGCAACAATCATGGCCATGGCTCCGGCGAATACCAGACAGATCGTGATGCTGTAGAGAAGCTCGAAGCTCTGCACACGCGGAGACATGACGCCGTCGATCGGCCGCCCCCACCAGATCAGAAATACGCCAAGAGCCAGTCCCAGAAGGCCAGCGAAAACCATGAAACACCTTTTGCATGAAAGAAAATAGGTCCCGCCGGAGCCGGACCGATCAACAAGTCTACCACGTTTGTCCGCACGCAAAGTTTTATTCTGGATCGACGTCCATGTCAGCGATGTGCTAGCGGCAGCAAGCTGAATCAGCGGTCCAAGTCACATCGATCATTGATGCGCTGACCCCAGACCCGGGCGAAACATCTCCCGCGCTCGTTCCCGTCTGGGCAATAATTGTCTAAGATGCTCAGGTACCCGATCTTGCGGGCAGCCATGCAGTCCTGTCCCCGATTGGGAGACCACTACATGGTCAACCGCGGCGAACTCCAGTCAAAAAATCCAAATTGCCGATGGCGGCATAGGCATACGCCGCTGTCATTGTCCTCGCGTTGGGGGATCATGGTCGGGCGATACACTCGACCATACCGCCAAGCCTCTGGCGCGATTTCGACAATGACCCAGAAGTCGCGCAGCGTATCTTACTTCATGAAAACATTGCACTCGTGACGGCCCGAAGTGACAACCCGTACCCGCCGGCACGAACACGTACCAGACGGCCTTCTGGTATGGCTACGAGCGCCAGACGTGAAAGACGACACCAACGGTATAGAGCAGGCCTCCGATCCCAAGCAGGACGAGGGCGGCCGGTGTCACTGAAGCGACCATAGGTTTGAGCATCACCAAGCCAATCTAGCCGAGCACCAGATAGAGCGGGATTGCAAATCGGTCCCACGTCGACGCGAGCAACAGCTTTCCCGCTGCGCCGAGCAAGGCCAGCAGCCACACCGAGCCCAACAGACCGAAGCCGGCGATGCCCCCGATCATTATGGCGGCGAATGGCGTGTAGGTGGCGGCAATCTTGATAAAGATGGCGGCGTGATCCAAACTCTGCAGGACGCCCGTCCAACGCGCGGTTGGGATCATGTGGTAGGCGGCGGAGCATGCGAACATGGCGAGCATGCCCG
>JBJXDX010000060.1:0-50421 GCA_046154585.1 Hyphomicrobiaceae bacterium | reverse complement strand
CTCGGCGGGCTCGGTGCCATCGGCCGTCGCGGCCTCGCGACCCTCCGGGCCGTCGCCACGCCGCCTGCGACCGCCGCGGCGGCCGCGACGACGACGGGCATCCGCCGCTTCGCCACGCTCATCGGTGGCACCTTCGACGGCTTCGCCCGGCTCGGCACCCTCGGCGCCTTCGACAGGCTCGGGTGCATCGGCCGAGGACGCCTCGCCTTCGGCATCGCCATCGGGGCCTTCGCCCGGTTCGGCACCCCCCTGCGAAGCGTCGTCAGGCTGGCCATCCTCGCGTCGGCCACGCCCGCGGCGGCGGCGGCGGCGGCGGCGGCGCTCCGCCTCCTCGCTGGTCTCGGGGCGCGCTTCGCCTGGCGCGGCGTCGGCGACAGCCTCGGCCGCGGCGTCCTCGGCGCTCTCCTCGGGCGGCTCAGGCTCCTGCGCGTAGTCCATGCGCAGGGCGGACGGCGCGCTCACCACCGCATCGGGGGACTGCGCGCGCACCCGCTCGACGCGCAGGTTCGGCGCGATCAGCGTGTCGTCGGGCTGCAGGAACACTGACATCGACCAGCGCTCCTCGATCTGCGCCAGGCGCTCCCGCTTGCGGTTGAGCAGGTACAGCGCGACCGGACCGGCCAGGTGCACGATGATCTCGGCGGATCGGCGCCGGGCGCCCTCCTCCTCGATCGCGCGCAACGCCTGCAAGGCGCTGCTCTCGATGCCACGAACGAAACCGCGGCCCTGGCAGTGGGCACACGCAATGGTATTGTGCTCGGCGATCGAGGGGCGCAGCCGCTGGCGCGACATCTCCAGCAGGCCGAAATGGCTGATCCGGCCGACCTGGATGCGCGCGCGATCATGGCGCAGCTGGTCCTTCAGCCGCTTTTCCACCATCGCGTCATGGCGCGAGGATTCCATGTCGATGAAGTCGATGACGATGAGGCCGGCGAGATCGCGCAGTTTCAACTGCCGCGCGATTTCCTCGGCGGCCTCCAGATTTGTATTCAGCGCGGTCTCCTCGATGGAGAACTCACGCGTCGACTTGCCGGAGTTGACGTCGATGGCGACGAGCGCCTCGGTCTGGTTGATGACCAGATAGCCGCCAGAGCGCAGCGTGACGTGCGGCGAGAACATGGCATTGAGCTGCCGCTCGATCTGATAGCGGGCGAACAGCGGCTCGGATTCCTGGTAATGCACGACGCTCTTGGCGCCGCCCGGCTGCAACATGCGGATGAAGTCGTGCGCTTCGCGGTGGGCGCTGTCGCCGGCCACGACGATCTCGTCGATGTCCTTGGAGTAGAGGTCGCGGATCGAGCGTTTGATGAGGTTGCCTTCCTCATAGACGAGGCACGGCGCCGTCGATTGCAGCGTCATGTCGCGCACGCTTTCCCACAGGCGCAGCAGATACTCGTAGTCCCGCTTGATCTCCTGCTTGGTGCGCGCAGCTCCGGCGGTGCGGATGATGAGCCCCATGCCCTCCGGCACCTCGAGCTCACCGGCGATAGCCTTCAGCCGCTTGCGATCCTGTGCCTGAGTGATCTTGCGGGAGATGCCGCCACCGCGCCCGGTGTTGGGCATCAGCACCGTGTAGCGTCCGGCGAGCGACAGGTAGGTCGTCAGCGCAGCTCCCTTGTTGCCGCGCTCCTCCTTCACGACCTGCACCAGGATGATCTGGCGCCGCTTGATGACTTCCTGGATCTTGTAGGACCGCGCGCGCCGCCGCGGACGCTCGGGCACCTCCTCCATTACGTCTTCGGTGCCGACCTGCTCGACCTGCTCAACTTGGTCGGTCTCGGTGGTGTTGACCTCGGTGATGCCGCCTTCGCCGTTGGCCGTATCGCCCGGGGACTCGGCGTGCGGCTCATTGATGACGTCAGCAAGCTCGGAGCTGGAGCGTGGCTCGCTCCGGGACTCGATGTCCCGGCCAGTGGCCTCCAACGGCATGCTGCGCTGCGCCGGCGCTGTGTCCTGAAACGGGAGCTCCCCTGCGTAGGGGTCTTCCGATGGTGCGGATCCGATGTCCTCGATGTAGGGCTGCGGCTCGAAGCCGGGAGCGTCGCTGCTGTCGTTGTCCGGCCGGCGCCTGGCGCGTTCATGCGCTGCGGCATCCGCCTCTTCGTCTGCGCGCGCATCGGCCTCGGCCTCTTCTTCGAGCAGCGCCTGCCGATCGGCGACCGGGATTTGATAGTAGTCTGGGTGAATTTCGTTGAAGGCCAGGAAGCCGTGACGGTTGCCGCCGTAGTCGACGAAGGCTGCCTGCAACGATGGTTCGACGCGCGTGACCTTTGCCAGGTAGATGTTGCCGCGAAGCAGTTTGCGCGATGCCGACTCGTAATCGAATTCCTCTACGCGGCCGTTGCGGAGCACCACCACCCGAGTCTCCTCGGGATGCGTGGCGTCGATAAGCATCTTGTTCTTGTCCATGCTGAAAATTCCTGTGCACGCAGGAAAGCGCCCTCGCGTCCGTCGGACAGCGGTCCGGCCGGCGTGAAGCGCCCGTTTCGTGCGCGCATCTTTGCTGGTGTTGTTTGTGGAATGCGGAGCAAGGACATCAGTTCCGAAGCGGCAAATGCAACTGGCCGGCGGCCGGGCACGGCCCGATCGCGCAACAGCAGAGATGCCCATCGGCGGTGTCGCCGAGGCCGGAAATGAAAGTTTTTGCTCCTGTGTGTCGTCATGGTCCTCTGAAGGACAATGGATTCTGTCATTTGGTAGACGGAGCAAGGCGCCATGCCCTGTCCGCAGCGTTCGTGGTCTCGAGACGTCGGATCGACCTGCGTACTGCCGGAAAGCTCCGGAACTGCGGCTTTGGTCCAATCGCCTCGGGCGGCCGAACGCTGAGATAGCCCAACCTTGTCCACAGCACCTGCTGCGGCTCCTCCCGTTGTCACCATGACGCCTTGCGGCGACGGCCTTTGCAGGCCAAGTGCTGCCCGAGGAGCACAGGCAGTTGCGGTTCGCTTCAGCTCGTCCCGTATGACTGACAGATCCGAGCGCGGCGCTGCAGAGGCAGACGCGCATTGCGAAACGCAATCTGTGTCTTTTACGGTCTCGATTTGGGCGAGGCAAGCTCGTTGAACGCCGTCCGGGAAGTTGTCCCCCCTGCCTGGCCCGAGCTTACCCTCACCAAATGCCCTTGATTCGGCAAAGATCTGGTAAATTCTGCGGGCGGCTGGAGCCTGATAGTGACGCTCAGGCCCACGTGATGGGGACGCCGGGGGGCGTTAAGGGGATGCACAGCGCCAAAACCAGTCTGGCACTCGGCCTGCTGATGGCGTTTGGGTTGGCGTTGCCGGCAACCGTGGCCCAAACGCAGACGAGCCCCTGGGATACGGTCGTTAGCACAAAGACGGCGGCGCGACCCGTGGTGCAGGGGGTGGATTTCTCCGGCGATGCCAAGCGGACGCGGCTCTCCCTCAGCCTGACGGCGCCGATCCAGTTCAATGCGTTCGCACTCCCCCATCCGAGCCGTGTCGTGCTCGATATCACCGACGTGGATTTCCAGGTGGCGCCGGAAAAGGGCCGCAGTGGCGCCGGTGTGGTGTCGGGGTTTCGCTTCGGCCAGTTCGCGCCGGGCAGGTCGCGCATGGTGTTTGATACAACCGTCCCCGTCCGCATCGATGCTAAGCTGCGGCGCAGCGGATCGGGGAACTCAGCGCGGATCTGGCTCGACGTCGTGCTTGAGCCGATGACGGCTGTCGAGATCGCAGCCGCCGAAATCGCTGCTGCCGCATCTGCAACCGCTGTCCGGCCGGGGGCGCCGGAGCGGGAGATACCCAAGTCGGCACGCGGAAAGCCGGTCATTGTCATAGACCCCGGACATGGCGGTTTGGACCCTGGAGCCCAAGGAGCTTTGGGCTTGGAAAAGGACATCGTCCTGGCCGTGGCGCGCGAGGTTCGACGTAGCCTTGTCGCCCTGCGACGGTACGAAGTGATTCTGACGCGGTCGTCAGACACGTTCGTGTCTCTGGAGGACCGCGTCAGGCTGTCGCGGCAGCACGGCGCGGACCTGTTCGTCTCAATCCACGCAGATTCGCTCGAGGCCCGCGATTTCGCCCAAAGCGTGCGGGGCGCGACGGTCTACACGCTGTCAGATCGCGCCTCGGACGAACGCGCGCGCCGGCTCGCGGAAAAAGAAAACGCGGCGGATCTGCTGGCCGGCCTCGATGTCGCGGGCGAAGAGGGGCAGGACGAGGTCAAGCACATCCTGCTCGATCTGATGCGTCGCGAAACCGGGGATTTCGCCACGGATTTCCGGAACATCCTGCTCACGCAGATGAAGCCAAGAATGGCTCTCGCCCGCGATCCGTCGCGATCGGCGGCATTCAAAGTGCTGCGCCAGCCGGGCTCGCCGTCGGTCCTGATCGAGCTTGGATATATGAGCAATGCCGAGGACGAGAAGCTGTTGGCGTCCAGCGAGTGGCAGCGGGGGGTGGCCGAGGCAGTGGTGAAGGCGGTGGACGAGTTCTTCGCCAAACGCCGCCGCTAGAGTGCGATCGGAAGACCGCTTTGCGGGGGGGGCGGAACTCAAAACTTGGCTGAGTGTTGTTGATCCTTTTCAAGGAATCCCTAAGTTTTACTGGCACGAGGCAAGCTGCTGCCATATTTCGTGCTAAGGTGCGCCGCAGCGCGAGAGGGGCCACAAAGCCCGGTGCTCGCTGGTAACGTCTTGCAGAGCAAGGGACTTGGCCCAGGCCGCATGAGACCCTCTCCGATCCTTCCGCCGCCGGTGGCACGCGTGCCCAAGAGGCGGCGGCGCAGCTGGATGCTGAGCTTCCTGGGGTTTCTGTTCGCCTCGGGAGTGGTTGTCTTTCTGGCGGGCTCCGGCGTCGGTGGATACCTGTTCTGGAAGGCGTCGCAGGATCTGCCGAGCTATGAGAGCCTGGCACGCTACGAACCTCCCGTGATGACGCGCATTCACGCGCACGACGGCTCGCTCATCGCGGAGTACGCGCGCGAGCGGCGCATTTACGTTCCGATCAACACGATTCCGAAGCTGGTCATTGGTGCTTACCTCTCGGCCGAGGACAAGCGTTTCTATGAGCATGGTGGTCTCGACTTCGTCGGCATCGGCCGCGCCGTCGTGAAAATGGCCGAGGATAAGGCGCGGGGCGGGAACCGCCGCGCGGAAGGCGCCTCCACGATCACGCAGCAGGTTGCCAAGAATTTCCTGCTGACCAGCGACCGTACGCTCGAGCGCAAGCTGAAGGAAGCTATTCTTGCCATCCGCATCGAGCGCGCCTACCCCAAGGACAAGATCCTCGAACTGTACCTCAACGAAATCTACCTCGGTCTCGGCTCCTATGGCGTTGCTGCTGCCGCACTCAACTACTTCAACAAGGAATTGAAGGACCTTTCCATCGAGGAGGCGGCCTACCTCGCCGCCCTGCCGAAAGCACCCAACAACTACCATCCATTCCGCCGCACGAAGGAAGCGACGGTCCGGCGCGACTGGATCATCGACCAGATGGTGGACAACGGGCTTGTTACCGCGGAGCAGGCGAAGGCGGCCAAAGCGAAGCCGCTGACCGTCAACATCCGTCCGTTCGGCACCCAGATCTACGCAGCCGACTACTTCGCGGAGGACGTCCGCCGCACACTTGTGTCGCAATTCGGCGAGGATGGCCTCTACGGCCGCTCTGACCGCGCCAGCGCCGGCGACGGTAGGGTGAACGGCGGACTGTCGGTCAGGACGACGTTTGATCCCAACCTGCAGCGCATGGCGCGCAAGGCCCTGACCGATGGCCTTGTGGCTTTCGATCGCAGCAAGGGATGGCGTGGCGCCGTGCAGCGCATTGAGACCGGGGGCGATTGGGGTGCTGCGCTGAACGCCATCGAAATCCCAACTGATCTGGCTCCGTGGCGGCTGGGTGTGGTGCTGGAAGCGCAGCGCACCAAGGCTGTGGTCGGGCTGCGGCCTACGCGCCAAGCCGACGGCGGGCTGGTGGCCGATCGCGAAGCTGCGGAGATCCCGTTCGACGAGATGAAGTGGGCCAAGACAAACAAGGGCGCACCTAAGGCCGTCACCGATGTGCTGAGCGCGGGCGATGTCGTGTGGGTGGCACCGAAGAATCCGGATCAGGTGTCGGGCGTATGGTCGCTGATGCAGATCCCCGAAGTTGGCGGCGGTCTCGTCGCCATGGACCCGCATACGGGCCGGGTGTTTGCTGTCGCCGGCGGCTTCTCGTTTGCCACCAGCCAGTTTGACCGGGCCCTGCAGGCGAAGCGCCAACCCGGATCGTCGTATAAGCCGCTAGTCTATGCGGCAGCGCTCGACAACGGCTACAAGCCCACCAGCATCGTCCTCGACGCCCCCATCGAGATCGACCAGGGCGCCGGCAAGGATATCTGGGCGCCGAAGAACTATGACGGCGGCAGCTCCTATGGTCCCTCGACGCTGCGCCTCGGCATCGAGAAGTCGCGCAATCAGATGACCGTGCGCCTGGCCCAGGACATGGGCATGCCGCTGATCGGCGAGTATTCAAAGCGCTTCGGGGTCTACGACGATCTCCTCCCAGTGCTTGCCATGTCGCTGGGCGCGGGCGAGACGACACTGGTCAAGATGGCGACAGCCTATTCTTCACTTGCCAATGGCGGCAAGCAGGTGCAAGCGACGCTGATCGATCGTATCCAGGATCGGTGGGGACATACCATCTGGCGCCACGACAAGCGCGAGTGCGTCGGCTGCAAGGCAGAGAACTGGCAGTCCGCCAACGAGCCGTCATTGGCCGATGATCGCAAGCAGACCCTCGATCCGCACACGGCCTACCAGATGACCTCCATCATGGAGGGCGTGGTCCAGCGCGGTACGGCCACCGTCGTCAAGCAGTTCGTTCCCAACGTGCCGATCGCCGGCAAGACCGGGACCACCAACGAAGAGAAGGACGCCTGGTTCGTCGGCTATACGCCCGACCTCGTCGTCGGCGTGTTCGTCGGCTACGACACGCCGCGGCCGATGGGCAAGGGACAGACCGGTGGACATGTGGCCGCGCCGATCTTCGGCAACTTCATGAAAATGGCACTAGCCGACAAGAAGGCCGTTCCCTTCCGCATCCCGCCTGGCATCAAGCTCGTGCGCGTCAACGTGCGGTCCGGCCTGAGAGCGCAGGCCGGAGAAAGCGACACCGTACTCGAAGCGTTCAAGCCCGGCGAAGAGCCTGATGATAGCTTCTCGCTGATCGGCTTCGGTAACGACGGCGGGACGTTCGTCCAGCAGCGCGAAGACGAGCGCGCCATCACGACCAGACGCGGCATGTGGTGACGACTGCGCGCTTTCAATCCCACGCGGCAACGCTCTCGTCTTATTTTACAGTTTTGTTCGCGTTGGCTATATAGCCGCCAGCTGCAATAATTTTTTAATCGCAGAGGCAACCATGCGCGCCGAACATCAGAAACTCGTCGACGACGTCAAGCAGTCACTGGCACTTCTCCGGAGGTCGCTTTGACTGGGACACGGCCGAGCAGCGCCTGGGCGAATTGAATCGCCAGAGCGAGGATCCGCAACTCTGGGGTGATCCGCAGCGGGCGCAGAAGGTGATGCGGCAGCGCCAGCAGCTCGAGCGTTCGATCAAAACCTACCGAGAACTCGAGCGCTATCTCGACGACGCGTTGACGCTCATGGGACTCGGCGAATCCGAAGACGATCCGGCCACAATCTTCGAGGCAGGCTCCGCGCTGGAGCGGCTGGCGCACGACGCTCAGCGCAAGGAGGTCGAAGCGCTGTTGTCGGGCGAGGCTGACGGCAACGATGCCTATCTCGAAGTCCACGCCGGTGCCGGCGGCACGGAAAGCCAGGATTGGGCGGCGATGCTCGTGCGCATGTACATGCGCTGGGCCGAGGCGAGTGGCTACAAGGTCACTCTGATCGACGAAAGCCCGGGCGAAGAGGCCGGGACCAAATCGGCGACACTCGAGATCAAGGGCGACAATGTCTACGGCTGGCTCAAGACGGAGTCAGGCGTGCATCGGCTCGTGCGCATCTCGCCGTTCGATTCCAATGCGCGGCGGCATACGAGCTTCGCCAGCGTCTGGGTCTATCCGGTGATCGACGATTCAATCGACATAACGATCAACCCGGCCGACCTCGAGATCACCACGATGCGCTCGGGTGGTGCCGGCGGCCAGCACGTCAACAAGACCGAGTCGGCGGTGCGCATCGTGCACAAGCCGACCAACATCATGCTGGTCTCGCAAGATCAGCGGTCACAGCACCAGAATCGCGAGGCGGGTCTGAAGCGACTTAAGGCGAGGCTCTACGAGCTCGAGCTCAAGAAGCGCGAGGAGAAGGCGGCCGCCGAGGCCGCGTCAAAGTCCGACATAGGCTGGGGCCACCAGATCCGCTCGTACGTTCTGCAGCCTTATCAGATGGTCAAGGACTTGCGCACGGGCGTGCAGACGAGCGACACGTCCGGCGTGCTGAACGGCGACATCAACGCTTTCATCGAAGCCGCGCTCGCCCACCGCATCAAAGGCGGGGCGTCAGCCGAAGTCGCGGACCTGGACTAGCTGACGCCGGATCGCTCGATGTTCACGCCTGCGCGCCGTTGGCGTAGTGGCCGTCCGGCGGCAGCGTGATTTCGGGCCGCTGTACGCCGGCCGTGGGATTCTCGACGCGACGGGATTTGCCTTCGAAGAAGGCGCCCTGTTCGATGCCGAGCTGCTGGTGGAAGACGTCGCCTTCGACCCTGCTAGTTGATTGCAGCAGAACGCGGTTGCCGCGGACCGAGCCTTGTACCGTGCCGCGCACGGTCACCTCTTCGGCGACGACATTGCCGGTGACGCGCGCATTCTCGCCGACAAGGATGATGGCTGCGTGCAGGTCACCCTGCACTTCACCATCGACCTGTACTTCTCCCTGCGAGATCAGGTTGCCGATGATCGTCAGGTCGGCGCTGATCTGGGATACGGTGCCGGTGGCGGGCCGCCGACCGTCGCCTTTCGGCGGCGTTGGCGGCAATCCAGGACGTGCTGCGGTGAGCGGTGACAGCTCAGGTTTCTTTGTAAACATGGTACTCCCTCGACGCGACACGCAGATTGCGTGACACTCAATTTCGCCCGCATGATAACCAACTGCCACGAAGCCCTCGTCCATGAGGCCTCGTTCGAATTTTCCTTACCACGCCTGACCGCGCAGGTCATTGTTTCCCGTCCGGCAAGAGATCAGTCCCGGCTTCAGGACGTGTGCCCGGTCGCCACTAGCGGTTTATAGAAGCCCGGCACGAGACCGGCCTCCGAGCGAGCCTTGTCGTTAAACGGCGGCTTTATGGGGCCGCGGAAGTGCGTGCGTACGAGCTGGTGGAACGTGGGCTCAGGCATTAGCCCTTCGCGGTCGCACAGGAAGCGAAACCATTTCGCACCGAATGCGACGTGGCGTTTTTCGTCGTGGTAGATGACGCCGATGATGTCGGCCGATGCGGCATCGCCGGCCGACGTGAGCTTCTCGATCAGGGTAGGACTGACATCGAGCCCGCGCGCCTCGAGCACCAGCGGCACGACCGCGAGCCGCGCCAGCAGAACCTTGCCGGTCGCCTGGGCTGCCTGCCACAGCCCATCGTGCGCGGGAAGGTCGCCGTAAGCGGCGCCGAGATCGGCGAGGCGCGCCGACAGCAGTGCGAAGTGCTTGGCCTCCTCGAAGCCGACCTGCACCCAGTTGTCATAGTAGGATTGCGGCATCGGTACATGGATGAATCGGCCGATGAGATCCCACGTCATGTCGATGGCGTTGAGCTCAATGTGAGCGAGGGAGTGCAGCAGTGCCACGCGTCCCTTAAGGCCTTGTGTGGTTCGCTTGGGCATGGCGCGCGGGGGCAGAAGGTCCGGCTTGGCCGGGCGGCCCGGCCTGTCGGGCATAGCCCCGCGAGTGCTGATCGTGCCAAGCGAGAGGGCACGCGCGAACCAGGCGCGCGATGCGGCCTCGGCAAGGCGAACTTTCTCGCGCGGATCAACAGCAGAGACGATGGCGCGCGCGGCGGCAGCTAGGCTGTCTGGAGCTGACGGAGTTAGTGGGTCACCCATGGCATCCGGAATCAGCCCGCAATCTCCTTGGCGGCCTCGAGGACCTCGGCGGCGTGTCCCGGAACACGGACCTTGCGCCAGCTCCGGGCGATGCGGCCCGTCTTGTCGATCAGGAAGGTCGATCGCTCCACGCCCATGAACCTGCGCCCATACATCGACTTCTCGACCCAGACGCCGAAGGCGTTGGCCGCCGCCTTGTCCTCATCGGCCGCGAGCCGAACCTTCAGCTCATACTTTTTCTGGAATTTGCGATGGCTCTCGACGCTGTCAGGCGACACGCCGATCACGGCCACGCCGATCTTGCCGAACTGCGCCGCCAGAGCTGAGAAATCCTTTGCCTCCGAAGTACAACCCGAAGTGTCGTCTTTGGGGTAGAAATAGACGACGATCGGTTTGCCTTTGAGTCTGGCGAGCTTGAGTTTTTCACCATTTTCGGTGGGTAGCTCCAGATCCGGAGCTGGGTCCCCATCCTGCACCATGGCTGTGCCTTTCTTTCGTCGTTTTTGTAAAACCACATGAGACCTTAGCACGCTGCGTTGAAGCGTACTGCATGAACTCAAGTCGCGTGGGGGGCCTTGCGTATTGGGTGCTTGATTTCGCGCGTATGAAAATCGCGGCGTGGCGCGGATTGCAAAGTCCGCGGCCGCTGTGCTTATCGGTCCGGTGACACGTGGCCACCTGGGGAAATGACTCGATGGAGAGCGGCGGGCGGCCGGCCTACCGAACGCAGCCGCCGCCGGTGCCTCGCACCGGCGTTGCGCCGCAGGGCAGGGTGCGGCAGCAGGCGGCCTCGCGCAGGCGCAAGTTTTGGAGCCCCGGTGTCAGTCGGGCACTGGCGAGCGGTACGCGGCTGTGCGCTGGGCCGACGGTCTTTCTGCTCAAATGCTTCGCCATTCTGGTTCCGCTCGCTGCGCTGGGCGTGGGGCTGATCTATTTGCGGCTGCTGCAGGGACCGATCTCGGTCGGCTTCATCGTGGGGCCGGTTGAGCGCGGTCTGAGTTCGGAGCTGCCCGAATTCTCGGTCAAGATTGAAGGCGCCATCGTGCAGCTCTCGGAGCGCAACGCGCTCGAGTTCCGGCTGCGCAACATCCGCGTTGCCGACGCCGACGGAGACGTCGTGGCTATGGCGCCGCTGGCCGGCGTCAGCGTCAGCTACCGCGCACTGCTGGGGGCCCGCATCGCGCCCGCACGCATAGAGTTCATCCAGCCCCGCGTGCTCGTGTCGCGCACCCATGACGGCCGTCTGTCCTTGAGTTTCACGCAGCCGGGCGAAGGGAGCGCGGCGCAGACAGCCAGTTCCGACCGAGCGCTCGCCAACAATACCCGAGCAACAGCCTCGGAACCGGCTTCGCGAGGCGTCGATCTGGTAAAGGCAATCGCAGATGCTTCCGCGCGCGCCCGGCGACGGCAGGATGCTGCGTCTTTTCTGGAGACCGTTGGTTTCAGGGATGCGTCAGTCATCTACGACGCGCACGGTTATCGCAGCGTCTGGAAGGTGCCCGAGTTTGATGTCCGTGTCGAGCACAAGCAGAAGCGCAGTATTGTTTCGGGAATGGGGATGGTGGCGTCCGCGACCGGACCGTGGACGTTCAGTATGCGGGCCGAGGAATCCGAGAAGTCCCAGACCATTCGCCTCAATGCCACCTTGCAGGATCTGGTGCCGCGCGGACTGGTACAAGGACCAGTACACTTCGCCATGTTCGACGGCATCGACATGCCGATCTCCGGTGAGGGCGGCCTGGAGTTCGCGCGTGATGGCACGGTGCTGAATGGCCACTTCGCCATCGATCTTGAGCCCGGCAAGCTCGCTCTGCCCTGGCTCGATCGCTCGACCTTTCCCGTCGGAGCCGGACGCCTCGATGTCCGCTATTCGGGGGACAAGCAGCGCTTCGATCTCGGCCCCGCGACATTCTCGTGGGGCAAGAGCCAGGCGGTGATCGCAGGCTCGGTCGTGCATGGCTCGACGCTCGAGAAGCCCGTGCCGGGGTGGCAATTCGATGTGCGCACCTTGAACGGCATCCTCGCGGCAGAGGAAGACAACGTGCCGCCGCTCGCCATCGATCGCTGGGTTGCGCGCGGACAACTCGGACCCGATCCGGGACGCCTGCAGCTGGATGAGTTTCAGCTCGACGCCGGCGGCGCACAGATGGCGATGACCGGAAACATCGCCAATTCCGCGGGCCGGATTGATGCCCTGCTCGAAGGCCGCATCGGCGCCATGCCAGTCGCATCGATGAAGGCGTTGTGGCCGAATGCGATTGCTCCGCGGTCGCGGGAATGGGTCGGCCGCAACCTTCTGACGGGCGCGCTCAAGGGAGGAACTTTCCGCATTGCCACGCAGCGTGAGGCGGGCGCCGGGCAGAGCGGATCTCCCGAGGAGCGGCGCATGTCGCTCTCGCTCGAAGGTGCCGATCTTGAATTCGCGACGAGGCAGGGGTTGCCTCACATTGAGGCCCCGCGGGCTTTGTTGAGGGTGGAAGGCAACGACGCAGAGCTGACGATCCCTGAGGCGAGCATGGCGGCTGGTCAGGGCCGCCGCATCGCGTTGAAGTCGGGCCGGCTGTTCGTCTCTGCCATCGACAGCGAACGTCCCCAGGCCGAGATCTCAGCGCGGGCGCAAGCGTCACTCGGAGCGGTGCTGGACGTTCTCGATCGCGAGCCGCTCGCGCTGGTCAGAGAGGCCGGCCTCGGCCTTGCGGGGCTCGATGGCAAAGTCGAGGGGCAGATGCGCCTGACGCTGCCTCTGGGCGACGCCATCTCCACGGCCGATATGAAGGTCGAGGGCAAGGCGCGCTTGACCGACGGGCGGGCCAAGGCGATCTTTGGATCGCACGATATCAACGGCGCAACGGTCACGTTCGACGTGACCGAGAATGCGATGGACGTCCGCGGCGACATGCTGCTCGGCGGCGTCAGCGTCAAGCTCGGCTGGCAGGTGCTGGCGGGCGTGCGGGCAGCACAGCAGCCGCCGATCAAGATCAGCGCCACGCTGGACAACAGCGATCGCGCTCAGCTGAAGCTCGACTTGAACCACATGGTGCAGGGCGAGGTGCCGGTCGAGATCAACGTACAGCGCAATGGGCCCGACGACACGAAGATCCATTTCATTGCGGATCTGACGGCAGCCGAGGTGACGCTCAACGACATCTCGTGGCAGAAACCGTCCGGACGTCCGGCTGGCCTGGAATTCGACGTGGGGAAGGGGCAGACCTACAAGACCGAGCTGCAGAACTTCAGGCTGATCGGCGACAATATCGCCATCGACGGCTGGGTCGGGCTTGGGCCGGATCACCATCCAGTGGAATATCACTTCCCGCACTTTTCCATCAACGTCGTCACCAATATCGATGTCCATGGCATCATGCGGCCGGGGCGCGTGTGGGACGTCAAGGCGCGGGGCAAGACCTATGACGCCAAGGAGCTGTTTCAATCGCTGATTTCATTCGGCCAGTTGAGCGATCGCCCGGCCCAGGCCACAAATCGCCCGGGTCTCGATCTGGTGGCCGAGATCGACAACGTTCTTGGCGCATCCGATACGACCATTCGCGGCGTCAAGCTCAAGATGCAGAAGCGCGCCGAGCAACTCACGATGCTCGACATGCGCGGCACGCTGGAGAGCGGCAAGACCCTGACGGCTCGGTTACGCCCCGACGCAGGACGCTCGCGTCTTCTCACGGCCGAGGCGGCCGATGCCGGACAGGCGCTCAAGCTGATCGGTTTCTATTCCAACATGCTCGGCGGTACGGCCGACCTTGAGATCAACCTCGACGCCAAGGGTGCTGCCGACCGCACGGGTGTGCTCGCGATTCAGAATTTCCGGGTTCTTGGCGACCCCATCGTCAGTGAAGTGCTGCAGTCGCCGGATGAGGGCCGTCCCGCCATCGAGGCGGGGCGCAAAGGGGCCCGGCGAGTGGTGCGCGAGCAGTTTGACTTCGAGCGTCTGCGCGCGCCGTTCTCGATGGGTAACGGTCAGCTGGTTCTGGAGAATGCCCATGTCACCGGGCCGGTGGTCGGCGCGACGATGCGCGGCAAGATCGATTATCGCACGCAGCGCCTGCAGCTCGGTGGCACGTATGTGCCTCTGTCGGGATTCAACCGCAGCTTTGCGCCGATTCCCATTCTCGGTCCGTTGCTGACCGGTCCGCGCGGCGAAGGCGTGCTGGGCATCACGTTCGCCATCGAGGGGCCGATGGCGGACCCGCAGGTCATCGTCAACCCGCTGTCGCTGGTGATGCCGGGCATCTTTCGTGAGATTTTCCAGATGACGCCGGAGAACCCAAAGGTCACGCCGCGCGATGACCGAGCCTCCCAGCCGAAGGCTGGAGTCAAGACGGGGCCGCAGGTGCGCGCCAGTCCTCCGGTCGATTGGACCACACAGGGTGGGACAAAGGTCCAGCCCGAGGCGCTCGGCGGGTGGTCGGCGCAGACGACGCCGCCACCAGCCAAAGGCAAGTAGCTGCTAACGCCCGTAGCGCCACCGGCGTGACGCGCTGGCTTCACCACAAACAGCGGTATTCTCCACTCGCGCCGTCTGACGGCGATTGCGTTGGGAGCTGAAATATTGCTCCCCTCCCCGTCGAAGACTGGCGATGCGCCTGCAACTTTTCTAGTATTATTGCAAATAGTTCCTAACTGCAATATAGGTCGGCGTGTCGAAGAAAGATTCGCCGAGAGCGGGGCGTTTGCAACCAGCAGGAGTACATGATGAGCTATCCCACGGCGCGACCGGAGCGCCGAAACGTCATCGCCGGTTTCGCTGCGAGCATCGCGGTTCTTTTGATCGGCGGACTTTGCCTCGCTCAATCGGCTTATGCACAGGGAGCGTCACCAAAGCCGTTTCGTGTGGTAACAACGTTCACGGTGATCCAGGACATTGCACAAAACGTCGCCGGCACGGCGGCGATTGTGGAGTCGATCACCAAGCCAGGCGCCGAGATCCACGACTACCAGCCGACACCTCTTGATATCGTCAAGGCGCAGTCTGCCGACTTGGTGCTTTGGAACGGTATGAACCTCGAACGCTGGTTTGAGCGGTTTTTCGACAACGTCAAGAATGTGCCGAGCGCTGTCATGACTGAGGGCATCGAGCCCATGGGCATTCGCGAAGGGCCCTACACGGGCAAGCCCAATCCGCACGCGTGGATGTCGCCCAACAACGCGCTCATCTACATCGAGAACATCCGTAAGGCGCTGGCGCAACACGATCCCACCAACGCCGAGACCTATAGCAAGAATGCGGCGGCCTATGCGGCTCAGATCAAGGCGATGGACGAGCCTTTGCGCAAACGTTTGTCGGCCATTCCTGCAGAGCAACGCTGGCTTGTCTCCAGCGAGGGAGCCTTCAGCTATCTGGCTCGCGACTATGGCTTAAAGGAGCTCTATCTTTGGCCGATTAATGCCGACGAGCAGGGAACGCCAAGCCAGGTGCGACGCGTCATTGATACGATTCGCAAGGAAAAAATCCCGGTCGTGTTCAGCGAGAGCACGGTGTCTGACAAACCCGCGAAACAGGTCGCCAAAGAGACCCGCGCGCACTACGGCGGCGTTCTCTACGTCGACAGCTTGAGTGCAGCGAACGGTCCAGTTCCGTCTTACGTTCAGTTGCTTGAGGTGACGGTGGCGACGATTGCTGCGGGATTCGGACAGTGAACATTTTGCCCGCGCACTCTATTGCCGGCGGTGATGCAACGCGGGGGCTTGTTGCGTCGCTTTCGGTTCGCGGTGTGACGGTGACTTATCCCAACGGCAACACCGCCTTGCGCGATGCGTCATTCGAGCTGGAGCCAGGCACGATTTGTGGGCTCGTGGGTATCAACGGGTCGGGCAAGTCGACCCTGTTCAGGGCCATCATGGGATTCGTGACCCCTGTAGCCGGCGAAGTGAGAATCGCCGGTCTCAGCACGCGCGATGCACAAAAGCGCAACGTGGTTGCCTACGTCCCGCAGTCCGAAGATGTCGACTGGAACTTTCCGGTTCTGGTCGAGGATGTTGTGCTGATGGGGCGCTACGGTCATATGGGCTTCCTGCGCATCGCTTCGGCGCTCGATCGCCGGAAAGTTGACGAGGCGCTGGAACGCGTCGGCATGACCGGCTTCCGCAAGCGGCAGATTGGGGAGCTATCGGGTGGACAGAAGAAGCGCGTCTTTCTTGCCCGCGCATTGGCTCAAGAGGGATTGGTCATCCTGTTAGATGAACCCTTCACCGGCGTCGACGTCAAAACTGAGGAAGCCATCATCGATCTTATGCGCGAGCTGAAAGCGCGGGGTCATTTGATGCTTGTGTCGACCCACAACTTGGGAAGCGTGCCCGATTTCTGCGACCGGGTGGTGCTGGTTCTGCGCACTGTTCTCGCGGCCGGACCGACAGCAGAGACGTTCACCCAAGCCAATCTGGAACGTGCATTTGGCGGCGTGCTGCGCCACTTCCGACTCGAAGGCGCCGAGTTGCATGACGACGACGATCGCCGCGGCGTAACTGTTCTCACCGACGACGAACGCCCTGTGGTCTTCTACGGTCAGCGCAATACGTCCGATCAGCCGATTCCGAGCGGCAGCAAGGACAAGACGCCGTGAGCGAGCTTCTCGTGCCCTTCGAGTACAACTACATGGTCAAGGCCATGTGGGTATGCGCGCTTGTCGGTGGTATGTGCGCGTTCCTGTCGGCATTCTTGATGCTGAAGGGCTGGTCGCTGATGGGCGATGCTCTCGCTCATTCGATCGTGCCAGGAGTCGCCGGCGCCTATCTGCTCAAGCTGCCTTATGCAGCGGGTGCATTTCTCGCAGGGCTTCTGGCGGCGCTGGGCATGGCGTTCGTACGGCAGCAGACGCGGCTGCGCGAGGACGCGATTATCGGCTTGGTCTTCACGTCGTTCTTTGCGGCGGGCCTGCTCCTGGTGTCGATCAATCCGACATCGGTGAACGTGCAATCGATCGTATTAGGCAACATTCTTGGCATCTCGGATGACGACGCGCTCCAGGTCGTTGTCGTCAGCGTCGTAACTCTGGCGATCCTGCTGCTAACCTGGAAGGATTTGATGGTGGTTTTCTTCGATGAGAGCCATGCCCGCGCCATCGGCCTCCACCCCGGAAGGTTGAAGGTGCTGTTCTTCACACTGCTGTCGGCAGCAACGGTTGCCGCGCTGCAGACAGTCGGGGCTTGTCTCGTCATCGCCATGGTCGTGACGCCCGGAGCCACGGCGTACCTACTGACTGATCGCTTTCAAAATCTCCTCGTGATCGCGACCATCGTGGGAGTGGTTACGAGTTTTGCAGGTGCTTACATCAGCTTCTTTCTGGACGGCGCGACCGGCGGTGTCATCGTCACGCTGCAAACGCTGATCTTCCTCGGGGCCTTCTATTTCGCGCCCAAGCACGGTGTGCTGGCGGCGCGCCGCCGCTCGGCTTCGGAGGAAGCGCGGTCATGATGTGGCTTTGGAACCTCGTTGCCGTTCCGCTGAGCTATGGATTCATGCAGCGCGCCTTGATCGTCGCCGTGCTCGTGGGGGCAATCTGCGCGGTGTTGTCCTGCTTCCTAGTGCTGAGGGGCTGGTCGCTGATGGGCGATGCCATCTCGCACGCCGTTCTGCCGGGTATCGTCATTGCCTTCGTACTCGGGCTGCCGCTGGCCGTCGGCGCATTCGCGGCGGGCCTCGCGTGTGCAGTCTTGACTGGGTATCTAAAGGAGAACAGCCGCGTGAAGGAGGATACGGTGATGGGCATCGTATTCTCTGGCATGTTCGGGCTCGGGCTAGTGTTGTTCACGCGCGTGGATACGGACCAGCATCTCATGCACATCCTGTTTGGTGACATGCTGGGAGTGACCAACCGCGATCTGGTCGAAACGGCACTTATCGCTGGCAGCGCATTGATCGTGGTGATAGCGAAACGCAAGGATCTTCTGCTGTATTGCTTCGATCCGCAGCATGCGCGTGCGATCGGCCTGCCTGTCCGGCTGTTGCACTACGGATTGCTCGTTGTCCTGTCGCTGACCATCGTTGCGTCACTCAAGGCCGTCGGCATCATTCTGGTCGTTGCGATGCTGGTGGGGCCGGGTTCGATCGCATACATGCTGTCGGACACGTTCGAGCGAATGCTGCGAATAGCAACGATCGTTGCCATCGGATCAAGTGTGGCGGGGACGCTCGTCAGTTTTCATATCGACGGTGCGACAGGGCCGTGCATTGTGCTGATCCAGATGGCCGTGTTTATTGGCGCATTTCTGCTGGCGCCGCAGCGCGGCCTGCTCCGGCGAGGGAGTGGCAATACACCAATATCCGCTGAAGGCGTGCCGGCGCCCCGGCCCGGACCGTGAGTGCGTTACGCTGGTCGTAGTAGCACGTGCCGTTTCCGGCCAAGCGAGAGCTTGATAACGCCTTCGGGCGTTACATCACTGGCAGACAGCTTCGTCTTCTCGTCTGTCACTGGCGCATCGTTGATGCGCAGGCCACCGCCTTGAATCTGGCGACGCGCCTCGCCGTTGGACTTCACGAGGCCGGCCGCGACGAATGCCGCGAGAACGCCCAGGCCGACTTCGATCTCGGCCCGCGCGATCTCAACAGTCGGCAGACCTTCCGCAAGCGCGCCCTGTTCGAACGTCTGTGCAGCGGTTTGGGCGGCTTCCTCGGCCTTGGCGCGGCCGTGCATGAGAGCCGTCGCTTCCGTCGCCAGCACTTTCTTTGCCTCGTTGATCTCGGAGCCTTTGAGGGCGGCGAGCTTGGCGATCTCGTCCATCGGCAATGTCGTGAATATCTTGAGCTGGCGCGCGACCTCCGCGTCGGCCGTATTGCGCCAGAACTGCCAGTAATCGTAAGCCGAAAGCAGGTCCTCGTTGAGCCAGACCGCGCCTGCAGCCGTCTTGCCCATCTTGGCACCCGAGGCCGTCGTCAGCAGCGGTGCGGTGAGCGCATAGAGCTGATGCGTGCCCATGCGTCGGCCGAGATCGACGCCGGTGACGATGTTGCCCCACTGGTCGGAGCCGCCCATCTGCAGATTGCAGCCGGTACGCCGCGCCAGCTCGACGAAGTCGTACGCCTGCAGCACCTGGTAGTTGAACTCGATGAACGACATCTCCTGCTCGCGCTCGAGGCGCAGTTTGACCGACTCGAGCGACAGCATGCGATTGACAGAGAAGTGCCGGCCGATGTCACGCAGCATCTCGATGTAGTTGAGCTTGGTCAGCCAGTCGGCGTTGTCGAGCATCACGGCGTCGTTCTTGCCGGCGCCGAACGTCAGCACCTTGGCAAAGACGTGCTTGAGGCTGTCCTTGTTGCGCTCAATCTCCTCGATCGGCCGCAGCGCGCGCGTTTCATCCTTGCCGGATGGATCGCCGACACGGGTTGTGCCGCCACCCATCAGTGTGATCGGCTTGGAGCCCGTCTGCTGCAGCCAGTACAGCATCATGATCGAGAGGAGGTGGCCGACGTGTAGGGATGGCGCCGTGCAATCGTAACCCACGTAGGCGATCACATCATGCCGGGCCGCGAGCCCGTCCAGGCCCGCGACATCGGAGCACTGATGGATGAAGCCGCGCTCATCGAGCGTGGTGAGAAAGTCTGACTTGAACTTTGCCATGGCGTCGTGGTTCACGTCTGCGCCGCCTCGGGGCGGCGTCCGGAGCAGGATCGGATTGAATCGCCTCGCCTTAGCACGATACGCCTCGGCCGAAACGTGAATCCTGCTCTACTTCATTTTTGAGTGCGATTCACGTTTCGCATGGAACCGTAGTGCTTCCATGCGAAACGATCGCGCTCTAGGGTCGAACTCGGGGGCAAATTGCACGGGAAGACCGCTATGGGCAAGGTGATGCGCGCGATCGGCCTGATGAGCGGCACGTCCATGGACGGGATCGATGTCGCGCTCATCGAGACGGACGGGGAGGACTTCATCAAGCGGGGCTCCGCGGCGACATTTCCCTACCCGCCAGAGTTTCGGTCGCTGCTTGCCCAGGCGCTGGTGGATGCGATGGGGATGACGGACCGACAGGCGCGGCCCGGGCGCCTCGCCGACGTGGAGCGCCAGCTCACGGAGTGTCATGCAGATGCGGTCCTGCGCTTCATGGGCGACCGCATGCTGCAGCCGATGGCCATCGATGTCATCGGCTTTCATGGCCAGACGGTGCTGCACAATCCGAACCGAGCATTGACGGTGCAGCTCGGCGACGGCGCGCTTCTGGCACGCAAGACGGGTGTGCGGGTCGTTTACGATCTTCGCGCCGCCGATGTCGCCTCCGGCGGCCAGGGTGCACCTCTCGTTCCGGTTTATCATCGCGCTCTCACGGCCCGGCTGCCCCAGCGGCCGGTCGCGTTTCTCAATATCGGCGGCGTTGCGAATGTGACCTGGATCGGGCGCCATGCGGAATTGCTGGCCTTCGACACGGGTCCCGGCAACGCCATGATCGATGATTGGATGCAGAAGCGGTGCGATGTCCCGCGCGACGAGGCTGGGCAATTTGCGGCCACGGGCCGTGTGCATGACGACTACGTCACCCAGTACTTGCGCCACTCCTATTTCGGCGATCCGCCTCCCAAGTCGCTCGATCGCAATGCGTTTCTCCTCGATCTGGTCGAGGGGCTATCGAACGAGGATGGGGCCGCAACGTTGACGGCTCTGGCGGCTGCCGGTGTGGCGTCGGCGCGCGCGCATTTCCCTGAGCAGCCGGCCGTATGGGTTGTGTGCGGCGGCGGGCGCAAAAATCGGACACTGATGAGCATGATCGCCGCCAACGTCGAGAACGCGGTGGTTCCCGCCGAGGCGATCAACGTCGACGGGGACAGCCTGGAGGCTGAAGCGTGGGCCTATCTGGCCGTGCGCGCGCTCAAGGGATTGCCGATCACGTTTCCGGGCACGACCGGTGTCGCGAAGCCGCTCACCGGCGGTGTGGTGGCAGGCTGAAGCTTAGTCAGCCTCTTTCCGCGCAGCGGCGATCACGGCCATCTGCTTATCGACGTATGTACCCACGATGTCCTTGAGCTCTTCCTGCTTGCCTTCGAAGAAGTGGTTGGCGCCGGGAATGATGATGTGCTCCAGCTTGATGCCTTTCTGGGCCTTCGTCTTCACCGACAGCTCCGCCACCGAGGCGCTGGGCACGACGCGATCCTTCTCGCCGCTGACGAGCAGGCCGGATGACGGGCACGGCGCGAGAAAGCTGTAATCGTAGAGGTTTGCCGGCGGCGCGATGCACACGAAGCCGTCGATCTCAGGTCTGCGCATCAGGAGCTGCATGGCGATCCATGTGCCGAACGACACGCCGGCGATCCAGCACGAGCTCGAATCGGGATTGTGCATCTGCAGCCAGTCGAGGGCGGAGGCGGCATCGGCGAGTTCGCCCGGGCCGTTGTCGAAATAGCCCTGGCTGCGTCCTACGCCGCGGAAATTGAAGCGCAGCACTGAGAAGCCGCGCTCGGTGAATGTGTAGTACAGGTGATAGACGATCTGATTGTTCATCGTGCCCCCGAATTGCGGATGGGGGTGCAGAATGAGCGCGATCGGACTGTCGCTCTTGCCTTCATGGTGATAGCGGGATTCCAGTCGGCCGGCCGGGCCGTTAATGATCAGCTCAGGCATCGGGAGAGAGCACTTCCATTGGGTTGTGGGGGCTTCCCGAGCCGAGGCCCGGGTCGCGCGGCAGCAGAGCAGATGCGGTCGGTTGGCAGGCGCAGCGAAAAACCTTGACTCGCGCGCTCGGAATTTCCATATACCGTTGTGAAACTTAGAACAGTTCGAAACAGAATTGTTTCGGAGGTGTTCGGCGCGGGGCTTCATAGCATGCCTGGGGGTGCCGAATGCAAGGCTTTATCGCAGTTTGTTAGTCGTGGTGGCTGTTTGGCGTGGAGGTTCGGCGTTGGAATTGAATACCAAAGGCCGGTACGCGGTCATGGCCATGGCCGACCTGGCCAAGTACGAGCGCACCGATCCGGTGCCACTGTCGGCGGTCGCAGAGCGGCAGCACATATCCCTCGCCTACCTCGAGCAGCTTTTTCTACGCCTGCGCCGGGCCGGGCTCGTTACGAGCGAGCGTGGCCGAGCGGGGGGCTATCGGCTGGGCCGGACCGTAGCCTCCATCACGGTTGCAGAGATCATGGCGGCCGTAGAGGAAGGCACGCGTATGACCCGATGTGCCGGGGAGGAGGGCCTGCCTTGCTTGCCCGGCGAGCGGTGCCTGACACATGGACTTTGGGATGCTCTTGGCGAGCATATCGGCGAGTTTCTTGGACGCGTAACGCTGAAGGACGTCCTTGAGGGTATGCCGCGTCAGAAGACGACCGTTCCCCTCGCGGGCCTCGAGACGAACCTTTCGCCGGAGTCGTTCATTCGATGAGCGCAGACCGCGCATATTTTGACTGGAACGCGTCGGCTCCGCTGCGGCCGGAAGCTCGTGAAGCCACGGCAGGCGCGATGGATGTCATTGGCAATCCGTCGTCGATTCATGCCGAGGGGCGGCGCGCACGCGATCTGGTCGAGACGGCGCGCGAGCAGGTGGCGGCACTCGTGGGTGCCAGTCCCGTCGAGGTCGTGTTCACCAGTGGTGCGACCGAGGCGAATGCCTGGGCGCTTGGCGGCTGGGATACGATTTTCCTGTCCGGCATCGAGCACGACAGCGTACGCGCTCCGGCCAAGCTCTCGGGCGCCCGCCTCATCGATATTCCTACTGGTCCGGATGGGCAGGCGAGGATCGGCGTGATCGCGCGACGGATACCTGAGCGTGATGCGCTTGGATGCGCGCTTGTAACCTTGCAGATGGCCAACAACGAGACCGGCGTTATTCAGCCGGTGGTAGACGCGGTGAGCCTTGCGCGCGAGCATGGTCTGTCGGTCCATACCGATGCGACGCAGGCGGCTGGCCGCGCGCCGATCGATTTTGCGGGACTGGGCGTCGATCTGCTCTCGCTGTCGTCGCACAAGCTGGGCGGTCCGAAGGGGATCGGCGCACTCGTCGTTCGTGACGGTGTGACGATCGCGCCGCTGATCGCGGGCGGGGGACAGGAGCGCCGCCGTCGGGCCGGCACGGAGAATGTTGCGGCTATCGCAGGTTTCGGAGCGGCGGCTGCAGCGGCTCTGAGAGACCTGGAACATATTACCGATCTGGCGGCGCGGCGGGATGTGGTCGAGCGCGGGCTGATCGATGTTGCGCCCGAATGCTTCGTCATCGGCCAGTCATCGCCGCGGCTTGCCAACACGATGTGCATTGCGTGGCCGGGCAAGTCGGCCGAGACGCTGGTGATCAAGCTGGATCTGGCAGGCGTGGCAGTGAGCGCCGGAGCGGCGTGCTCATCGGGCAAGGTCGGATCGAGCCATGTGCTGGAGGCGATGGGCCTCGCGGACGATGTGGCGAAGTGTGCAATACGGGTGAGTTTGGGTTTGACGACGAGCGATCGCGATATCCAGCGGCTGCTCGCAGCCTGGCTCGCCGTGCGTGGGCCGCGGCCGGTTGATGCAGATCGCGGCAATACCGGGAGGGCGGACACAATCCGGCCCCGGTTCGAGAGAATTCCGGAAGGGGTTTAGAGAATGGCGGCAGTCCAACAGACAATCGATCAGGTCAGGGAGATCGATGTCGACAAGTACAAGTACGGTTTTGAGACCGATATCGAGAGCGTCAAGGCCCCGAAGGGCCTGAACGAAGATATCGTTCGTTTCATCTCCGAGAAAAAGGGCGAGCCGTCCTGGATGCTCCAGTGGCGGCTGGAGGCCTATCGGCGCTGGCGCGCGATGGTCGAGCCAACCTGGGCGAAAGTGCACTATCCCAAGATCGACTTCGAGGATCTTTACTACTACTCGGCCCCCAAATCGACCGAAGGGCCCAAGAGCCTGGCCGAGGTCGATCCCGAACTGCTGAAGACCTACGCCAAGCTCGGCATTCCGCTTAGGGAGCAGGAAGTGCTGGCCGGCGTGAAGGGCGCCCGCGTCGCGGTCGATGCGGTGTTCGACAGTGTTTCCGTGGTCACGACCTTCAAGGCGGAGCTGGCCAAGGCCGGCGTGATCTTCTGCTCGATCTCCGAGGCGCTGCGCGATCATCCCGAGCTGGTGAGGAAGTACCTGGGCTCGGTCGTGCCGCAGTCCGACAACTTCTACGCCTCGCTCAACGCGGCGGTGTTCTCCGACGGCTCGTTCGTTTACATCCCCGAGGGCGTGCGCTGCCCGATGGAGCTGTCGACCTACGTCCGCATCAACGAGAAGAATACGGGCCAGTTCGAGCGCACGCTCATCATCGCCGACAAAGGCTCATACGTTTCCTATCTCGAAGGCTGCACGGCGCCGATGCGCGACGAAAACCAACTGCATGCGGCGGTCGTAGAGCTCGTGGCGCTGGACGATGCCGAGATCAAATATTCCACCGTTCAGAACTGGTATCCGGGGGATAAGCAGGGCAAGGGCGGGATCTACAACTTTGTTACCAAGCGCGGCGATTGCCGCGGCCGCAATTCGAAGATCAGCTGGACCCAGGTCGAGACCGGCTCCGCCATCACCTGGAAGTACCCGAGCTGCATCCTGCGTGGCGATAACTCGCGCGGCGAGTTCTATTCCATCGCCGTGTCGAACGGCTATCAGCAGGTCGACAGCGGCACAAAAATGATCCATCTCGGCCGCAATACCTCCAGCCGAATCATATCCAAAGGCATTGCTGCCGGGTTCTCGCAGAATACCTATCGAGGGCTGGTCTCCGCCCATCGCAAGGCGACGGGTGCGCGCAATTTCACCAATTGCGACAGCCTGTTGATCGGCGACAAGTGCGGCGCCCACACCGTGCCGTATATCGAGGCCAAGAATGCTTCAGCGCACTTCGAGCACGAGGCGACGACCTCGAAGATCTCCGAGGACAAGCTGTTCTATTGCCGGCAGCGAGGACTATCGAGCGAAGAAGCCGTGGCGCTTATCGTCAACGGATTCATCCGCGACGTGCTCCAGCACTTGCCGATGGAGTTCATGGCGGAAACGCAAAAACTGATCGGCATCAGCCTGGAGGGTTCAGTTGGTTAGTGCGGTGCAGCAATTCGTCATGAAACCCGGAAATGATGACGTTCTAGGCATGCCATCCAACTTTAGTGGGTGTAGTATCCGGGCGCCGGCAGCAGCCGGGCAAGACATGGTGCAGCCGGCCGAAGTGCGGGACACCATGAACGGGCGCCACAACCGCGGCCCGAATTTACGGGGAGCGAAGCATCAGGTCGGTGTTCAGACCGGTCTCTTGGTGGAGGAGAAGTAGCATGAGTGATGCGGCGGGTTTTGGCGAGATGATGCTCCGGGCAAAGCTGGTGCGTGAGATCGACGAAGGTGAATGTCGGCGACGCAACGCGCTGTCCGAGAAGGGCAGAGGCCTCGCCTTACGCCAGGGTTCAGTCGTCACCGTGCTGGAGACGCTCGATGAAGGCAAAGCCTTCCTCGTCGAGTTTGGCCAGCGCGCTCCAAATACGTGCGATTGGCTCGGAGTGCTCTATCCATCCGAGATCGAGATTATGCGCTCACCGCTCTAGGGACGGCTGCGCGGCACACGCCGCGATGTTCGTAACGGAATGACAACGCCGGACCGACCAGGCCGGCGGCAAGACAAGTATTGCTTGGAGACGTTGGATCGAATGCTCGAGATCAAGAATCTGCACGCGCGAATCAAGGGCGAGGGAACGGAGATCCTGAAAGGGGTCGACCTGACAATTCCGCGCGGCGAAGTCCACGCGATCATGGGCCCGAACGGTTCTGGAAAGTCCACGCTGGCCTACGTGCTGGCCGGTCACGCTGACTATGAAATCACCGAAGGCGATGTTCTGTGGAACGGCGAGTCGATACTGGAATTGGGGCCGGATGAGCGGGCGATCCGCGGCGTGTTTCTGGCCTTCCAGTATCCGCTGGAGATTCCGGGCGTCGCCACCATGACGTTCCTGCGCTCCTCGCTCAACGCCGTGCGCAAGGGCCGTGGCGAAAAGGAGCTGACGACTCCTGAATTCTTCAAGCTCGTCAGAGCTCGCGCGGCGGAGCTTTCGATTGCCGAAGACATGCTGAAGCGGCCGCTCAATGTCGGGTTCTCCGGCGGCGAGAAGAAGCGCATGGAAATTCTACAGATGGCGATGCTCGAGCCGTCGCTGTGCGTGCTGGACGAGACGGACTCGGGGCTCGACATCGATGCGATTCGCGTCGTGTCGGAAGGCGCCAACAAGCTGCGGTCGAAGGACCGGGCGATGCTGGTCATCACGCACTACCAGCGCCTGCTGAACTTCATCGTGCCGGACAAGGTGCACGTCCTGTCTGATGGCCGCATCCGCCAAACCGGCGGCAAGGAGCTGGCGCTCGAGCTCGAGAAAACGGGCTACGCGGGCTTCAAGGCGAAAGCGGCCTGAGCGCGGACCACAGTGCCAGAACATTGAGAAGGTCGGCGGCGCAGTAGCGCGGCCGGAGTATCGAGATGAATGTAGCGGTTATGAAAACCAAGGCCGAGGCAGCGCTCGGCGAGCAGTTCGAGGCTGCAGCAGCCCACCTGCCCGGAGCGGGTTGGGTGAAGGATCTGCGCAAACAGGCCATCGGCATCTTCGAGGCGCGCGGCTTGCCACACCGTCGCATCGAGGAATGGAAGTACACGGACCTGCGCGAAAGGCTGCGCGAGGCGCTGCCGCCGGCGTTGGAAGCTGGGGCTTCCGTGTCGCATGAGGCGATCGAGACAGCCCTTGGGCCTCTCGCCGTCCTCGAAGCTGACCGCATTGTGTTCGTCGACGGGCGCTACGATGCGGCGCTGTCGCAGGCCGATCGCCTCGGTGCCGGCGTCGAGTTCATGACGATGGGCGTGATGCTCGCGGCGGCGCCGAAGTGGCTGGCAAGCAAGTTCGATAGCGAGGCGATCAAGCACGAGGATTCGGTGCGGGCGCTGAATCTCGCCTTCATGACGGACGGCGTCCTGATCAAGATTGGTAAGGGGCATACGCCGGCTCGGCCGGTGTTGCTGGTGTTTGCCCGGTCGGGCAACGCGGGCCAGGCCATCACGACGCGCAATATCGTTTCGGTGGAAGCCGGCGCGAAGCTCACGCTGATCGAGGCGCACGTTGCGCTGGGCGGGGCAGCGAAGAAGGCGCAGGTCAATACCGGCACAGATGTCACGGTGGCCGAGAGCGCCGAGGCCACACACATCAAGTGCGTTGCCGATGCCAGCGAAACCACACACTTTGCCACCTGGGCGACGCAGATCGGCAAGGGTGCGTCCTATCGCGCTTTTCAGCTGACGGCGGGTGCGGCGCTCGCGCGCAATCAGGTGTTTGCGACCTTCAGCGGCGAGGGCGCGAAGCTCGATATCTCAGGCTGTTTCCTGGGGCGCGGTTCCGACCACATCGACACCACGCTGGTGGTCGATCACGCTGTGCCGGGCTGCGAAAGCCGCGAGCTGTTCAAAGGCGTCCTGGACGGCCGTGCGCGCGGCGTGTTTCAGGGCAAGGTTATCGTGCGGCCGGATGCGCAGAAGACCGACGGCAAGCAGATGGCGCAGGTTCTGATGCTGTCGCCTGACGCGGAGTTCGACTCCAAGCCCGAGCTCGAGATCTACGCCGACGATGTGGTGTGCGGGCATGGCAGCACGTGCGCCGAGATCGACCCGGAGATGATGTTCTACCTGCGCTCGCGCGGCATCCCGGAAGTCGAGGCGCGTTCGCTTCTGATCGACAGCTTCGTCGGCGACGCCATCGAGAAGGTGGAGCGCGAGGATGTGCGCGCAGCACTGATGCAAGTTGCGTGGCAGTGGCTGAAGGCAGCCTGACCAGCAGAGGTTGGCAGACACGATGTCAGCGATTGAGACAACGGCGGCGCACGCAGGTGTATCGGGCGGCTTCGACGTGGACAGCATCCGCGCCGATTTCCCGATCCTGTTCCGCGAAGTCTACGGCAAGCCGCTGGTCTATCTCGACAACGGCGCGTCGGCCCAGAAGCCCCGCTCGGTGCTCGATGCCATCGAGCATGCCTACAAATTCGAGTATGCCAACGTGCATCGCGGCCTGCATTTCCTTTCCAATGCGGCCACTGCGAAGTTCGAGGAAGCGCGCGCCATTACGCGCCGGTTCCTGAATGCGCGACACGAGGATGAGATTATCTTCACGCGCAACCTGACGGACGGTGCGAATCTGGTCGCCAGCTCCTTCGGCGCCCAATTCGAGGCCGGCGACGAAATCGTGCTGTCGATCATGGAGCATCACTCAAACATCGTGCCGTGGCACTTCCTGCGCGAGCGCAAGGGCTGTGTGCTGAAGTGGGCTCCGATCTCGGACAGCGGCGAGTTTCTGTTCGACGAGTTCGAGAAGCTGCTGACCCCCAAAACGCGTATCGTCGCCATCACCCACATGTCGAACGTGCTCGGCACCGTGGTGCCGATCAAGGATATCGTGCGCGTGGCACACGCTCGCGGCATCCCGGTGTTCGTCGACGGCGCGCAGGCGGCCGTGCACATGCCGGTGGATGTGCAGGATCTCGATTGCGACTTCTATGCGTTCACGGGCCACAAGGTCTACGGCCCCACCGGCATCGGCGTTCTCTATGCCAAAAAGGAGCATCTCGACGCGATGCAGCCCTACCAGGGCGGCGGCGACATGATCGAGAGCGTGTCCACGGATCGCATCACGTACGGCAAGGCACCGCACAAGTTCGAGGCCGGCACGCCGCCGATCGTGCAGGCCATTGGTCTGGGCGCGGCGCTCAACTACATGATGCAGATCGGCCGCGACCGCATCTCGGCGCACGAGGCCGAGCTCAAGGAGTACGCGCACAGGCGGCTCGGCGAGCTGAACTGGCTCAAGATTCATGGCAATGCGCGGAACAAGGGCGCGATCGTGTCGTTCACGATCGATGGCCTGCACCCGCACGACATCTCGACCATCATCGACCGGTCGGGTGTGGCGGTCCGGGCCGGGCACCACTGCGCCCAGCCGCTGATGGAGCGCCTCGGTGTTACGGCGACGTGCCGCGCGTCGTTCGCCATGTATAATACCAAGAGTGAGGTCGACGTGCTGGCCGAGGCGCTGATGAAGGCACACGAGTTCTTTGCGTAACGGACCCTGGTGATGGACGGTAAAGCAGAACGTGACATCCTGACCGCAAGCGCGCCCGTGTCGCTGGCGGACGGCGGAACGCCTGTGGAAGGCTCGAACCTTTCCAAGGAAGAGCTGGAACAGATGACGGCCGACATCGTTGCGGCACTGAAGACTGTTTATGACCCCGAGATCCCGGCAGATATCTACGAGCTGGGCCTCATCTACAAAATCGACATCTCGGACGAACGGGACGTCACGGTCGACATGACGCTGACGGCCCCCGGGTGCCCGGTTGCGGGTGAAATGCCGATCTGGGTCGAAAACGCGGTTGGTGCAGTGGCCGGGGTCGGGCAGGTCAAGGTGAACCTGACGTTCGACCCGCCCTGGGACCAGAGCCGAATGAGCGACGAGGCGCGCCTGGCGCTCAACATGTTTTGACTACGGCAATACGCCATCTCGATATTTCGCCAAATCGCGCTATATTCTCTCTTATCCAACGACCAGAACGGCTGGATGAGACGCATGAGCAACCCAAGACCCCGCCCGCAGGTGCTGACGATTACTGACGCTGCCGTGGCGCGGCTAAAAACCATGATGGCTGCGAACGCTCAGGCTGCCGGGCTCAAGATCGGCATCAAGAAGGGCGGGTGTGCCGGCATGGAGTATACGCTCCAATGGGCGGAGACGGCCGGCAAATTCGACGAGGTCGTCGAGCGTGACGGCGCGCGCGTCATCATCGACCCGCAGGCCGTACTGTATCTGCTCGGCACCGAGATGGACTACAAGGTGGACAAGCTCGCCGCGCAGTTCGTCTTCAACAACCCCAACCAGCAGAGTGCCTGCGGTTGTGGCGAGAGCGTGAACCTTACGCCCGCACCCAAGGACAAGCTCGAGGCCTTGAAGGTCTGAGCGGATGAGCGGGGCCGCATCAGCGCCGTGGGCTGACGATGTTCTCGACTTCTGGTTCGGGGAGCTGGACCACAAGGCCTGGTTCGAGAAGTCGGATGCAACCGATACGCTGATCCGCAATCGCTTCCTGGCCCTGCATGAACAGCTTGCGCGCGAGGTGTCGTCGCAGGCGGCCCTCGCCCCGCGAGCGACGCTGGCAGCGGTCATCGCCTTCGATCAGTTTCCGCGCAATATGTTTCGCGGCACGCCGCGTGCCTTCGCGACCGACCCCGCTGCCCTCGCGCTGGCGCGGCAGATGGTGGATGGGGGCCTCGACCGCGGCTTCAGCAAGGACGAGCGGATGTTCCTGTATCTGCCGTTCGAGCATTGCGAAGAGGCAGTCGATCAGGCCCGCTCCTGTGCACTATTTGCCTCGCTCGATGATCCCGAGCTTCTGCGATACGCGCAGGCGCACAAGGATATCATCGATCGCTTTGGGCATTTCCCGCATCGCAATGCCATTCTCGGGCGCCTGTCGACGCCGGAGGAGATCGAATTTCTCAAGCAGCCTGGCAGCTCGTTCTGACGCTCGCGGCAACGTGGTGAGGAGATGGCATCCAGCGCCGGATTTCTCGAGTTTCTGGAAGAGCAGCTCGCGGGGCTGGGACCGATTTCCATCCGCCGCATGTTCAGCGGGGCCGGCGTCTTTGCCGATGGCGTCATGTTCGCGCTCGTGGCGGACGACACGCTCTACTTCAAGGCTGATGAAACGACACGTGCCGACTTCGAGGCCGAAGGGATGGGCGCCTTCACCTACGCGACCAAGGGTGGCCGCAATACACTTATCAGCTACTGGCGAGCGCCCGAGCGCCTATTCGACGAGCCCGATGAAATGCTGGTGTGGGCGCACAGGGCGCTCGCAACGGCGAAGCGCGCAGGTGCGAAGACGTCAAGCAAGACTGCCGGCAAACGTTTGAAGCGGCGCTAGGCCGGAACGCAGATTCCGGGTGCTCCACTGCTCGTCAGGCTCGGACTGGGCGACGCAGGAACGCCGGCACGTGCTCGCCGAGACCTACAGGCGCGCGCTCACCCTGGCGCTGCCCGCCATCGCGCTTGTCGCGCGGAGGCTGGTTGGGCTTGGCGGCGCGTGGCGCGGGCTGTTCGCGCGGCGGACGTTCGTCCTGCCGGCGCGGCTCGTTCCGTTCGCGTGGGGCGGGGCGCGTGGGCCGAATGTCTCCCCGGCCTTCGGCAGACCGGGCTGGCTGCGGTGCGCGCTCGCCGTTAACGGGCGCGCCATTGCGGACCGCATGTGAGACCTCATTGCCGCGCGGGCTGTGGCGTGAGTGTTCTCTGCCGCGCATGGGGCCTGGCTTGCCGTTGCGGCGCACGGGCTTGCCGCGCCCGCGTCCACGCCGGCTCATGCCTTCGGCGATCGTGTCGGCATCAGGGGCATCCCCGATCCACTTCGTCTCCTCGCCGATGAGCTTGCCAATCGCTGCAACCGACTTGAGATCGTCAGCCGTCACAAGCGTCGCGGAGAATCCTTCCTTGCCAGCCCGGCCCGTGCGGCCGATGCGATGCACATAGTCGTCGGGCTGCCAGGGTACATCGAAGTTGAAGATATGTGAGACGTCGGGAATATCGAGACCGCGCGCGGCCACATCAGACGCTGCCAGAAGGGTGATGCGTCCATCGCGGAACGCGTCCAGCGTGGCCGTACGGCTCGACTGGTCCATGTCGCCGTGCAGCGCACCGGCGTTGAAGCCGTGCTTGAGCAGCGACTTCAGCAGGATGGCGACATCACGCTTGCGGTTGCAGAAGATGATGGCGTTCTTGACGTCGAGCTGTTGGATCAGCTCGCGCAGCACCTCGCGCTTGGCCCAATCTTCGCCCGACGGGCAGAAGCGGAAACGCTGGGTGATGGTTTTGGCGGTGGTCGCGGGTTTTGCGACCTCGATGCGAACCGGATCGTTGAGGAATTGGCCGACCAGACGGGTGATCTCGGGCGGCATAGTCGCGGAGAAGAACAAGGTCTGGCGGCGCGGCGGCAGCAATCGGCAGATCTTCTCGATGTCCGGGATGAAGCCCATGTCGAGCATGCGGTCGGCCTCGTCGATGACGAGGATCTCCACGCCCATCAGCATCAGCTTCCCGCGTTGGAAATGGTCAAGGAGGCGTCCCGGTGTGGCGATAAGCACGTCCACACCGCGGTTGAGTTTGCGATCCTGGTCTTCGAAGGAGACGCCGCCGATCAACAGGGCCAGCGTCAGCTTGTGATTGAGGCCGTACTTCTCGAAGCTCTGGGCCACCTGCGCGGCGAGCTCCCGAGTTGGCGCTAGGATCAATGAGCGGGGCATTCGCGCCCGTGCGCGACCCGACTCGAGCCGGGTGATCATCGGTAAGACGAAGGACGCTGTCTTGCCGGTGCCGGTCTGGGCGATGCCGAGGACGTCGCGTCCGGTAACGGCGACGGGAATAGCCTGGGCCTGGATCGGTGTGGCGGTCGCATATCCCGCCGTCTCAATCGCGGCGAGCACTTTGGCGCTGAGCCCTAGGCCAGCGAAGCTATCGGTCTGCAAAAGGAATCGTCTCCATCAGAGTTCATGAGCCGACGGTAACGGGACGCCGCAACAGCAGCGTGACGTCGGCACCATGAGCGCAGGGGAGAGCCGTAAAGGGCCTAACGGGAAAAGCTGAAGCTTTCGGGAAATGGGATAAATAAACGAACCCCTGCGCCCGCTAGTGGGCGGTACATGGCACTATTTGTGCTGAAAATCAAGGAGCCGCAAGCGTCTAGGACATTTTGCGCAGGGGAGCATTCCGTCTTTGCCCGAGAGAGATGCCCATCCCTGCAGGCGAAAAGGGCCGTCAGCCAGTTGCCAGGCACGGTTGACGGCCATCGGCCTTTCATTCTTCCTGCAGATAGCGTCCGACTACGCCGCCGATGATGGCACCGAGGATCGGCGCCACCCAGAAGACCCAGAGCTGTCCGATGGCTCCGACGCCACCGAAAATAGCGGTGGCCAGACTGCGGGCAGGGTTCAGCGAGGCATTGGAGACGGGAATCGACACAAGGTGGAAGAGCGTCAGCGCGAGGCCGATGGCGATCGGTGCGAAGCCGGTTGGCGCGCGCCGCGATGTGGCGCCGACAATGACGATGAGGAACAGGGCGGTGATGACGACCTCGATCAGGAATGCAGATGCAAGTCCGAACTGCCCCGGGCCGCCGTATGTGTTGGAGATGGCTGTGAAGCTGTTCCACTTGCCGCCCCCGACGGCGCCGCCAAGGATGAGATAGAAGATGATCGCCGCGACGATCCCGCCGACGCACTGCGCGACAATGTAGGGAACGGCCCGGCCCGAGTCGAAGCGGCCGGCTGCAATCAAGCCCAGCGTAACGGCGGGATTGAAGTGTCCGCCAGAGATATGGCCGACGGCATAGGCCATGGTCAGCACGGAAAGGCCCACCGCGAAGGCGACGGCCACGAGGCCGGCCGACGGCGCCGAGAAGAGCGCCGACCCGCAGACGGCTGAAACCAGAGTAAAGGTGCCAATTGCCTCGGCCACAAGAGCGCGCGTGTTCAAGTTCATGCTTCCCTCCGTTTCCCCGAAGAATGGACCACCATTTCACGCGGTTCATTGCGCAAACGGTGCCCCATCGAAATCCTGCGAATCAGTGACGACGACAATGCCGTGTTTAGTACGAATTCCGGATGTCCGGGAGACACAGCGCGCCTATCGTGCCAAAGGCCTCAAGGGCCAGCATCCTTCAAACGTTGCGACGGGCAAGCAGGACGTCCTTCGCTTCGTTGATTTTTGCAGCCAGGTAGGTGGAGCCACCGCGATCAGGGTGCAGCTTCAGCATCAGTTCGCGGTGCGCGCGCCTGATGTCGTCGTCACTGGCATTGGGCTGCAGCCCAAGGATTTCCTGTGCTTGCGCGGCCGTCATTTTGCCGTCCGGCCCGTTGGTGTGCTCGGCCTCTCCCCGGGCCATGTCGTCCCGCCAGGAGGGATGCACGCGATCCAGATAAGCCTCCACGAGCTGGGCTGACTGGGGATCGTTGAAACGGCAGTCCTGCCACAGATGTGCTAGCTCTACCGGCTTCAGGTCCTCAAGGCCGCGGCCCGCAAAGAAGCCCTTCAGCACGTGACCACGCATGGCACCGGTGTCATGATCGAGCTCCATCTCGAGGTGTTCGGTCTTGACCCGGGACGTCTGCCCGGATGATGGCGTGCCCCGGCCCGGCCATCCCAGCGGCGCGCCACCTTGTCCCCAGAGGAGCCAGGCTCCTAGACCGGCGAGTGGCAGTGCGTAGCTGGTGCCGCCGCGGAAGAACAGAACACCTGCGCCGGCGAGCGCTGCAACGCCCGCGCCCAGCCGAACCCGCTGTGCCAGCGCCGCCGGATTGGCACGCATGAAAGCCTGCGCGACGACAAGGAGGAACACGAGTGTGGCCAGTCCGATAATGAAATATTGCATGGGCCGCTACGTGCGCTTCATCTGGGTCAGTAGCAGGCGCCTGCCGCGCCGAGCCGGACCTTCGAGTTGCTCGAGCGCCCGATGACCGCCGGTCGCATAGACGGCGACGGCCATCAGCAGTTCGCGCAACTGAGTGGCAGACCCTGCGTCGAAGCGGCACCAAGCTCCTTTGGTGACCCGGGCGATCTCGTGGAATGTGCGCTCGGCCCGCGCGTCCCGTCCTTCCTGGAACAGGAACACCGGCACCCCCAGAAGCGCGAGCTCGCCGGCACGGCCGCAGAGGCCGTCCGGCTCCTCCTCCATGCAATCGCCGACATAGACGAGGGCGTTGACTTTTCGCTTCTCGCTCTCCTGCCGCGCATGGGCCAGCACTTTACCGATCTGCGTATAGCCGCCATGACACTCCACGGACGTCATGAGGCGCGCGAGCGCGTCGGGGTCGCCCACCCATTTCGACGCGCGGCACTCGCCGGTGCCGCGGAAGTAGACAAGTTGGATATCCAGACCGCCGACCGTCTTCACAGCCTTGAACATGTCGGCTTGCAGGGCGAGCGCCATGTCCCAGGTCGGCTGCCGGCTCATGGTGGCATCCATGGCAAAGATCAGCCGGCCGCGGCCCGCTCCGGTTTGGGGCGCGAGCGCTTTCACGCTCTGGAGAAAGTCTGCGACCTGGGCGCTAGTCGATTGACCCAACTCCGGTCGCCCATGCTCCGTTTTCGGCTGGGGAACACCGGTGCCAGTTTTGGACAACGTCTTGTCGCCTTTGCTCATCGACCACGCTCCTCACAGCGTAAGATGGCGATGCCGTCCCGGTGCAGCAACAGCGGCTCCCTCAATCGGTTGCGGAGGCGAGACCCAGCAGCTGCACGTTGCCGCCCGTCGCGGTGATGTCCGCGGAGCGGACACGCTCCGTGGCGAAACGCGCCAGGTAGTTGGGGCCGCCGGCTTTGGGGCCGGTGCCGGACAGGCCCTCGCCGCCGAACGGTTGAACGCCTACCACGGCGCCAATCTGGTTGCGGTTGACGTACAGGTTGCCGACCCGGGCACGCTCGGCCACCATGTCGGCCACGCTGGTGATGCGGCTGTGCAGGCCCAGCGTCAGGCCATAACCGGTCGCATTGATATCGTCGATCACCTTGCCGAGCTGGCCGCCCTTGAAGCGCAGCACGTGCAGAATGGGGCCGAAGACCTCCCGATCCAGCATCTTCAGGGAGGGTATCTCGTAGATCGCCGGGGCCACGTAGGTGCCGACCCGACAATCTGCGGGAATGCGCACATCGATCAGCTCGACGGCCTGGCGCTGCATGCGGACCTTGTGCGCCTCGAGGGCATCCTGGGCGTCCTGGTCGATGACAGGGCCGATATCGGTCGCATAGTCGAGCGGGTCGCCAATATCGAGCGCCGCGGTGGCCCCGGTCAGCATGTCGATGACGCGCGGCGCGATCTCGTCCTGAATGAAGATCACGCGCGCGGCGGAGCAGCGCTGACCTGCCGAATCGAACGCCGAGCGCACGGCGTCCCGAACCACCTGTTCCGGCAGAGCGCTGGAATCGACGATCATGGCGTTGATGCCACCGGTCTCGGCGATGAGCGGGATCAATTCGCCGCGGCGCTCCGCCAGGGACTTCTGGATGGCCCACGCCGTCTCGTTCGAACCCGTGAAGGCGATGCCGCGCGTGCGCGGATCGCGGATGAGCGCGGCGCCGATCTTGCCGTCACCCGTCAGCAGATGCAGCACGTCCTTGGGCACGCCTGCCGCATGTAGGATTTCGACGGTCAGGAAGGCCGTCACCGGCGTTTGCTCGGCCGGCTTGGCAACGACACAATTGCCGGCTGCGAGTGCGGCAGAAACTTGCCCGGTGAAGATGGCGATCGGGAAATTCCACGGGCTGATGCACGCGAACACGCCGCGGCCGCGCAGCTCGATGCTGTTGCGCTCGCCCGTCGGACCAGGAAGCTTTGTCGGTCCGGAAAACAAACGGCGCGCCTCACCGGCGTAGTAGCGCAGGAAATCGACCGCCTCGCGCAGATCGCCTTGCGCATTCTCCAGGGTTTTGCCGGCCTCGCGCACGATGACTGCCATCAGGCGGGCACGGTCCCGCTCCATGAGATCGGCAGCTTTCTCCAGGATGGCGGCGCGCGCGGACCCGCCTAGGCGATCCCAGGCATGCGACGCCGTGGTCGCGGCACCCAGGGCCTCGTCGATCAGCTCGGGCGTCGACCGGCGAACTGTGCCAATGCGCTGGCGGCGGTCGTGCGGGCAGAGCACGAGCGTCGCTTCCGGGCCGCCGGTGATCTCACGGCCATTGACAATCGGACCTGCCGCAAAGGAGGGAGCAAGCGCCTTGGCCATCTCGCCGAGAAGCGCGTCGCGCACCGAGGGCTCCGTCAGCGGCAGGCCAAGGCTATTGCGCCGGTCGTCCCCGAACAGGTCAGGCGGTCTTGGAATACGCACCTCGCCGGCGAGCTTGCTGTCCTGCCACTCACGCTCGGCCGTTTCCACTGGATCGCGCACGATCTCAGCGACCGGGGCCTCCTCGTCCGCGAGCCTGTTCACGAAAGAGGTGTTGGCACCATTTTCGAGCAGCCGGCGCACGAGATAGGCGAGCAAATCTTCATGACCGCCGACAGGCGCATAGATGCGGCACGGGCGGCCGAAATCCTCCGCCTCGCTCACGGCCTCGTAGAGCGACTCGCCCATTCCATGCAGGCGTTGGAATTCGAAATCGGCGTTGCCGCCCGCAATGTGGGCGGACGCAACCGTGTGAGCATTGTGGGTCGCGAACTGTGGAAAGAAGGATTGCGGTTCCGACAGCATGAAGCGCATGGCGGCAAGGTAGGAGACATCCGTATGCAGCTTGCGCGTGAAGACAGGATAGTCGGCCAGCCCACGCTCCTGCGCCCATTTTATCTCGCTGTCCCAGTAGGCGCCCTTGACGAGGCGCACTGGAATACGCCGCCGTGCCGTTTCCGACAGTCGCTTCAGCCAGCGCAGGGTGGGGATCGCCCGTTTGCCATACGCTTGGACGGCCAAGCCCAATCCAGGCCAGTCGGCGAGCGAAGGATCGAGCAACGTGTCCGCAAACAGCCCGAGCGACAGGTCGAGACGATCCTGCTCCTCGGCATCGACGGTCAATGTCAGCCCGTTGGATTTCGCGAGTTGAGCGAGTTGCAAGAGCCGCGGCGCCAGCTCGCGCTCGAGGCGGACCTCCTTACCCGGATCGAACCGCGGGTGAATGGCCGACAGCTTCACGGAGATACCTGGCCGGCGCATCAGCGCATCGCCATGCGACGAGGCGAGCTTTTCTGCCGCCCGGCCCACGGCTTCGATGGCTTCAACATAGCGATTGAAATAGCGGTCGGCATCAGCGCCAGTCTTGGCCGCTTCGCCCAGCATATCGTAGGAGAAACGGTAACCTTTCTCTTCGAGGGGCGCGGCGCGCTCCAACGCATCCTCGATCGTGCGCCCGAGCACAAACTGGTCCCCCATGATGCGCATGGCCTGCCGCAGCGCCTGGCGGATCATCGGCTCACCGGATCGCGCGACCAGACGCTTGAGCAGACTGAGCGGACTGGAGCCTTTGGCTGCACCAAGCCGCACGATTCGGCCGGTCAGCATCAGGCCCCAGGTGGAGGCATTGACGAACAGGCTGTTGGAGTGGCCGAGATGCTGGTCCCACTGGCCGCTGCCGATCTTCTCGGCGATCAGGGCGTCGGCCGTGTCGGCGTCGGGGATGCGCAGCAGGGCCTCGGCTAGGCACATAAGGATTACGCCCTCCTCGGACGTGAGCCCGTATTCGTGCACGAAAGCGTCGATGCCGCCGTGCTGTCCCCTGGCGGCACGAACGGCGTGGACCAGACGGCGCGCCGTGTCGGCAATGCGGCGGCGCTCGTCCGTTGTGTAGACGGCCCGTTCTATGAGGCCACCGACGAGGCGCACTTCATCCATCAGGTGGTACGACGCGATCTCGTCGCGGGGCGGCAGGGCCGATGCCGCCTGGGAAAGGTTGCGTGCGTCGCGTGTTTGGGCCATGTGCGTCTCCGGCGCCATTCCCCCGACTCAATGGGGATGATTCCGGGCTATCCTAGCAGACACAACATGGTCTGCCGCGAGGAGGCCTACAACCGGTGCCAAATGACCTGGAGCGCAGCATTCGATGAGCCCTGTTGAAGTTGTCCGTACGTTGCAAGATCTGAGGCAGAAGGTGGCCGGTTGGCGGGCGGGCGGCGAAGCCGTCGCCCTCGTACCGACCATGGGTGCCCTGCACGAAGGCCATCTGCAGCTCGTTCGGATCGGGCACCGCCGAGCCAAGCGCTGCGTGGTCTCGATCTTCGTCAATCCGACGCAATTTGCCCCGCACGAGGACTTCGGCCGCTACCCCAGGGACGAGGCGGGGGACCTGTCCAAGCTGGCTCTGGTGGGCTGCGATCTGGTCTGGGCCCCGGACAAGGACGAGATGTATCCGGACGGGTTCGCCACGCGCGTCGTCCCGGCGGGGGCGGCGGAGGGCCTCGAGACGGATTTCCGACCAGATTTCTTCGGCGGCGTGGCGACGGTGTGCACGAAGCTGTTCCAACAGGTCGGCGCCGATTTCGCGGTCTTTGGCGAAAAGGACTACCAGCAGCTTTGTGTGATCCGGCAGACGGTGCGCGATCTCAATCTTTCGCTGCAGATCATTCCCGCGCCCACCGTGCGGGAGGGTGACGGCGTTGCGATGTCGAGTCGCAACCGCTATCTCAGTCCCGAGGAACGTAGTGCTGCACCCTTGGTGCACCGTGTGATTGCCGATGTCGCAAAGGCTGTCGCACAGGGCACATCGGCGGCCGCGATTGAAGAGGGGCGAGGCAAACTGCAAACGGCGGGCTTCCGGATCGACTACCTCGAGGTGCGCGACGCCGAGACGCTGAAAGCCCCTCAAGTGGGGTGGCCGAAACGCGTGCTGGTTGCAGCCTGGCTCGGCAAGACACGCCTGATCGACAACGTGGCCGCGTAGGACATGTTATCCCGGGCTGGCCATGCCTGTGGCACCGCCACAACTTGCCAATCAGGGCCTGTTGTGCGACTTGGGGCAACGCTTGGACCGGCGCGAGAATCGGCCGGCCGAGTACCCCGCCACCTGCGTTTCGTGCGTCGTCCTGTCCTTGCGAGAGCGGTGATATACGATGGCATCGTCGCGCGATCTGTTTGCCAAGCTCGAGGCTGAATTGAACGAAAAACCGGTTCGCGGCCGTAAATCCGTGGATGCATCAGAAAGCTATACGGCTTCCGATATCGAGGTTCTCGAGGGACTGGAGCCGGTCCGTCGCCGCCCGGGCATGTACATCGGCGGCACCGATGAAAAGGCGATGCACCACCTCTTCGCCGAGGTGATCGACAACTCCATGGACGAGGCGGTCGCCGGTCACGCGACCTTCATCGAGGTGCGCCTGGACGCGGATGGGTTCCTGACGGTCACGGATAACGGCCGCGGCATTCCCGTCGACCCGCATCCCAAATTCAAGCCCAAGTCCGCGCTCGAAGTGATCATGACCATGCTGCACTCGGGCGGCAAGTTCGACGGCAAGGCCTATAATACCAGCGGCGGTCTGCATGGTGTGGGTGTGTCCGTCGTTAACGCGCTCGCCGAAACGCTCGAGGTGGAAGTCGCGCGCGGTCAGCAGCTCTATCGCATGGTGTTCTCGCGCGGCGTTCCTGATGGCAAGCTGCAGAAGCTCGGCTCGATCATGAACCGGCGCGGCACGCGCATCCGCTTCAAGCCAGATGCGGCGATCTTCGGCAAAGGGGCGGCGTTCAATCCGGCGCGCCTCCTGAAGATGGCGCGCTCGAAGGCCTACCTGTTTGGCGGTGTCGAGATCCGCTGGTCTTGCGATCCGGCGCTCATCAAGGACGAGACGCCGGCGGAAGCCGTGTTTCATTTTCCGGGCGGTCTCAAGGACTATCTTTTGTCGTCGATCGATGGCCGCGTGTTCGTGACCAAGGATGTTTTCTCAGGCCGGGTTGAAAAATCCGGCGGTCACGGCTCCGTCGAGTGGGCTATCGCCTGGATCGGCGACGAGGATGGTTTCTCGAATTCCTACTGCAATACCATCCCGACGCCCGAGGGCGGAACGCATGAGGCGGGCATGCGGCAGGCGCTCTACAAGGGATTGCGGGCCTACGGTGAGCTTGTCGGCAATCGCCGTGCGGTGCAGGTCACGTCCGAGGACGTGATGGGCACGGCGGCCTCGATGCTCTCGGTGTTCATCCGCGAACCCGAGTTCCAGGGCCAGACCAAGGATCGACTGGCAACGCAAGAAGCGACGCGCATCGTTGAGAACACCGTGCGCGATGCCTTCGACCACTGGCTGGCAGATGCTCCGCAGCAGGCAACACGCTTGCTCGAATGGACCGTCGAGCAAGCCGAGGAACGCCTCAAGCGTCGCCGCGAGAAAGAAGTGGGGCGCCAGAGCGCGACGCGCAAACTACGGCTTCCCGGCAAGCTGGCCGATTGCACAATCAGCTCCAATATCGGGACCGAGATCTTCATCGTCGAAGGCGACAGCGCCGGCGGCTCGGCAAAGCAGGCCCGCGACAGGGAGCGTCAGGCGATCCTGCCGCTGCGCGGCAAGATCCTGAATGTGGCCAACGCCACGTCCCAGAAGCTGTCGCAAAATCAACTTCTGTCCGATCTTGTGCAGGCGCTCGGCGCCGGCACCGGCAGCAAATACCGTGATGAAGATCTGCGTTATGAGCGGGTGATCATCATGACGGACGCCGACGTCGACGGCGCCCATATCGCGTCGCTGCTGATCACCTTTTTCTACCAGGAGATGCCGGAGCTTATCGATAACGGCCACCTGTATCTGGCGGTGCCCCCACTCTACAAGCTGACGCACGGTGCCAAGTCGTTCTACGCCCGCGACGACAGGCACAAGGACGAAATCATGAAGCGAGAATTCGCCGCCAACGCGAAGGTCGAGGTTTCGCGCTTCAAGGGTCTTGGCGAGATGAACGCGTCCCAGCTCAAAGAGACCACGATGAATCCTGCGCTGAGGACATTGCTGCAGGTGTCGGTGGTTGAAAGCGAGAAGGCGGCTGTCTCCGAGGCAGTGAACGCGCTCATGGGCTCGAAGCCAGAGTCACGCTTCCGCTTCATCCAGGAGCACGCCGCGTTTGCCAAGGATCTTGATATCTAGCGCTAGAGCGCGATTGTTTCGCATGGAAGCGCTATCAGCTTCCATGCGAAACGTGAATCGCACTCTAAACGTATGGAATAGAGCAGAATTCACGCTTCGGCCGAGGTGTCTCGGTTCCGGCAAAGTGATTCAATCCGAAGCGATCCTGCTCTAGGCTATCGCGGGGCCTTGCGGGCGCGTGAATCGAAGAACAGCACCTGGCTGATAATCGCTTTCACGGCATCGACGCGAAACGGCTTTGTAATCAGGAATGCCGGCTCCGGCCTGGCTCCCGTTAGGAGCCGCTCGGGAAACGCCGTGATGAAGATCACCGGCAGCTCGTCCGTCTGTAAAATCTCATTCACAGCTTGAAGGCCGGAACTGCCGTCGGCCAGTTGGATGTCGGCCAGGACAAGGCCCGGCCGGCGTTTCTCGACGGCCGCGACGGCCTCGGTGTGCGTTCTCGCCATGCCGCTGACCCGATGACCGAGACTGGTGACGATGCTCTCAAGATCCATGGCCACAAGGGGTTCGTCCTCGATAATGAGCACGTCGGTCGCCATCTGGTTTGCGATCTGCTGGTCGGCCTCCTGGATGAGTTTCAGCACCCCTGCGACGTCGGTACCCAGAATGAAAGCCGTTTCGTCCGTCGTAAACCCTTCCACTGCTGTCAGCAGGAACGCGAGCCTCGGGCCGCGCGCAATGCCCCGGAGCGCGCGGGTTGCCCCCGTCTCCTCCTCGGCAAACCCTCCAGTTGCGTCCGAGGCCGGAACGGTCTCCAAGAAGGTCTTGTACAAAGCGGCACGCGGGTTCTTGGCCTCAGGGAAGGCCTCCGGCGTTGCGATCAGGCCTTCGAGTGCCGCTGCAACATTCTGGTCCCCCTGGCGTTGATTGCCGGATAGCGCGCGCGCAAATCGCCTGAGCAGCGGCAAGTGCGGCGCAATGCGTTGAGCGATCATGGACATGCGTAGTCCCCGTTAGCGGCAGAAGGAAAATTAGGTCGTACGGTGTTGCAACCCAGCGTAAACGCTTGATCGGGTGCGAGGTTCCAAGAGGGTGGAACTTTTCCAGCGGCCGTGCGTTTTGTTGCTCTGGCGTATGACGATAGGTTACGGATGGGCATTCGTTAACTTGAAAATATTGATGCAGAGAGAGCGGATATGGGCCCGCATGGCAAGGCGACGGGGCAGTAGTCGATGACAGACGAAAAGAGGGAGGAGGCAAAGCCCGACGCGCGGGTCGACGCCAATGTTCGCGCGCATTTGGGGCGAAAGCTCAAGACGGCTTACCAAGCACTCGTTGAGGAACCAGTCCCCGACAGGTTCGTAAAGCTGCTCGAGGAATTGCGCAGTAAGGAGGGCAAAAGCTGATGGGCCAGAGCCTGCCCCCCTCCAAATCCCCGATGTCGGAGGCGCTTGTTTCCGCGATCCCGAACCTGCGGGCGTTTGCGATCGCCCTGTGCCGCGACGCCAACCGCGCCGATGACCTCGTGCAGGAGACCCTGGTCAAAGCTTGGAATAATCGCGAGCTGTATAAGGAAGGTACAAATCTCAGGGCATGGCTCTTCACTATCCTTCGGAATACGTACTTTTCGGAGCATCGCCGGCTTCGCTATCAGGCGAGCTATCGCGACTCTGTCGATACAACGAAATTCTGGCAGCATCCCGAGCAGGAAGGTCATTTGGACCTGCAGGATTTTCTCGAAGCTCTCGCCGAGTTGCCCGCGGACCAGCGAGAATCCCTGCTTCTTATTGGCGCTGAGGGGTTTTCCTACGAGGAGGCTGCCGAAATCAGCGGCTGCGCGGTCGGGACGATCAAGAGCCGCGTCAATCGCGCCCGTCGGCGTCTCTCCGAGGCCTTGCAGATCTCCGGCAGCGACGAGTTCAACAGTGATCCTAAATTCGAATCCATCGTTGCCCGAGCCGCTGCCGCCGCTCGTCGCGTTTAGAGGTGCGCCCGCTTAGGCTCGAAGCCTTCGAACGTGATGCCATCGGCCCATTGCTTGGCTTTGGCCAGATCGGCGAGCGTCCTCACGGTCCATGTCATGACGGGCACGCGCATGACCTCGCGGACAAACCGTGTGATCGGCGTCGGAAGGGATCTGACGTCATAGGAATAAAATGCGGGCTCCACCGGGCCGCTTTCGAGCAGGTGCGAGAGCCGGAATGCGCGCGCCTCGTCGATCTTGTCCGGCCACCAGCCTTTGCCGCTGTATATGCCGGATACGATGCCGCGCGGGATGTCCGGCGCGAGGTCTTTGATCGGCGCCATGACGCCAGGATCGAAGGACATCAACGCCAGAGGTCCTTTGTAGGCGGCGACCAGGGCGGCAATGGCCGTCAAGAAAGGCGTGCTGGGATGGCTCCAGTCGCTCTTGATCTCCACCAGCAATGGGACGCGGCCGGCGACGAGATCCAGAAACTCCGCAAACGGTAGGACGTGCTCGGAAGAGCCTCGGTAGATGAGGCCGGCAATCGTGGCCGGAGCCGTGCCGTCGAGGCGCCCGGGCGCATCGATCAGCCGGCCAAATTCCGCATCGTGAAAAACGAACGGCGTGCCGTCGGACGCCGGGCGCAGGTCACATTCGATGCCGTATCCCTTGTCGATCGCCGCCATGAAGGCGGCCGAGGTGTTTTCTATTACGCCTCTGGCAGCGTCATGCAGGCCGCGATGCGCGATCGGACTGAGGAAAGCGCGGTCGAGCATCTCATCACGCCGGCGTGAACGCGATAATGGCTTCGATTTCGACCGCCGCGTCGAGCGGCAAACTGCCGACGCCCACAGCCGAACGCGTATGCCGCCCCTTGTCGCCCAGCACCTCGACCAGGCAATCGGACGCGCCGTTGACGACCTGCGGATGCTCGGTGAAGGCAGGCACAGCGTTGACGAAGCCCGTGAGTTTCACGATTTGGGCGACCCGATCCAGGCTGCCGAGCGCTGCCCTGGCTTGCGACAGAATGTTCAGTGCACACAATTTGGCGGCGGCGCGCCCTCCGGCGACGTCAACCCCGCCGCCGAGCTTGCCGGTCATGACAGATCCGTCGGCGGCACGCGAAATCTGGCCAGAAATGAACAGCAGGTTGCCCGCGATATGAAACGGAACGTAGTTCGCGACCGGCGCCGGCGCGTCCGGCAAGGTGAGGCCCAAGGCCTTGAGGCGTCCGTCTACGGTTGTGGTCATGCCAGTTCCTGTTCGGCCATGGTTGCGACGTCATCGATCGCGCCCATTTATCCGGCAGGCCAGCATCTTTGCAATGGCCGGACGGGGAGATAGTGTGCCCCAAAAGGCCCGGTTGCCGATTTCTGGAGATCCGGATGCGCAGTGTGTTTCTTGTTGCTTCGGTTTGCGGTGTCGCGGCGGCAACTCTGCAGGCACTCGCAATGCCGTTTGCGCACGCGCGGGTGCTTGCGCCGCATCGGGCCATCTATGATATCACGCTCGATCGTTCGCGCGGAGGCTCAGGCGTCAACGACATGGCCGGCCGGATGGTCTACGAGCTAACCGGCAGCGAATGCGAAGGCTATACCCAGTCGATGCGGTTCATCACGCGGATGACCAACCAGGAGGGCACCGTGTCGCTGACGGACATGCGGTCGTCGAGCTCGGAAGATGCAAATGCCAAGAACTTTCGTTTCAGCTCGAGCCAGTACAAGGATTCCAAGTTGTCGGAATCGACGACGGGCGATGCAGCCCGTGCAGGCCCATCCGGCGAGATCAAGGTCGAACTGACCAAGCCCGCCAAGAAGGAGATGGAGCTCAAACCCAACGTTTTCTTTCCGATTCAGCACTCCATCACCTTGCTGGATGTGGCTGTCAGAGGGGAGACCATTTTTCAGGCGGATCTCTACGATGGGTCCGAGAAGGGCGAGAAAGTTTACGCGACGACGGCCTACATCGGCCGAAGCCGGCCGGTCGGTTTCAACAAGGGGTTGACGCCGGCAAAGAATGCCGAACGTCTGGATGAGCTAAAGGCCTGGCCCGTCTCGATCAGCTACTTCGAGCCGGGCTCGCAGAAAACGGATGCGGTGCCGGCCTATGAGCTGGCGTTCCTCTATTTCGAGAATGGAGTTTCTCGGCGGCTGTTCATCGACTACGGCGAGTTCGCCATTCGCGGCAGTCTCAAGGAGATTATTTTCCTGGAACCTGGCAAGTGCGCCGGGAAGAGATGATCCGCCGCCAGCGCTACTCCATTTTTGCGACCAGACAGTCGATCTGCTGGCGCTTCAGTTGGGAGCAGGCCGACGCGGCCTCGTGCGAGTTGAAGCCGGAGAATCTGGCCCGATAATAATGCTTGCCTGAGTTTTCGATCCGCTGGGTCAGCGGGGACCGTCCTTCGAGCACGGAAGCTGCGCGGGCTTGCGCGGTTTGCAGCTGGCGACGCGCCTCGGATTCAGAGCTGTAGGCGCCAACCTGCACGGCGAAACCGACGAATCCGGTTGTTTGTGTCTGCTTGTCCGCCTGCGGTGTGTGCGCCGGTGGTGTCCATTGCGTCGCGGCCAGCGCAAGCTGACCGAGCGCTAGCCGTTCAGCCTGCCGGTCCAGGCCGGAAGCCGTGGCGCCGCGGAGCGGACCGGTGTCCGTATCGCTTGCGGTCATGGGCTGAACTCTTGCATTTCCTGCGTCCGCCATGCGGATTTCGGATAGCCTCGCCATGCCGTGTTGCACGTCCTGGCTGCGGGTGCGAGGAACGACCGAAACGGATCGAACACGAGCGATCTGAATGGGCGGCGTGGGAACCACACGCGGTCCGGCCGATCCGCCAGCGTCAGTGGATTGCGTTTGTTCGCGCGGCTCGGGTGAACGTGTCGGCACATCTCTGCTTGTTGACCGGGCATGCTGCTGCTGGCCGATGGGCGCTTCGCTTGCGGCAGCTGCAACCACGGCCCTTGCAGCCTGATCCCTGCGAGCGGCGATCGGGCGCGGTACCGGGCGTTCTTCGGGCGTCGCTTTGGCAATTAGAGCCGGGCGGCGCGTCTTCTCTTCGGAGGCGTTGTGGAGCGCGCGAGTCAGCAGCGTCTTCATGTGAGCATTACGAGACGCGGCCGTCGAGCCGCCGAAGATGGCGCCAATGACGTGTTTTCCGTCTCGCCGGACGGAAGACACCAGATTGAAGCCTGATGCCGAGGTGTAGCCGGTCTTTATGCCGTCCGTTCCTTCGAACCGGCCGAGAAGGGTGTTGTGGTTCCGGTATAGCGCGCCGTTGTAGGCGAAGGTCTGGGTCGCAAACAGGGAATAGTAGCGCGGGAAATGATCGCTCAGCCGCAGCGCCAGCGTCACCATATCGCGTGCGGTGGTCACCTGGCTCGCGTCCGGAAGGCCGTGGGGGTTTCTGAAGACCGTTGACCCCATGCCGAGGGCGCGGGCTTTTTGCGTCATCAGGCCCGCGAATTTCTCTGTTGAGCCGGAAATATGCTCGGCGACAGCTACCGCCACGTCGTTAGCGGATTTAGTGATGAGCGCCTTGACGGCATCGCCGACGGTGATTTCGCTGCCGGCATCCAGATCCAGCCTGGAGGGCGGCGTGCTGGCCGCACTCTCGGAAATCTTTATGCGGGTCGACGGCGCCAAGCGGCCCTGCTGGAGCTGCTCGAACACGATATACAGGGTCATCATCTTGGCGAGCGATGCGGGATACCGCGACTCGTCGGCAAATTGAGCGTGCAGCACCCGGCCGGTATTGGCGTCGATGATCAGCGCGGCGTGCCGTCCGCCCGCCAAAGACTGACCGGGCGCTGCCATGAGCGCGCTGAGCGCTGCACAGACCGCCAAAATCGCCAAAAAGCCGCGGGCGCCCGGTACTCTCGCCGGACGCGCATCATCCCTCAACGTCATTACCGTCCAACCCAACGCTTCCCGTTCACTCATTCAATCGGACGCGCCTTTCGCAGCCTCGATGAGGCTGTTCGGCTCGTCGTTGGAGCCCCAGCGGCCATAGGCCCATGCCTTTTGGGCGACCTTTGGGCGTACCACCTGAAGCTCGTCGTTTCTCGTCGTCCGCTAAGGTAACCGGAGAGGCTTTGGGTCTGGTAAAGTGACATGGTTAAGTAATTTCATGCTGCAGCGCAGCGAAAGAAGCGTTGACAATTTGTGCGATGCACCTAAGTATTGGGGCGGTACTCGTGCCGCCTGCATCTTCAGAAGCCCCACGAAACCGCGTCCCCAGGAGCCAACGCCATGATGAAACCGTTTGAGATGAAGCCTTTCGAAGACTTCCAGAAACTCGGCCAAACCAATGTTGACGCCGCGATGAAGGCGTTTGGCGAGTGGAACAAGGGCTGGCAGGCCATTGCCGCCGAGATGACGGACTATACGAAGCGCTCCTTCGAGGACAGCTCCGCGACGTTTGAGAAGCTGGTCTCCTCGCGCTCCATCGAGCAAGTGATGGAGATTCAGACCACCTATGCCAAGCGCGCCTACGATGAGTACATGCATCAGCTCACCAAGATCGGCGGTATGTACGCCGAATTGGCCAAGGAAGCTTATCGGCCCGTAGAGCGTGCGATGCAGAATGGGCGCTGATGCGCCAATCGCGGTTATCTTCGACCAAGCGGGCCCGGCACGACAGCCGGGCCTTTTTTTTATCCCAAAGCGAGCCCACATGTGGTCGGGCTTTGCGGTGGGCGCGTGCGAACTGTTTGCTCAGTGGGTAGGGACGACTGCGCGTTTGCCGTCACCGTTGCACTCGCTAATATGAGGACGCTCGGCATTGGCAATCGGCGACGACTTGAGCAACGCATCGCGTAACGGGGCAGGGAGCCCATGGCTGACTACGATGAACCTAATTTGATGGCTGGCAAGAACGGCTCACGGGGAGACGACGAGGGCAAGACGGGGCTGGTGACGAAAACCCGGCCGAAGACGAAGCGGCCAAGTCTCTACAAGGTACTGCTGCTAAATGATGACTACACGCCCATGGAGTTCGTGGTGCACGTGCTCGAGCGATTCTTCAACAAGGGTCGCGAAGAGGCAACGCGTATCATGCTGCATGTGCATCACAAGGGTGTCGGTGTCTGCGGTGTCTTCACTTACGAGATCGCCGAGACGAAGGTGGCCCAAGTGATGGACTTCGCGCGTCAGAATCAACATCCGCTGCAGTGCACCATGGAAAAGGAATAGGTCAGACACGTGCCATCCTTCTCAAAAAGCCTGGAAGCTGCCCTGCATCGCGCTCTCGAGTATGCGAACGAACGCAATCATGAGTACGCGACGCTCGAGCATCTGCTGTTGTCGCTCCTAGACGACAGGGATGCCGCTGCGGTCATGCGCGCCTGCAATGTTGAAGTCGACGCGCTGCGGCGCCGTATTACAGACTATCTCGACCAGGAGCTTCTGGGGCTCGTCATCAAGGGCCATACGGAAGCGGCGCCCACCACCGGGTTTCAGCGCGTCGTACATCGCGCCGTCGTCCATGTTCAGTCTTCAGGGCGTGAAGAGGTTACCGGCGCCAACATCCTGATTGCGATCTTCGCCGAGCGGGAAAGCCACGCCGCGTTCTTCCTGCAAGAGCAAGATATGACGCGCTTCGACGCGGTTCAGTACGTCAGCCACGGCATTGCCAAGAGACCCGGCATGACTGAGCCCCGGCCTGTGCGTGGCGTCGATGAGGAAGGCAACGGCAACAACGAGGGCGCAGCAGGCGAGAAAAAGCAAAGTGCCGATGCGCTCAACACGTATTGCGTCAACCTCAACAAGAAGGCGCGCGACGGCCGCATCGATCCGCTGATCGGACGCGAGAGCGAGGTGCTGCGCACGATCCAGGTGCTGTGCCGCCGCCAGAAGAACAACCCGCTGTTCGTCGGCGATCCCGGCGTCGGTAAGACCGCGATTGCTGAAGGCTTGGCCCGGAAGATCATCCGCGGCGAGGTACCGGAGGTCCTGCGCGACTCGACAATCTTCTCGCTCGATATGGGCGCGCTGCTGGCCGGCACGCGCTATCGCGGCGATTTCGAGGAACGCCTCAAGGCGGTGATGAAGGAGATCGAGAACTATCCGGGTGCCATTCTCTTCATCGACGAAATCCATACGGTGATCGGCGCAGGGGCGACCTCCGGCGGCGCCATGGATGCGTCCAATCTGCTGAAGCCTGCGCTGCAGTCGGGCACCGTGCGCTGCATTGGTTCCACGACCTACAAGGAGTACAGGCAGCACTTCGAGAAGGATCGCGCGCTCGTTCGCCGTTTCCAGAAGATCGATGTGAAAGAGCCCTCGATTGAGGACTCCATCGAGATCATGAAGGGCCTCAAGCCTTATTTCGAGGAGTTCCACAAGCTCAAGTACACCAACGAGGCGATCAAGGCCTCGGTCGAGCTGTCGGCCAAGTACATCCATGACCGCAAGCTGCCCGACAAGGCTATCGACGTGATCGACGAGACGGGCGCCTCGCAGATGCTCGTGCCGGAAGCCAAACGGAAGAAGAAGATCACGGTCAAGGAAGTCGAGGCGACCGTTGCCACCATGGCGCGTATTCCGCCAAAGACGGTATCGAAATCCGACGCCGATGTGATGGCCAACCTCGAGAAGGATCTGAAGCGGCTCGTGTTCGGCCAGGATCAGGCGATCACGGCGCTGTCTTCGGCGATCAAGCTGGCGCGTGCGGGCTTGCGCGAGCCGGAGAAGCCGATCGGATCCTATCTGTTCTCAGGCCCGACCGGTGTCGGCAAGACCGAGGTTGCCAAGCAGCTTGCAGCGCTGATGGGCATCGAACTGCTGCGTTTCGACATGTCGGAGTATATGGAGAAGCATACGGTGAGCCGTCTCATCGGCGCGCCTCCGGGCTATGTCGGCTTCGATCAAGGCGGGTTGCTGACGGATGGCATCGACCAGCATCCCCATTCCGTGCTGCTGTTGGACGAGATCGAAAAGGCGCATCCCGACCTGTTCAATATCCTCTTGCAGGTGATGGATCAC